>NZ_CP106754.1:1961625-2615501 GCF_025642095.1 Kosakonia sp. ML.JS2a
TAGCGTGCTGACCGGCGAAGCGCCGGAAGCGGTGGTGGGGATCGGCGCAAATCTGCCGGAATCACAGCTCGGTCATAAAGCGGCGGTTGTACGTAAGGCGATCGCCGTTAACCAACCGGATCCTGCCGATGGTCTTGCGGTGCTGGCTAAAGTCGGCGGTTACGATCTGCTGGGCATGAGTGGGGTGATCCTTGGCGCGGCGTCCTGCGGGTTGCCGGTGGTGCTGGACGGTTTTCTCTCCTATGCTTCGGCGCTGGCAGCCTGCCGCATTGCGCCGCAGATCAAGCCTTATCTTATCCCGTCGCATCTTTCTGCTGAGAAAGGGGCGCGCATTGCGCTTGAGCACTTAGGACTGGAACCGTATCTCAATATGGGAATGCGTTTAGGTGAGGGCAGTGGCGCGGCGCTGGCGATGCAACTGGTGGACGCCGCCTGCGCCATTTACAACAACATGGGCACGCTGGCAGGCAGCAATATTGTGCTGCCGGAGACGAAATAACGCTTACCCTTCGCGTTGCATCACCTGCAACAGCGTATCCAGCAAGCCGGGAAAACAGATATCCAGGTCTTCCCGGCGCAGCGAAATCATATTTTCCCGACCTTGCGGGCGTTGCCAGACCACGCCGCTATCGCGCAGTACACGCCAGTGATGGGTCATGGTGGACTTCGCCACGTCCTGCGGGCGCAGCGCATTGCAACTGAGTTCGCTACCGTCGGCAAGCCGCCTGATAATGGCCAGCCGCAGAGGGTTGCCAAGGGCAAAGAGCACATTTTCGAGGCGAAATTGCTCACGTTCGGGGTGGTTAGCGATCATAATCTTCCTGTGTCGGCGGTTGTGCTGCGGGTTTTAGCAGCAGCCCGTATCGGCGGCTGGCCGGTACTATACGCAAACTGTATTGTTTAAGCCACGTCGTCAATTGCAGCTCAACCAATTGTTAGAATAGCAAAAATAGTTCGAATATACTCGTACAGTTGTACTATGATAAGTGCCGTGAATGAATAGCGGCCAATTCCGGCCGCGAACGGACAGTCGAAAAGACTAAGGACGCATCATGCCCCGACCCATCCCTCTCGAACGTTATCGCAACATCGGTATCTCCGCGCATATCGATGCCGGTAAAACAACCACCACTGAGCGCATTCTGTTTTACACCGGGATGAGCCACAAGCTGGGTGAAGTACACGATGGCGCGGCAACAACCGACTGGATGGCGCAGGAGCAAGAGCGCGGGATAACCATTACCTCCGCGGCGGTAAGCTGCTTCTGGCCGGGTATGGATCGCGGCTTTGAGCCGCATCGCATCAATATTATCGACACCCCAGGGCACGTGGATTTCACCATTGAAGTGGAACGCTCCATGCGTGTGCTCGACGGTGCGGTGATGGTGTATGACTCCGTTGGCGGCGTGCAGCCGCAGTCGGAGACCGTGTGGCGTCAGGCCAACAAATACCGCGTACCGCGACTGGCATTCGTTAACAAGATGGACCGCCCCGGCGCGGATTTCTTCCGCGTGGTGCAGATGATGATCGATCGCCTGAAAGCCAACCCGGTGCCGATTGTGATCCCGATTGGCGCAGAAGAGCATTTCACCGGCGTGGTGGATTTGATCAAAATGCGCGAAATCATCTGGGACGATGCCACCCAGGGCATGACGTTTAGCTATGGCCCGGTGCCGGAAGCATTACTGGCGACCGCGCAGGAGTGGCGGGAAAAAATGGTCTCAGCGGCAGCGGAAGCCAATGAAGCGTTGATGGATAAATACCTGGAAACCGGTTCGCTGGACGAAGCAGACATTATTGCCGGGCTGCGTGCACGCACCGTTGCCGGGGAGATCCAGCCGATGCTGTGCGGCAGCGCCTTTAAAAACAAAGGGGTGCAGCGCATGCTCGATGCGGTGGTGGAACTGATGCCATCGCCGCTGGATATTCCGGCCATTCAGGGCGTGGATGAAAAAGGCCAGCCTGCTGAGCGTCATCCCAGCGATGAAGAGCCATTCTCGGCGCTGGCGTTCAAACTGATGACCGACCCGTATGTTGGCCAGTTGACCTTTATTCGCGTCTATTCCGGCGTGCTGAAAAAAGGCGACGCGGTTTACAACCCGGTCAAAGGCAAAAAAGAGCGCATCGGGCGTATCGTGCAGATGCACGCGAACGATCGTCACGAAGTGGATGAACTGCGCGCGGGGGACATTGCCGCCTGTGTAGGGCTCAAAGATGTCACCACTGGCGATACGTTGAGCGATCCGGATGCGGTGATCACCCTGGAGCGCATGGAGTTTCCGGAGCCGGTGATTTCGCTGGCGATTGAGCCGAAAACCAAAGCGGATCAGGAAAAAATGGGGATCGCGCTGCAACGACTGGCGTCTGAAGATCCTTCATTCCGCCTGCACACGGATGAGGAGTCCGGGCAGACGATCATTTCCGGAATGGGTGAGCTGCATCTGGAAATCATTGTCGATCGCATGAAACGCGAGTTCGGCGTGGAAGCGAACATCGGTCGTCCGCAGGTCACTTACCGTGAAACCCTGCGTAAAACGGTGAAAGACATTGAAGGTAAGTTTGTGCGCCAGTCCGGCGGTAAAGGGCAGTACGGCCATGTCGTGTTGACCCTCGAACCGCTGGAGCCGGGTAGCGGCTTTGTGTTTGAAGACGCCACCAAAGGCGGCGTGGTGCCGCGCGAGTATATTCCTTCAGTGGAAAAAGGCTTGCGCGAAGCCATGGGCACCGGCGTGCTGGCGGGTTATCCGGTAGTGGATGTGAAAGCGACCCTGACGTTTGGTTCGTATCACGATGTTGACTCCTCGGAAATGGCCTTCCGTATGGCGGCGATCTTTGGTTTCAAAGAGGGCGCGCGCAAAGCGGACCCGGCGATCCTCGAACCGGTGATGCATGTTGAGGTGGAAACGCCGGAAGAGTACGCCGGTAACATTATGGGCGACCTATCTTCCCGTCGCGGTATGGTGCAGGGGATGGAAGAGCGCTTCGGTAGCCAGATTATCCGCGCCGATGTGCCGCTGGCCGAAATGTTTGGCTACTCCACCACGCTGCGGTCCATGTCGCAAGGGCGTGCAACCTACAGCATGGAGTTCCACCACTACGCGGAAGCGCCGCGCAACGTGGCGGACGACATCATCGCCAGCCGCGCCAAAGCCTGACGCTAAGTTGTAAAACGTAAACCCCGCTCCGGCGGGGTTTTTTGTTGTCTTTCGATCCCTCCCCGCAAATGTTTGCAACGTTGCTTTATCTGCGCAAAAAGGCTGCGGTCACCTTTCCGCGACGATTGATCTCTGCATGAATCGGTCTCCAATGCTGTACATAATGCGAATATAGATTTGAGTCTATATAGTTTTTGAGCTATATTTTCGAGGTGCTTTGTGTGGCAGATAACAATGACAAAAACGTTTGATAACTGGTTTAGCACGTTGGGGGAGCGTGATCGGGCCAGCGTGCTGGCGGCACTGATGGTGCTGCGGGAGAAAGGTCCCGCATTGCCCAGACCCTGGGCCGATACGGTCAAAGGTTCACGTTACAGCAATATGAAAGAGCTGCGTGTACAGAGCCGGGGCGACCCGCTGCGGGTATTCTTCGCTTTCGACCCGCAGCGGGTTGGTATTCTGCTCTGTGCCGGGAGTAAAGCAGGTCATGAAAAACGTTTTTACGATGTCATGATCCCCACTGCAGATCGGGAGTTCCGTCACCATCTGTAAACTATCAACAACAGGGAGTAAGGCGATGAGCAAAACGCTGGAACAGCTGATTACAGAACAAAAGCCCGAGGTCGTAGCCGCAGCACAGGTGCTTGCACAGGAGATGCTGCTCAATATTCACCTCGCCGAATTGCGTGAACGGGTACAGAAAACGCAAATTGAAATGGCACAAGCGCTGGGGCTTAAGCAACCTACCGTTGCAGTAATGGAAAAGCAGGGCCGGGATATTAAACTCTCCACGCTGAAACGCTACATCGAGGCGACAGGAAGCAAACTGCGTATTGATATTGAGCTACCGGACGGCTCCCATTATGATTTTGCACTTTGATTGCGTTAACGCACTGTAAAAAAGGAGAAAAAGCATAAAGCGGGCTATGATATAAAAAATATCTGCTGGCCCTGAGGGAAGGAAATGATGCCCCGATTCACATTGCTGTGCAGCCTGATTGCGCTGTTCTCTGCGCCGAACGCGCTGGCGGTGAGCTACCCATTGCCCCCGGAGGGCAGCCGGCTGGTGGGCAGCCCGCAAATTATCACCGTCCCCCATGACAACACACTGCCGCTCGAAGCTTTCGCGGCGAAATACGGTCAGGGGTTGAGTAATATGCTTGAAGCCAACCCCGATGCCGATCCCTTTCTGCCGAAAGCGGGATCGCAACTGACCATTCCGCAGCAGATTATTTTGCCCGCCACGGTGCGCGAAGGCATTGTGGTGAACGTCGCGGAAATGCGCCTCTACTATTATCCGAAAGAGACGAACACGGTGGAGATTTTACCGATTGGCATTGGCCAGGCCGGGCGCGAAACGCCGCGCAACTGGGTCACTGCGGTGGAGCGCAAACAGGACGGGCCGACCTGGAGCCCGACGCCCAATACCCGACGTGAATATGCCAAACAGGGGAAAACCCTGCCAGCGTTTGTTCCGGCCGGGCCGGATAACCCGATGGGGCTATACGCCATTTATATTGGCAAGCTGTACGCCATTCACGGCACTAACTCTAATTTTGGTATCGGGTTGCGTGTCAGCCAGGGCTGCATTCGGTTACGCAATGCCGACATCAAATACCTGTTCGACAATGTACCCGTTGGTACCCGCGTGCAGATTATCGATCAACCGGTGAAAGCGACCACCGAACCGGACGGCAGCCGCTGGATTGAGGTTCACGAGCCTTTGTCACGCAACCGCACTGAATTTGAATCGACGAACAAAGTGCCGCTCTCCATTACACCAGCGCTGCGTGCAGTGATACAGGGGAGCGATGTGAATGTGAATCGGGCAACGGACGAGCTGGAACGGCGATCGGGGATGCCGGTGAATATTAACTCATTGCTGAATGACGGTGTGGTGGTAAAAGATCGCTTGTAACACAAATGAAAGCCTGCCGCAGTGACCCGGCAGGCTATAAGTGTGGTGTAGCTGTGTATTATAAAAATAACTTTGGTGCATTCTTTAATATGACATCAACGGCATCATTAATTGCCTTAATGATAATGGTCTCGGCAATAATCTTTTCCGCCAGTAGCACGTTTTTTATGGCTTCAGCTTGATTATCAAGAAGCTGTTTTCTGGCCTGGGCATCCATTTCATCTTTATTCGCATCGATATCCTGCGCGATAGCCGCCAGTTCACTGATTTGCTCTTTGGCATTATCACTTAATGTATTCCAGCCAGAAGCTAACGCTTTTTTGAAAATATCAAGGATGGCATTTCTGGTCGTTACCCAATCGGAGCTCATTTATCCTCCTGCACGGTTATATAGTGAAATGAGTGGCTCAGGACTTAAACTGCTGCTGCGTTGCCAGTAATGATTTCATTTGCACATTAAATAGCTTGCGTTGATTTTCTATCTGTGGCCTGAAGATATAACCTCTTTGCTTATGGTCGTTCTGGAAGGTGGTTAACTGCTTACTCAGTGACTGGCTGAATGTAATGAGTTGCTGCCTGATTTGTGGATTCTTGTTTAACGAAAGTCTTATTTCCAGACTCCGTAAATCAGCCTGAACTTTATTATAGAAATCAATATTGTTGGCGTATTGTATTTCTTTTATTTCAGACAGTGGCTTCTGTTCCCGATCGATGACTTCGGTCCAGGAGCTTAACTTAAGATCGATCTCATTTTGGATTGACGAGATCTGTTGTTCACTAACAGCATCATAATTGGGGGCGACGCACCCTGCCAGCAAGAAGAATAAAAACAGAAGAGGGGCATTAATTTTTATCAGCGACATGAACATAACTCCAGGAAGAGAGATGTTATTTAACTTAAGCAGGGGTTCAGCAGAGGATCAAGCATCGATTGAAAACATACTGTTTTTTACTGATAAGTTCACATTAGGTAGTTGGTCATCACATTACCCTGCATTTTTCTTGCTTTTTGTAGGGTTCTATTGATTACTTATAGTGTTTAACCGTGATGCAAGTAGAGCTGGTTTAAATAACAGTGAATATATAAAACAGGATATAGAATTAACAGCAGAAATACTCTGAAAAATAAACTCCACAAAATGTGCAGAATGAGGTTTCTTTGTGTTTTATTCTGCCGGGCTACTTGTTTTTAATATTGTTTTTATCTTTTAAGCACTAAAAGATAATCCCTGCGTGTGTAAGCAAACGGTAGGATGTTAATAACGATTGTCGATAAAACACATGACGTTTGCAGAGCGCAGGGCAATGGCATAATGAAAATCCATCACCACGGAAAAAAAGTAACCCTTTCTATTCTTGCTACGCTGATATTAAGCAGTTGTGCAACATCCGAAGGCTTAAATACAGGCAATAAAATACTGAACGCGGATACGCTTCAGGCTAAAGAGACGTTGTCGACGGCGCAACTGAGTCCGGCCCGATGGCCCCAGCGCAACTGGTGGGAGAGTTTTAACGATCCGCAATTAAATACGCTGATTCGCGACGGACTGGCTGCCAGCCCGAGCCTACAGGAAGCCAACGCCAGGGCCAATAAAGCCAATGCCGCCGTGGTGAGCGCCAGAGCGGCGCAACTGCCGGATATCAATATGGATGCCAGCGTTACCCGTTCCCGCGTGGCAAAAGTCGATGACCCGCTGCTCGAAGGTAAAAATTACAGTACGCTGCGGACAACTTCTCTGGGCACCAGCTATGTGCTCGATTTATGGGGCGGGAAAAAAGCCGCCTGGGAAGCGGCATTAGGCAATGCGAAAGCCAGCGAACTGGATAAACAAGCTGCCGGGCTGAGTTTATCGGCAAATATCGCCCGCGCCTGGAATAACCTGAATACCGCGTGGAAATTGGAAAAAATTGCTGCTGCCAACGCCGATCGCCTGAAAAAAATCAGCGACATTCAGCGCCAGTTTTATCAGGGCGGTATTTCGCCGGAGTATCAATATAAACAGGCGCTGGCAAACGACAACGATGCTCAAACGGCGTTATTACAGGCGCAGGAAAATGTCACCACGGCAGGCATAAAACTGTCGACGCTGGTGGGGAAAGGCCCGGATTATTGGCGCCATCTGAAACCTGGCGAAAATACACTTGTCGTGCAGGATGCGCTGCCTTCGACAATCCCGGCGGAATTAGTCGGACGCAGGCCGGATGTGGTTGCCGCCCGCTGGCGTGTTGAGGCGGCGGAAAAGCAAATCAAGGTCGCGAAAACGGCGTTCTATCCGAACATCAACCTGGTGGCCGAAGCTGGTACGCGTAACTTACTGGGTGATGCATTTGTTGGCGCGCCCAGTCAGTTCTTCAATATTGGTCCTACGCTGTCATTGCCGATTTTTGACGGCGGGAAACGGCGGGCGGATCTGGCAAGCAGCAACGCGGACTGGGATCTGGCGGTGGCCCATTACAACAGCCTGCTGATCTCTTCCATTGGCGATATCAGCACGTCTATTGTCAGGATGAAGTCCCTTGAGCAGCAAATCACGCAGACGGAAGAGGCCGATAAACTGGCGCATAGCGCATGGGATGATGTGTCGGCGCAGTTTAAAGCGGGCATCCGCCCGTGGCTGGATGTGTTGTCATTACAGGAACAATTACTGGCCTCCGATCGCAGTGTGGTGCAAATGAAGGCCGACAGACTGGATCAACATATCCTGCTGATCGAGCAACTGGGCGGCGGGCTGATAACCCAATAACGCTTGCTTTAGGCGCATCAATTGAAAACAGCCTTTGCTTTGGTGTTTATCATGATGAAGCCCAGATAGGTTTCGCTCGTCTGATAACAGATTATGCTACGTTCGCTTACCTTTGCGATGTCTATGTTCTTGAAGAATATCAGGGAGAGGGGCTTGGAAGATGGATAATGGAATGCATACATGATCATCCCGTGTTTGAGCAATTTCGCAGGATCATGTTGTTCACATATGGCACAAAGCCGCTTTACGCATATTTATGACTATGAGTTGATGTAAATGAACTTGCGGCCCGTGGCTGAGAAACAGAGAGAGGGAGGTCCTCTCTCTTTCCTTATTAGTCACATCTTCGCCCGGAACAATCAGTATGAGAAGGGGGAGTGTTGCTGCGCTTCTGTAAGAAAATCCAGCGCATCTTCACCAGCAGCGGTGTACAGCGGGGCGTGTTGATCGTTAGCGACGGCAAAAATGGCTTCCGCCACATCGTCGGCGTGCGTGACTGGCGCGTGGGAATTGCCAACCATCTGGATAAATTCATTCACCATTTTTCCATACGCAGGATCGTCCCGCCCGCCAAAATAAGCCTGCGCATTTTCGCCAAACTTCGTTTCGGGCGAGCGTCCCGGTAACACAACATGAACGCGAATGCCAAAAGGCCTGACTTCGATGGCTAATGACTCGCTCCATGCATTCAACGCCGCTTTACTGGCACGATAAAGCCCAATTAGCGGCATCGCTTTGGTCGTCACAGATGAAGAAACATTGATGATCACCCCTGATTTTTTCGCTCTCATCAGCGGGAGAAACGCCTGAGTTAATGACAATGTGCCCAGGACATTGGTGTTCATTAGTTGCTGCGCGGTTGTCAGGGGGGTGAGTTCAACGGGTACCGGGGCACCAAAGCCGGCATTATTGACCAGCAGGTCAATCGCGCCAGCCTTTTTCACCACGTGAGTAATGCTCTCCTCAGACGTGATATCCAGCGGCAATATCGTCAGCTTGTCGTTTGCAGGAAAAAGCGTCGCATCAGGCGTTCTCATTGTGGCAATCACGTCCCAACCCCTGGCTAAAAAAAGTGTTGCTGTTGCCAGCCCAAAACCTGAAGAGCATCCGGTAATCAGTGCAGTTGCCATGGTTAATCCTCTCTGTTGACTAGAGCAGTAATCATAGCCGCCGCAGAATGGACAATATATATTCAGAAGTCCACTTTCATTGAGAGAAAGTCCAGTGTCAGACCCGTTAACCGATATTGTTGCGTTACTCAACCCCAGGCCAACTCATACAAAACTCGTTGAGGGGGCGGGTCAGTGGCGTATTATCCGCGAGTCGTCCGGAGAGGCGTTTTACTGTGCCGTATTGCAAGGCGAATGCCTGATAAGTATTAACGGTAAAGCCCCCAAATTACTGGTTTCCGGGGATTTCGTTCTGATACCCGCAACGTACACCTTTGAGAACACCAATGCGGGCACCCCGCCTCCCGTTGGCATTACGATGCCAACCTTTCTTGGCGGCGGACACGTAAGAATTGGCTCAACAACCGGGTCGGCTGAACTGCTCATGAATGTGGGGCACTGTCAATTCGACACACCGGACAAACAGCTTATCGTCGCGTTACTGCCCAACGAGATCCTGATTAAAGGCGAGCGTCGTTTCGTCACGCTGTTTGAACTCCTGCTGGATGAAAGCCGGACCCGTCGACCAGGACGTGACGCGGTATTGACGCAGCTTTTGCAACTGTTACTGGTTGAAGCGTTGCGCAGCGATCAAGAACTGTCGAAAACGGCCGGTATCCTGAAAGGGTTACAACATGAAAAGATCGCCACAGCGCTACATATTATCCATGAAAAACCCGGCGCTGACTGGCAAATAGCGCACCTTGCCCGTGACTGTGCTATGTCCCGATCCTCTTTTTTTGCCGTCTTCAGCGAGACAGTCGGCATGTCACCCATGCAATACCTGCTCTTCTGGCGAATGTCGTTAGCCAGGAAAGCGTTGATGAGTGGCAAGGATAAAATCGAACAGATTGCCTTCCAGACCGGATACCAGTCCGCGAGTGCGTTCAACGTCGCTTTCACCAAGTACGCAGGCATGCCGCCGGGCGAATTCCGACGCCGGAATGCGGCTGACCCGACTGTTCCGCTTGACTGGCCATCCGTTTTCAGTAACATCCCATAAAAGAGAAATTTATCTCATTTTAGGGAGGTGAGTGTGAATAACACCGATTACAGGCAGCGGCTGGCTGCGCGTCTTGCTGCATTGCGTTTGCAGCATAACCAGTCATTGGATGAACTTTCCTCTGCGTCGGGGATAAGCCGGGCATCGTTATCGAGAATTGAACGCGGTGAAGTCAGTCCAACAGCCGAAGTTCTCAATCAACTCTGTAGTGTGTACGGAATGACGATGTCCCGGCTTATCAACGAGATAGAGCAAGTTGCCGAGAATCTGTTTACAGCAGATCAGCAAACGTTGTGGCGGGATGAGGTGAATGGATTTGAGCGCCGTTTGTTAATACCGCCCTCAAACCAATATAAATGCGAAATGATTGATGGGAAGCTAAGTCCCGGTGCTTTCATTGAATATCAGAAGCCACCGGTACAGGGACTGGAACACTATCTCTGGTTATATGAAGGTGAATTAACAATTACACAGAATGCAGAGAGCTGGTCTTTGAAAAAAGGTGACAGCTTGCGGTTTCATTTATCAGGATCTTCCTCATTCAGGGCTCATGACACTCTGGGCGCACATTATTTATTGGTGGTATGTAAATCATGATCGAATATCAAAAGCTTAATGCTGAAGACGCTCACCTGATGTTATCCGAATTAGGCGATGTATTGCAGGCGTGTGTAAAGGACGGGGCAAGTGTAGGCTTTACCGATCCGGCAGATCGCTTATCCATCGATAATTTCTGGAAAGATAAAATCTACAGTCTGGCAAGCCATGATTGTGAGTTACTGGTCGCCCGTGATAATGGGGTGTTAGCCGGAACAGTCATCATTAACTATTGTGGTATGCCTAATGGCCGCCACCGTGCGGAAATTGCAAAATTACTCGTGCATCCCCAATCGCGTCGTCAGGGTATTGCGCGGCAATTAATGAATCAGGCAGAAGAAATGGTCTGGGGAAAGGGCATTTATTTACTTGTACTGGATACGCGAACGGGTGATGTGGCCAGTGAATTATATCGATCTCTTGGCTGGCAAACAGCCGGTACGATACCTCTTTATGCCAAATCTATTGAGAATACTTTAGACAGCACAACGTTTATGTATAAAGTGAACAGGTAGTCGATCCCGCCATTCGTATCTGAAAACTTGTGAAATTTCCTGAGGCTGTGTACCCTCACTCAGGGCCCGTGCTGCCCGCCGCTCGCTTCCTGAAAGGAAAAGGTGAAAGCATGTTTGTACTCAACCTCATTAAATTTACAACTCTTGATAGTCGGGTTGTGGTAATGCGAGCACCCTCATTTCCTGACGACAGGAGAAGATATGATTTCTATCGAACAAGCAAAACAAATGGCTGCCAAATTAAAAGCCTCTCTTGAATTGTGTGATCGCAAGATCTCTTATTCTATTGCACTCGAAACCGTTGCCCACCAGTTAGGCTTCAGAGACTGGAACACGGCGGCAGCAACCTTGCCCCCACAGATTTCCCCATCTCAAATTCATTTCAGTAAGCCGATACCCATTCTGCGCATATTTGATGTCCGGAAAGCACAGGAGTTCTATCTGGAATTTCTGTCATTCCGCGTTGAGTTTGAACACCGGTTCGAACCCCACTTACCCCTGTATATGGGTATTGCCCGGGAGGGTTTGCAGTTACATCTTTCTGAACATCACGGTGACGCCAGCCCGGGCGCAACGATATTTATTCCGATGAAGAATATTGCGTTGTTCAGAGATGAACTCCACGGCAAACAATATGGATACGGTCGCCCGGAAATCGTTAAACAAGATTGGGGTGATGTCATGGAAGTCCATGACCCGTTTGGCAACCGGCTCCGCTTCTGTCAAAGCTAATTCGTCATGCTTAAAAACGGGGATCGCCGATGTGGCTGTCCCCTTTTAAAGGTAGAAAACTCAGCTCCAGCCGCCGGGAAAACCACTATTGCTTTCAGTGAAGCACGGAGTTTATCCCTCACGAATAATCAATTTTTCGGCAGTACTCTGAAACTGAATAGTTCGAATTACTGAATCACTCAGCGTTCCAGGGCCGCAAGGATTGCGGCTTCCATTTTCTCCGGCGTGGTGAACGGTGCAAAGCGCTTGAGCGGTTTACCATCGCGTCCGATCAGAAACTTCGTGAAGTTCCACATGATCCGCCCACCCAGTACGCCGGGCAATTCGTTTTTCAGATAACGAAACACCGGATGAGCTGCGGTTCCGTTGACGTCTACTTTCCCGAACATCGGGAAGCTCACACCGTAGTTAATGTGACAGGTCTGCGCGATGTCGTCGGCACCGCCGGGTTCCTGTTTACCGAACTGGTTGCAGGGGAAGCCAAGCACCACCAAACCCCGGGCGGCGTATTTCTTGTAGAGTGCTTCAAGGCCGCCGTATTGTGGCGTGAAGCCACAATGGCTGGCGGTATTCACGACCAGAACCACTTTACCCGCGTAGTCGACCATAGAAACAGGCTGGCCGCCCAGACTGGTGGCTGTAAGTTGATGAAAAGGGGGCATATCGTCATCCTCAAAGCAGAACCCGTTCGACATTTCACAGGTTTCGGGGCGTGGCGCCTGTTCCTGCTTCCGTTTACTTTCTGCTCTGCTCACACTGTTAGTCAATTAATTTGAACCATTATGTTAAACAAACGATATTTATTCGTATCGCGCAATGCGTAGAGTAGGGGAGACATAAAGCAGAAGCGCGCAGGCACAGTCGCCCGTGCTCTTCTGCTGATTATTTCCCTGAAGAGAAGGACAACTACGTCATGAAGAAGATCGGATTTTTGTCATTTGGTCACTGGACGCCGTCGCCGCAATCCGGAACGCGTTCGGCTGCTGACGCGTTGCTGCAATCCATCGATCTGGCCGTTGCCGCCGAAGAGTTAGGTGCGGATGGCGCCTATTTCAGGGTGCATCATTTTGCCCGTCAGCTCAGTTCGCCGTTTCCTTTATTAGCCGCCATTGGTGCGAAAACCTGTCATATCGAGATTGGTACGGGCGTTATCGATATGCGCTATGAAAACCCGTTGTATATGGCAGAAGACGCTGGCGCGGCGGATCTTATTTCCGGCGGTCGCTTGCAACTCGGCATCAGCCGGGGTTCCCCGGAGCAGGTGATCGATGGCTGGCGCTACTTCGGTTACCAGCCTGCGGAAGGGGAAACGGAGTCTGATATGGCGCGCCGCCACACCGAAGCGCTGCTGGATGTGCTGCGAGGCGAAGGCTTTGCCAAACCGAACCCGCAACCGATGTTCCCCAACCCGCCTGGGTTGCTGCGCCCGGAGCCGTATTCTGAAGGCCTGCGCGAACGCATCTGGTGGGGGGCGGGCTCAAACGCGACGGCAGTATGGGCGGCAAAACTGGGGATGAACCTGCAAAGCTCGACGCTGAAAGATGACGAAACCGGCGAACCTTTCCATATTCAACAGGCAAAACAGATCCGTGCTTACCGTGATGCCTGGGCCGAAGCCGGGCATACCCGTACGCCGCGCGTCTCTGTTAGCCGGAGTATTTTTGCGCTGATGGACAGCCGTGACCGCGCCTATTTTGGCGGCAGCCGTGATGATAGCGATAAAGTCGGTTTTCTGGATGAGAAAACCCGCGCCATTTTTGGTCGCAGCTATGCGGCAGAGCCGGACAAATTGATTGAGCAGTTGAAACAGGATGAAGCGATTGCCGAAGCGGATACGCTGCTGCTGACGGTGCCGAATCAACTGGGCGTTGATTATAATGCACATGTTATTGAGTCGATCCTTAAGCATGTTGCTCCGGCAATGGGCTGGCGGGAATAGCGTGGAAATTCTGCGCGAGTTCACAAAATAACGAGGCGGGGAGAGGCAGAGCTTGTCAGTAAAATAAAAGACAGTATTCTGTCGCAAGACAAGCTGGATTGTAACCGTATTTGACAGTATCCGATGCGGGCAAAACCTGAATGATTTTTCTGTGTGCAGTAGCGCCGGAAAAATGATTCAGGTTTTTTTTTGCTTCCGCCACAGCCAGCAAAAGGCAGGTCATTACCAGGGGTAAATCGTCACTCACTAGCGGATATCTTATGTAAAACATATAACCGATCTCATTATTACAAAAATAACCAGTGCGGGCGTCGTACTGGTCAGGCAATTAATGGGTAACCGGATGCGGATTTAACGCATCAGGCGGCCAGCTATTGCCGAATTAATACTACTCAGTCACGCTACTCTACAGGGTTATTGTTATGAATAAAAAGACGATAAATAAAAAGCATCAGTTAAAATGGATTGTAGTATTAATCTCCTCAGCGCTTGTATCGAATAGTGCTATTGCCGCGAAGTTGACCGTTGAACAGCGACTGGAATTACTGGAAAAAGAGCTGGCGGCAAATAAACAGGAATTACAGGAGACGAAACAAGAGCTGCGGCAATATAAACGCTATTTCGCGCAGCCAGCGGAAAATACCGGCAGTGGGGCCGTTGCGGTCACCAGCGCTCGTCATCACTCTGCGGATAAGACCCCGGCCGTTGCGACCGACAGCACAGCATCCACCAGCACCGCGAAAGTCAGCGGCGCAACGCCTGCGCAGGATGTGACGCTGGCGGATATCAGCAAGTACGTGAAAAACGACATTGGCTTTGAATATTCCGGCTATTTCCGTTCCGGCTGGTCCACGGGAACGCGCGGTGCACCGAAATCTTATGCGATCGGTTCGCTGGGGCGTTTCGGCCAGGAAAACAGCGCCTGGTTTGATTTGCAACTGTCGCAAAAAGTCTACGATTCCGGCGGCAAGGTGGCGAAAGCGGTGGTGATGCTGGACGGTAACGTTGGCCAGCAGTACAGCGCGGGCTGGTTCGACAGTACCTCGGAAAACGTGTTGCAGTTCTCCGATATCTACCTGACCACCAAAGGGTTCCTGCCGTTTGCGCCCGAAGCGGATTTTTGGGTCGGCAAACACAATATGCCGGTGTATGAAATCCAGATGCTGGACTGGAAAAGCCACCGCACCAATGCCGGTTCCGGCCTCGGTCTGGAGAACTGGCAGCTTGGTCCTGGCAAGCTGAACGTGGCGCTAACCCGCGAAGACGTGAAAGCGCACGCCGTGGATTACGCGACTTCCGGCAACACCCAGCAGGTAAATGCCAACAGCGCCGAAGTGCGTTACAAGGACATTCCGCTGTGGGATAAGGCGACGCTGGAGATCTTTGGCCGCTACGCGATGCCGAATGAAACCGATGACAATCGCAAAAACGAGAACAACGGCAGCTACTACAGCGTAAAAGATGCGTGGCATGCCGGGCTGATCCTGCGTCACAACTTTACCGGCGGCGGGTTTAATGAGCTGACCGTACAAGGGGCGGATAATTCCATCGCCAGCGGTTTCGCGCTGATTTCCGACGCCAACCCGACCTTCGGTTATAACGACCAGTATTACGGCGAGCATGCTTACGGCAAAGCCTTCCGCGTGATTTCCCAGGGTGAGAACTATTTACGCCCGGATGTGGTGATGGCGCACGCGCTGGTGTATGCCCACGGGAACGACATTTACGACTACAACACAGGCGCGCACACGGATTTCGATTCTGTTCGTGCAGTGGTGCGCCCGGCCTATATCTGGGATAGCAATAACCAGACCGGCGTGGAGCTTGCCTGGTTCGATCAGAAAAATAAAACCGCCGGTGAGACGTACCACGAGTCGGGGTATAAAACCACGCTCTACCATGCGCTTAAAGTGGACACCAGCATCCTGACCTCGCGTCCGGAAATTCGCTTCTACGGCACGTACCTGAAAGTGCAGGATAACGGCATCAGCCAGTTTGAATTCGCCGATGCGAAAAGCGATCAATTCACCGTGGGTGTGCAGGCGGAAGTGTGGTGGAAGTAAGCCCGTGCATGACTGACAAGCCCGCAGAAACGCGGGCTTGATACCACTGTGGAAAGCAAGGCCAGTGAGAAAGTGAACGCCGGTTAGGCTTTTTCAAGCCAGTCGATGAAAAACTCAGTGAAAGCAGTTATCTGCAATGGTTGCAGTCGCCGTTGCGGGTAAACAAACTGCAAGCCGACATCTTTTTTATCCAGTCGATTAAAACCGATAAAGCTATCGGCAAAAAGGACGTTAAGCCGCCCTTGTTCCACATCATGTTTTACATCCCACCACGATTTAGCGGCAATGCCCGCACCGGCAAGTACCCACTGGCGGAGCAGCGCACCATCATCACAGACCAGGGCGGGCGTGATACGAACGGTGCTGGCTTTTCCGTGTTGTTCAAACCGCCATTCATTCATCAGCATGCCGCGTAATTCCATCGCAATGCATTGATGCTGATGCAAATCTTCAATTTTTTGGGGTGTGCCAGCCTGTTGCAGGTAGTCTACAGACGCAACCAGCACCCTGTGGTTTGGCCGAATATGCCGGGTGACTAAACTGCTGTCCGGGAGATTGCCAAAGCGCACGCTCATATCGAGACGGTTTGATACCAGATCGACGACATTTTCGCTGAGATAGAGCGTACTTTTCACCTCCGGGTGCAGCCTGGTGAAATCAAGCAGGGCAGGGCCCAGGTACTGCCGGCCAAAATCCGACGGTGCGGAAATACGGATGTTCCCGCTGAGGACCCCCTCTTTCTGCGTGAGAATGGACTCTGCATAAGACATCTCATCCAGCACCCGCAACGCGGCATGAAAAAACGCTTCTCCGGCGCGCGTTAAGCCGATTGCTCGCGTGGAACGATTAAACAGACGGGTTTGGTAACGCTCTTCAATCGCTTTCAGCCTGGCGGTCATGGTAGCGGGTGAGAGCGCCAGCCGCCGCCCCGCAGCAGAAAGCCCTCCGGCTTTCACCACTTCTACCAGCAGCGTCAGATCTTCGAGTTTGCCCATTATTCGGATTTCCTGAAAAGAGAATCAGCTTTCACTGCAATTATCAAAATTAAATTCGGTAAGTAAAGTGACTTCATTGATGGCAGACAGGAGAGTTTACGGTGGACAAGCATTCACTTTTTGACCGTTATCAGATGAAGCATATCAGTTTGAAAAACCGGATCGTTATGGCGCCTATGACCCGTGCGCGTTCGTCGCAACCGGGCAATATTCCGACTGCACTGATGGCCGATTACTATCAGCAGCGCGCCAGTGCAGGGTTAATGATCACGGAAGCAACGCAAATCTCCCCGCAAGGACAGGGATACTCCTGGACGCCGGGCATACACTCCGCAGAGCAAATTGCCGGGTGGCGGCGGGTGACGCAAGCCGTTCATCACGCCGGAGGGATCATTTTTTCCCAACTGTGGCATGTTGGCCGCATGTCGCATGCGCGTTTCCACGCTGACGGTAAACCTGTTGCCCCTTCTGCGTTGCCCTCTGAGGCCAAAGTGTGGGTGGTCAATGAGAAAGGTGAAGGGCAGATGGTTGACTGTACTGAGCCCAGAGAATTGCGCCATGCAGACATTCAGCAGGTGATAGAGGATTACCGTCAGGCCGCAATCAATGCAGTTGAGGCTGGCTTTGATGGCATTGAGGTGCATGGCGGGAACGGCTATCTGATCGATCAGTTTTTGCGCCGTACCTCCAATCATCGTACGGACGAATACGGCGGTAGCCTGGTAAACAGGATCCGTTTTGCACAAGACGTACTGGCGTCGATAAGCGATGCGATTGGCAGCGAGCGTACAGGCATTCGCCTTTCTCCTTTCATTACTCAGCGTGGCATGAATGATCCGCAGGTGATTGACGCGATTCTGGCGCTGGCGGCATGGTGCGATAAAAAAGGCATTGCGTATATCCATCTGGCAGAGGCGGACTGGGACGATGCGCCACAAATACCGTTAGCGTTCCGTAAAGCGTTACGCGCAACCTTTAACGGCACCCTTATCGTCGCGGGCAATTATACCAAGGACAAAGCCGATCAGATTTTAAATGAAGAGCTGGCCGATCTGGTGGCTTTTGGTCGCCCGTTTATTGCTAACCCGGATTTAACGTATCGGCTAAAGAACCATTTGCCGTTAGACGAAATAAACGATCCCGCCACGCTGTTTGGCGGTAATGACAAAGGCTATACAGATTACCCCGTCTATAAATCAAATGATCTCAGGAGCAGGGAATAAACCATGCAACGACCACAATATTATTTAACGCGTGCCGCAGTCATGGTGTGTCTGCCGCTTTCTTATGCTGCTCACGCCGCCGATGAGGCACTTATTCAACCCACACAGTTAATTGTTGAGCAGGGTATGGCGCAACCCCATCTGGCGGATGTTGAGACCGCGGCACGGCGTTACGCAACATTCTGGAACACCGGTGATGATACGTTGGCACGCAAGGCGCTGGCGGCGGATTTTATCGATAAAACACCGCCGGAAGGGCGAAAACAAGGGCCTGAAGGTGCCATCCTGGCTTCGCGAGGTTTTCGTACAGCGGTGCCGGATCTGCGTTGCGAGGTTGAACAGATGATCATCGCCGGCGATCGCGTTGTATCACACCTTCACTTTCGCGGGCATTTCACCGGCACCTTCGGGAAATTGAAAGGAAAAGGCCAGATCGTCGATTTTATTGCGACTGATATTTATCAGGTGGAAAAAGGCAAAATCACGGCAAACTGGCACATCGAAGATAATCTGACGTTAATGAAGCAACTTGGTGCGCTATAACCCTCCGGCGATAAGGATAATTCTGCGTACCCTGGCGGAAGTGGCGTAATGCGCTGCCGTAAGAAACAGCTTATGCGGGCGACAACTTCTGCCAGGGGCGTTGCGCGATATTGTCCGGCAATTGACGAATAGCGTTGAACGATCAAACGGTGACCCGCGTTAGCGCGCCACACGCAGTCCACCGGTGACGCCCCGGCTAAAGACAATTTGCCAGAGCTGGATATTTCTGGCGCGAAACGCGCCCGCGCAGGCCGTCAGGTAGTAGTTGAACATGCGGCGAAATTCAGCGGAGTAATTCTCAGCTAACTGCGGCCACGCCTCATTAAAACGGCTATGCCAGGCCATTAGCGTTTTATCGTAATCCGGACCAAAGTTGTGCCAGTCTTCCATCACAAACCAGGGTTCGCTGGCCGTCGCAATGTGTTTTACCGAAGGCAGGCAGCCGTTAGGAAAAATGTATTTATTGATCCAGGCATCGACGTTATGTCCGGTCTGATTTGACCCGATGGAGTGCAGCAGGAAAAGACCATCCGGTTTCAGGCAACGGTCCACGGTTGCAAAATAGGTGGCATAGTTTTTAGGCCCCACATGTTCGAACATGCCGACGGAGACGATGCGGTCATATTGCTTGTTCAGGTCGCGGTAATCCTGGAGCAGGATGTTGATATCCAGCCCGAGACCGCGCATTTCCACATAGGCTTTTTGCTCCGCCGAAATGGTAATACCGTCGACTTTGACACCATAATGCCGGGCGGCGTACAGCGCTAACCCGCCCCAACCGCAGCCAATATCCAGCAGTGTCATTCCCCGTTTAAGCTGGAGTTTTTCACAGATCAGCGCCAGCTTGTGCTCCTGCGCCTCGCATAATTCTTCTGCCTCTTTCCAGTAACCGCATGAGTACTGCATGTTGGGATCGAGCATGCGGCTGAACAGGTCATTGCCGAGATCGTAATGCACCTCGCCAACCTGCCAGGCACGCTTGCGGGACTGCGGGTTAGTCAGCCGCGCAAAGGCGATACGGGCAAGATCATAAAGGCGGGCAGGGCGCTGCTCATCCACGCCTGCGTTCAGTAGCCGCTCAAAAAAGATATCGAGGCGTTTGCAATCCCACCACCCCTCCATATAGCTCTCGCCGAGCCCCAGAGAGCCCTGCTGTAACACGCGTTTGAAAAAGCGTTTGTCATGCACCCGGATATCCCACGGGTTAAACCCATTAATAACAATACCGGCCTGTGATAACAGCTCCTGCACGATCCGCAGCCATTGGTCTGGTTTACTCATATCAACGGCGGTACATTCGTTAGCCATCATTTTTCCTTCAACGGTTTCGTCGGTCAGCCGGAAAATCTACCCGCCATCGGTGGCCTGGCGCGAAGGGCGAACCTGCTGCGAAAAGAGGTTATCGCCCTGATTGCCGGGTGGTAAATTATTCATAACTGAGTGAAATATGCTTAATGCCCGCTCATTATTCAGTAAACCCGCCCGGCCTGCGCTGTGGTATCAAGACAAACTTCATCGAATAGAGGTCAGCTTTTAATGTGCCCTAAGCTTGTGTCTCCACCCTGTCAGCCTGTGTTCGGGCAGCCAGCGCCGGTGTTGATGTCTCTGCCTCGTCCGGTCTACTTTCGCAGCTATCCGCTGCCGGACGATACGGGCGTGGAGCAACATCAGCACCCGTTTGCGGAGTTTCTCTATGCGCGCGAGGGGAGTATGCGCGTGGAGATTGAAGGCAAAACCCTCGTCGTGCCTGTTCTTTACGGCGTGTGGATCCCGGCTCATGTGCCGCACAGCATTTTGTCCAGTCATCATGTGCTACTGGAAAGCCTGTATGTGGACGCGGACTTCGCCGCAATCGAACACAGCGGCAGCAAAGTGGTGATCGTCAGCGATTTCGTGCGCGAGTTTATTCATTACGCGACAGCGCATGTGCCGGAAATGTACGACGAAGAGGGGGACGATGCGCAACTGGTGCGCGTGTTAGTCACGCTGCTCAGGCAGTTGCCTGATGCCGGGTTTTCGGTGCCGTGGCCCGGCTCACCGTTGCTGATGAACGTGTGCCGTCAGATTCAGGAGACGCCCGGCGAAGCGCACAGCATTGAGCAGTGGGCGTCCTGTAGCGGCATGTCGGTGCGCACGTTCTCGCGCCATTTTAAAAAGGAGACCGGCGTGGCGTTCAGCGAGTGGAAAAAACGCGTGCGACTGCTTGAGTCGGTGGTGATGCTCAAAAATAACCGGAGCGTCACCCAGGTTGCGCTGGATCTTGGCTACTCCAGTCCGGCCTCTTTCACGTTTGCTTTTCGCCAGATGTTCGGCGTTCCGCCTACACGTTATTGATTTCTTGCCAGCCACTCTCTTTTAAGTACGGCGTAGACGAAGGTGTTGTCATATCTCTCCTCGCCGTCTTCGGTGACAAACGAGACGAACTCCCTGAAGCAGCCTTCCTGGCGCATGTGGAGACGATCGCACAGTTTCTGCGAAGCAAGATTGGAGTCTTCAACATAGGCATACAGGCGTCTGGCGCCTTTTTTGCTAAACAAATAATCAAACAACGCTGAGGTGGATTCCGTGGCAAAACCCTGGCCTTCATATCGCGCATTAAAGTGCCAGCCTACGCACCAGGTATTCGGGTCCGGCTCTTCACTGTTTTCGGCAAACAGGTGACCAATCAGCGTGTCACTCTCTTTAAGAGACACGGCAAACTGGCTGGCATCTCGCGATCGTTTATTAACCTCTTCTGTTGCGTCGGCGAGATTGCTGAGTTTCTCATCATAAAAACAGGGCGCGCGGGGCGAAGAGAGATAGTCGAAGAGCGCCGCGGCGTCTTTGTCGGTAAAGGCGCGAAGGATAAGCCGCGGTGTTGTGGTGACGATCATGTAAGCCTCATGTTAACCGGGTGGTTTTTGCCGTCTATCGTAGCATTTGTCGGGTTAGCGCAATACGCCGGGAGTCTGAGGCGTATGATACGGGGGCGGCGGCAGGAAAAAGGGAAATTTATCGTTCGGACTGACAGTAAAGGCGTGGTCTGCGCAGGCATTGTGCATTACACTGCGCGCTGCAAAAATTGAGTAGATAAACGATTAATCAGGCGGTAATGGCGATGAACGGTACAATCACAACGTGGTTTAAAGATAAAGGCTTTGGATTTATCAAAGATGAAAACGGCGATAATCGCTATTTTCATGTGATTAAGGTCGCCAACCCTGATCTGATTAAAAAAGATGCGGCGGTGACCTTTGAACCCACCACCAACAACAAGGGACTCTCCGCCTATGCGGTGAAAGTCATCCCGGAAAGTAAACACATCTATATCGCGGGCGAGCGTATTAAGCTCACGTCGATCAAATCTTACCTCGTTTACAGCGAAGATGTGCCTGCCGATGCCCGCATCGACAAAGAAAATGCGGTGCTTTCCGTCGGTTTGCTGATGGGGAACATCAGGCCGAAATCAGCCGCTCAGCCGGGCGAAATGCGCACGCTGAAAAAACTGGCGATCACCACGTTTCAGGGAACGACGTTAATCTTCTCGGAAGATG
Organism: Kosakonia sp. ML.JS2a; assembly: GCF_025642095.1. Taxonomy (GTDB): domain Bacteria; phylum Pseudomonadota; class Gammaproteobacteria; order Enterobacterales; family Enterobacteriaceae. The sequence continues at coordinate 1,983,755 of NZ_CP106754.1, forward strand.
AGATAGACATCGATGCCACGGTAAAAATGCTCAAGGTCTGACATCATCCACATTCTTTAACGGGTAACGACAACGATGACAAAACTCACCTTACAAGAGCAGATGCTCAAAGCGGGCCTGGTCACCAGTAAAAAAATGGCCAAAGTCCAGCGAACCGCTAAAAAATCACGCGTTCAGGCACGTGAGGCAAGAGAAGCGGTGGAAGAAAATAAAAAAGCGCAGCTTGAGCGTGATAAGCAGCTAAGCGAGCAACAAAAACAGGCTGCGTTATCGAAAGAGTATAAAGCGCAGGTGAAGCAGCTCATTGAAATGAACCGCATCACCCTTGCAAAAGGCGATATTGGTTTTAACTTCACCGATAATAATGTCATCAAAAAAATCATGGTGGATAAGCAGACGCAGACCCAGCTGATTAATGGCCGTCTCGCCATTGCGCGTTTGGCGACGGATAACAACGGTGAGAGTGAATACGCGATTATCCCGGCAAGCGTGGCGGATAAAATTGCCCAGCGGGATGCCAGCAGTATCGTATTAAACAGTGCGCTGAGTCAGGAAGCGCAGGATGAAGACGATCCGTATGCTGATTTTAAAGTGCCTGATGATTTGATGTGGTAATACCCGGATACGACACCTGGGTTTCAGAACGGGCTGGCATGACGAGCGTGGATCCGCGTTTTACTGACCGGATGAATAAACTGCAACTCACTGGCATGTAGCATCAACCGCGGTGTCTGCTCCGTACCCGGTAGCAGGCGACCACCATACAGATCGCAGCCCAAAATAGGGTGGCCCAATCGCTGGCAGTGAATGCGCAGTTGATGGGTTCGCCCGGTCTCCGGGGTAAGGTGTACCCGCGTCAACGGCAGTAACGTTCCGTTTTCTGACTCACGATAAATCCGTTCAATGACCCGATAGCGGGAACGCGCGGGTTTGCCGTGGATGGCGCAAATCGTCATCAGCGGGAAGCTCGCCGGATCTTTGGCAATCGCCGCGTCTATCACCCCTTCGTCCTCCTCCAGATGCCCGCAAAGCAGAGCGGTATACACCTTGCTTACGCTGCGTTGGCTGAACTGCTGGCACAGGGCGGCATTGATGGCTTTATTGCGGGCAATCACCATCAGCCCGGACGTCCCGAAATCAAGGCGGTGAACCAGCGTGCAGCCAGGGAATATCTGTACCAGGCGATGATGCACTGAATCGAGATTTTGCGGGTTTTTTCCCGACAGGCTGAGTAGCCCGGTGGGTTTATTGATAAGCACCAGGTGATCGTCCTGATAGAGCGTTTCTATCTCGTCCGGGCACGGCGGGGCAATAAAGGTATCGAAAAGGGTAGACATCAGGCTGCCCGCAAAGAGAGTGGGAGCGGATGATACCCAATTTTCAGCCGACTGGCGAATCCACCGGTGTTTAAGCATTTATCCCCGAAATGGATGGCAGAAAAATAAAATAACAGTGCTATTATCCAGGCCAGACGATGCAAGCTGCAACGGACACCACTTTAACCTCCGGGGACGACTTATGAACAACGACACACCGCTTAAGTTTTATGACATCGTGGATGAGTACTCGACAGAGTCAGCCACGCCGGTGAACGAGTCCGAACGTGACGCGCTGGCGCGCTATTTCCAACTGCTGATTACCCGTTTAATGAATAACGAAGAGATCAGCGAGAATGCGCAGCAGGAGATGGCCACTGAAGCCGGTATCAACGAGCGTCGTATCGACGATGTGGCGAACTTCCTCAATCAATGGGGCAATGAGTAATGTTTGCGGGCACATTGTGTGTCCGCTTTCGCTTTAACGCACGTCGCACTGGTTTTCCTGCCAAACAGGAACGTAGGGAATATAAATATATGTTAACCATAGGGTCAGGTATTTCTTAATTATTCTTAAGGTTCGCGCCCTCTTATTTTGAAAATATAATATATTTTCATTTTTCCATTGATATATCTTCATTATTACAAGCGGTTATACCTGGCAAAGAAAATAATTTGCAATGATAAACGTAACGAGATAACGGCCCTCATTGTATTAACGAAATGATAATTAATTATTCTTTAACGTCCTGAAATAAGTTTACATTATTTTTATGGCTAATTTTCACTATATATATATTATTGCGGCCGACGGATGATCCAGCCAGGAGGGGCGTTAATTTTTTTGATATATTCTCTGGTGCAAAAAATGATTAAACACGACAACCTTCTGCATGATATTCATCAGTTAAATTTAGCATATCTCTTGCTCGTTCAGCGCCTGGCAAGCGAATCCGGTGACATCAGCCAGCTCAGCAACGGCCTTAGCAATGACATGATCGAGAAAGTCGCGGGATTAACGCTTCCTCAACTCGTTTCTTTAGCAGAAACAAATCAGATTATTGTCAAACCCTCTTTTCAGTGTTCACCATCAGAAAACAGTGGCGCTTACGAACTCTTAAAATCGAACCAGCGTTTTATATAAATAGTGCCGCGCATTACCGTTTTTCATTCTGAGTAATGCGTATCATTTGCCGGGTGGACATTGCCAGTTTCATCAGAAATATATGCTGATATCTGAAACGCATGTATTAAAAAAGAGTTTTGAATTAACCAGAACGTCATTGTTTTATTGTCTGATGATAATATATTCTATCTAACCATTTGATTTAAGGAAATAAATAAAATTGAGTTAAATCTCAATGCTAAATGGTCGATAACATTATTGTTGTGTGCTGCACGCAAGGTGCAGTCATTTTTTAAACAAATTTATCCAAGGGATTAAACATGTCTGTAAGGCGTTTTTCGTTTCTCGTTTTCGGCCTTTTACTCTGTATTTTTCTTGTCAGTTCTGCGTCCAACCTCTGGTCACTGACCCGCAGCAACGAGTCGCTGGACAATGTGAATAAAGAAATTCGTGTGGTGTTGTCGGTTATTGATCCGATAAATCACAGTCGCACCCTGCGCGTGAGGCTTATGGAAGCCATGATTAATGCGTCTTTGGGCGATAAACAGAAAACGCAGGCGTCGCTTGAGAGTGCAAAAGCGGTGATGCAAAAAGCCACGGACGCATTCAATAACTATCAGGCTGCGCCCCCGGTTGCCGGTGAAGAGGCGCTTTCCGCTCCCTATCGTCGTGCCTGGCAAACGTATGTTGATGAAGGGCTGCGTCCGTTGATGGATGCGGCGAGCGCCAACGACACTGTGCGGTTCAACCAGCTGGTTAGTACGACCATCCCGCAACTTGATCGCCAGTTTGAAATCACACTCGATAACCTGCTCGCTTTCCGCGAAAAATACGCCCAGCGTCTTAACAACGACGCGCAGAGTCGCTTTGTGAACAGCATGGTGACGATCGGCGTTTTTGTATTGCTGTTTACCCTGATTATTGCCGCCATCTTTATCCTGCTCAGACGCCGGGTGCTTTCACCGCTGGATATCGCGCGTCGCCATTGCCAGCAAATGGCGGCGGGTGAGTTGCATCTTCCCGTTGTCAGCGGCTCGAAAGATGAGATTGGCGAGATGCTTGGCTCACTGGAGCAGATGCGACTTTCTCTTGTTGAGATCATTACCCAGGTACGTGCTTCCAGTCAGAGCGTTGCGCACGCCGCAGAAGAGATTTCTGCCGGTAATACCGATCTCTCCGCCCGTACGGAAGAGCAGGCGGCTTCGCTTGGGCAGACCGCAGCCAGCATGGAACAACTGACTTCCACCGTGAAGCACACCTCTGAAAACACCCAGCAGGCGAACACGCTTGCTGCAACGATGCGCGATTCCGCGCAGGAAGGGAATACGATTGTTGCAAATGCAGTGATGTCGATGCAGGAGATTGAATCCAGCTCCGGCAAAATAGACACCATTATCTCCTTAATCGAGGACATTGCTTTCCAGACCAATATCCTGGCGCTGAACGCAGCAGTTGAAGCCGCAAGGGCCGGAGAACAAGGGCGTGGGTTTGCTGTGGTGGCAAGCGAAGTGCGTAATCTGGCGCAACGCTCGTCTTTGGCGGCGAAGGAGATCAAGGATCTTATTGAGGCTTCCAGCAGACAAGTGCTTTTGGGGAGCGAAAGGGTGTCGCAGGCGGGCGAAAGCATGCAACGAATTATCACCACTGTTCAGCATGTTTCCGGCTTAATGGCGGAAATAGCACTCTCGACTGGTGAACAGAGCCGGGGCATTGAGCAGATAAACCAGGCTGTTGCACAAATGGATACCGTAACGCAACAAAACGCCGCACTGGTTGAAGAAGCCTCTGCAGCGGCACATTCGCTGAAAGAGCAGTCGCAGGTACTGGAAGAGACGGTAGCCGTTTTTAAACTGAGCTAACGTTACCGCGAAGAATGTACAAGGCAGGCGTTAGCCTGCCTTGTCGTTTGTTGTTGTGAAATTCCTGTCTGTAATAGTGACCTGCTATTATTCTCGGCGGGCCAATACTCTACTCTGTGGCGGTTATTGCGGGCAGCTTTGTGCCGGGAGCGGATGTTTCTTTCCAGCAATTATTACCCTACTAGTTAGTGAGCTAATGTACTTGAGGACAAACACTATGCTCCTGGAGACGCTTAAAAGACTCGAATGTTCTCTTCATGGCGACAAGCGGAAAGATCGGGAATGGCTTGAACAGGTACTTCACGAGGAATTTAGAGAAATCACACGATCGGGTATGTTGGTTGATCGTGCAGAGACAATAGGTACTCTTGCAAGTGAAGTAAATGTACCGACCATTCTCAGCAGCGACTTCCAGCTCATCAGAATAAGAGATAATTTCGCAATATTGCACTACAGGACGTTTAATCCAGATGGCAGTCGAGCATCACTTCGTTCCTCATGCTGGGAGTGTTCTGGTAATGGCCAATGGAAGCTGGTATTTCATCAGGGAACACCGGAGGCTGAGGGCGTTTAGGTGCAAAATACAACTTCCGCTCCTCGCCCACCGCGCGCATGACTTTCCTCCTGATGTGTCGTTTCAGACCAGAAGCGCGTGCATCAAAAAGCACAGCCTCTCTGCCAACAATGCCTTTGCACGCCGCGTTATTGATTTACCCACACCAGTTGATCGACCCTGAAACCCAGATTTCGCGCGGTGTTCAGGTAATCACGTTTTACCGCTTCCGGAAGGGTTGGCGTGCGCGACAGGATCCACAGATAGTCGCGGTTAGGGCCACTGACCAGCGCGTACTGGTAATCATCATCCAGTTTGATCACGTTATAGCCGCCGTAAAACGGGCCAAAGAACGAGACCTTCAGCGCGGCCGTGGTGGGCGTGCCGGTGAAGTAGGCTTTTCCTTCGCTCTCACGCCATTGGTTCTTCAGCGGATCGTACCCACGATTGAGCACGCTAATGCCGCCGTCGCTACGCTTGCCATACGTGGCGGTCACGTGTTCAAGGCCGCGTTCGAAGCGGTTTTCCAGACGGGCGATTTCGTACCATTTACCCAGATAGCGACGGGCATCAAACCCGGTGATGGGCTGAACGCCTTGCGGCGGCGTTGGGGATTTACAGGCAACCAGCGTCAGGGCGATAGCAACGCCGGTCACAACGGGCCATAGCTTCATGAGAACTCCTTTCATTTACACGCCTGGGCGTAAAGTGTAGCGCAAGCATGGCGCACTTCATTCAGGCCGGAAATATTCGTAGTATATTGAGACCATTCTTTGTCATCAGGCCTACCCCATGTCTTACTCCATCGGCGAATTTGCCCGGCTTTGCGGGATCAACGCAACCACGCTACGCGCCTGGCAGCGTCGTTACGGCCTGCTCAAACCACTGCGCACAGAGGGTGGCCATCGGCTGTACAGCGATGATGATGTTCAGCAGGCGCTCAACATCCTCGACTGGGTGAAAAAAGGGGTGCCTGTCAGCCAGGTGAAACCCCTGCTGGCACGGCCCGGTGCGCGCAGAACAAACAACTGGCTCACCCTGCAAGAGAGCATGTTACAGCGGCTGAAAGAGGGCAAAATCGAGTCTCTGCGCCAGCTGATTTACGACTCAGGCCGCGAATATCCTCGCCCGGAACTGGTCACTGAAGTCTTGCGCCCGTTGCGCAGTAACGTCTCGGCCAACATTCCGGCCATGATGACCCTGCGTGAAGTGCTCGACGGTATCATCATCTCCTACACCTCGTTTTGCCTCGAAGGGGATAAAAAAGCGCCGGGGGATAATTACCTTATCACCGGCTGGCACCTTACCGACCCGTGTGAAATCTGGCTTGAAGCGCTCAAGCGTACCGGCCAGGGCCACCGCATTGACGTGCTTCCTGTTCCGCCCGCCATGCTTGCGCCTGAAATCTTCCCGGATCGCAAATGGCTGCTGGTCACCACCGGCAAACTCACCGCGGCGCGCAAAAAGCAGATTGAACTCTGGCAGCAGCAGGTTGTATCCCTCGACGTCATTCCTCTCTGATTCCGTTTCCCCACGTCCCAATACGCCATTGCGAGAGGGACCGATCTGGCGCACGTTAAAGGTCTCCATAAACACACAAAATAAGTTTCAATAACAAATTGAAATAAAAGAATTATATAAAATATTTATATTTAAAACTTGGACAAATAAAAATTATTGTGTAAGTTTTAATTATGCGATGTGCAACATGTTGTTTAAAGACCCGATGAGACTCATGAAAACACTGCCATCATGCGTTTCTTCACCCGACAAGCGCAGTAAGAGGGGATCGCCATGAATACTCAACCTGTTATTGGGATCAGCGGCTGTTTAACCGGCTCTGCTGTCCGGTTTGACGGTGGCCATAAGCGCATGGGCTTTGTGATGGACGGGCTGGGGCAGTGGGTAGCTTTCCAGCCTGTCTGCCCGGAAATGGCCATCGGTCTGCCTGTGCCTCGCCCGGCGTTGCGCCTGGTTCAGACCAGCGACGGCGATTTCCGGATGCGCTTCAGCCATGCGCCACACGATGATGTGACGGAAAAAATGGCCGCATTTACCGACACGTATCTTCCCCGGCTGGGGGCGTTGTCGGGCTTTATCGTCTGCGCCAAATCGCCGAGCTGCGGCATGGAGCGCGTGCGGCTGTATGATGAAAAGGGCAATCGCGGGCGTAAAGAGGGGGTAGGGTTGTTTACCCGCGCGTTACTCGAAGCGTACCCGTGGTTACCAGTCGAAGAAGATGGCCGCCTGCACGATCCGGTGCTGCGGGAAAACTTTGTGGAGCGCGTTTTTGCGCTCCATGAGCTTAACACTCTGCGGGCTAACGGCCTGACCCGCCGCGCGCTGCTGGACTTCCACAGCCGCTACAAACTTCAACTGCTGGCTCACCATCAGGCGGACTACCGCAAGATTGGGCCGTTTGTCGCGTCTCTGCACGAGTGGGAAGACCTGGACGCCTTCTTTGTGGCGTACCGTGAAAAGCTGATGGCGATCCTGAAAAAAACCGCCTCGCGGGAAAACCACACCAATGTGCTGATGCACATTCAGGGGTACTTCCGTGAACATCTGAACAGCCGCCAGCGGGGCGAGCTGCGCGACGTGATCCTTCATTATCGCAATGGGTTGCTGCCAATCCTGGCACCGTTAACGTTACTGAAGCACTACCTGGGCGAGTACCCGGATCGCTATCTGTTGCAACAGAACTACTTTGCCCCGTATCCGGAGGATCTAGGCTTGCGGCTGGCGGTGAACTGAATTCGCATCATAAGAAGGCCCGCATGACCCTGACAGGGGCTCACGACGTTCCACTTTTAGACGACACCTCACTGTCGTCTTTTTTTGCGTGGTGCTCCAGATCCTGAGGGTTAAATTGTCCCTTGTTTACGCTGGCGTTCTTTTTTATACCACGGCACAAACACCCTCAGCGTTCCTCCCCAGAAAATACCGTCGACAAGCCCCGTCAGTAATCCGAAGAGAAGACTAAACGACGGCGCTTCACGCAATTCAGGATGAAGATAAACGGTTGCCGTCAATATATATTTGAGGCCAAAGGCAATGATGATTAACCCGAGGGTTAACGGTGTTCCGGCGCGAATAATGAATCCCGGTGTGTCAGAATGTCTGAGCGGCGGTTGTGAGCGCCATAATAAATACCCGACAGCAATACCTGCCAGCACGCCAATTATCATCGTAAACAAACTGATATCGGGATGAAATGCTTCACGCGTGATGCCGTATATTCCCCAGAGCAGGAAAAATATCGGAAGAAAGAACAGTCTGCCCGGTCGCATTTCTCTGTCGAAAAGGGCATTAATACCGCGATGAAGCAAGTAAATAAACAGGACCCACACCCAGACAGGCGTATTTTGGATATACGGTAAAAAAGACATGTTTTCACCTTTTTGATGAGGCGTTACGGTTGCCGGGCTATAAAAACCACCCGGCTATGCAAATAAAAAGGAGTTAATCAGCCATCGTTCACTGATGACTATTTTTCCCGGACTGAAAGATCATTCTTCTCGCGCAGCAAGCGCTGTACTCTTTTTTGCTGCCACGTGGCGATGCGATCTTTTAATACAAAGATCCGCAGGGCGCGAAAGGCAATAAGCGAACCCCATATGAATGTCACCACCACAGACCAGTAGCTTCCCGGCGAGGAGAGATAATTGACCACCATCAGCACGCTACAGACAAACAGGGCAATAATGAGCGCACGATAAAAACGCGTTTCCTGTTCCACGCGAAGCCTGGCTTCGCTGATACGCGTATCCAGCGTTTCTTCCGCCTTTGTCATATTTCCGGACAGTTCAGCAACGTTTACGTTAAATACTGAGGCCAGCGCGCTGAGCGTTTCCAGCCCGGGTTTATGCCCATTTTCTATACGCTGCACCGTGCGTACAGAAAGGGAAGCCAGTTCTGCCAGTTGCTCCTGTGACCAGGCATTCCTGAGCCGGTACTCTTTCACCTTTTCACCCATGTCCATTGATGCTTCCCGCTGATTGTTGACAGGGACATATTCGCACATCCGTACCTCAACGAACACGACAGACAGGCGACACGATCCTGACAAGAGGGCGACAGCACGGGAGAAGTACAAATTATCCGAATAACGCCAGGAAGAATCAGAATGTTCGACAGGTTGGAGGGCATAAATCATGCAATGTCTGCTTCTCGCATCCTCTTAGCGACTTGCGTTCCGGCAGCTTCGTGCAGCAGACATTGCAACGCGGAGTATGTATTGCAAATTTGAGTTTATGGGTCGAGATGGACGTCAGCCTGCCTCGGGTAAGAGGATGTGAATACCGGTCAGTTATGCCGGGACACACCCCCAACCCATAAGCGGCTGGGGGCTAGTAGTCATGCCAGGCTGATCTGCTCGCGAATAACGTAGCAGATCAAACCCGTTATTTTTTGGGGGTGATTTTCGTCACTGAGCCTGTTTGAGCTTTATCCCCGGTCGTACCATACATAGACACCAGATAAACGGCGCCATCAGGCCCGGCGGTCAGGTGGTTTGGCGTATCATCCATTGGGATATTAGCGACCAGTTTACCGTCCTTGTCCAGAACAGCAACGGTTCCGCCTGCACGCGTAGCGGCGAAAACCTGCGACGTCACGGGATCCCAGACGACAGATACAGCCCCGGCACCAATGTAAGTATCCGCGAGAACCTTGCCGTCCGCATCAAGCACCACGACATTGTTTGTTTCCTGGGAAGCGACGTAAAGACGGCCGGTCTGCGGATCGCGAGCGATGTCGGTTGCGCCTTGCGCCTGAGGTATTTTCACCGTCGTGCTCTTGCCGGTTTTGAGATCAATCCAGCCCACCCAAGGGGTATCACGGCTGACGCCGTAGAGTTTGCCTCCGGCACTGTCAAGGGCAAGATCGGTACTGTTAAACAGCTCGCGCCCACGCTCTGCAACGAACTCCATCTGACCAATATGTTCCAGCGTTTTTGTGTCATAGACCTCGATAAAACCGGTCAACGCTGCGCTGACATAGGCCCGATTGTGGGTTTCATCAATAACCACATCGCGTGGATGGGTGACCGACCCTTCCGGAAAGACTTTCACAGCGGAAAGCGTTTTGGCGTCATAGACGGTCACCGTCTCGGCAAGGGTATTTGTCGTCCAGATGCGATGATGGACATTATCAACACCGACGCCGAAGACACCAATTTGCTCACCCTTTTTGTCTTTAGGCAGCGTAGCCTCCGCTTCGACAGCCAGGGTTTCGGCGTTTAGTCTCATCAGGCGGCTACCATCCTTCGGGCCGCGAGCAGACGTGACGAACAGCTTCCCGTCGGCCGACATTGCCGACTGGTAAGCCCGCTCACCGACGGGAGTTGTTTGCAGCCTGAAAGCCTCTGTATTTTTCGGGGGAATCACCTGGGACAATTTCAGTATGACCTGCGAAACGCTCGCGGGATTTTGCGTAATAACCGTGAGTGGATGAAGGCCTGTAGCAGCATCGGCCGGAACGGTCAGCGGAATGGTGAGGTTTCCCTTCTCGTCGGCGGTCAGTGGCTTAGGTGTCAGGACTTCCGCACCATTCAGCATGGTGACGGTCGTGCCCGCATGTAGGCTCTTAATCGTTATAACCGTTTTATCTCCGGGCTGAACAGGAACGTCCCGTGACCCGGCACGTATGCTGCCAGGAAAGGTAGTGGTGGCCGCTGCCCATTGGCTATCGGCGTATGCCGTTGTGGCGGTTGACATCGCAATAGTGGAGGCCAACAGCACTGAACGGACTGAAATTCTTCTCATCTTATCTCCATAAATTGTATTGATGCTGCATCTCAACGCAGCCACAGGTTATTCCCCACGCGATGAGTCTTACCTTCCGCCATGAGAAGCAGGTCTGGTTATTTGCACATTCAACATATCACATTGATGCAAATAATTATCATTACTGTTTTGAGTGGTATCTTAAATACGGGGGGGTTTGATGTGCAGCAGGTGAACGAGCTGAAGATTTTCCGATAAGGGGCAGCTTTGTGTCGGGAGCGGACATCCATAGGAGAAATAAGCGATCAGTTCTTAAATTCGTTGTAATTTTTTGTATTCGCAAAGGGATTTGTGTTGGTTGTATAATTGCCTAATATTCATACAGTTGAATGGGAGATATGGAATGAAGTTCTCGCACAGACATGGTTTTGATCCTGAGTATAATAAAAAGCCGATACGGGAAGATGCCCCAGAGTGGCTTCGCTCTTTATTTTTTGTAACTGTTCTCGATAATTTTTTGTACATTGATGGTGATAGCCGCATTGCGAATGATGAGAACAAGCCTCTGGGTATTAAGGCTTTGATCGAGCGACTTTGCGCAGAGAATGGTCAAGAAACAGATCATGAGGATTTCGATTCATGGTACTGCCATGATGCTTTGAAAGCACGTTTGCAACATATGCATTGGTTTCAATTTTACGATGCTGTTGAGATCATTGGAGATCTATTAAGAAAAAGAGATGCAGAGAGAGGCCATACTTGGGGTAAGAAGGTATTAGAAGACATTACTTTTACATCATATCGTCAGAAATTGAATGAGTTATTCGCATCTCGGAATATTGACTGGAAAATGAATTCTGCTGGTAGGTTAGAAACACTATTACCAAATGAACTAGAACAAAAAATCGATGAAAATAATAACTTATTGCAAGACCAGTTTGAACCTGCAAGAAGGCACTATGTGAAAGCCCGGGCTTTTGCATTAGGTGCGCATAAGGATCCAGAAAATTCCATAAAAGAATCGATAAGTGCAATAGAAAGCATGTGTCGGACTTATTATCCGTCAGCCTCAACCCTGGGCGAGGTATTAAAACTGATGAGAAAAGAAAACACTATCTCACCTATGCTATTAACTGTAATAGAAAAATTTTACGCTTATACAAATGCAGAGCCAGCAGTAAGACATGGTAGCAACAAGGTTTCTTCTGTCTTGGAATACGATGCTGAATTCGTGTTGCATATATCAGCAGCATTTATTAGAACAATAATACAAAGAAAAGCTGTTTGGGATAACTAAGCCAGACTTACAGCCAACTGACCGTCTCTTATTATTCAAAACATAATAATGTTAGGTCCGCTCCTCGCTCACAGCGGACCTTTAGCTCAGGTAGCTTGTCCGCTTTGTGCCTGGAGCGGACGTTACTCAGCCTTTGTTGTTACAACTATATGAGAAAAGGCCACTTTATTGGCATGATTAAGTCACACCCGGCAATAAGCATGACCGGGGATTTTCGTGTTTAGGCTGATTTATAGTGAGCTTCCAGTTTATCCAGGAAACCAAAGAGTATCTGATTCATTTCACTGTAATCGTGTGCACGAAGTTGCTCCGGCGTGTCCACAAAACGGTACTCTGCAGCACGGTTCAGGTCTTTTTCAGAATGAGCTATCAGTTGTTCAACAACATCAAGCGTCAGCTCCATGTGGCACTGGAACCCAAATACACGATCTGAGTATGAAACTATCTGGCGTGGACAACCTTCACTGTAAGCAATGATTTTTGCATCAGGCGTCAGTCCTGGCATGTCGTTATGCCAGTGACCCACTTCCAGCGTCTTCGTAAAGTGAGAGAACATTTCATCCTTGCTTCCCTCTTCTGTCAGCATGATCGGGAAATTACCTATCTCTTTTTCAGGGCTGTGAGCGAACGGCGCGCCCAGCGCTTCACCGATCAGCTGTGAGCCGAGACAGATGCCGATAACCGCCTTGCCGGTTTTAATAGCGTAAGCAATCAGCGCCTGCTCACCTTTTGAATCAAAGTGCGGGCACTCTTCCAGTGTAGTAACGGGATCTTGCGGCCCCCCCATAACGATCAGGAAATCGATGCCTTCGGCATCCGCTGGCAGCTTATCGCCTGCATATACACATGAGTAAGTCACATCATGATCATGATTTCTGGCCCATGTTGCGTAAGCGCCTGGGGCTTCAAAGCTTTCATGTACGATAAAATGTACTCGCATTCGGATATGCTCCTGTAATACCTATATAATCTGAATAATAAACAACTCACTTATCCACCCAAGCCAGGTTCTGGCTGGTTTCCACTTCGATATCATAATTGCAGGGGCTAAATCTGAAATGCCAGGTAGTATAGATAAAGCGCCAAGACATGATGCAGCGATAGGTTGGTCAAGTACCGCGATAAGCTATCAACGTGGAGAGGCAGACCCTTCCCATCATCATGTTGAGGGGCAGCTACTGTTTGCCGTTAAGGGGGTAATGCTAGTTGAAACAGAGAGTGACCGCTGGGTAATACCTCCTCAACGTGCATTATGGCTACCGCCTCTTCAGATCCATAGTTACAACCTGCTTTCCAATACAGACCTGAGAGCTATCTATTTCAGCTGCAGCCTTATTGCCGAATGCACGAATTTTACGAAGAGCAACCTGGTACATGTGATTACTGCTACGCCACTGGTGAAAGAGCTCATAGCCGGGCTATTCAGTGAGGAATATAACGGTTCGAGTCAACAGAAAATGGCTCTGTTGCTTCTGGAAATTCTCAGCGAGGCTCCCCCTTTAGCTGCGGAACTTCCAATGCCGCATGACGAGCGATTATTCCGCGCGGCCAGAGAGCTATTAGTTAATCATCGCTGGGCTGCATCATTGAGCGATCTGGCTTTTATGGCAGCCATGTCTGAACGTACATTTTCGCGACTGTTTATTAAGGATACTGGCTTTAGTTTTAGAACATGGAAGCAGAGAGCCAGGATTTGTGCTTCGTTAGACCTGCTTGCAAATGGTATACCAATCAAACAGGTCGCTTACCAGCTTGGTTTCTCATGCCCGGCTGCATTTACCGCTGCTTTTCGCTCTGTTCTGGGTTCAACGCCGCGCGATTTTTTGCCGTAACGAATTACTCATGTCCGCTCCTCACCTGCAGCGGACGTTATGAATCCCTGATGGTCCAGGCCAAAAGAGAGAGGCGGGTGTTTTAATAAAACCACTATGACGTCATCGGTTTTATCATCAACGCCTTTGTTCGCCCCCCGGTAAGTTTCTGAGCCCGTTGTTTCCCTTATACACAGGGGCCTGTGGCGCATCCGTACATCATGAACAGCGGAAACAAGGGCACTAAAGGGATCAGAGCGATGGTTCCAAGCGTGCTCAGGGTTTCGGTCTTGTCATTGATTGATACCACTACAGGGCGTTCTAACTGGTAAGGCGCTGCCAGTTCCGGAGCGTGCGAGGAGGACCAAAATCCCGCAGCCTTAAACAGAACGCCGAGGCGATCGTTATCGATCTGAGCCGCCTTATACTCATTGACCAGCACTGTAAGCTGCCCGGCATCCAGCTTGCGCTTATCAATCACCACCAGGTATTCTGCCGTCACTTCATGTTCTTTTACTATAAAGTTAACCCGCACCCCGGAGGCCTGTTGATGAAAGCGTTCATAAAATGTCTTATAACGTTGATACTCCTGCGGCATGCCCTCACGGAAAAAACGGTAACTGTATTTAGCTGAGCTGGCGATAATGCCTGACTCAATAGGCTTAACCGCCACAATGGTATCGGTAGGCGGCAAATTTGGTGCACTTGTACACGCTACTAGCATGATCGCTGCCAGCAGCGATAAATATTTCTTCATTTCAACCATTCCTGTTCGCTATTTCCTCTGTGACATCCGGACATTTTCGTTAAGACGTGATTTACAAATGTCCCACAGCACGGCGAGTGATCGTGCGTACAGCATTCTGGAACAAAAGCTGTATGTTGGTCAAAAGTAATGACTTCTGGTACCCGTATCAGGCGAACCGAGCGGGAAGAAAGCCTGTGACATTCGGCCTGCTTTAGCATGCCTTTGAAATACCTCAGGACATTTTCCTGATACTTCCGCAGCAGACATCGTCACCCCTGTTTGTGATTGAAATCACAAAAGATTGCCGTGCTTGCAATGTTGTGCATAAGACAATGTGATTCTTGTTGCATTAGAGCAGAAAACTTCACCACAAAGCGAAGGGGGTCAGGCATATATCCTGAATCTGATATAAACCTGATTTTATAAAAGACATGTCAGAGGAGATATTGGGCTGAAATTTATTCCCACGGAAGACTGCACACACCATCTACCACGAAAGCATCGGTAAATGATTATCTGCTTGCCAGAATTCCTGCGCGACTCTGCAATATGACTCGTGCCGAAAATACGTGTACCGAAATCGCGCTTTGCAAATTCGTCTGCTTTTAAATGTCGTGAATATATTCATTTGTTATCCTTAATCTGTTGAGATATGAGGGGCGTATGAAAACGAAAAATCTATTTACATTGTTAGCGGTTGTTATAGCACTTAGCAGTTGTAGTTCATCGCAAACAGGAGAAAAAACAAGTAGTGCAAAGGTAAACGCGCAAAATACGCAAACAACCAGTGAGGTGAAATCAGTACCACCTACTGACATGCAAGTGAAGTCGACCTTTAATAGCATAACCACATGGAATAAAGGACAACAATTCTTAAATGTCATTGGGTCAACCGACGATCCCAAAATTGATAATAAGTCCTGGATAGCGATATACAGAGAGAAATGTGGTTTCGATCCTGGCAAAAATAGTGCTACGGGTGCCGTCTGCCCTCAAAATGCGCTTGGCGGACATGTGGTGAAGAATGGACAATCACAATATCCGGCCAAAAACTCGCTAGTTTATATTGTTCCGATTTGCACCAGTGAAAACAACCAGCCTAATTTGCAAATGACAATTGCTGCAAACGGGACGTGTGCAGTGGTGCTGAATTATTGGATGAAATAAAGAAGATGGTTATCCGCAAGGATATCTCAGGCCCGCAAGAGTAATTAATGCCTGTCCCGCGACGAGGCCTTGGCAAAGGCCTCGTGATTAAAACTGCCCGATGTACCATTTATTAAAATTGAGTGCTGCACTTTCAGGCGGCGACAACTCCGCGGTGGCCAGTGCGACCGGAGAAATCAGCAAAAGTGAAATAATCAAACTTTTCACATCAATCATGCCTGTAAATCACATAAGTCGGATATCGCTACACCCCTGGCTGTAACTGATAAATCCACGCGGTGACGTGTCGGTTATCCACCGTGGTTACGGTCACTTCTACCCGATCATAGCCATCTTCAAATTCATCCAGCATTGACCAGTGTGCCTCCAGGTTGTCGGATAAAAACAGATAACCCTGCACCTGCGCGCCATCGTTATTCAGCACAATTCCCGGAAAATCCGCTGCGGCGCCCCAGCCACGTTCGTAAAACGTACCCGTCACATAACCTGGCAACCACTCGCCACCGATATTTTCCAGAATGTGAGCATTAGAATGACCCGGGCGAAGCGTACCGTAGACAAATAAAGCGTCCATTTTTCCTCAATATACAAAACAATGACCACCCAACGGGCAGGGGACTTTCACCATACGGTTTCGTGGCAGGGTTCGCAACGGCCAGCGGATACGGAAAAGTGATAACGCAGAAAAGCAAAAAGCCTGCTCGAAAGCAGGCTTCTTAAATGTGGCTCCTCTGACTGGACTCGAACCAGTGACATACGGATTAACAGTCCGCCGTTCTACCGACTGAACTACAGAGGAATCGTTGTGGAGGCTTATCTTAGCGGCGAAAAAACATTTGTCAAACCTCATTTTAGCTCAGCGCGTTCGTCTGCTGCTTCCCTCGACAGTTTGCCGCAATTAGCAACGATTTCTCAGGAAATGCTTTGCAGGATCAGGGTTTCTCCCCCATTATTTGAAATGTAGTTTCACCCTTCGTGCTAAGGAAAATTTTGAACGTCGTCACCACCCTGCGCCAGGCTGTCATGCGCACCCCCTGGTACAAAAAACGTAAGAGTTACCGTGTCCTGCTCTGGCGAGAAATCACCCCCCTTGCCGTACCTATCTTTCTGGAAAACACCTGCGTTCTGATGATGGGCGTGCTCAGCACCTTCCTCGTGAGCTGGCTGGGTAAAGAAGCGATGGCGGGTGTCGGCCTGGCAGACAGCTTCAACATGGTGGTGATGTCCTTTTTTGCAGCTATCGATCTCGGCACCACCGTGGTAGTGGCCTTTAGCCTCGGCAAACTCGACGCGGAACGGGCGAGGGCGGCCACGCGGCAATCGCTGGTGATCATGACCTTATTTGCCATTGTGCTGGCGGCGGTAATCCACGCCTTCGGCACGCAAATTGTCGATTTCATCGCCGGGGCGGCCACGCCGGAGGTGAAAGCGCTGGCGCTGACTTACCTGGAGCTTACCGTCATTAGCTACCCGGCGGCGGCCATTGCGCTTATCGGCAGCGGGGCGCTGCGTGGCGCGGGCAATACCAAAATCCCGCTGTTGATTAATGGCGGTATGAACATTCTCAATATCCTCATCAGCAGCGTGTTGATTTACGGTCTGTTCGGCTGGAAAGGGATGGGCTTCGCCGGGGCGGGGCTGGGGCTGACTGTCTCCCGCTACATTGGCGCGGTAGCGATTATCTGGGTGCTGATGATTGGGTTTAATCCGGCGCTGCGCATCTCGCTGAAGAGTTATTTCGAGAAACTGAACTTCGCCATTATCTGGGAAGTGATGGGCATCGGTATTCCCGCCAGCATCGAGTCGGTGCTGTTTAACGGCGGCAAATTGCTGACGCAAATGTTCGTCGCCGGAATGGGCACTAACGTCATCGCCGGTAACTTTATCGCCTTCTCGGTGGCGGCGCTGATCAACCTGCCGGGCAACGCCCTCGGTTCTGCCTCGACCATTATCACCGGCAAGCGGTTGGGCAAAGGGCAGATCGCGCAGGCGGAACGGCAATTGCGGCATGTGTTCTGGCTTTCAACGCTTGTTCTGACGGCGATTGCCTGGGGGACCGCGCCGTTTGCCGGGCTGTTCGCCGCGTTTTACACCCGGGAAGAGGATGTAAAAGAGGTGGTTAAAGTGCTTCTGTGGCTTAACGCTGCGTTTATGCCAATCTGGGCGGCCTCCTGGGTGCTGCCCGCCGGGCTGAAAGGCGCGCGCGACGCCCGTTTCGCTATGTGGGTGTCGATGCTTGGCATGTGGGGTTGCCGCGTGGTGGCGGGGTACGTGCTGGGGATCATGCTCGGCATGGGCGTCATCGGTGTCTGGCTGGGAATGTTCCTCGACTGGGCGGTGCGCGGCGTGTTGTTTTACTGGCGTATGGTCAGCGGTCGCTGGCTGTGGAAGTACCCGAAGCCGCAGAAAACGTCAGCGCAACGCACTCTTTCTGCACAGAGTGGAGAATAATTCGGCAAACGCGCTGAAATGTGAATTCAGGCTTTGACAAGGGCAGGGGGCGCCGCTAATATTCGCCCCGTTCACACGATTCCTCTGTAGTTCAGTCGGTAGAACGGCGGACTGTTAATCCGTATGTCACTGGTTCGAGTCCAGTCAGAGGAGCCAGATTTAGAAAAGCCCGCTTTTTAGCGGGCTTTTTGCTTTCTGCTATACCGCCATTTATCGATCAGCGGCGAACACTTGCCGGGCGTCGGGGTTTGGGCAGTTTATTGACACTCACCCGCGCCCACTGGCTAAAGAGCGTGTACAAACCGCAGGCGGAGACAAACGTGGCCACTGCCGAAAACGCGGCGAATGAGGCGGGTCCCTGCATCAATACAATCCCCAGCGCCACGCTGATAAACCATGCGCCCACCCCCACGGGATTAATGGCAACTTGCTCGTGATCGGACGGCACGTTATGGGCAATCCCGGCCAGCGCCACGCCCACCCAGGCCACCACGAAAACGCCCTGATAGGCCAGCGCCTGCAACAACCAGGCGAACACATCCGCCAGCATCAGGATATACACCACCACGCCCACCACGCAGGCCCAGACCAGTTTGGGCAACTTCAGGTTAAACAAACTGTGGAAAAAGACCTGCATATTGACGGTGGCGAGATAATAGTTGGCGGTATTAATCCGCGTCTGCGTCACCCACACAAACCCCAACCCGGCAATCCCCAGCAGATTTAAAATCGCTACCACTACCGCGGTTTCACTGAGCGCTCCGGCATCGTGAAGACTACTGGCGAGGTAAATCCCCGCCACGCCATTGAGGAAAAACGTGACCAGATAAAACGGCATGCCGAAGTTGAAACGCGCGTGGTACTTGCTGTCTTCTTCTCGGCCAAACCGGGCGTAATCGAAGGTGTACATCATTAATACCCAGACGCCCATGTAATAGGTGAAGCAGTTCCACCAGCCCCACGGAGAAGGATTGGCCGGGCCATACTGAAGCCAGTTTGCCTGGTAGCCGTAGTGCATCACCGAAACGACGATCGTCGCCAGTAACCCCAGCAGATAGAACGGCAGCAGTACGCCGTTAAATTTATCCAGCCAGTGCTGAACGCTGCCGAAAATCAGTGGCACGCTGTAAAGCACCACCAGCGCTGCCGCCGCCCAGTAGACCACGCCCGGAAAGAGGTGGTTGATGGCAAAGGCGATAACGGAGCCTTCAAACACGGCGTAATAAATGGCGGTGGAGAAGAAGATCAGCGTCGCCAGCGATGCACCCATCCGCCCGAACAGGCGGCGTGAGAACTGGGCGACAGACAAGCCGCTACGGATGGCGAAGCGGCTGATAACACCGTTAATCAAACCGTAAGAAACCACGGACAACGCCATCCCAATAATGGCGTTAACCGCGCCGTAGGTCAGCGCCAGAGACGCGCCAACCACAATGTAAAACACGGCGCTGCACACCGCCCACCAGGCCATTGTGAGGGAGAGTTTTCCCATGCGCGCCGGTTCCGGCAGCGCTGACCGATCAACATTATCCGCAGCGCGGGATTGTGGAGCTGAAGCCATAGCAACCTCCTGAAACACGCAATAACCAAAGAGTGACGCCACGGGGCGATGCCCCGGGCAGGGTTAACGCAACGCGTTCGCTAACTGCGCCAGCCGTTGCTGAGACTGACGGCGGGCAACCAGCGCCTCATCCAGCGTGACGGGCATAAAGCGAACGTGTTGATTCGGCTGTAACTGACCAAGAATGGCAAGATCGGGGCTGATAACCGTCCCCAGCGTCATATAACCGCCGCCCGACACCGCATCGCGCAGCAGAACAATCGGTTCCAGTCCTCCCGGCACCTGAACAGAGCCAATCGGGTAACAGGCATCGACAATATTGGAAGGATCGGAGCCCGCGCCAAACGGCGGCGTCCGCGGCGTGAACGCCAGTGGCTGTCCGCCCTTCAGGCGGTAGCCTGTCCGGTCGGCTTCGGTGCTCACATGCCAGCTGTCAGCAAAGAAGGTGTCTACCGCTGCTGGGGTCAGGCGATGAATATAGAGACCTGGCACCAGTCGCAGGGTGACGGATTTATCCAGCACCGGCAGTAACGCGTCGGGAACGGTGTTCCCTTCCCGGTGGGAACGCACGTCGTTGACCGGGTGAACGTTGAACGCGTCACCCGCCGCCAGCCGCCGTCCCTGAAAACCCCCCAGCGCCCCCAGCGTATAGGTTGAGCGGCTTCCCAGTACGCGCGGCACATCAATGCCGCCAGCGATGGCCAGATAGCCACGGCATCCCTGGCGCGCAGGCGCAAAGCGCAGATGTTGCCCGGCGCGGATATGCAACGCGGTGTGCGCAGCGGCTGGCTGATTGTCGATGATCGGCGTCATCGACGCGCCGCAGACAGCCACCAGCGCGTCGGCGGAAAAATGGAGCTCCGGCCCCAGCAGCGTCATCTCCAGCACGGCATCATCCACCGCATTTCCCACCAGCAGATTCGCCATCTGCATCGAGTAAGGATCCAGCGCGCCGGAGGGCGGTATCCCGAGGTGGTAATACCCTTCACGCCCGGTATCCTGCACCGTGGTGGCAAGGCCGGGCTTAATCACATTGATGGTCATACAGCCCCCTTTTCAACTGCTGCGGATAGCCCTGTGGATCGGCAAGAAAGTCGGCAAGCACAAACGTCACATCGCGAATGCGCGGGGAAAAGACACCGTTTTTCACCTGTTCGCGGATGTCGTCATAGGTCTGGCGGTCGATCGCCCGAAACTGAACAATGTCTCCCGCTTTGAAAAACACCATTTCGCTTTGCAGATACGGCAGACGCTGCGCCGGGTCGTAAATGGGCATCGGCGTTATGCCAAACAACTGGTACCCTCCCGCGCCACGCACGGAGTAGATACAGCCGAAACAGCCGCCATGGCCGAGAGACAGACCCGGCGTATCGGTACGCGGGCGCAGGTATTTCGGTACCTGTAACTGTTTTTCCCGCCCGACCATCTGGTACATAAACGGTAACCCGGCAACAAACCCCACCATCGACACGAACCATGGCGTCCCGCTGTGGGCGGCAATAAACGCGTCTTTATCCGTATAACCGTTGATGTGTGCGGCATAATCGAGGTCGCTTCCTTCCGGTGCCTGGTGACGATCGCGAAAACGCATTAACGTCTCGTGTGTCCACGGGTCGTTGTACAGCACCGGGACTTCAATAATGCGCGTCGCCAGCGTACTGTCGCCATCACTGTCGGCTTCCAGCGCCTGTAGCCTGGCGAGCAGGGTGTGCGGCGGGAGTTCGTCCGGGTTGAAACGCACCTGGAAAGAGGCGTTAGCAAGGCAAATATCCAGCACGCCGGGAAGCTGACACGCCTCCAGCGCCCGTGTCAGCGTCAGGCCGCGGAAAAAGGCGCTTAACGACATGGACTCTTCAATTTCGGCAAAGAGGTGTTCATCCCCGCCAAACGAGTAGCGAATCGGGTTACTGACCATAGCGACGGATCTCCTGTATCTGAGCCGATGAGTCGCGCTCCGCCAGCCACTGCTCAAGGGTGGTTGTCGTGAATTCACCCGCCTGCAATTTCGGATGTTGCAGCAGCCACTGGTGAAGCGGCGCGGTGGTTTTGATGCCACGGAGTTCAAGGCTATCGAGCGCCTGGCGTGCGCGAGCCAGCGCCTGGGGACGATCCGCGCCCCAGGCGATCACTTTGGCCAGTAAGGAGTCATACCAGGGGGGAACGCGGTAGCCACTGAAAACATGGCTGTCGACGCGGATACCTTCACCGCCCGGCCACACCACACCGTCTATTCGTCCAGGGCAGGGAAAGAAATTCTTCTCAGGATCTTCGGCGTTAATGCGCATTTCGCAGGCACTACCGCTCAGGCGTACATCCGACTGCGCCAGCGTCAGCGGCTCACCGTTGGCAATACGCAACATCCATTGCACCAGATCGACGCCCGTCACCATTTCGGTCACCGGATGCTCCACCTGGATACGGGTGTTCATCTCGATGAACCAGAACTCGCCGCGCGTTTCATCAAACAGATATTCCAGCGTACCCGCACCGCGGTAGCGTAAGTGCCGCGCCAGTTGTATCGCGCTGTCGCAGAGCGTGGCCCGCTGGACCGGACTCAGGGCGGGCGAGGGTGCTTCTTCAAAGATTTTCTGCCGACGGCGCTGTAACGAACACTCGCGATCAAACAGGTGGATCACCTGCTCACCATCACCCAGGATCTGCACTTCAATATGCCGCGCACGGGCGATAAACCGTTCGAGGTAGACGGCGCTGGAGCCAAAGGCAGCTTTTGATTCACTCTGGGCGACAGGGAATTCACGCGCCAGCGCCTCATCATCCTCCACCACGCGGATCCCGCGACCGCCGCCGCCAGCGGCTGCTTTAATCAGACAGGGATAACCGATTTCCCCGGCGCGAATTTGCGCCGCCTGCACCGTTTCCAGCACCCGTGAACCCGGCACAACAGGTACGCCTGCATCTGCTGCAGTACGGCGCGCGGCGGCTTTATCGCCCATCACCCGGATGGTTTGCGCATCCGGTCCGACGAAAATATACCCGGCCTGTTCCACCCGTTCGGCAAACTGGGCATTTTCCGACAAGAAACCATAACCAGGGTGAATAGCATTCGCGCCGCTTTGCGCAGCGGCCTCCAGTAGCGCGTTGATATTGAGATAACTGCGCGCGGCTGGTGCCGGGCCAATGATGCACACCTCATCGGCCAGATTGGCAGCGAGGCTTTCACTGTCAGCCTCGCTGCAAGCCGCTACCGTCGGGATCCCCAGTGTTTGCGCAGCACGAATAATACGCACCGCTATTTCCCCACGGTTAGCAACCAGTAGTTTTTTTATTTTCCCCGCCATATCTCCTCCGCTGCGCTTATTCGTTATCGGTTTTTATTATGGCCAGGACCTGCCCGGGTTCGACGGCATCACCATTTTGTATGGTGATAGCGGTGATTGTTCCACTGGTCTCGGCAAATATTTCGCTGAACTGTTTCATGACTTCAATTAAACCAATTACCGTATCTGCTGCGACTTTATCTCCGGCCTCAACAAAGTGCGGTGCTTCCGGTGATGGCTGCCGATAAAAAACACCCGGCAACGGTGAAATAACTTCAATATCAGACATTTTATTTTTCTCCAGATAAGCGGGGGTTATTTCTCAGAGCCTGGTGAGCAGACGATAATGCCATTATTCACCAGTGCCATTTTTACCGAGCTGATAATTTCCAGCGCGCCAGGTGTATCACTGTGGATACAAATTGAATCGAAATGCACAGGGATTATATTGCCGGTCACGGTTTTCACTTTCCCCTCAAGGCAGGCCATTAACACTTTCTCTGTGATCGCCTGCACGCTGAGGCGACCCGTGCTGCGGGTGAAGACGATAAACCCTTGATCGTCATACTCCCGGTCGGCATAAAACTCGGTAATCACCGGGTGTTCCAGCCGCTGCGCTGCCCGCCAGACCGCCGAGTTCGCCATACAGTAGAGATAAAGACCGGCGTCGAGTTGATGCAGGGTGGAGACAAAATGTTGTGCTGCCGCGTCATCCCGCGCCAGGTGCATATATAATGCGCCGTGGGGTTTTATATGCTGCAATGGCTCCGCATATAAGCGCGCGAATTCCCGTAACGCTCCCAACTGATAAATAATATCGTTAACCAGTTCTTCTGTCGGGATGGATAAATGGCGGCGACCAAAACCCTGTAAATCATGAAATCCGGGATGGGCGCCAATCGCTACGCCATTTTTTCTCGCCGCTTCAACGGTTCTGTGCATAATATTGGGGTCGCCAGCGTGAAACCCGGTGGCAATATTGGCGGAACTTATTATCGTCATTAACGCATTGTCAACGCCGTCGCCGATTACCCATGATCCAAAACTTTCTCCTATATCGGAGTTGATATCTACGGTTCGTATCATAATAATTACTTATTTCCGGTGGGGAGCATTAATTCACTATATGAATATTTATTTGTATCCGGAAAGTAGTATTTTTAGATAGGCTGATATCAGAAAAACAGAACGCTTATTTGCGAACATTTACGATGAAATGATCAGAGGGTAAATCGATGCTGACGCTACGCCAAATCCGTTATTTTGTCGCCACGGCTGAAATGGGGCAGATCTCGCTGGCCGCCGTCCATCTCAATATTTCACAGTCGGCGGTGACTGGCGCTATTCAGGAGCTGGAGCAGCTCTTAGGTAAGAAACTGTTTACCCGCTCGGTCCACGGCATGATGCTGACAGACTACGGAAATCACTTTCTCAATCATGCCTATACCGTTTTGCAAACGGTGGATAACGCCGTGCGCAGTATGCCGGTCAGCGATACCGGCGTGCGCGGCACGCTGCGTCTGGCGGCAAGTTACACGGTAATTGGCTATTTTTTGCCGTTTCACCTTCAGCGGCTGATGCAGGACTATCCGCACATTGATATCCAGCTGTTTGAGTATGAGCGTCAGGATATTGAGCAGGGTCTGATAGACCAGACGCTGGATATGGCACTGGTGTTGACCGGAAATTTGCGCCATCAGTCGATTTATGCCGAAACCCTGTTTAACTCAACACGCCGGTTGTGGCTGCCATCGCGCCATCCGCTATGCGAAAAATCGCAGGTGACACTGGAAGATGTGGCCGACGAGCCCTTTATTATGCTCACCGTGGATGAAGCTGCAGACAGCGCCATGCGCTACTGGGAAGAGGCCGGGGCGAGTCCGGACGTCATCCTGCGCACCAGTTCCGTTGAGGCGGTGCGCAGTATGGTCGCCAATGGTTCGGGCGTCACCATCTTATCAGACCTGGTCTACCGGCCGTGGTCGCTGGAGGGGCGGCGCATTGAGACCCGTTCGCTGGTCAATAATGTGCATCCGATGAGCGTCGGTCTGGCGTGGCGCTATGATGCCTGTTTTACCCCGGCGATGGCGGCGCTGCGCGAATATTTCCGCAGCGCGTTCGTCACGCAGCAGATCAATATGGTGCGGCGTTAACACCTCTCTGCGCCTGTTCTTAGGCTTCACCGGATAATCGTCTGTGCATCCGCTTTCCCTGAGTTAAATTCCCCTTTCGTGCACGCGACCCCGTAAAAGGGTTTTCTCCTGCGGGTTGTCGCTGTAGTCTCAGGTGCGGCTTTTATTTTGCTGCGCACGATGTGAGTAATCTTTTCCCGCAACACATAACTATAAAAATTCGGATACTTTAGGAACGGACAGGACAACTATGGACTCCACGCTCATTACAACCCGCCCCAACGAGGAGACACCTTCACTTCACCGCGCCCGCCGTGCTGCCTGGGGCAGCTTTGCCGGAGCGGTAGTCGACTGGTACGATTTTCTGCTCTATGGCATTACCGCGGCGCTGGTGTTTAACCGCGAGTTTTTCCCACAGATCGATCCGGCGATGGGCACGCTTGCCGCCTTCGCCACCTTTGGCGTCGGTTTCTTGTTCCGCCCGCTGGGCGGCATTATCTTCGGCCATTTTGGCGACCGTCTGGGACGCAAACGGATGTTGATGATGACCGTCTGGATGATGGGCATCGCTACCGCCTGTATTGGTATTTTGCCGTCGTTCACCACCATCGGCTGGTGGGCGCCCACGCTGCTGGTGATTCTGCGCGCCCTTCAGGGCTTTGCCGTTGGGGGGGAATGGGGCGGTGCGGCGCTGCTGGCGGTGGAAAGTGCGCCCAAAGGTAAAAAAGCCTTCTACAGTAGCGGTGTGCAGGTGGGGTATGGCGTTGGTCTGCTGCTTTCCACCGGGCTGGTGTCGTTAATCAGCAGCCTGACCACCGACGAGCAGTTCCTGAGCTGGGGCTGGCGTTTGCCGTTCCTGTTCAGCATTGTGCTGGTGCTGGGGGCGCTGTGGGTGCGCAACGGCATGGAAGAGTCCGCCGAGTTTGAGCATACGCAGGCACAGCAATCAACGGGTGAGAAAAAACGTCTGCCGGTGTTCGAAGCGCTGGTGCGTCACCCGGCTGCCTTTTTAAAAATTATCGCTCTGCGCCTGTGCGAACTGTTGACGATGTATATCGTCACGGCGTTTGCGCTTAACTACTCAACGCAGAACCTCGGGTTGCCGCGCGAGCTGTTTCTCAATATTGGCCTGCTGGTTGGCGGCATCAGCTGCCTGACTATTCCGCTGTTCGCATGGATGGCGGACCGCTACGGGCGGCGACGCGTCTATATTACCGGTGCGTTGCTGGGCGCGTTGAGCGCGTTTCCGTTCTTTATGGCGCTGGAAGCGCGATCGATCCTCGGCGTGGTGATTTTCTCTTTGATGCTGGCCAATATCGCCCACGATATGGTGGTTTGCGTGCAACAGCCGATGTTCACGGAAATGTTCGGCGCGGGTTATCGCTACAGCGGCGCGGGCGTGGGGTATCAGGTTGCCAGCGTGGTGGGCGGCGGGTTTACGCCGTTTATTGCCGCCGCATTGTTGACCTTCTCCGGCGGCGAGTGGCATTCGGTGGCGATTTATCTGATGGCGGGATGTCTGCTTTCTGCCCTGACGGCGATGTTAATGAAAACACAACAGCCCCAATAATGCCGGGTGGTTTGCCGATCTGACGGTGGTTGCGCCAGCAGATCGGCCGATCCAACAGCAGGGGATATCATGAATGTGAGTAGCGCCGCGCCGGGCTGCTGCATTCGTTCTCGTTGCTCAGTCTCTGGATAATGTCCTGGCGCAGCAGGAATTTTTTGATCTTGCCAGAGGATGTTCTGGGCAGCTTATCCACGATGACGATGCGTTCCGGGTATTTATACTTCGCCATCCGCTTACGGCTGAAAAACGCCACCACATCCGCCAGCGGCAGCGATTGCCCCCGTGTTTTCAGCACCACATAAGCGCATGAGCGCTCACCCAGTCGCTCATCCGGCATGGCGACCACGCAGGCATCCTCAATGGCCGGATGCTGCAACAGCACGTCTTCCACTTCACGGCTGCTGATGTTCTCGCCGCCGCGCACGATGATGTCTTTTTTACGCCCGGTAATGCTGATATACCCTGCGTCGTCCATGCGACAGAGATCGCCGCTGTAATACCAGCCTTCTTTATCCAGCGCGCGGGCGGTCAGCTCCGGCTCACCGAGATACCCCATAAACACATTCGGCCCGCGGGACGCTTCTTCTCCTTCCATGCCGCGCGGCAGCGTTTTACGCGACTCATCCACCACTTTGATCTCCACCCCGGCGGCGGCATAGCCATCGGTATTCATCATTCGCGAGGGGGTATCGTCAAGATTGACCAGCGCATGGGGCGAGCTTTCCGTCGAACCATAAATACTTAACAGCTTTATCCCTAACTGCTGACAACCCTGCGCCACTTTTTTCGGGATGGTGGTACCGCCGCAGAGAAAGAAACGCAGCGATGAGAGATCGGCCGGCTGCTTCTCTACCACGCACAGAATGTCATAAACGAACGGTGTCGCGCCGAGCATGCAGGTGCAACGCTGTTGCTCCAGCATCGTAATGCAGGCGGTCGGGGTAAAAATGTCCAGCAACACGCTGCGTGCGCCAATCAGAAACGGCGCGGTCACGCCGTGCAGAAACCCCGTGGCGTGCCCCAGCGGCGCTGGCATCATAAACACATCCTGCCAGGTCAGATTCAACCGCGCGCAGTACGCCCGTTCGCTGGCCAGAATATTGTTGTGGGTCAGCATCACGCCTTTCGGCATTCCCTCGGTGCCGGAGGTAAACAGCACGGCGGCAAGTTCATCGCCGTGTACCTGGCGCGGCGCGGTGAGCGGGGCGTTATCTTGCAGTAGCTGGTGGAAGCTGAGCGAGGTTGTCGCTGGAGCCAGTTTATCCACGCCGACAATGCGCTGTAAGCCGGGTAACTGGTTTTGCAGCGGCAGGATCAGATCCACCGGACGGGTCTGTTTAAACAGGGTGGGGGCAAAGAAAATTTTTGCCTGGCATTTGTTTAACACCCACACCAGCTCCGCTTCCCGCCATGCAGGCAGCAGCGGCACTGAAACCGCGCCGGTTTTCAGGCAGGCCAGATAAATCACGGTAAATTCACACCAGCCCGGAAGCTGAAACGCAACGCGATCGCCAGGCTGAATGCCGTTGTTCAGCAACCATGTCGCCAGGCAACTTGCGGCGTGATCAAGGGCCGCGTAAGTGTAAGACGCGCCGTGGTTATCCACCACCGCGACTTTGTCTGGCATGGCGCGCAGGGTCTGGTGCCAGTAATCTCCCAGCGATGCATCCCCCCAAAAACCTTGCCGTCGGTACGCTTCCCGACGTTCAGCATTAAACGTTATCGTGACGCTCATGAACTCTTCTCAGTCAATAAACCGTTAAACGTGCGAACAGGAAGGACATCGTGAGCGGATGTCCTTTCGCGAATTTCAGGCGGTATTGCGGGATCAGCCGTAGCGGAAGTCGACGCCGAACGTGCCTGCCGGGTAGGTCCATTTGTCGAGGATGGTCTCCCCGCACAGCACGCGGCAGGTGCCGCATTCAAGGCAACCGGCGCAGTCGAAATGGATATTGCCTTCGGCATCCTGCTTGTAGAGATTGGCCGGGCAGGCGTTAAGCAATTTGCGAAACTCAGCAATATTGGGGTTATCCGCCAGAATAATGTGCGGATGGCCCTCATCGACATGGAATTTATTGACGCCCAGTTTGACGTCAACGTTAACGCTGTTTTCCTGACTCATAGTGCGGTCGCCCCTTTGATGCCATCTTTCAGTAAATTCATCAGCCCGATTTTCTTCATATGGGACATCATCATTTTGCGCACCGGCTGGTTCTGGCGGCCATCAACGGTAAACATATCGTTCATGATGCCTGCCACCATTTGCGGATACTGGGTAAACAGACGCGGGTTTTCCATCAGCGCCGGGAGCTTACGGAAGTGCTGCATGTCACGCATCACAAAGCTCTGCTCCAGCGCGCGTTTATAGTCCGACAACGCGTGCGCAGAGAAATCCTGCTGACGTTTTGCTGCGATGGCGGTGTTGGCCGCCGCCTCGGCTGACGCAATGGCTAAGTCCATACCGCGCACGGTAAAACCCAGATTGAGGCAGAAACCGGCGGCGTCGCCGACGATCATCACGCCGTCGCTCACCAGTTGCGGTACCATCGCCAGACCGCCTTCCGGCACCATATGCGCGGAGTACTCCAGCAATTTACCGCCCTGAATCAGCGGGCGAATGGACGGATGTTGTTTAAAATCTTCCAGCATCTGCGGCACGCTTTTCCCGGCCTGACCGATATCGCCGAGCCCGCACACCAGACCAATAGAGACCGAATCGCGGTTGGTATACAGGAACCCGCCGCCCATCAGGCCGTTCGAGGGCGAACCGGCAAACAGCCACGCTGCGCCCTCATTCCCTTCGAGGTTAAACCGATCGTTAATTTGCGCGGCGGGCAAGCCAATCAACTCCTTCACGCCCACGGCATAGTGGTGCGGCGAAGGGGCGGGCACCATGCCCAGCGAGCGGCCCAACAGGGAGTTCACACCGTCTGCAAGGATCACCACATTGGCCTCAAGAATGTCATCGCCCGCCTGCACGCCAGTGACCCGGTTGCCCTCGCGGATCAACGCGTCGACCCGCACGCCCGGAATAAACTGTGCGCCTGCCTGTTCCGCCTGCTCCATCAGCCACGGATCGAGCCGGTTACGCAGCACGGTGTATGAGGCCTGCGCGGGGAGGGCGGGTTTTTCCCGTTGAAAGTCGAGGGTGACGGCGTTTTCTTCGGTCAAAAAGGAGATCTTCTCGTGGGTCACCGTGCGCTCAATCGGCGCGTTCTGCGCGAAGCCCGGCATGATGCGCTCAATACTGTGCGCGTAAAGCCTGCCTCCGGTCATATTCTTACTGCCTGCGCTGTTGCCGCGTTCGATGACCAGTACATCCAGCCCGGCTTTAGCCATCACATAGGCGGCCACCGTTCCCGCCACGCCCGCGCCAACCACGATGGCGTCAAATCTTTCATCCGACATGCGTTATGCTCCCTTCCCGCTGCCCGCGCAGCGGGATATCTGCGTAAGAACGAGGGTCAGTGGCTCAGCTCGTCGATCAGGGCCGGGACCACTTTGTAGATATCGCCCACCAGGCCGTAATCGGCGTAATTGAAGATCGGTGCATTTTTGTCTTTATTGATGGCGACGATCACCTTCGCGCCATTGCCGCCGACCATATGCTGAATCTGACCGGAAATGCCCAGCGTCAGGTAGAGATCGGACTTCAGCAACACGCCGGAGACACCGACATAGCGCTCACGCTCCATCCAGTTTTCGCCTTCGGCAATCGGCCGGGAACATCCCACTTCTGCGCCCAGCACGCTGGCCAGTTCACGCACCATGGCGAGATCGTCTTGCGCCGCCAGACCACGGCCCACGCCGACCACACGTTTCGCTTTGCTCAAATCCACACTGCTCAGTGTCTTCGCCCGTCGCTGCTGGCAACGGATCTCATGGCGCGGCGCAATATACTCCGCCGTGGCGACGGGGCAGGTATGAGAGGGATCGGCGGCGGCGGGTTCCATCACCCCTGGCGCAAGGGTAATAATGGCCAGTGCGCTGTTCAGTTTTTCTTTACCAAAGGCCAGGCCGCCATACATGCGGTGCTGCGCGCAGACGCCGCTGGCGTCAACGCTGACTGCCGTTGCATCGTTAACCATGGTGGCATTGAGCAGCACGCTGAGTCTTGCACCCAGGGCTTTGCAGCGTTTGGTCGTGGTCATCAGCAGCAACGCGGGTTGACCGGCGCTCTGTTGCTCAATCAGCGCGGCAAGCGTTTCGGCGAAGTTTTCAATGCGTTGCAGGTCGGAATGCGGCTCAAGCACCGTTACGCTATCAGCGCCCAGCGCCTGCAGGCGGTTTACCTGTTCAGCGCCATACACAATGGCATGCACCTGCTGGCCCCATTGACGTGCGCCGGTCATTAATTCTGCGTAGCGTTCAGCATTGTCGCTCAGTACCCAGACGCGGGTTAATTGACTCATGATCTTCTTCTCCGTTGGGCTCAATTCAGGGCTTTTTTCACGTGTTCGGCCAGGGCAGCGATCGCTTCCGGCGAATCATTGTCGAGGATGATGTGTTTGCGCGTGGTGGCCGGCGGTACGATGATCTCCATCAGTTCCGCCTGCGGCGAGGTCGGGTTCCAGCCAATATCGCTGGGTTGCCACTGATTGACCGGTTTTTTGCCTGCACCAAGAATGGCTTTCATCGAAGGAATGCGAGGGGTGTTAATGTCCGACGTCACGCAGAGCACGGCAGGCGGCGTCAGTTCGATCACTTCCACATCCTCTTCGAGCGTGCGCTCAACGGTGAGTGTTGCGCCATCGTGCTGGATGCTGCTGACCGCGTTAATCACCGGCAGTTGCAGGAGCTCGCCAACCAGTAAGCCCACTTGCTGGGCGTAGAGGTCACCGGAACCTTCGCCAAACAGCATCACATCAAAGCCCATTTTCTCTGCCGCAGCGGCCAGCGCCTGTGCAGTTTCTTTCGGCAGGGCGTGTTCCAGTTGCGCATCCTGCACCATAAACAGGCTGTTTGGGCCACGGGAAAGGACGTCTTTACGCACTTTCGAGTTTTGCAGCAGTGAGCCGCCGACGGTCAGTGCGGCAACATCATCGCCTTCACTGGCGAGTTGTGTGGCCGCTTCGATGGCATTGAGATCGAACTGGCTGATCTTCGCCTCTGCATTGTCAAAGCTGAGCGTATGGTCGGGCATGACCATAATGTCCTGTTCCTCAGGCACCAGTTTAAAGCAGGTTATTATTTTCATGGCATCTCCTGTAAGTCGCGGGCGAATATTGGCGGTGACGCCAACATCGACGGAAGGTCAAATGTGACTGGAAATAGTGTGCGATAGCGGGATCGGGTTTTCGACGGGGCAAGCTGTTTTCGTTGCTAACAATCTTGCAAAAAAAGTGAGATCGGCTGAGCAAAATAAAAGTCAGTGAAAATAAATTGTGCGCGTAAACATATTATCTTGCATGCCCGGTAAATAATCTTGTTCTGCACCTGTAAAGTACAGTTGAATAACCGCGGCGCTCGCTCTATTTTATCCTTATTATTTTGTTTAGGCTTATTCTCAACATGTGAGGTTGTCATGTATCAGCGATGCTTTGATAATGCCATGGAACCCCTTTTCGCACAGGGGGAAACACCCCGATTTTCACGCTTTGTCATCAGCGATGATCCGGCCTGGGAATCCGGGCATCATGTTCACGATAATGAAACCGAGCTTATTTACGTCAAAAATGGCGTGGCGCGATTAATCATTGACTCCTCGCTGTATGTCGCGCATGCGGATGATATTGTGGTGATTGAACGGGGGCGGTTGCATGCCGTGGCATCGGATGCCAACTCGCCCGCCACCACCTACACCTGCGCTCTGCATGGCTTCCGCTTTCGCGATCGGGAAGAGCACCAGTTGTTGCAACCACACTCGTGTCCGGTCATTTCCGCCGGGCAGGGGAAAGAGGTGATTAAAAGCATATTTAATGAATTGAGCGTAATGTTGCCGCAAAGTAAAAATACCTTAACGTCGTCTGTCTATGATGCCTTTGCCTATGCATTGACGGTGTTGTACTACGAGAATTTTAAAAATGCCTACCGTTCGGAGCAGGGCTATATTAAAAAAGATGCATTAATTAAAGATATTCTGGTCTATTTGAATAACAACTACCGCAAAAAAATAACGCTCGAACAGTTGTCAAAACAATTTCGCGCCAGTGTCAGTTATATCTGTCACGAATTTACCAAAGAGTACCGTATTTCTCCCATCAACTATGTGATCCAGCGGCGGATGACCGAAGCCAAATTTGCGCTGACCAATACCGACAATTCGCTGGCGGAAATCTCCTGGCGAGTGGGGTATGAAAATGTGGACCACTTCGCCAAGCTTTTTCTGCGTCATGGCGGCTGCTCGCCAAGCGATTACCGCCGGCAATTTAAAAATAATGTCAGTGAGCAAGAGCATCGGTCCGGATTTTATCCGCAGGAAAAGGTGCTGTTTTAGGTTGTCACCTCAGTTCCCGGCAAACCGGGAACTGAGGGCTTACCCGCTTAGTCCTGGTAGTCTTTCAGGATCTGCCGACCCGCCACATAAATCATGATCTCATCCGTACCGCCGCCGATACGTTCACAACGCACATCGCGCCAGAATCGGGAAACGCGCGCTTCGTCGGTGTAACCCAGCCCGCCCATGATCTGAATGGCATCATCGATCACTTCCATCGCCGTACGCGCACAGTAGAGTTTCGCCAGTGCGGCGCTGGTGCGCAGGGACTGTTGCTGATCCGCCTGCCAGGCCACTTTCAGCACCATATTGCGCATGTTGTCGACTTTGATGGCCATCAGCGCCAGTTTCTCCTGGATCATCTGGTTATGACCAATCGGTTTGCCAAAGGCAATGCGCTGATTGGCATAACGAGCGGCATCTTCAAACGCGCATTCGGCAAAGCCGGTGCTGCGTGCGGCGTTGATCAGGCGTTCCATCTCAAAGTTATACATCACATTGAGAAAGCCCATCCCCTCTTCGCCAACCATATCGCTCTCCTCAACTTCCACATTGTCGAGGTAGACTTCGCAGGTACTCAGCATATGCCAGCCGATTTTATGCAGCGGGTTGACTTTGATGCCCGGTTTTTTGGCATCCACCCACCACAGCGTAAAGGCTCTTTTCGGATCTTTCGGTTGCGGATCGCGTGCCAGCACCAGCATGTAAGGGTACTCTTTCGCACCGGTAATAAAGGTTTTTTGCCCGTTCAGGTACACCTTGCCGTTTTTGCGCGTGTAGCTGGTGGTGGCGCTGTTGTTATCGGAACCCGCACCTGGCTCCGTTAAGGCCAGCGCATACGCCGGATCGCCGGTTTCCATGGTGCTTTCGGCGGTTTTACGCAGTTGCTCGGCAGAGCCGAAACGGCGCATGCTGTGAATACACTGCCCGTTGGTGATAAGAAACGCGGGCGCGCCGCATTTCGACACTTCCATCAGCGCCAGCATCTGCGTGACATAATCCGCCGGGATGCCGCCGAACTCTTCCGGGACACCGAGCATCGAAATGCCGTTATCGGCCAGCGCGCGCATAAATTCACGCGGGTAGGTTGCTGTCTGATCGCAGGTGCGGAAATACTCTTCCGGGAAGTTACTGGTGATCAGTTCGCGGATGCTGGCAAGCAGCAACTCCTGCTCTTCGGTTAAAGAAAAATCCATTATCGTACTCCTGTTAATTGGCCGCTTCGGGTAAGACGAATCCCATGGTGGCGTCGATAAATAAGCGTTCGTCCATCTGTTTCAGATGTGGGGAAATAACCGGGGCGAACTCCATGTTGTCCAGAATGTCTTTTTGCAGGTCGACACCTGGCGCAATCTCGATTAAATGGAGACCGTCTTCTTTCAGCGTAAATACCGCGCGTTCGGTGATATAGCGGACATCCAGCCCGCGTTCGAGGGCAATTTTTCCACTAAAGGTAATTTCCGGCAGCGTAGAAATGAATTTTTTCACCCGGCCTTCCTGCACAATGCGCAATTGACCGTCGGTAATATCCGTTTTCAGACCGGCGGCGGTCAGCGTGCCGCAGAACACAATTTTCCTTGAGGTGGCGCTAATATCAATAAACCCGCCGGTGCCCATAATCTTGCCATTGAATTTATGCACGCCGACGTTACCGTGCTGATCCACTTCGGCAAAACTGAGGTAACAGACATCCAGACCACCGCCGTGGTAGAAATCAAATTGCGAGGTCATATCCAGAATGGCGCGGGTATTCACGTTGGCGCCAAATGCCACTCCTTGCGAGGTGATGCCGCCAACCGGCCCGGTTTCCACCGTCAGGACAAAGTCGTCTGCGCAGCCTTCTTCCCGCGCCACCAGCCCGATGCCGTCCGCAATGCCGACACCGACGTTACCCACGGCGCCTTTGCGCATCTCAAACAGCGCACGGCGCGCCACCAGCTTGCGCTGATTGAGGGGCAGGGTGAGCTGCGTGCTGTCATCGAGAGTAAAATCGCCAGAGATAAAGCGGTTCACCGGGGCACCGCCGTACAACTGTGTCTGGTTTGGGTCAACGACCACGATATCCACCAGGTAGCCGGGGATACGTACTGATTTAGGATGCAGGGTGGCTTTTTTCACCATTTTCTGCACTTGCATCATCACGATGCCGCCGTTGTTATGCACCGCCTGAGCCAGCACCAGCGCATCCAGATACATCACTTCATCTTCAAACGAGGCGTAACCTTCGCTGTCGCAGGTGGTGGCGCGGATAAAGGCGATATCCGGCGCAATCGCTTTGTAGTAGAGGTACTCTTTGTTATCGATCTCCACCAGCTTGATCAGTTCCTCTTTGGTGACCTCATTCAGCTTGCCGCCCTGCTGGCGGGGGTCAACGAACGTCCCGATACCGATATCACTGAGAATGCCGGGCTGATGGGCGGCGGCGGCGCGCAGCGTCTGTGTCAATACGCCCTGCGGGTAGTTATAGGCGGCGATTTTTCCTTGCTCAGCCAGATCGGAGATGCGCGGTGATTGCCCCCAGTGCCCGCATAACGCCCATTTCACCAGACCTTCCTGCGCCAGCGGGCTGATACCACGATCGGCGCGGTCGCCCAGCCCGGTCGGACTGATGAGGGAAAGATTACGCGGTGTTTGCGTCTGTTTATATTTCTCCGCTAACGCGGTAATTAATGTGGTGGCTTCAAGAATGCCGCCGCCAGCGCCTAAAACACAAAGCGTGGCTTCGTCCGGAATATAATTCACCGCGTCCTGCGCAGACAGCACAGTGACACGCCCATTAATGCGTGTGGGTCTTTCAGGTTTCATAATTGCTCCTCGAAATAACCGGGCGGGTCGCCGCATTATTCGCCGTGTAGCGAAATAAAGGCGTACGAATCCGCGGAATATTTATTGAAAATATTCGCGTCCGGTCATTTTCTTTTAATCAAGGGCGGGAGTGTGTCTTCCCGCCTGAATGTCGTTTATTAAGCCTGATGCAATACCGCTAATACCGTCCGCAGATCGCTAACGGATATTTGACCCGGCGCGGAGGCTTTTTTTACCGCGCCAAATGTGGCCGCGGAACCGAACACCTCACCCGCCAGACGTGAAATCACCCCTGTTTTAGACATCGACATGGTGATGATAGGGCGGTCGGCATAGCGCTCGTGCATCTCCAGCGTTGCGGTAAGCAGCGTCAGGACATCGTTTTTGTTTTGCGGCATCAGTGCGATTTTGGGAATATCCGCGCCAAGCTGCTGCATTTTCCGCAGGCGCTGAACGATCTCCTCCACCGGCGGTGTTTTATGGAAGTCATGATTGGACATAATGACTTTCACGTTTTTCGCGTGCGCATGCTCCACGGTGGCTTTGACCAGTTCGTCACCGGTAAACAGCTCCAGATCGATCATATCCACCAGGCCGCTGTCCACGGCGGCGCGGTTTAACGCAATATACTGCTCTGTCGACAACGCCTGTTCACCGCCTTCTTTGGCACTGCGGAAGGTAAACAGCAGGGGTTTATCGGCCATGATGTTACGGATCACGGATGCGGCTTCCAGCACGGCCTCAACCGAGGCCACATTGGCGAAATGGTCGACACGCCACTCGAGGATATCGAAATCCGCGTCGCGATAGGCCTGCGCTTCAGATTTCACACTGGCGATATCTTTTCCCATTAACGACACGATAATCCTGGGAGCCCCTTCGCCAATCACGAGTTTTTTTACGGTTACGGTTTTCATTGAGTACCTTTTTTTTCACCAGCCTGTCAGGCTTCGAAGCCCATGGCCTGTTTCACGTATTCCAGAGGGAACTCTTTACCGGTCCACAGCTTGAACTGTTCAGCCCCTTGCCATAACAACATGCCGTAACCATCAATTGTTTTGCAACCGGCTTGTTGCGCTTGCTGCAATAACTTCGTGATATGTGGGTTATAAACGCATTCGGTGACCAGTAATTCCGGGCGCAGCAGGCTGACATCGCTGATGAGTGATTCATTTTCCATCGGTTTCATGCCGACTTTGGTGCCGTTGGTGAGGATATCTGCCGTGGCGAGGGCGGCCGCAAAGGCTTTCTGGTCTTCAAGATCCGTGACGGTGACCACGCAATCGGTGTTTTCGTTAACCCGTTTGGCGAAGGCGACGGCTTTTTCAAAGAAGTCGTCCCGGCGGTTAAACAGTTTAATCTCTTTAATGCCTTCAATCGCCGCCTGCGCGCCAATCGCGGTGGATGCGCCCCCGGCGCCCAGCAGCACCATGGTTTTGCCTTTGATGTCGAAACCGCTCTCTTTGATGGCGCGAATATGCCCTGTGCCGTCGGTATTGTAGCCGCGCAGGTAGCCATCATCGTTAACAATGGTATTAATGGCACCGACCAGTTTTGCCGCCGGGGTTAATTCATCCACATAGTCGCATGCCAGTTGTTTATTCGGCATGGAAACCCCGGTGCCGCGCATTTTTAAGGCTTTCAACCCGGCAATGGCGTTTGCAAAGGTAGAGTTGTCGACTTCAAATGCCATATAGGTAAAAGGCAGCCCGGCTTTTTCCAGCGCTTTGTTTTGCATTTCCGGAGACAGACTGTGCCGGATAGGGTAGGCCATCAGGCCAATCAGTTCATATTTAGCAGTAACATCCATCATAAACTCCTTGAACTTTTATCGTGAATCGAAGCTGTTTATTGAAAATACCGTTCGCCGAACCGCACATCGTTTTTTGGAATATTGAATACGCGGTAGTAACGGACGAAGACAATGAGCGCGGTGATGAAGGCCAGCAGCGCAAAAACGAAATCCAGCGCGATGATGTATTGCAGGCCAATTGTTGAGAGGTAACCGGTGATCAGCGGAATAACAAAGTTTGCCAGTCCGCCCATCATCATATAAACGCTGGTGACTTTGGCTTTGCTTTTCGGGAAGAACTCCGACATCACGGAGACACCGAGTTGCAGGATGCCGCCTGCGGCAGAAAAGCCGATAACAAAAGCGCCGGCATTACACACCAATGGTGACGGGTACAAATAGATGACCGCAGCGGTCAGCGTCGCCAGCCCGGCGTTAAAGACATTGGCCCAGATAGGGCGCACGGTTTTTTTCAGCAGCGCGGCGAAGATAAACACGCACAGCAGCGACCCCATGCTGTAGTAAGAGATGGTTTTCAGGGCGTCGGATTCCGCCATACCGGCAAACGCCATGGCGTATTTCGGCATCCACACCACGATGACGTAAAACGTCGAGAAGGCGGCAACACCAAACAATACCGACGCCACGCCTTCCAGCCATGGCAGCGGTTTGCTGTTCATTTGCGGTAAGGCTTTGGCGACGCTGGCATCCACCTGCTGACCGGGGAAGCGGCTTTTCAACAGCAGCAGGGTGATAAGCACAAACAGTGCGCCCGGAATGATCACGCCATAGCCGTACCAGATGTTATTGAGCAGCATATAGCTGACGATCATGGGGTAGAGCATCTGCCCGAAGGAAACCATTGCTTTCACCAGGATCACCGCCGAGCCGGAGGCCGTCGGGAAACACTCCATCAGCGCCGGGTAGCCGCCGGTATCCAGTGCCGAGTTGGCGACGCCGACGCACACGGCCAGAATAAAGGCCACCATCAGGTTCGGGCTGGCGGGAATACCAAAGAAAAAGCACATATATAAGACAACGCCCAACAGAATCACCGCCCGGCGACCGAACTTGTCGGAAATCACGCCAAAGAAGAGAATACTGACCAGACGACCAAGACCGATACCGGAAATTAAATAGGCAATGCCCGCGTTGTCGGTGGAGAATTTCGCCGCCAGCGACGTCATATTTTGTGCCAGCGTGATAACGCTTATCCCGTGTAAGAAATAACTGAGATAGATACAGATAACTGCGAGGATAAAAGGGGTGCTGAAAGCCTTATTCTGAGACATTTTTTCACAGCTCCATGCTAATTTTAAATTTGTTCTCCCGCGCCTGTTACTGTGATATCCGGCAGCGAGTTTAGTGATTACTGTACGTGGTTGCTGTGGCCGGACATACATAGCATGGCGTTTAATTTGCCAGGTTTATTGCAGGGTAAAATGTGATGTGAAATGTCTTTGACGCTGTTTCTGGCGTGAATGATTAAGGCGGGAAATATCGTCCGTATTATGTTGCAAAAGCGCATCAACAATATTGCATGGGCAAGCTGGCAGGTTATTCCGCGAGCGGCGATATATTGACTAAACGCCGGGATTCCATCCGGCTGCGCAGACCAATAAACAGCGCCAGCAGAAAACCAACGGCGGCAATGGCGGTATCAAACCACATAATATCGGCAATGCTGTGCTCCGAGAGGCGTGCGGTGATCAACGGGATGGTAAAGGTGGCGATGCTTCCTGCGCTGTAATAAATGCCGGTGGCTTTGCCTTTCGCATGCGGAAAGCGGGCGGCCATCAGCGTCAGGCCAATCTGCACTACGCCACCCGCCGAGGAGAAACCAATGACAAACGAAAAAACCACCACCACAGACACGCTGGGATGCAGGCACACCGTCAATAACGCCACAAACGAAATAAAGGTGTACAGCATCAACAGGGTCATGGTTCTGGCGGTTTTCCGTACCAGCGGGGCGGTAATAAATACGCAGAGCAGTGAGCCACAGGTGTAGACGCTGAGCAGTTTGATGGAAGCGGTATAAGACATGCCCACCACAAACTGACCGTATTGTGCAAGCCACTGACTGATAAGATAAAACGTGGTCATTGCAACATAGCCATACAGCGTATAGCTGGCGAGATCGATAACCGAACAGCGGTGTTTAACCGGCGTTGCCGCGCTGTCTGGCGCAGGTTTGGCGGCAAGGGCCTGACGCCCGCGGTGCGGTGGAAATGTGCAGCGCAGCAAAAACACGCCGTTGAGGATCATAATGGCGGCGGCAATCAAAAACGACCAGCCAAACCACAGTTCCGCCCACACCAGCAGGCTGATGATCATCGGTAACAGAAACTGCCCTGCGGAAATAAACGCTTTGATCAGCACATTCGCGGTGCCGGGTGCGCGTGGAAATGCCTCCATCAGGCTGGGGTAGGTTCCGGCATCGAGAAAACTGTTGGCAATCCCGGCGATAAAGCCAAAGGCGTAGGCCACGAGAATGTTGTGCGTATTAATAATGCCGAAAAAAAACGCGAGATAGCAGATCATGCCGAAGATAATAAAGGGTCGTCGACCGAACTTATCGGATAAGACACCGGAGAAAAAGAGGACGCTTAACCGGCCAATACCGAGCGACGAGATCACCACCGAGACACCGGCCGCGTTGGTCTGCCACTGGAGTTCGAGCGCGGACATATTGAGGCTCATCAGGATGACCCCCATTCCATGCACCAGGTAATTCAGATAGAGACCCAGTGCCGTAGAGAGATATGCATTTTTCATCTTTATGTGTACTGCGTGACGGTAAAATGAATCATCAGTGGCGTGAGCCGCTCAACCGCGTTAACACAGATGTTCCAGATCGTGTGCATAGAGTTCGGCGGCCACCGACTGATAAACTTTCCAGTCCAGATAATCGCCATCACGATATACCGCCTTAAAAGCGGCTAAATCTGCGAAAAAACGCATCGTATTATTGCCGATACGATTATTTATTCGGTTGATGAGGGCGTTGATGTGAGTTTGTCTTTTTTTTCTCAGTTCCAGTAATTTTGCAACAATATCCGCCGGGATCGCTTTCTCGCCATTTTCCCATGACTGCCACTCCGCTGCGGTGTTTTCCGGCGCAATCCAGATAGCGCACTCTTCAACGGTCATGGCGAAAATATGGCGTAATGCCTGCAATTCATATGCGTTCATCATTTAATTGCTTCATGTAAAAACGATTACGCATAAATAACACGAATACACAGAACGCATATTGAACAGAGTCACAGGATCTTGTGCAATATTATTTGTTATCAGTCTGTAAAGTGAGATGGCGAGTTCTGGAAGCGAGGCCGAAGAAATTGTTTTTATTACGCTGTGCAATGCAAAGATATTTGCCACCGCGCGGTGAAATCAATAGGGTTATTTTTGTATCTCCAATACTTTTTTATCTGATGACCAAAGGAAGGTAATCACCATGAAGAGTAGTGAATTTGTGACGGAAAAAATGCGCGAGTTTATGCAACGGGGTGACATGGGGGCAGAAAGTTTCCGTGAACTGTTGGCTGAAATGAAGCGACACCCGTGGTATCAGTCTCAGCTTCAGCGCCTTGAACAACTGCGGCAACCGGAAAGTCGTGCAAACCCTTTTGTCGGTTATTTATGCGCCGACAGTAACGCAGAGGCGATTGTTGAATCGCTCCGACGCTATCTGGCGGTGGATGAGGAGCCGAAGCAGGTGGAGAGCGAAGCCTATTATGAGTGTCTGGTGCAGCACATCACGGCGCTTGACATTCGCGTGGTTAAACCGGGTCCGGAGGGAATACCTCCGCGTCCGGGTGAAGATCCTCAAGGGGTGGTGATAGCGTTCGCCACTGCGCCCTGTATTATTGTTCATCCTGCTGCAACACCGGAGGTGCGCGCATTGCGCGTGTTGCACATGCTGTGTCTGATAGGGTTGGGGCTTTCCGGCATTTACTACGATGACGATACCGGGATCGGGCAGGAGGCGGCGTTGTGTCATGCTGTCGCCACCGGGTTTCTCGCGCAGGAAAAAGCGGGATGGGGCACCACTGAAGAGCAGGAGCGGACGTGATAAAAAAGGGGCGCATCCGCGCCCCTTTATCTGTTGATGGCGGCGTCACCCGGCCTGAACGCGCAGTGGCGCGGTGGCGGCAAACAGCCACGGGCGGGCCTTGCTGTCGACCAGCGGCGACAGGGTGTCGCGTACCTGCTGATGATAATCATCCAGCCACTGCTGCTCTTGTTCACTGAGCAAACTCCACTCGACCAGGCTTAAATCGATAGGGATCAGCGTCAGCGACGCAAAGCGGCAGAAACCCGGCTGGCTTTCCACCACTTCGACCTGGTTTTCGATGCGAATACCGTAGCGATCGGCCAGGTAATAACCCGGTTCGATGGTCATGATATTGCCCGCAGACAGCGACCATGGGTTGACCTTTTTGGCAATACGCTGTGGCTGCTCGTGGATCAGCAACTGGTGGCCCACGCCATGGCCGGTGCCGTGATCGAAATCCAGCCCTAAATCCCAGAGTGCGCGGCGGGCAAAGGCATCCAGTTGATGCCCGTGCGTACCGCTGGGGAATTGCAGGGTGAACATCGACAAAAAGCCTTTCAGCACGGCGGTATAGTGCAGGCGTTGCGGCGCATCCACCGGGCCAAATGACAAGGTACGCGTCGCGTCGGTCGTGCCGTTCTGGTACTGACCACCGGAGTCATTGAGATAGAGATGGGCACGGGTAATCGGCAGGTTGGTTTTTTCGCTGCTGTGATAGTGGCACATGGCGGCATTGCTGGCGGAGGCGGAAATGGTGCTGAAGCTTTGCTCGATAAAACCGGGCTGTTGCTGGCGGAATTCGAGCTGTTTTTGCTGGGCTTCCAGTTCCGTGACCGGGTTACCGGCCGCCTCGCGGGCCGGGACTTCATGCGTCAGCCAGGCCAGGAAGTTGACCCATGCTGCGCCGTCCTGTCGATGGCTTTCGCGATAACCTGCCAGTTCGACCGCGTTTTTATGCGCTTTGATAAAGGTAATCGGATCGGCACCCCACAGTACCTCGCCACCGTGCTGTTCAATGGCAAAACGCAGTGCGACAGGTGCGAAATCGCCGTCGAGCAGGATCTTTTTACCCGCCGCCACCTGCTGGCAACGGGGCAGAAAGGCATCAACATCGCTGAGCGTCAGTGTGGAGGTGAGCGCTGCGGACAGCGAGGCTGTCTTGGGTGGCGCGACAAACCACTCCACCTCGCCGTTGCGGCCCAGCAGGGCAAAAGAGTGCGCCACCGGGTTCATTGCGATGTCCGAACCGCGAATGTTCAACAGCCAGGCAATATTGTCCGGCAGGGTGATAGCGAGATAATCCGCCCCTTTTTCCGCCAGCACACGGGCAACTCGCGCACGTTTGTCGGCGCTGCTTTCGCCGCTGATCGCAACCGGCATTTCGCGGATAGCCCCACACGGCGCAGCCGGGCGATCGCGCCAGATAGCATCAAACGGATCGGTGGTGAGCGCACTTAACCGGCAGTGCGTCGCGCTCAGCGCCTGATACTGGCTGTTAACCATCAGCAACGGCTCAAAACCGATGCGGCTCCCGGCGGGCAGTGAAGCATTGAGCCACTGATCCAGTGGCTCGTTGTGCAAATGATGGATTTCAAACGCACTGAGATCCACCTCGTTGCGCACCTGCACCTGGTAGCGGCCATCGACGAACAGCAGCGCTTTATCGCGCAATACCAGCGCCATGCCCGCCGATCCGGTGAAACCGGTCAGCCACTGCAATTTATTGTCATGCGGTGCGCAGTCTTCACTCTGATGAGCGTCAGCGCGTGGAACAATAATGCCGTCCAGCTCCAGCGCAACTAACTGGTCACGTAATGCCTGTAGTGGTGAGGGGGATTGCATGTGGGATCCTTTTGTCATTATCGGAACGGCGGTTCGTTAAAGGTGCGGAGTTTACGGGAATGCAGACGGTCGCCTTCCGCG
This sequence comes from Kosakonia sp. ML.JS2a, assembly GCF_025642095.1. Classification (GTDB taxonomy): domain Bacteria; phylum Pseudomonadota; class Gammaproteobacteria; order Enterobacterales; family Enterobacteriaceae. Next base: position 2,027,366 of record NZ_CP106754.1, read on the forward strand.
CGCAGCAAATCAATAGCCCGAATGCCGATTTGCAAATGCTCGGAAATCGCCCCTTCATAAAACCGGTTAGCCTGGCCGGGGAGTTTGATCTCACCGTGCAAGGGCTTATCGGACACGCACAACAAGGTGCCATACGGGACGCGGAAGCGGTAACCCTGCGCGGCGATGGTGGCGCTCTCCATATCGATTGCCACGGCGCGACTCAGGTTAAAGCGCAGCGCAGAAGCGGAGTAGCGCAGTTCCCAGTTACGGTCGTCGGTGGTCACCACGGTGCCGGTACGCAGGCGTTGCTTCACTTCTTCGCCCGGCATATCGCTCACCTCTTTGGTGGCGTCATACAGGGCACGTTGCACTTCGGCGATGCTCGGAATTGGAATATCCGGCGGCAGCACCGCATCCAGCACATGGTCGTCGCGCAGATAGGCATGCGCCAGCACATAATCGCCAATCGCCTGGCTTTCACGCAGCCCGCCGCAGTGACCAATCATCAGCCAGACATCCGGGCGCAGCACCGCAAGGTGGTCGCAGATGGTTTTCGCATTCGAAGGCCCAACACCAATGTTAATCAGCGTAATGCCCTGACCATCGGCGGTGATCAAGTGCCACGCCGGCATCTGGTGTTTCTTCCAGGCAAGGTCGGAGACGGCGGTTTCCGGGGCTTCGGTATCGGCTGTGATCCAGTTGCCCCCGGCGCAGGAGAGCGCAACGTAAGGGCTTTCCGGATCGAGGATCTGGCTACAGCCCCAGCGCACAAACTCATCGACATAACGCGTGTAGTTGGTGAACAGCACGAAGGGCTGAAAATGTTCGACCGGCGTGCCGGTGTAGTGGCGCAGTCGCGCCAGCGAAAAGTCGACGCGGCGCGCATCGAAATGCGACAACGGGTAGAGTTCCGTGGGGTGGAACAGCCCATCGGCGGTCTCATCGCCAATTTGCGCCAGTTCAGTGGTCGGGAAGAAACGCGTCAGTCCGGCGCTCATTGAGCGGTCCAGCGTCAGGGCGGAGCCATCAATCACGTACGGGTAGGGGATCTCATGTGCTGACAGGCCCACTTCAATCTGTGCGCCATAGTCCTGGCACAACAGGGTGAGTTGTTCGCGTAAATAGGGACGAAACAGCGACGGGCGGGTCACAGTAGTGGTGTAGCAACCCGAATGGGTAAAACGGGCATAGGCGCGGGTTTTGGGCGGATTCGTTGCGCTGCCGTTCCAGCTTACCGACAGCGATGGATAGACGAACAACCCATTCGCACGGGCTTCGGCATCGGGAAGCTGACCGGTTTCTATATACAAAGCGATGGCGTCGCGCAGGGCGGCGACCGAGCGGTCATACAGCGCTTCAAGCTGATCCAGCGCCTCTTCCGGGGTCAGGTGTGCACCCATATTGTTCATCTTTATCTCCTTATCTGCTCTACGGCTGTACCCGATAGTATGTCACAGGGTCGGGAAACGAAAGCCGGGCACGAAGGGATTCAGAAGAAACGGGTACGCGGGATAACCCGGCGCGACGGCGCGCGCCGGGACAGGGGTCAACCGTGGATGTTAACCAGCGTACGCCCCTGGATTTTGTTTTGCAGGAAATCGGCGGCGGTAGCAGGCGCTTGCGCCAGCGTAATCTCTGTGGCGGCCTGCTGGTAATAGCTGGCGGGCAGCGTATCCGCCAGACGTTGCCACACCGCATCGCGCTGTGCCGTCGGCACCATGACGGAGTCCACGCCCTGCAAACGGACATTGCGCAGAATAAACGGCATCACCGTGGTCGGCAGCGCAAAGCTACCCGCCAGACCGCAGGCCGCGACACAGCCGCCATAGTTGGTTTGCGCCAGTACTTTCGCCAGCACCGCGCCACCGACGGTATCCACTGCGCCTGCCCACAGCTGTTTTTCCAGCGGACGGGTCTCAGCGAAGTCACTGCGCGGCAGGATCTCATCTGCCCCTAACTGACGCAGGAAATCATGGGTGGATTCACGCCCGGTAACCGCCGCCACGCGGTAGCCCAGCGCTTTAAGCAATACCACCGCCGTACTGCCGACACCGCCGCTTGCGCCAGTCACCAGTATCGTACCGTCCTGCGGTTTCAGCCCTGCATCTTGCAGCGCCATGACGCATAGCATCGCCGTAAAGCCTGCCGTGCCTATGATCATCGCCTGGCGCGCGCTCAAGCGTTCCGGCAGTGCAACCAGCCAGTCGCCTTTCACACAGGCCTGCGCCGCCAGACCACCCCAGTGGTTTTCACCCACGCCCCAGCCGGTGAGGATCACGGCCTGGCCCGGTGCAAAACGCGGGTCGCGGCTTTCGTTAACGCGGCCAGAAAAGTCGATGCCCGGTACCATCGGGAACTGGCGAATAATTTTGCCCTTGCCGGTGATGGCCAGCGCGTCTTTGTAGTTAAGGCTGGACCAGTCAATATCGACCCGGACATCGCCCTCGGCCAGTGCGGGGAGGGCAATGTCTTTGACTTCCGCCAGGGTTTGATTCTCTTTCTGTTCCAGAACTAATGCTTTCATGACTGCGTTTTCCTCGTCGGATGAGGTTGATTTTCGGCGGATTATGCCGTCCTGTGCAGGTGTTTATCTTGTTGTAATGCTGTGCCGGAAGAAGGCCCAGTACTGATTTAGCGGCTCTACGGAGCGGAACAGTTTGGCGCGCATCACCGCGCCTTCCCAGCCAGACCAGAAAAGCCGCGCCAGTTCGCCCGTGTCGGCATCCGGGGGTAACTCTCCGCACTGTTGTGCGGCCATCAGACAGTGGCTGACGCGGGTTTCCCACGCTTCAAGGATTGTTTTCAACTGGTCAGGGAAGGTTTCCGGTAAAAGCGGCGTTTCCTGTAGCAGGTTGCCCACCAGGCAACCGCGGCGGAAATCATATTTCGCCATGCCCTGGCCCGCATGGTGCACAAAGGCTTCCATGCGCTGTAAGGGGGCGAGCTGGTCATTTAGCAAAAAGGTGTCCAGTTTATGGGCGAAAAATTCACCGTAGGCGGTCAGCACCGCGGTACCGAATTCCTGTTTGCTCTTAAAACAGTGGTAGAAAGACCCTTTGGGGACCGCGATATTTTTGATCACTGCATCAATACCGGCAGACAGATAGCCGGTTTCGGTGATCACTTCGAGACCCGAGCGAATCAGCGCTTTGCGGATATCGGTGAATTCGCGTTCGACTTTCGGCGGCCGCCCGCGGCGGGGCCTTTGCTGCGCCACTGTTTCGCCATTCATAATTTAGACCGATTGGTTTTAATTGCCGGAAGGCTACGCCGATTTGACATGCTAAGCAAGCGAAGAGAAACAAAAAAGCCCGCACAAGGCGGGCCTGGATTCATTTTTGCCCACCGGCGCGGTAAGACTGAGCGCCGATGGGCAAACCGGATCAGGCGGTCGTGTTGATGTTACGACCGATTGCCGGGTTGGATGGCAATTGCGGGATCTGTTTAATGAGATCCGTTGCAATCGACTGCTGGCTGTCCAGCGCCTTTTTCAGCACCAGCGTGTTGACCTGGTTACTGAGCTGATAGGAATCAAGACTGCTGGCTAATGATGGGATTTGTATTGGATCCATGCATTCATCCTTAGTTATGGAACAAAACAACCTGATAGCAGCTTAAATTATAGCTGCACATTATTATCGGCAGAAATTGCTCAAACTTTAAGCGTGGCGCAGGGTGCAGGCATCCAGCGCTGGTTTTTGTTGCCGAGGGTGAATAAGACTTTTCGCATAAAGACTTTTTTTTAAAGGTTTTGGGAAAACAGGAAAGGTTGTTTCTAAAGTGGGTAATTCTTTGTGTGAAAATAGTGCACCCCCAATAGAGTATTGACAACGCTGGTGGAAAGCATCGAAAGAAATAATAAAAATATTGCAAGATACTCCCTTTTTTCATTTTCAAAATTGCAGGTGGTATTTATTTGCAAAACAAAAATAACATCAGCTGAACGTTCTCTTATCTTTTTTATGCTGATCAAAAATATTGTTTACACTGAAGCGATCCAGCCACTCTTTTTCTAATTGACGGTAAGTTATAAAACATTTCCCATTTGTCATATGAATGCGATTTCGATATTTAATCAGGGACACAAAATGCACGAGTACTTATTGTTTATAGTAGGGCTTATCCCCCTGTTATTGATGGTTTTTTTAATTCTAAAAATTAAAATGCCCGTCCACTATTCTGTTCTGATTACCCTGGCGTTGACGTACGTACTGGCGTTACTTTTCTGGCATACGCCGATGCCGACGCTTGAATCGGCCATCATCTATGGCGCGTTAAAAGGTTTATGGCCTATCGTCATCGTTATTCTGGGCGCAATTTACAGCTATAACCTGATGCAGGCGACCCGGGCGATGGATATTTTGCGCGAAGTGCTGGCCAGTATTAGCGATGATAAGCGCATTCAGGTTCTGCTTATCTCCTGGTGTTTCGGCGGTTTTCTGGAGGCTGCGGCGGGTTACGGCACGGCGGTGGCGATCCCCATCGGCATTCTGGTGGCGCTTGGGTTCCCGCCGCTGAAATCCGCCATTGCTTCACTTGTCGCGAATACCGTGCCTACCGCATTCGGCGCGGTGGGGATCCCCGTCTCTATCCTCGCGCAGCAGGTGAATCTGCCGGTGAATACCCTCAGTGGTACGATCATTTTGCAACTGGCGCTGTTTAACATTCTTTTGCCGTTCGTCATTATTTGTATTATCGGCGGCGGCCTGAAAGCCATTCGCGGCGTTTTTGGCATTACGCTTCTCTGCGGTGTATCGACCTTGATCCCGCAATATTTTGTGGCAGTACATTTAGGGGCCGAGTTACCCGCTTTTGCCGGTAGCCTTGTGAGCCTGATTGCTGTGGCGATTGCCGGACGCATCCGCAACGGAAAGACAGATCCTGCCTGGCTTATCGAAACCCGCCCTGAGAGTGAAAGACCTGTGCGTTCAGCGGCGGTGCTACTGAAAACATGTTCCATCTATATTCTGATTTTTATTTTTATCCTGCTCTGTTCGCCGCTGTTTCCGGGAATTAAATCGGCTGTTTCTGCGATTGCGTCGGTGCTGCATTTCCCGCTGGAAAACGGCACCACGCTCATACTCAAAATTGAGTGGATAGCGACGCCTGGCGTACTCATCATTCTGGCAACGGTTATCGGGGGATTTATTCAGGGCGCTCCGGTGAGCAGCATGCTGCACGTATTTGTAAAAACCGTGCTGCAGCTGAGAAATTCCATTATTGCCATTATGGCCATCGTTGCGCTGGCCACGGTGATGGATGTTAGCGGGCTTATCTCCACGCTTGCGCACGTGCTGGTGAATATAACGGGCGGCAGCTACGTCTTTATTTCACCGATTATTGGCGCACTGGGAACGTTTGTGACCGGTAGTGATACCAATTCAAACGTTCTGTTCGGTAAGTTGCAAACCATGGCGGCGGCAAAACTGAATATCGATCCCACCTGGCTGGCGGCCGCCAATACCGCCGGTGCCACGGGCGGGAAAATGATTTCGCCGCAAAGTATCGCCATTGCAGTGTCCGCCGCGCGAATGGGAGGGCAGGACAGCCATATTATGGCGGGCACCATGAAATATTGTGCTGCCTATATTGTTATTCTTGGCCTGGAAATCGGACTTTATTATTACTGGGTCATGGCATGAATCGTGCGCAATACAGCGCGAAACCAACAACAAATAGAGCAATGGAGTTCTTACCGTGAATGTTAACTTTTTTGTCACCTGCATTGGTGACGCCATTAAATCACGCATGGCGCGTGATACGGTTTTGCTGTTAGAGCAGTTGGGATGCCGGGTGAGTTTCCCTGAAAAACAAGGGTGCTGCGGTCAGCCTGCCATTAACAGCGGTTATATCAACGAAGCCATTCCCGGCATGAAAAACCTCATTAGCGCGCTGGAGGAAAATGATTACCCCATCGTTTCCCCCGCCGGTTCCTGTACGTATGCGATTAAAAGTTATCCCGGTTATCTGGTGGACGAACCCGAATGGGCCGCCCGCGCCGAAAAGGTTGCCGCACGAATGTTCGATCTGACGTCGTTCATTGTGAATACGCTCGGTGTGGTGGATGTGGGTGCACGTCTGCAAGGGAAGGCGGTTTACCACCCGTCGTGCAGCTTGTTTCGCAAGATGGGCGTGAAGGAGGAGCCGTTAGCGCTTTTACATCACGTTCAGGGGCTGGAGCTGCTTCCGTTCAGCCACCCGGAAACCTGCTGCGGCTTCGGCGGGACGTTTTCCGTCAAAATGGCGGAAATTTCCGGCGAAATGGTGAAAGAGAAGAGTACGCATCTGATGGAGAAGCAACCGGATTACCTGATTGGCGCGGATGTCAGTTGCCTGCTGAATATTGGCGGGCGTCTGCAACGTGAAGGCCGACCGGTAAAAGTGATGCACATTGCTGAAGTCCTGATGAGTCGCTGAGGGAAATGTCATGTTTTTAAAAACCAGTCAGGTCGAGTTTAAAACGCGTATCCGCCAGCAGATTGATGATCCCATCATGCGCAACGCGGTGGCGAATGCGCAGGAGCGAATTGGCGGCAACCGTCAGAAGATGGTGGACGAGCTGGGGAACTGGGAAGCCTGGCGCGATCATGCCAGCCAGATCCGCGACCATGTGCTGCAAAATCTGGATGCTTATCTGTATCAATTATCGGAGAAAGTGACCGAAAACGGCGGCCATGTTTATTTCGCCAAAACCAAAGAAGAGGCAACGGACTACATTCTGAAGGTGGCGCAGGCAAAAAATGCCAAAAAAGTGGTCAAGTCCAAATCCATGGTAACGGAAGAGATTGGCATGAACCCGGTTTTACAGCAGGCCGGGATTGAGGTCATCGAAACCGATTTGGGTGAATATATCCTGCAACTGGATCAGGACCCGCCTTCGCATGTTGTGGTTCCGGCCATTCATAAAGATCGCCACCAGATCCGCCGGGTACTTGCTGAGCATCTGGGCTATGGCGGCCCGGAAACACCCGAAGCGATGACGCGCTTTATCCGGCAGAAAATCCGCCAGGATTTCCTCAGCGCGGAAGTGGGCGTGACCGGCTGCAACTTCGCCGTGGCTGAAACCGGTTCTGTCTGCCTGGTGACCAATGAAGGGAATGCGCGAATGTGCACCACGCTGCCCAAAACGCATATTGCCGTGATGGGGATGGAGCGTATTGCGCCGACGTTTGAAGAGGTGGACGTTCTGATCACCATGCTGGCGCGAAGCGCCGTTGGCGCACGGCTGACCGGCTACAACACCTGGCTGACGGGGCCCCGGGAGGCGGACAATGTTGACGGTCCGGAGGAGTTCCACCTGGTGATCGTCGATAACGGTCGTTCAGCGGTGCTCGGTTCGCAATTTAGCGATGTGTTGCGCTGCATCCGCTGCGGGGCTTGTATTAACACCTGCCCGGCGTATCGGCACATTGGCGGGCACGGTTACGGCTCTATTTATCCCGGCCCTATCGGCGCGGTGATTTCGCCGCTGCTGGGAGGCTATAAGGATTTTAAAGATCTGCCTTACGCCTGCTCGCTCTGCTCAGCCTGCGACACGGTCTGCCCGGTGAAAATCCCGCTGTCCAAACTGATTTTGCGCCACCGCAGAGTGATGGCAGAAGAGGGGATCACACCAAAAGCAGAACAACGGGTGATTAAAATGTTTGCCTACGCCAACAGCCATCCGGGGCTATGGAAAGTTGGCATGATCGCCGGTGCCCGTGCGGCCGGTTGGTTGATTAAAGAGGGCAAAGCGCCGGTGAATATCGGCGCTATTAGCAGCTGGACGCAGGCGCGGGATCTCCCGAATGCAGACGGCGAAAGCTTCCGTAGCTGGTTTAAAAAACATCAGGCGCAGGGGAATAAATAATGGATAACCGAACCGCGTTTCTGGCAACAATTGCGCAGGCTCTGGGGCGCGAACCCCGTAACATTCCCGATGCCCGGCCAACGCCTGCCCATAATTATGCGCAGAGCCGGCTGACTGAACTCAGCCAGCAGCAGCGTTGTGATGCGTTTATCGACGTGGCGTCGACGGTCATGTTGGTGCAGTGCGAGCTGACCCGCGAAGAAGACGCGCCAGCTGCCGTACTGCGGTTATGTGAACAATATGGTCAACAGCCGGTGGTGGTGAGCGGCGATGTCCGTTTGGCCGCGGCGGGCATCACCGCCCGTCTGCAGGAGACTTGCCAGGCGACCGTGTGGGATCCGCAGGCGGGCGAGCAAAATATCCGCCTGGCGGAGCAGGCAAAAGTGGGCGTGGTGTTTGCCGATTACGGGTTGACGGAATCGGGCGGGGTGGTGCTCTTTTCTGCGGCGGAGCGGGGGCGCGCCATCAGCCTGCTTCCGGAATCCTCCATTTTTGTGTTGCGTAAAAGCACGATCCTGCCGCGTGTTGCACAGCTGGCGACGCAGTTACATGCCCTGTCGCAACAGGGTACGCGAATGCCTTCCTGCATTAACATTATTGGCGGTCCCAGCTCCACCGCCGATATTGAGCTGATAAAGGTGGTGGGTGTTCACGGCCCGGTCAACGCGGCCTATGTGATCATTGAAGATTGTTGATGCCATCAGCACAGAGAGGCCAGCCATCAGGCTGGTCTTTTTGTTTATATCGGAAATATCCTGAAAAGATAATAGTAACATTAAGTTAATTATAACAATGTAGGGTAATTGTGATGTTTCCCAACCGAGGTGAGGGTTAGTCATGATTCATTATGTGGCCGTTTTTTTGTCGTCACTCTTTATGTGCAGCGCCGTTTACGCCGGTTCAGTGACCACCGTTTCACTCAGCATGCTTTCCTCTACGCTGAATCAGCGCATGGTGCTCATGCGGGATGTGGCTGAATTTAAAGCCGTTCATCATCTGCCGGTTGAGGATCTGGCGCGGGAAGAAAATGTGATTTCCGCTGCCAAAAACGAGGCCGCAGAGGCCGGGCTCGATCCGCAAACCGTTGAGCCTTTCGTCCACGCGTTAATGAATGCGAGCAAAGCCATCCAGTATCGGTATCTTGCGGACTGGCTGGCGACCCCGCAACAGGAGGCATCTGCGCAGACGCTGGCCTCCTCACGAGAGAAAATCCAGCAACTGGATCAGCAATTAATGACGACATTAAGCCAGTATTTACTTACCGGTTCATTCAGCAGCGATGATCTCGCCTGGCTGGAAAGCCAGCTCAACGCCCCCAATCTCGGCAAGGCGGATATCGACAATATGCTTCATGCGCTAACGCAGATCCGGCGCGCCGTCTGATGTACGCTTACCGACAGGCTGGCGTAAACAGCAATGAAGATGGCATGCCTGGCGAGTGAACCGTGCCGCCGTCTCCTTATAATGATGCGTTACTGTGGCAGGGAGGTCTTGCCTGTGAGCCGTGTAGGGTATTTTATGACGCGTAATCAGACCTTTTTTCTGAATATCGGATGGCGAACGCTGCTGAAAGACATGGGGATCCGGCCGGAACATGTACTGCGCCGCGCCGGACTCCCCGAGGACACGCTGTCGCGCGTGGGCGACGGGTTGTCTACTGAGGCCTATTTTCGCTTCTGGCGAAGCCTCGAAGCCGAAGCCGGGCACCCGTTGTTCCCGTTAAAAATCGTAGAGTCGGTCTCAACCGAGTTGTTTGACCCGCCGCTTTTTGCTGCGTTATGCAGCGCCAATTTGTTACAGGCCGTGCAACGGCTGGCGAAGTACAAGCAGTTAATGGCGCCGATGAGCCTTGAGGTGGCTGTTGGTTCTCATGGCGAAATGACCATTTCTCCGCGCTGGCTTTTTGCCCAACACGATGTCCCTCACTCTTTGCTGGTGGCTGAGCTCGCTTTTTTTATCCGCCTGGCCCGGTTAGCGACGCGGGAGCCCGTCAATGCGCTTGCTCTTACGTTGCCTGAACTGCCGCCGACGCCTCATTTGCGCCATGTTGAAGCGTTTTTCGGCGGGACGATAACACAAGGACATCCGGGGATTACGTTTTCCTCAACGGATGCCCTGAGACCTTTTTTGACGGTTAACGAAGGGATGTGGCGCGTCTTCGAACCCGAACTTCGCCGTCGTCTCAGTGAGCTGGATGCCACAGCAACCACCGGTGAGCGGGTACAGGCGGTGTTGCTTGAGTTGATACCCGGTAATGCCGCCAGCATTGACGCGGTTGCGGTACGGTTGGGCATGAGCCGCCGGACACTGCAACGGCGGCTTGAGGAGGAAGGCGAGAGTTTTAGGGCGCTAATCAATCGTACCCGAGAGAAGCTGGCGCGCCACTATTTGCAGAATTCAGCCTTATCCGGCAGTGAAATCGCTTTTTTACTCGGTTTTGAAGATCCGAACTCCTTCTATCGTGCGTTTCATGAGTGGACAGGGCAGACGCCGGACAGCGCACGCCAGGCGCATCTGTTCCCCGGTGGCTGAACCGCAACGGAGCGTGGCGCATTTCGCTGGCGGATTGGCGCGTGTCGCCATAGTGGCGGCGTGGATCCCTGTATAGAGTGGCGGTTATGCAGTGCTGACTGTGCAGGTCAGCCGTCACGAACCTCATTCACGCTATAAGGATCCGTTGTATGAATTCCAAAGTTGCCCTGGTGACCGGTGCCTCGTCCGGTATTGGTGAAGCCACCGCCATCAAGTTACAGTCGCTCGGTTATACCGTCTATGCGGCTGCCCGTCGGGTTGAACGTATGCAGCCTCTGGCGGCGGCCGGTATGCATATATTGCCGCTGGACGTAACCGATAATGCCTCATTACAACAGGCGGTGACGACAATCATGACGCAGTCCGGGCGCATTGACGTGCTGGTCAACAACGCCGGTTATGGTTCGTATGGCGCAGTAGAGGATGTCCCTGCTGATGAAGCGCGGGCACAGTTTGAGGTGAACGTCTTTGGTGCTGTGCGATTAACGCAGTTATTGCTTCCGCACATGCGTGCACAGCGTTCCGGGACCATCATCAATATCACCTCGATGGGGGGCAAAATGCACACCCCGCTGGGTGCCTGGTATCACGGCACCAAGTTTGCGCTGGAAGCGATTAGCGATTGTTTGCGGATGGAGGTGCAGCCCTTTGGCATTGATGTGGTGGTCATTGAACCAGGCGGCATTAAAACCGAGTGGCCCGACATCGCCGCAGAGAAACTCCTTGCTGTTTCCGGTCACGGGGCATATGCCCGTCAGGCGCATGCCATGGCGAATTCGATGATCGGTGATGCCAGCAAGAAACGGCAGTCGCCGCCAGAGGTCATTGCGAACACCATCGCCACGGCACTTAGCGTACGTCGACCTAAAACACGCTATGTGGTTGGTTTCGCGGCAAAACCAATGCTGTTTTTGCGCCGACTGTTGTCCGATCGCGCGTTTGATGGCTTTATGCGGATGGCGACAGGGATAGCGCGACAGAAGACGTAAGGTGAGCCAACACGCATGGGGCAGGAAAACCAGCCGTCGGCGATCGCAGAAAAGCAAAAAGCCCGCTAAAAGCGGGCTTCTTAAATTTGGCTCCTCTGACTGGACTCGAACCAGTGACATACGGATTAACAGTCCGCCGTTCTACCGACTGAACTACAGAGGAATCGTGTGAACGGGGCGCATATTAACGGCGACCATCGGGCTTGTCAAAGGCTGGATTGCCTTAAGCCGATCGTTTGCTGACAATTTCGGCAATCTGATGGTGGGATAAGCACTTACCGCTGTGTGTGCACTGATTTGGTGCAAAATACCCCTTATGGGGCAGATATCAAACCACTGTTTTAGTAATAATTCCCCGGGGTGTAATTAGAAACACTTATTATCCAGCCTGTTAGGCCGCAATTTTCTCCCTGACTAAAACTGGCAAGCATATTGCAACTCCTCCGACGACATAACATCCGGTGTTGGCCCGGTAATCCGTAACAGGAGGCAAAATGAACTTAAGACGACTGAAATACTTCGTAAAAATCGTCGATATTGGAAGCCTGACTCAGGCCGCCGAAGTATTGCATATTGCACAGCCGGCGCTGAGCCAGCAGGTTGCCACTCTGGAAGGTGAGCTGGATCAGCAGTTATTGATCCGCACCAAACGGGGAGTGACACCGACGGAAGCAGGGAAAATTCTCTATACCCATGCGCGAACGATTCTGCGCCAGTGCGAACAGGCGCAGCTGGCAGTGAACAGTGTGGGGCAAAGCTTGCGCGGTCAGGTTTCTATCGGTCTTGCGCCGGGGACGGCGGCATCGTCCATCACCATGCCGTTATTGCAGGCGGTGCGCACAGAGCTGCCGGAAGTCACTGTTTATTTGCATGAAAACAGTGGTGCGGTGCTGAACGATAAATTGCTGAGCGGGCAACTGGATATGGCGGTGCTGTATGAGCGCGCGCCGGGCGCAGGCATTAACAGCCTGCCGTTGCTGAAAGAAGATCTTTATCTGGTCGGTACACGTGATTGCCCGGGGCAAAGCGTGGATTTGACCGCCGTGGCTGAGATGAACCTGTTCCTGCCGCGTGACTATAGCGCGGTGCGTCTGCGTGTGGATGAAGCTTTTTCGTTGCGCCGCCTGACGGCAAAAATTATCGGCGAAATCGAATCCATTGCCACGTTGACAGCGGCGATTGCCAGCGGGATGGGCGTGACGGTGTTGCCAGAGTCGGCGGCGCGTTCGCTGTGCAGTGCGACAAACGGCTGGATGGCGCGCATCACCACGCCGTCCATGAATTTACCGCTGTCGCTGAATGTGTCGGCGCGGGGTTCATTGTCGCCGCAGGCACAGGCGGTAAAAGATATTTTGATGTCGTTGGTTAGCCGCCCGGCAATGGAAAGCCATGAGCTGCAGTTGGTGAGCTAATTATTATTCCTTAATGGAATAAGATGCTGGTTTTTATTATTTGTTCTGCCAGGCCACAGACTTTAACAATAGCGTCATGTCTGATGGGCCTGGAGGAAAGGGTGAATTTCCAGCAATTAAAAATTATCCGCGAGGCGGCGCGGCGGGATTACAACCTGACTGAAGTCGCCAACATGCTTTACACCTCGCAATCCGGTGTGAGTCGTCATATCCGTGAGCTTGAGGAAGAGCTGGGGATAGAAATTTTCATCCGTCGTGGCAAGCGACTGCTCGGCATGACTGAGCCAGGTAAAGCCCTGCTGGTCATCGCCGAGCGTATCCTTAATGAAGCAAGCAACGTGCGCAGGCTTGCCGATCTCTTTACCAACGATACCTCCGGTGTATTAACCATTGCGACCACCCATACGCAGGCGCGATACAGCTTGCCTTCGGTGATCAAAGCTTTCCGCGCGCTGTTTCCGGAAGTGCGTCTCGAATTGATCCAGGGCACGCCGCAGGAGATCGAATCACTGTTGCATAATGGCGGGGCGGATATCGGTATCGCCAGTGAACGCCTGAGCAATGACAACACACTGGCGGCGTTTCCGTGGTTCCGCTGGCATCACAGCTTATTGGTACCCAGCGATCACCCTCTGGCGCAGAGTTCTCCGCTGACGCTGGAGGAGATCAGCCGCTGGCCGCTGATCACGTATCGTCAGGGGATCACCGGGCGCTCGCGCATCGATGAAGCGTTTGGTCGTAAAGGATTAATTCCTGATGTGGTACTGAGCGCGCAGGATTCTGATGTGATTAAAACCTATGTTGAGCTGGGGCTGGGCGTCGGGCTGGTGGCGGAGCAGTCCAGCGGTGAAAATGAAGAAGGGAAGCTGGTGCGCCTGGATACGCAACATCTGTTCGATGCCAATACCGTCTGGCTGGGGCTGAAACGCGGTCAGTTACAGCGCAATTATGTCTGGCGATTTATTGAGCTGTGTAATGCCGGGCTGTCGGTGGAAGATATCAAGCGGCAGGTGATGGAGCCGGACGAAGCGGTGATTGATTACCAGATCTGAAAAGCAAAAAGCCTGCTTAGTTTCCTGAGCAGGCTTCTTAAATTTGGCTCCTCTGACTGGACTCGAACCAGTGACATACGGATTAACAGTCCGCCGTTCTACCGACTGAACTACAGAGGAATCGTGTGAACGGGGCGCATACTACTGGCCCCTATCTGCTGTGTCAATACTAAATTTAACCTACTGATTCACCTGGCTAATTAAAGCACAGGCTGCCGTTTTAATGCACTCTGTTCACGCTCTCGCCGTAGCCAGACTGGCCGCGCAGGCGACCAAGCGGGTCCTGGCCGTAAAACTGACAAAAACGCTGCCACAGCGCCGGGAAACGCGGGGCGAACAGCTCTGGCGCGCTGAAGAAATACTCGGACAGTACCGCAAAACACTCTGCCGGATCGGTTGCTGCATAGGCATCAATGCTGGCCGCGCTTTCCCCCACCAGATCGATCTCATCCTGGATATTGTCCATTGCAGCGTGCAGATCATGTTCCCAGCCTGCCACTTCACGCAGCGGGATCAGCGGAATACCGCTGGCGCGATCGCCATTGCGCGTATCGAGCTTATGCGCGACCTCGTGAATGATCAGGTTAAAACCGGAAGCGTCAAACGAGTCCTGAATATCCAGCCAGTTGAGAATGATCGGGCCTTGCTGCCAGCTCTGCCCGGACTGCACCACACGCTGGTTATGCACCAGCCCGATATCGTCTTCCCACTCGTCGTCTACCACAAACGGCGCAGGGTAGATCAGCACTTCATGGAAACCGTCCAGCCATTCCAGTCCTAATTCAAGGACAGGAAGACAAAACAGCAGGCTGATGCGCGCACTTTTCAGCCCATCCAGTTCAAATCCCTGCAAGGGAACCAGCCTTTTTTGTTGCAAAAAACGGTCCGCCAGTTGAACCAGTTTGATCTGTTCATCCGGCAATAAATTCGCCAGCACAGGGGCGTTTAACGCTTCTTCCCACGGGAATTCCACCTCATCGGCGGATCCTTTCGTTTTCCAGGGCCACTTTATCATCGCTTTGCTCGCAAACTCGCCACTTGAACCAATTTAACGGGACAGGGTCTGTTAAAATGCCAAATTACCTGGCATCATGGCAACTGTCTGTACGGAGAGATGCCAGAGCGGCTGAATGGACCGGTCTCGAAAACCGGAGTAGGGGCAACTCTACCGGGGGTTCAAATCCCCCTCTCTCCGCCACTTCCTTTACCCCTTTTACCCATCGCGTTATCACCCTTTTTCTTCCGCACCTGAACGTATGAGCTGACCGTAACCACCTGACTTTTTTGTGGTGTTTCAGGCTCAGACAGCGCAACGCGGATACGTTATCACCCCGCCCGCCTTTCCGGGTAGCGCTTTGCAACGATGTCATTCATTTTGTGAACCAGGTCGTAACCCTGGATGCATCGTGGCTGGCTTTGTTTCATACGCGTACGGGGTGTTGCTGCACCGTCGCATTGAAGGTAAGGCTTTTTTACTGCTGTTGGATTAGCGCGCTTTGCTTATTCATAACGTCGCAACGAAATAATGCAAGGCATTTCTGAATAAGAATTTTCACGTGGCTTTTTGCAGGCGTTTGAATCGATTGTAATATCCGATTATGCACGCCGGTATTAATTTTCTCTGGCGCTCTCTGATATTCTTTAAATTAGCGTTTAATGATAGTGGCTGTGTGTTAATCGATAATAAAAACAGCGAGATACTCATTTATTGCTCAATTCAGGTTAACGCGCTTTAGCGCAGGACGGGAACCGCTGCAGGTTATCGGGATAATTTGCATTTCGCAGGTTGACTGCCTAGCTTTTTATTGTCAATAGAGCGATATACCGATACTCGCCACATTCTCTGTTAATAGCGTTGAATCAGGGAAGGGCGGTAGCCTGTGTTGCGTAATAACAACCTTATAATTAATTGATTTAATTAAAGGCGGGAAGCGTTGGCATAATAAATACATAACTCAGGAGCGGCAAACAATATGACGCAAGAAATATCCTGTGAGGGTGTAGATGAGAATGTGATCCCGGCGTGGAATTACGCCGTACTGCGCGACCAGTTTGAGCGTATCGAAAATGCGCTCCTGCGTTATCTACGCGCTGTGCACCAGCGTGTGGAGGAGTATTCACATAAAGCGCAAGAGACGATGCCCTCTACGCTGCAAATGGATATGTTTGTGCGGTTTCAAACAAAGGTGCCCGCTTGTGATATCCCGGTGTGCCAGCAAAGTTTTCGCGAAGCGGAACGTGCGGTGATCCCCCCTGAGAGCCGGCTGGCATTATTGATGACGCGTTTTGGACTCAATTCATTTGAACGGGATGCATTGTTACTGGCGCTGATGCCGCTGGCGAATGGAAATGCCAGTTTCCTGTTTGCTTGTTTACAGAACGACACGCACGAAAGCTGGCCTGGTCCGGAACTGATTCTTAATCTTCTCTGCCGTGACGCCATAGAGCGTCTGGATATGCAGGCCTGTTTATCCCCATTTTCCCCACTGGTACGGTATGCGTTGGTGTTCAGCGGTGACCCGGAGAGTAATAACGATCAGGCGTCGTTCTTACAAGGAAGCATGCATATTTATCGCTATTTATCCGGCAGAGACTCGCCGCTCGGGCAGGCTTGTTGTCGCTGGCTGGAACCGCCAACGGAGGTGGATTTATTTCCCGGCGTGACGAAACAAGTACTCCACTATGTTTATCATCCGGCCCCCGCATTGCTGATTTCACTGGCAAAAGGAAGCGCGGGCTCTCGGCAGATGGTGTTGTCGCGAGCAGCCGATATCGCAGGCCGTAAACTGCTGTTGTTTGATATGGAGCAAGCTCCCACAGACGAGACGCAATTTTGCCGCTGTTTTGTGGATGTGCTGCGGGAGTCCACGCTGTATGCCGCAGGTCTTGTCCTTCATGGATTGCACCAGGCCTGGCAAAACCATGCTGATTTACGCAACTGGATGAGTGACCGCATTCGTGAACATCGTTTCCCGCTGTTTGGTTTGAGTGAAACAGGTATTCCTCTGGTGCCGTTGACGGACGTTGCCCAGGTGCTCATTGAAATGCCGCAGAGTTCGACCCAGGATGAAGCACGACTGCTAGACCGTTTCCTGCAACGCTATCGGGTTGAAGCGGATGTGGACACGCAGATGCTGGTTCGCCGATTCAGACCCCCTCCGGATACGCTGCTCCAGTCGCTCAGCGATGCGGATGCCTATCGGGAATTGCGGGGAGCGGATGCACTCTCTGTCGATGACCTCTGCCGGGCTTTCCGGCAGCGTTCTCAGCAGGCTTTCGGTGGGCTTGCCACACGAGTTGAGCCCCGGCGGACGTTCGATGATCTGATCGTCGCCGATGGCCTCAACAAGCAACTGGAGGAGGTGCTGGCTGCCGTTCGATTTCGTGAGGAGATGCTCGCTCAGGGGTTTGCCCGCAAGATTGCCTATGGAACCGGTGTTAGCGCGTTATTCCATGGCGATTCCGGAACGGGGAAAACACTGGTGGCGGAAGTGTTAGCTGGTGCGCTGGGTGTTGATATGATCAAAATCGACCTTGCCACTGTCGTTAATAAATACATCGGTGAAACCGAGAAGAATCTGGCGCGCATTTTTGATATTGCGGAAGCGGATTCCGGATTACTGTTCTTTGATGAAGCCGATGCGTTATTCGGCAAACGGAGTGAAACCCGGGATTCTCACGACCGCTACGCGAATATTGAAATCTCCTATTTATTGCAGCGTCTTGAAAGTTATACCGGACTGGTCATTCTTGCCACCAACAATCGCTCACACCTGGATGAGGCATTCACCCGTCGGCTGAGTTTTATTATCCGTTTTCCATTTCCCGATATCACACTACGCGAACGAATGTGGCGTGGCATCTGGCCTGCCGAAATCCGCGTGGCGGAGGATGTGGACTTTGCCGCGCTGGCGCGCCGGGCTGAAATCACCGGCGCTAACATTCGTAACATTGCATTGCTGGCATGCTGGCTGGCTGCCGACAATCAATCGACATGTGTGGAACTCAAGCATATCGAACGTGCGCTGCAACGTGAACTTGCCAAGATGGGGCGTGTCGTCTGACCCCGCACTCTCTACCGGAGAACTTCTATGTCAGATACTACTGCTACTGATGCAACTGTGCCTGCAATTGCTTCTGATACCACGCTGATTGAACTCAATGTCGCCATTGAGGCGGCATTACGTGAGTATTTGCCAACGGATGTCGCCATCCGTTTCGATCTGCCACCCAAAGATTCAACACCCGATGTTCCAACCGTGTGCGTATTTCTCTACGACATTCAGGAAGATTTACAGTTGCGGGTCGGCGAGCGCAGGCAGTACGTCTCTGCAACCGGGCAGTTTGTGCCGGGGTATGTCAACATCCGCTGTTGTTATCTGGTCACGTACTTTGAGGTGGCGCAAAGCAGCAGCAGTGACTCACCGTCTAGCCAGGCCAATAGCCAGTCGTTGATCATCATTAATAATGTACTCAACGCGTTGGTTAATCACCGCTCGTTCTCCTCATTGCCTGGTGCATATTTGCGCGTCATTCCGCCTTCTGAGCAACTCAATAGTCTGGGAAACTTCTGGCAGGCGGTCGGTAATACGCCGCGGCTATGCCTCAGTTATATGGTCACTGTGCCGCTGAAACTGACCGATCTGCAAACCACTTACGTTGCCGTGAACACGACGGAAGTCCAGTCTGCGCTACTGCCTGACGATGATGCGCAAGAAGAGACTGAGACAACAGGGAGCTGAGTCACGCCGCTTTATTCTGTAAGGGAGAGTGCCACGATGCCCGACTATGAAAAAAAAACAGACGAAGGCCAGCGTGTGACGGGGGCGCGTAAGAAACGTCGTACGGGACGAGGTGGGAGGCGAACAGGGGCGGTATTCCAGCCCGTGGAACCGGATCCTGCTGCGGATGAGGAGTGGCAGCGTGGAGGGGCCGATCTTCGTGCTGCCTGGGAGGCATGGCAGGCACAACAGGAGGTGGCGCCACAGATTGAACCCTTTCAGCCTGGTAATCTTCGGCAGCGGTTGACCGCGCTACTCTATCTGCTTGATGTGACAGGGGCTGGCCCCAGGATGCCGCAGCGTTTTCTTCCACCGACGCCTGACCCCTTTGCCAACGAAGCGCGTGACGTGGATCCGCATGTGTCCGAAGATACGTCCCCCTTGTCTGAGCCCGCGGCCACGTCCGCCGGTGAACGCCCGCAGTATGATTATATTGCTCTGACCATGCTCGGTGGGACGGCGGCTGCGCAGGTGGGGCAGCCAGGCATAACCGACCGTCTTGCCACTATCGCCCGCATGAGCGGCATTCTGATGGCCGGAACCTCCGCCATGATGACGCGAAAAGGCGCAGGGATTGCGGCGGGCGCTTCGGCATTGCTGGGAAGCCTTTCGTATGCCGGGTACTTACTCTTTGGCGAAAAAAATGCTGAGCAGGGCGGTAGCCCACTAAGTCTTGAGGAACTGGCTGAGCTGACCGGTGCCCTGACTGACGAAGAGCGTGCGCTGGTTGACGAGCTATCCCGCCTGTATAAAGCGCCAGTGAGCGAGCCTGAAGAGGCTATCTATCCCTTTAATGCCAGCGAGATAGCCGAACTGGAGCAGATAGCCGAGGAACTGGACGCTGAATTCGAAGGCGCTGCCGTCACATCTGCGCCTCACGTCCGGGTGAAACGGTGGGGCATAGGTGGGTTGAGTGTGTATAACCCGCCAAAAAAAACGACCACCACCACAAAAGCGCCAGTCAGAGCAGAGCCTGCTACAACAACCACTACCACCACTACCACCACTACCACCACGACGACAACCACAACAACCACACCGCCACCCGAGCCTACGATGGCCATGTCGGAAACCCGGCAGGCATACTGGGAGCGCCGCTATGAAGAAGTGGCGGAAGATTCCCCGGAAAAATTCTTTTTCGATTTGCTCCGTACCGAGCCGGAAAAATCCCACTGGGATATTCTGGCGGCGCCGAGAGAGAGCTTTCCGTTGCAGGACACCTGGATAACCCGGATGGATAGACTGAAATTAGACAAATTTCCGCATGAATTCCGTAACAAAATTGAGGAGGCATCTCGCGATGCAGCCAAAGCTCCGGGGGTTAAAGCGGGTATCGCAAACCTGCCTGATGACTCATGGCTGCATCTGGGGAAATACTATTTGTTGTTCTACCAGAAGGTGATGTCGCTGTGGACGAATTTCATTCTTAACCTGGCAGTGGACGATGCTGAAAAAAGCGAGGTACTGGTAGGGCGGCTTCAGGAGTTGACGACAGATCTTAATCGCGAATTTCATGACAGGGTGATAAATACTACCGCATTGGATACGCTCTCCAACAGGGATAAGCAGCTTAGGAAACGGACTGAGCAATTACGTACATTCCACGCACATAAATCGTTGTCTGATACGTTGAAAAATGAAACGCTGGTATTCAGTCCAATTATCCCTACAACGGAAGTCTTTTGGGGACACTACAGTTTGTCCTATCTCGATAAAATCGACCTGGCAAAATTTACGCCGCGATTTCATCCCATCCTGCGGTCTTTCGTGGTTTCTCTTATTAACTTTATAAAGGGCAGGGGAAATACGTTCGATCTCGTTGGCTTTTATACCAATCTGGGTATCTTGACCCTGGAGCGACTGATAACGGCTCTGGAGGAGAAACAGGGAGAGGATGCCTACAACTATGCGGTGCTGGATGAGCAAGTGAGTCGCATTATTCGGGAGAATATTGCCGGGATTTGGAATATCCCAATGTTGAAGTCATATCTGGGCAGATACAACACTGCCAGGAGAGATATTAAGCCGCTACTGGATGCCTTGCTTGGGAAGCGCTTACCGGATAATACCGCAATGACTACCGACACTGCGTTGTCTGCCACGGCGGACAACACCACCACAACCGCCTCTACAGCAACGGCACTGGAAGCTGACAACAGCGTTGACTGGGAAAAAATCAGCAGGCAAATGGAAGCCATGCCGCCGTTACCGGAGCATTTCAGTCTCAGTGAACGTATGCTGGGCGAGCTTAAAGGAAAGCTGGATGATTTTTTAATGGACATGACCGGCTTTCTTGATGAGGGTATTTTAAACCCCGACAGTTATATTGATGCGTTTACCCGTGAATCGTTGCGTATTCATCAGCAGGACCAGAAGTGGTCGCCGGAAAGCCAAATCACCGTCAAGGAAATTATCTATCATCTGTCCGGCGGGCGGGCCGCAGAAATACACGAGACGATTCCCCATACCTATTCCCTTCGCGACATTGTGCGCGGGGTACCACGCAACGAACTTGGCACGGCCTATTCCGACAGCAATATTCTCTGGCCTGACGCTTTCAGCCAGCAGCTGCGCGACAGGCTGCTGAAAATAGATCTTTCTGTCGACCGGAAACTGAATACGGTGTTTGGCGAGGGCAAATCACGGGTCGAAAATGTTTACAGAGTGATGACCACACGGGCCGCGCTGGCCTATCTCAACAAGAAAAAAACGACGCCCGGAGGAACCGGGGGAGAATACCATCAACACTATATTGATGCGGTAAAACAGTTCCTGGAGGGGAAAACGCAGGCCGAAACCGTGGAGTGGCACGGCAGCACGCTCACTAATCTGATGTTCATTCCGGTTCCATCCTCTGGTGTGCTGGGTAATAAGAAAATCGGGGTGATGCTCTCACTCTGGGATACCGACTACTATGAGGTTCCCTGGCCGGGTCTGGGTGAGCAGCAAAAAAAAGAAGGGCCGGGCAGAAAAAATCCCCCGCTGCTCATCGTTGAAAACAGGTCTGACTTCAGGGCCTTTATCGAAAAATACCGGACAATCGGCACCGGGAAAGCCCTGAAGAATATTCCTGACAGATTCGATTTTTTGCCTTATCACCATGATGCGCCGGAACAGCACACGGATATTAACTTTCAGACCAGCTATAGCCTTTATAATCCGCCGTTTACCACCACCTCCAGAAGCCGTAAGGCGCTGATCGACACGCTGATTGCGCGGCAGAAGAACGACCTCGCCGATCTGTATGATGAGCTGATTAATACACCCGCTGAACATTTGCGGGCGGTTGTTCACGAGCTGGTGAATACGTTAGCCGTGATGTCCGGGTTGCTGCTGATGGTGGGAGGGATTGTGATTGGCGGGCCGGCCTTGCCGTGGATTGCGGCCTCAATGGCGACCACACTGCTGCTGGAGGTGGTGCCAACTATCGTGCTCTATTCGCAGGCGGATGACGATGAAGAGCGCAAAGTGTATATGCATTCCCTGTTAATGGCCGTGGCATTTGAGATGGGGGGCAATCTGGCGGGCGTAATGCTGGAACAGACGCTCCGGGGTGTTTCACGGCTTACACGTCTTGCCGTCACCGCGCTACCGGACACGTTGCCTGGCATGTATAAGCTGCTGAAAAATAAAATGCTGCAGGTGATCGAAAAAACGGGGGTACGACGTTTACGGTTACGAAAAGGCGTTACCACGTCGATAAGCCAGGAAGGGCTCGAGGATCTGGACAAGATGGTGAGGACGCTCAAAAAGCCCGCGCCGCCACCCGTGCCAAAAGATATTCCTGTTGAATCTGCGCCAGATGTGGTGCCGCCTGTCGAGTCTGAACCTGTTGCGGGTCCCTCCGGCCGACTCGCTCCTCCCGCCAGGGTTCAGGAGGAACAGGCTCTACAGGGAAGAATGATGGCGATGTCCGATGTTATTAGTGAAATGGATAAAATGCGCTTCGAATCGAATGTGCGCATTGTGACTGCCTGGAAAAAAGGCAGCACAACCCATGAAATTACGAACAGCTATTATATCCGCGGGCTGCGCAGGCAGGACCGGGTGGTGGTTCAGCTATTCTCTGACAAAGGTGATTTATCTTATATCTATTTTGATGAGGATGAGTGGCTACAAATCATGGCGAATAAGGCTCAGCAGTCAGATGACTGGTTGCTGGCATATTACGATCTGGACAGTACAGCGGACATATCCTGGGGGAGTAAAGGGCAGTTAAAACCGTTGACGCAGTTAAACAGTGAACTCCCCCTGGAAGATTACCCGCAGGAAGGGGTCCTGATCTACGCGTCACAGGCCTATAAAGACAGTGTGGCCAAACAGGGGGTGAGTTTCGAAGCGATACAGAAATTCCTCGATCAGTTACATCTTCATGAGCAAAGCCCGGCCGGAGAAAATAGCCTGTCGACTATTATCAAAAATGCAATTGAAGAAAGTGATGACTTACAGACTACATTACGGCGGGTCCCACAGTTAGACGACATACCGAAAGCATGGAAAACGTCCGACCCCGAAGATGCGCAACTGATGAAACGGATCCAGGAAATAAAAGATCTCGGCCCTGATATCACCCACTTCCGGCCTTTAATTAAGGACCTGCCTTTCAGACAGAATAATCCTCAACTGAGTGAGGCGCTTAAGTCATTTTATACAAAATCACTGCATACCGATCCGAACTTTAAAGTGATTTCGTCGGATTTCCCGCGATTGAAGGCGAATAACGGAGGCGGCAAAGTATCGATGGCGCAGTTAAACATTATCGAGCAGGCATTTAACCAGGTACATGACATCGCGGATAAAGTGCAGGCACTCCTTCTTGAAGCCAAAAATAATAATACCTTGCATGAAAGAATTCTGGTGATACTGGCGAAATTCCTCAATACCACCGACAGTAAAATTCTCGGCGAGGCTTATGAGCGGCTGAGTATTCTTGGAGAACGGCTTCAGACGTTTGCCCGCTATCATGTCGAGGAGACGAAACTCGGACGCGTTGTCCTCGTAAAGAAGGTCGATGCTTCAGAGCCGGTTGTTTTTGCGTATGTTTATCAAAAAGATCCCACCGCCCGTATCATGGTCGTGTTACCCGATATCTTCGAGGATAAAGCGGTTATCGACACGATTATTCACGAGATCTCCCATCAGGCGACCGGCACGGAGGATTTTGTCTATATCAGTGATATTCCCAAAAAATATACGCCGTTCCTTGCACATCACGTCTCATTCGGCACCTACCCGTTTGAACCGGACAGCGCACATGTGCCGCTGGGGCGTGCCGGTCAGTCTTATGGCACCACCGGGGTTGAACGCCTTAAGCCGGTATCGGAGTACGACCGCGCCCTGGCACAGGCGCGGGTGAGATTTCTGCCGATGGAGAGGGCAAATGCGAAAATGGGTAACGCTGATTCGCAGGTGATCCTGTTTCTTGCGCTGTTTAATAATTTTGAGTTTGAGAAAGTACCTGTTGCCGGAACAGATACATACGTCTGGCGTATTAAACCTGTTGAGGACGCGGTTGCACGGTCAAAACGCGATGTGCCGGATCAACGCGATATAACAGAGCCAGTCGACCTGCCGGAAGCGACGACGACTGCAACACCGGAAACCCCGGCGTTATCGCCGCAGGAAGCGCTGGTTGTGCAGGAATATACGGAGCATCTCCTTAATGTGGCACTTTTCCAGGCCAGTGAGTTTACGGTCGATGATATCCTGACCGAGGAGGAGATAAAAATGCTTGGCCTTGTCATCAGTGAACTGGCCAGCACCACACAGGTCACTCCCACACAGGTCACCCCTTCCGACGACGTCACTAACCCGTAATCCATGCCCTGCTGCAGAAAACAGTCTGCGGCCGGGCTGGCGTATTGGGCCAAACGCTATGATGAGGCGAAAGAAGGGAACAAGGCGAAAACGTTATTCGGTATTCTTAAACCCGGGTCGCAACCTGCAGGTAAATATAGTCTGGCTGCGCCGCAGGAAAGTTTTCCAATGAGAGATACCCGGTATACGAGAATGGATCGATTCATCCAATGGTTCGGTCGATTAAAAGAGAAAGAGATGGCAGCACATTATCCACTTTTGTCCTTCAGAGTGGGGGCTTGCGAAAGAGGATCGGCTGACGGATCTCGAACCTGATGAATATGATATCGACTGGAATATTCCTTGAAATAATAACATCGCACTAGTAAATATATAGGGATTTATTTATCTTGTTGTTTGTATTTGTTGTTTTTAATGAAAATAAAAATATCCTGACAGATAATGCCAGGATACCTTGTCAAATAGTGACAATAATTAAAACTCAGAGAGGTTATTAATAAGGCGAGAGCATCATGGCACAATTAACCTGATAAATAAATAGCTGCCGGGGAAATATACGCATTATTTTAATATTAATATTTCCTTGGGGGATATTTTGCTTGTAACCATAAAACAGTTTAATATCCGAATGTCATTTTCGTGCGATAATTGCTCGTTATAATCCGTACGATGCTATCGTTATCGTTTTAACCTGGAGCAACAATGACTATCAATGACTGGCAGCACCGGTTTGATGTATGGATCCGCCACCACTTTAATCATGCAGATGCTGCGCACGACGTCTCGCATTTTCGCCGCGTATGGAAAACGGCGCAAACCCTGATGCAGGGGCAACAGGTGGATGCTCTGGTGATCCTGACTGCTTGCTATTTCCACGACATTGTCAGCCTACCGAAGAACCACCCGCAGCGGCACTTATCTTCAGTGATGGCAGCGCAGAAAACCGCCGATGTGCTGGGCAAGGATTTTCCCGATTACCCGCAAAAGGCAGTGCCAGCGGTATGCCACGCCATTGAAGCACACAGTTTCAGCGCTGGCATTGCGGCGCAGACACTGGAGGCGAAAATTGTGCAAGATGCCGACAGACTGGAATCATTAGGTGCTATTGGGCTGGCACGGGTGTTTGCCGTTTCTGGCTCGTTGGGCGTTGCACTGTTCGATGGCGACGATCCTTTCGCGGCGCAGCGGGAACTGGATGACCGCGCGTATGCCCTCGATCACTTTCGTTGCAAACTGCTGAAGCTTCCCGCCACGATGCAAACGGAAAAGGGGCGTGAACTGGCCCGCAGTAACGCCGATTTTCTGGTGCATTACATGGCCAAGTTGAGCGCCGAATTACAGGGCGATTTTCAGCACATTGACGATGATGTGTTGCGCCGCTTTGGTTCCCACGCCCTGTAGCGGAGTAAGAGAATGGCGGATGTGCACGACAAAGCAACCCGTAGCAAGAACATGCGCGCGATCGCCACGCGGGATACGGCCATCGAGAAGCGGCTGGCAGGCTGCCTGCAATCACTCGGACTGGATTTTCGTGTACAGGACGCCGCTTTACCGGGGCGTCCTGATTTTGTGCTGGATAACTACCGTTGCGTGATATTTACCCACGGCTGCTTCTGGCATCGCCACCGGTGTCATCTGTTTAAAGTCCCGGCGACGCGCACCGATTTCTGGCTGGAGAAGATAGGCAAAAACGTAGCGCGGGATAAGCGCGACTGCGGTTTGCTGCGCGAACAGGGATGGCGGGTGTTAATTGTCTGGGAATGCGCGTTGCGCGGAAAACTGAAGTTGAGCGACCAGGCGCTGAGCGAGCGCCTGGAAGAGTGGGTTTGTGAAGGCGGTGCTCTCGCGCAGATCGATACGCAAGGGATCCATGCCGTCGTGGATATTGCTGAATAGCCTCCCTCTGAAGGCGGCTATTCAGCCTGTATTACTTTTCCGCTTCACACGGGGTGACAACGGGTCGCTGCGGCAGCAGGTACTTGCCCAGCGTGACCAGTACCACCGCCATAATAATAATCCCCAGCGCCAGCCACTCGACGGGCGAAAGGTGTTCGCCGGCAAACCCGGTGCCGAGCAGCACGGCGACCACCGGATTGACGTAAGCATAGCTGGTCGCCACGGCCGGAGAGACATTGCGAATCAGGTACATATAGGCGTTAATCGCGATGATAGAACCGAACAGCGCCAGGTACCCCACCGCCATAAAGCCCTGCAGCGAAGGCAGCCGGGTCAGTCGCTCACCGGTTAACGCCGAGGCCGCCAGCAGCACGATGCCCGCCGCCAGCATTTCGATAGCACCCGCCATCATCCCAACGGGCAGCGCAATACGCGAGCCATACACCGAGCCAAAGGCCCAGCTCATCGACCCCACCAGAATCATCAATGCCCCCCACGGATTGCCGCTTAAGTTTCCGCCGCTGTTGAGCAAAATAATCCCCGCCAGACCAATGGCGATACCAAACCACTCAAGTTTTCGCGTAGCAATGCCGAAAAAGTGGCTGAAGCACAAGGTAAATAGTGGCACGGTGGCGACCACGACCGCCGCGATACCGGATGGCACATTTTGATGTTCGGCGACAGTGACGAACCCGTTGCCGACCGCCAGCAGCAGTACGCCAAGTAATGCGGCGTTCAGCATTGGGCGCAGAGGCGGCAGTTTATGCCCACTCAATAACAAACAGGTTGTCAGGACGACACCCGCAGAGAGGAAACGGACGCCAGCCATCATCAATGGTGGCCAGCTTTCAACGCCAACGCGGATAACAAAGTACGTGGAGCCCCAAATAATGTAGAGCGCAAAAAGCGCGCCAATAAGCGGTAAAACATGCCTGAAACGCATAACCCACCCAGGAAAAGATAAGAGGCTTATAGTTAACGTCAAAACTACCGGGCTGGCGAGTGGTTAATTGCGAAGAAAGTGTTAAATTTTTGTTGACACCAGCAGGGCGTTTCCGCGTAGCGTTTTTTACCGCATACTGAGGGAACGCAGGCAGTACCTGCGCGCTTTTGTGCAACATAATCAATAAGGAAGGATATTTTGGCAGGAAGTAGTTTATTGACCTTACTGGACGACATTGCCACATTGCTGGATGACATTTCGGTGATGGGCAAACTGGCGGCGAAAAAGACCGCTGGCGTGCTGGGCGACGATCTGTCGCTCAATGCGCAACAAGTCGCCGGGGTGCGTGCGAACCGCGAGTTGCCGGTGGTGTGGAGCGTAGCGAGAGGGTCGCTGCTGAACAAGGTTATCCTCGTGCCGCTGGCACTGTTGATCAGCGCAGTGATCCCGTGGGCCATCACGCCGCTGCTGATGCTGGGCGGGGCGTTTCTCTGTTTTGAAGGTGTGGAAAAAGTGCTGCATACCTTTGAAGCGAGAAAACATAAAGAGAGCCCTGAAGCGCGCCAACAGCGCCTGGAAGCCCTGGCGGCGCAGGATCCGCAGCAGTTCGAGAAAGACAAAATCAAAGGTGCTGTGCGCACGGACTTTATTCTGTCGGCGGAAATCGTCGCAATCACACTCGGCATTGTTGCAGACGCGCCATTGCTCAACCAGGTGCTGATCCTGTCGGGCATTGCCGTGCTGGTGACGGTGGGCGTTTACGGCCTGGTGGGCATTATCGTTAAGCTCGACGACATGGGCTACTGGCTGGTGGAGAAAAACGGCGTACTGGCGCAGGGCGTAGGGAAAGGATTGCTGTTCGCTGCCCCCTGGTTGATGAAAATATTGTCGGTGGTCGGTACGCTGGCCATGTTCCTGGTCGGCGGCGGCATCGTGGTGCACGGTATTGCGCCGTTGCACCACGCAGTAGAGCAATTTGCCGCCGGGCAGAATGCTGTGTTGCAGACGCTTACGCCAGTGCTGGCGAACCTGGTGCTGGGCTTTGTGATTGGTGCGGTGGTCGTTGCGGTAATGAAAGGGATAACGCGTTTGCGGGGTGCGGCTGAATAAAATCTTACGGCCGGCATTATGCAAAATAAACAAACTTCGTCTAAGGTGAAAAAGTTTCGCCCTGATACAGGAGGCAGTGATGGTCTTTTTGGTCAGTGATGAAGTGATACCCAAAAATGGTGGTCCGCGCATGATCGTCACCGGCTATGCCAGCGGTATGGTGGAGTGTCGGTGGTATGACGGCTACGGCGTCAAACGGGAAGCCTTTCGTGAAGATGAACTGATGCCTGGCGACAGGAAAAGGATCCACGAGGAGGTTTAATCCCTTAAAACGCCCGGCAATGCCGGGCGTTTTTATTGCCCGCAGGCCGGGTGAGGCCGTGAATTGCGGGACTAAAGCACAGCGAAACAGCGCATATCAGGGCTCCTGTATGCGGCAGGAAAATGTCGTGAAAGAAAAAAGGCGGCTTGGAAACCTAAAGAAGTATTTCTCCCCGGCGCGGGTGGTTAACCTGTGTTTTGTCATCGTGGTGGTGTGTTCCACCATTCTCACCTGGCGTGAAGTTATCGTCCTGGAAGGCGCGTATGTCGCCAGCCAGCGAAGTATGCTGGAAAACGTCAGCAATGCGCTGGACAGGCATATGCAGGTCGGTGTGGATCGCTTACTCTTTTTTCGCAACGGCATGCAGTCCGCGTTACAGACGCCGCTGGCATTTGACGTCATGCGCAATGTGCAAAATGGGTTTGAGCAGCAACGACACTTGCCACAGTGGAATATCGAACTGGATAACCGCCGGACATTGCCGCTGTATGGCGTCTCCGATTATTTTGTCGATCAAAGCGAACTGCTCAACCGTGACCATCCACTGCTGCACAATGAGCTGACGGCTGCCATGGAGCTCGGTTATCTGTTTCGCCTCTCCGCCAATGCAGGGATGCTGCCGCGCCGTGCTTATTACGTCTCCCGCGCCGGCTTTTTTGTCGCCACCCATCCGCTGGAAAATAGCCAGCAGATTATCCCGACCTATTATCACTTACTGATGCGGCCGTGGTTTACCGATCAGAGTGAGCGTGAAAATCGCGCCCGTGCAGTGCGCTGGTTCACCGATCAGGCTGATGGCGGGCAGAGCGATAAGGGATTTGTTATCGCCAGCGCTCCCCTGGACTACAGAGATTACTGGTTTGGTGTGCTGGCGATGAGTTTTCCGGTGGAGGCGATTGCGCAACTGTTGAACGATGCGCGGGAAGGGCAGAATAAGGGCGAATATCAGCTCTATAACAGCCAGTTTCAGCTATTAACCCACGCGCCGGACGTCAGCCATACAGAACCGACGTTCACTGCGGACCAACAGACCCGGTTGATGGACGGGATGGCGCGCGATACCCGTGGCGGGCTGCGTTTCGGGACGCGTTATGTGAGCTGGCAGAAACTGCGGCACTTTGACGGCTTCATCGTGCGTATTCAAACATTGCGCGAGGGTCTGCAAGGGGATTTTGGCAGCATTAGCATTGCACTGGCGCTGTTGTGGGTGCTGTTTACCGCCATGCTGCTGTTTGCCTGGGCGGTGATCCGCCGGATGGTCAACAACATGTACAGCATGCAAAATACCCTGCAATGGCAGGCGTGGTACGACCCGCTTACCCGCTTGTGCAATCGCGGCGCACTGTTTGAACGGGCGAAAATCTTAACGGAAGAGGGGCGGGAGCAGCAGCAACCTTTTGCCATCATCCAGATCGATCTCGACCATTTCAAAAACGTTAACGACCGCTATGGCCATCAGGCGGGCGATTTGGTGTTGTCACATGCAGCGGGCCTGATCAGCAGCACGATTGGCAGCGAGGATGTGGCCGGGCGCGTAGGGGGAGAAGAGTTCTGCGTTTTACTGCCGGGCAGTACGCTTGAACAAGCTGCTCGCGTTGCCGAGCGGATTCGTGCGCGCATTCGCGGTAAGGAGATACTGATCCATAAGCATACGACCATTCGCATTAGCGCTTCGCTCGGCGTCAGCGGCGCACTGGAGAGCGGCAGCTACGATTTTGAAACGCTGCAATCCATTGCTGACAGCCGGTTATACCGGGCGAAAAACAGTGGGCGTAATCAGGTTTGCTCGGAAGATGTTGCACCAAAGCCAAAGAAGTGATCCAGGCCTTCACGCCAGCCAGCGGCGCCTTCGCATTGCGAATGGTACACCCGCTCTGGCGTATCTTTACGCAGTCGTACGCCCTGGCGATTCAGGCCTTTCACGACGATCGCGTGATCGACGCTGTCCAGCAACGGGGCATCGTTAGGGCCATCGCCCAGCCCAATGGTGAAGGCGCGTTTTCCGGTGTAATGGCGGTACTGGCGGGTTAACCAGTTTACCGCCTGATCTTTACCGCCGCGTTCGTCGAGCACATGCCAGAAACGCGCGCCCTGAACAAAACATAACCCCAGCCCTGCGAGAGCGGTATCGAAAGCCGCCATGCGTTCATCACTGTCCCGCCAGATTAACGTTTCCGATGCCTCCTGCAGGCGCGCCAGGCTGGCTTGCGCCGGGGGCAATCCGGTAATCTCCGCCAGTATGCGCTCGTCGAGCTCGTCAAAGGTGGTAAACTTCCACCCCTGTTTTTGCCGTAGCTGGTTCAACACTCTGGCGATTTCGTCATGGGGTGAGCCGGTGATAATCCGCGGGTAGCTGTCATGATCCTGCCAGCGTTCGTCAAGCTGGATCACTGCGCCATTTTCGGCGATAAACGGCAACCCCTGAAGTCCGAGTGTTTTTTGCAGGTCAATCATTTCGGCGGCGGTTTTGCTGCTGCATAAAATGACCGGGATATGATGCTGGCGAAGCCGTTCAAGCCAGCCGGCAGCAGCGTGCCAGTCGCCGGTATGGCTGTCGCACAGGGTGCCGTCGACATCGGTAAAAACCAGCAGTGGTGAGTCCAGATCTGGCATATTCCGCTCCTTTCGTTTTTCTCAAGACGGGGGAGTTAAGCATCATCTTGCCTGGCGCATGCCATTCACACGTACAGGTGATTTTTTTTCGTTATTTTTCCTCTGTACTGAGTGTCCTCGGCGGTAGCGCTTTGTATCCAATGGAATACACTTGTTTACCTAATTATTTGTTTTATCGATAATTCTTGTCTTAATTCGCGTTTGTCGTTAGAGTTTCCCCTACATCAGATTCCCTGGTGTACGAATTTTTAAGTGCTTCTTGCGCAAGCAAGTTTCCTCCCGGTTGCTGCTGCAACCGGGAGTTTTCTTTAGCGGTTTACCTCAGTGATGCTGAAGTCGTGCACGTCCAGCTCGAACGCTTCCGCCAGTTCCCGCCAGGTATGATATTCCCTGCCATCCACGCTCACGCGTTGACCATCCTCGTCGTTAACCCGATGGATTTCACTTTCGCTAATTTCATTAATCGCCGCCAGCAGGGCGTCCACGTCAACGTTGACGTCGCGCTTGGCGGTTTCGCTGTACTCTTTCACCGTTTTCATGCCGTCACCTCTTTCGCAGTCCCACGGCTAAGTATAGACGGTAGAAAAAATCGCCAGCTAAACGCCGGGGGCGCTGCCAGCCAGAGGCTTTTGTTCTACACTGGCGTAAATGCAACAGGAGGGTAAATATGAAGGTTAACGATCGGGTTACGGTCAAAACGGACGGGGGTCCACGCCGTCCGGGGGTGGTATTGGCTGTTGAAGCGTTCAATGAAGGTACAATGTACCTGGTGTCACTGGAAGACTACCCGCTCGGAATCTGGTTCTTTAATGAAAAAGATCACGCAGACGGGGTTTTCGTCGAAAAAGCAGATTAATTTCTTCGCCCTCCTGAGAGGGAGGGTGAATAAATAACAATTTCTTCAACGCATATTAACAAATATACCCGACGTGACGTTGTCTGTCAGACGCACAACATGGTAAATCACTTGTTTATTATGCGTTTTAATCTTTCTTTTAATATTCCCCTTATGTGATGATACCGTCTTGGCTTTAATATTCATCTGATCGGAGATTTGGATCGTATCCTGTCCTGACATCCACATTTTTAACATACTGGACTCGGTACGACTCAATGACAGCGTGGGTAAATTAATGGTGCCAACGCTTTTCTTCTCTTTGTTGAGATAGTCCCCCAGAATATTATCCAGCGACTCAGGCTTGATTGATTTAGAACTAATCAATAAGTTTTTACGTACCAATAGGTATTCATCAAAGTGGATGTTGGCAATTGCCATAAACACGATAAATAGTGTACGGGGATGCTGATTAATGACTTGCTTAATGTGTTGACTGCTGCTTGGGTCATGGATAAAGCAGTCCTCATTAATAAACACCACGGATGGCTGGAATGTGGCGCAAGCTGATTCGAGTTCATCAACGGTTTTTATATCGTTGATATCTCGTTTTTTAACCCCCCGACTTGTCAGATACCCTGTTAATCCCAACCGGGTATAACTGCATAAATCCATAATAATCGTTGACATGGCATACCCTCACTCAATGCGTAACGATAATTCACCACCGCCGGAAGCTTCAGAAGCCATACAGGAAAAAAACTGATATTACTGAAGTGCGACACGAAACTTCAGGCGAACCCACTATCCCGTAAAGTTACGTATAATTTGCCAGGAATCTTCTTAAAGTAAAGTAAATGTTGCGTTCTGTGAGACCGTTAAAAACAAATAAGCCGCGCCAGTTATATCCTGGAAGATGTTTTGCAAATTTAACTTTAGGATTATCCTCAAAAAGACAATGCCAATGCTAGGGGTTTGTATTCTGAGGCAGTTCACTAACGATATCAGCTAACAGATTGAAAATCTCGCTGAATAATCGTTCGCAGAAAGGGGCGACCAGCGGCATCATCGCTGCCATCAGTAAAATCCCAACGCTAAGCGTAATGGGAAAACCGATGACAAACACCGATAACTGCGGTGCCATGCGATTCAACAGGCCAAGGGAGAGGTTAATGGTCAGCAGTAAGGTAATGATTGGTAATGCCAGCATCAGCCCATTGACGAAAATCAGTCCTGCCGAGCGCGTCAAGGCCAGAAACGCATTACCGCTTACCGGGTCGCCGCCAATCGGCAGTGTGTGGAAGGTATCGACCAGCATGGAAATAAGCCACAAATGACCATTGAAGGTCAGGAACAGCAACAGCGCCAGCATGTCCAGAATACGCG
Source organism: Kosakonia sp. ML.JS2a (assembly GCF_025642095.1). GTDB lineage: Bacteria > Pseudomonadota > Gammaproteobacteria > Enterobacterales > Enterobacteriaceae. The sequence continues at coordinate 2,060,825 of NZ_CP106754.1, forward strand.
CCAGTACCGGCATGTTCAGGTGACTGGTGGGATCGACAAAGGTGGCGAAAGAGAGGCCCATTTGCAGGCCGATAAGTTCACCCGCGGTGCGGATAGCGGCAAAGGCGAATTGCATGGTAAAACCGAGCGCAATGCCAATCAGCATTTGCTGCATCGCCACCCACAACGCTGCGACAGAGAAGATCGGCACATTCGGCACTACCGGGAGCGTCGGGGCAATCACGATGGTAATGACTATCCCCAGACCGAGTTTCACGCGGCGAGGGATGCGTGATTCACTGAGGATCGGTGCGCTCATAATCAGCGCCAGCACACGCACCAACGGCCAGAAATACATGTTAAGCCATTGCAGCCACTGATCGCTGGTGATGTTCAGCATAAGCGGGATTACCCGATGATATAGGGAATGTTATTGAACAGACCGCGCATATAATCGAGCAGCAAATTCAGCATCCACGGCCCGGCAACTACAATCGCCACAAACACCGCGATGATTTTCGGGATAAAGGAGAGCGTCATTTCGTTGATTTGCGTCGCCGCCTGCAAAATACTGATCACAAGCCCGGTCACCAGGGCGACCAGCAGCAGGGGAGCAGCGAGAGCGAGTGCAACTTTCATCGCCTCGGTGCCCATCATCATGACCGATTCAGGTGTCATGCTTTACTCCTAACTGTAAAAACTCTGCGCCAGCGAACCGACCAGCAGCTGCCAGCCATCCACCAGTACAAACAACATCAGTTTGAATGGCAGGGCAATGGTCGCTGGCGGCACCATCATCATCCCCAGCGCCATTAGCACACTGGCGATCACGAGGTCGATAATCAGGAACGGAATGAAAATGGTAAAACCGATCTGGAAGGCGGTTTTCAGCTCGCTGGTCACATAGGCGGGCAGCAAAATGCGCATCGGTACGGCTTCCGGACCTTCAATTGGCGGCGTATTAGCAAGCCGGGCGAACAGGGCCAGATCGGCCTGGCGCGTCTGGCGCAGCATAAATTCACGCAGGGGTTGCGCGCCACGTTCCAGCGCCACATCCACGGAAATTTTGTTTTCACTGAACGGCTGATAGGCGTCGGTGTAAATCTTATCGATCACCGGCGACATAATGAAAAAGGTCAAAAACAACGCCAGTCCGAGCAGTACCTGGTTTGGCGGCGCAGAGGGTGTGCCCAGCGCATTTCGCAGCAGGCCAAAGACGATGATGATGCGGGTAAAGCTGGTCATCATCAGCAAAACGGCAGGCAGGAAGGTGAGGGAGGTAATAAATACCAGCGTCTGCACCGGCAGCGACCAACTCTGGCCGCCGTTTGCCAGCGGTTGGCTTACCAGACCGGGGAGTTGAGCAAATGCGGCTGGCGCAAACAGAAACAGCCCGGCCAGCGCAAAGGATAACAAACGGCGCATCAGGATCTCCCGGAACGCTTAAGCAAATTCTTCATCACGGACTGAAAGTCCGCATTTTTCTCGTTCACGACTTCACTTTCGGCAGGCGCGGGAGGAAGCTTGTGCAACAGATTGATTTGGGTCGGGGTGACGCCCAGCACCAGGCGCGCGTCTTCAACATCGACGATCACCACGCGTTCACGCGGACCGACCGTTGTGCTGGCGCTGACTTTCAAACCCCGGGTGCCGGCGGTTCTACCACCAAAACCCAGTCGTTTCGCCAGCCACGCGGCAATCAGGATCACGGCAATAATGCCAAACAGCGCGCCACTGACTTGCAGCAGTGGCGAACCGGGAACGGCGGAAGGTTGGCTAACCGTGGCCTGTGTTCTCATACGTGCCTCAACGGCTCAGACGGCGCATACGCTCGGAAGGCGTGATGATATCAGTGATACGCACGCCGTATTTATCGGCAACGACCACTACCTCACCCTGCGCAATCAGATAACCGTTAATCAGGATATCCAGCGGTTCACCCGCCAGTCCGTCCAGTGCAACCACGGAACCCTGCGTCAGACGCAGCAGCTCTTTAATGGTCATCCGGGTACGGCCCAGTTCAACGGTCAGTTTGACCGGGATATCCATAATCAGGTCGATATCCTGGAGATTGCCGCCAACATCACCACCACCAAGCTGCTGGAACACAGCGTCAGCCGCGCTCTTACCGCCCGTCGGCGTGGTTTTTTGTTCGTTCAACGCGTCAGCCCACAGATCGTCCAGTGCTCCGCTGTTCTCATCGGACGGATTGTTCATATCACTCATTTGGGCTGTTCCTCATTCAGCGAATTCAAAATCGGGTTTATCAAATGCTCTACGCGTAACGCATATTGTCCGTTGACTGTGCCGTACTGACTGGTAAGCACCGGTACACCGTCCACATGAGCGATAATGCGATCGGGTTTATCAATCGGCAGTACATCACCGGGTTTGAGCTTAAGTATCTGCGACAGACGCAGGGGAATATCCGCAAAATTAGCGATCAAATTCAGCTCTGAGTGCTGAACCTGGCGGACCAGGTTATCACGCCAGTTCTGGTCTTCGCTGCGGGAGTTTTCCAGCGGCGGGTTAACCAGCATTTCGCGCAGCGGTTCAATCATGCTGAACGGCAGACAGATATTGAATTCACCCGTCAGGTTACCGATTTCCACATGGAACGGGGTGTTAACAACGATGTCGTTTGGCGATGTGGTAATGTTCGTAAACTTAACCTGCATCTCAGAACGCACGTATTCAACGTCCAGCGGGTTAATCGCCTTCCACGCGTCGCTGTAGGCCTCAAGCGCCAGTTTCAGCATGCGGTTAATCACGCGCTGTTCAGTGTGCGTGAATTCACGGCCTTCCACTTTGGTTGGAAAACGCCCGTCGCCACCGAACAGGTTATCCACGGCGATAAATACCAGACTTGGCGAGAACACAAACAAGCCGGTACCGCGCAGCGGTTTCAGGTGGATCAGGTTAAGGTTGGTCGGAACCGGCAAGTTACGCGCAAATTCATGGTATGGCTGAATGCGGATCGCGCCGACGGTAATATCCGGGCTACGACGCAGCAAGTTGAACAGGCCCATACGGAACTGGCGCGCAAAACGTTCGTTGATGATCTCCAGCGCCTGCAGACGTTCACGTACCACGCGGCGCTGTGTATTCGGGTCATAGGGGCGAATGTCATTGTCGCCGCCCATACCCGGTTGCGGATCATCGCTCTTATCGCTGTCTCCGTTGAGCAGCGCATCGATTTCGGCCTGAGAAAGAATACTATCGCCCATGTTATTACCGCAAAATGAAAGCTGTATAAAGGACGTCAGTGACTTCCTGCTTCGGTTGTCCTTGCACTAACGGCGTTGCGAGTGTTTCTTTAATCGCAGTGGCGAGTTTCTGTTTACCGTCGTCGGTTGCGAGCTGTGTCGCGTCCTGACGTGAGAACAGCAGCAGCAAACGGCTGCGCACTTCCGGCAAGTATTCGCTCAGTCGGGCGCGCGTCGCGTCATCTTTCAGACGCAGCGTAATACCGACATACAGCACGCGATCGGCATCGCCCAGGTTCACAGTAAAGGTGTCCAGCGCGAAGAAGACCGGTGCCGGCGGCGGCGGAGGTGGCTCCGCTTTCGCGCTGGCCGCAGGTTTCTGTTGCATATGCCAATAACTATAGCCAGCGATGGCGCATGCTGCGAGGGTGATTAACACCAGCAGCGGGATCCAGATATTGCGCTTGCGTTTTTTGGTAATAGCGGAGTCAGTCATCTGATACGAGCTTCCTGTTAATACTGCCTATGAGCTGATTATCCCGTGTCTTGCTTCCGCCAAAGCGCGGAAAAGACGGGGATAATCATGCTACCTCGGGCGTTTAGGCAAAGATGTCGACAGCGCCGTTACCGCGAGCGGCGGACTGCAGGCTCGCAGGGGTGACTAATGCTTCATCATCGTCGCTACCAAACAGATCGCCGGAACCGGAACGTGATGCCTGCTGTTGCTGAGAAGACTGTTGTTGCTGGCCTGCAAAGCTCTCGCTACTGATATTGCTCTGACCCAACTGGATGCCACTTTCAGCAAGAGAGGTGCGCAGCACCGGCAATGCAGCTTCCAGTGCCTGGCGAACGTGGCTATGGGCCGAAACCATTTGCAGTTGCGCCTGGTTGTCTTCCAGCTTGATAGAGATCTGCACCTGCCCCAGATCTTCCGGGTGTAAACGCAGTTCCGCACTCTGCTGTCCCTGACGGGTGAACAGGGTGACGTGCTGGCTAAGATTCTGCTGCCACTCATGGCTACCCAACGGCGCGCTGAGCACCGGCGCGGCTACTGGGGCGCTGGCCTGCGCTGCGCCGGTGGTGGTTGTAACCGGCGCAATGCTTGCGATGGTATTGGTGGTCTGCTGCACGGCGTTATCCGTTTCTTTGCGTGATGCCAGTGCGGCCGCAAAGGCGGTGGATTGCTGTGCATCGTCGGCAACCTGAAGCGTGCTGGCGGCGGCGTCATGCGTGCCTTTCGCGGTGGCACGCGGCAGATCGGTACCCGTGTCGGCCGTCAGCGCATTCGTGTTCAGGGCGCGGTTTGCCGCTGCACCCACATCAATGGCGCTGGTGGCGGTGGTGGTAACCGGTTGCGCAGCCGTCAGTTGCTGCGTCTGCTGGTGCGGTAGCATGGCCATCAGTGCGCTGAGATTAGCGAGATCTTCATCGCTTAAGTCCGTTTTCTCATCGGCCGCTTTCGCGGTTTTCGTCAGCGCAGCCAGCACATCCGTTTGGGCGGAAGGGGTCAGGCCGGAGAGCAGGTTCTGCACATTGGCATTGCTTTCAGCGGTCGCCGTGGCGTCGGTTTTCATGCTTTGGCGCGCCAGCATGCCGGCCAGTTTTTGCGCCGGGGTTTGCGCCTCGTCACCGGACGCGGCGGCCAGCTTACCTTTCGCCAGCTTGCCGCTTAACGCGGCGGCCTGCAGGTCAGCGAGGGTCAGGGGGGCATCGCCCTCTTGCCCTTGTGCGCCAGTGCCGGACATCGCACCGGTGAGCAGGGCGAGGAAGTCCTGAGCGGAATCACCGCCAGCCTTGCCTGTTTGCGTGCCGGTGGTTGCATCTGATTCTGTAACTAGCAGTTTTTGCAAGGTGATCATTCTGTTTTCCTCAGGGACGCTCGCTGTGCAAACTCATCCATTTTCTTCTGATCGAGACGGTTTTCCGCCAGTAACGCTGCGGCGCTTTGCCTGTCCTGCAATGTTTGCCAGGCCTGCAGACGTTGCTTTTTCTCCCGCCAGCAACCCAGCGCGACATCGACTTTCTGGGTCCACTGCGCCAGTTGATGGCGGTGTTGCTCGATAGCTTTTTCCAGCGTCTGAATAAACTGCTGATAGTTTTGCCAGCGCTGATTATCAATGCCCTGACTCATATCGTTATTCAGACTGCTACGGTACTCATGCTGATAGTCGATCAGCATTTTTAATTGTTCTTCTGCTTGCTGGCAGCCCCGACGCATCTCGCCAAGTCTCAGCGCGGCGTCTTCAACTTCTTTTTCTGCCAAATCTTTAAGCGTCGTCAATGCGCTATTTTGCGTCATGAAGTCAGCCTCCACTACATTATGCTGTCGGGAAGATCAGCTCTAATGCCTGCATCGAATCTTCCCACCCGGCACGCTCGAAAATGCCTTGTTGCAAGAAAGCTTCAAGTTGCGGCCACAATGCGATGGCTTTGTCCAGCATAGGGTCGCTACCTCGCGCATACGCGCCAACGCTAACCAGATCGCGGTTACGCTGGAAACTCGACAGCAACTGTTTGAAATTACGAACTCTTGCGTAATGTTTTTCAGTAATCAACGCTGTCATCGCACGACTGATAGACGCTTCGATATCGATTGCCGGGTAGTGGCCTGCTTCCGCCAGACGGCGTGACAAAACGATATGTCCATCAAGGATCGCGCGCGCTGAGTCAGCAATAGGATCCTGTTGGTCATCCCCTTCTGTAAGAACAGTATAGAACGCGGTGATGGAACCCCCACCGTGAATACCGTTGCCTGCACGTTCCACCAGCGCCGGTAATTTGGCGAAGACAGACGGTGGGTAACCTTTGGTTGCTGGCGGTTCGCCGATAGCCAGTGCGATTTCACGCTGCGCCATGGCATAACGCGTCAGGGAATCCATAATCAGCAGCACATGCTGACCGCGGTCGCGGAAATCTTCAGCAATGCGCGTAGCGTACGCAGCGCCCTGCATACGCAACAGAGGAGAAACATCCGCTGGCGCGGCGATAACCACCGACCGGGCGCGACCTTCTGCGCCCAGGATGTTCTCAATAAAATCTTTTACTTCACGGCCACGCTCGCCAATTAACCCGACGACAATCACATCCGCCTGGGTATAACGGGCCATCATGCCTAACAATACGCTCTTACCAACGCCGGAACCGGCGAACAGGCCCATACGCTGACCGCGCCCTACGGTTAACAGCGCATTGATGGCGCGTACCCCGGTATCCAGCACGTGTTCAATGGCGGTACGTTGCAGCGGGTTAAACGGCTGCGTGATCAGCGCTCCGGTTTCGCCGGTATCCGGCGACGGCAATCCGTCCAGCGGTTTTCCGCCGCCATCCAGAACGCGACCGAGCAGGGCAGGGCCGAGCGGCAACTGTTTGCCACTGTGTAAATTGTCGCCCATCACGCTACGTGCATAGACGCGCGCGCCAGGCAAAATACCTTCCACTTCTTCAAGCGGCATCAGGAACAGGCGTTGACCATTGAAGCCAACCACTTCGCTTTCGACTTCGCGCATCTCCTGACCATCCTGACGCTCGATGATACAGGTCGCCCCCAGCGGCAATTGCAGCCCGGTGGCTTCGAGCACCAGACCGGTCGCACGGGTCAGGCGACCATAACGGCGCACAGACGGCAGTTGCGCCATCTTCACTTCAAAGTTATCCAGCGTGGTCAGCCAGCGGGTCAAACGCGCGGTCATCAAACAACTCCTGGCGCCGCCAGACGGCACAGTTCCTGCCAGCGTGTCGCCACGCTGGCGTCGAGATCGCCTTCATCGGCGGAGACTTTGCAACCGCCCGGATGCAGGGTCGGATCGCCGCGCAGACGCCAGCCGTGCAGGCTAAGCGTCGCGCCGAGCATCTCTTCAACGCGCTGCAAATCATCCGGATGAACACGCAGTTGCGGCTTGCCGCTAAACAGCGGTTCTTGCTGCAATAACAGTTGGATCTGTTTAATCAGCGCACTGTTATCCACAATCGGCACCTGGCCGAGCACCTGGCGTGCGGCTTCCAGCGCCATCTGCATCAGACGGGAAGCGATAACGCTGTCCAGCGCATCCAGCGTGTACTGAAACTCGCTGACCAGCTGCTGCATACGCGCATGCAACGGGGCTTGTTGCTGGCGGGCCTGATTCAGACCCTGCTCTTGTCCCTGTGCCAGACCTTCCTGATAGCCGACGTCATAACCCGCTTTGCGGCCTTCCGCCAGACCGGCGTTATAGCCGGCCTCGTGCGCTTGCATCTGGATCTGTGCCAGTTGCTGCTGCTGTTTCTGTTCTGCAGATAACGCGTCTTCTTCCTCATCGATCATCGGCTCGTCCTGCGTCAGCAGGGGAGCGAACTCGGCGGCGAGAGGAAGCGCCAGGTCATCCGGCTTCCAGATCTTCCACGGCATTTCATTAGACATAGGTATCCTCGCCGCTGCCAATCACCATCTCGCCGGTTTCCGCCAGACGACGAACAATAAGCAGGATGGCCTTCTGCTCGTTTTCCACCTGAGACAGACGAACCGGGCCGCGGTTGGCAAGGTCGTCGCGCAGGATATCTGCCGCACGCTGCGACATGTTGCGCAGGAATTTGTCGCGCAATGGCGGCTCGGCACCTTTGAGGGCGACCAGCAAGGATTCGGAGTCCACCTCCTGCAGAAGACGCTGGATGCTGCGGTCGTCCACGTCCACCAGGTTTTCGAACAGGAACATCTCGTCGATAATTTTCTGTGCCAGTTCGCCGTCGAACTCGCGAACCGCAGTAATAACCGCTTCTTCCTGCTGCGTTTTCATCAGGTTGATGATTTCCGCCGCCGTTCTCACGCCGCCCATTTTGCTGCGTTTGAGGTTGGTGCCGTCGAGCAGGTTGTTCAGTACTTCGGTCAGTTCAGCCAGTGCGGCAGGCTGTACGCCGCCGAAGGTGGCGATACGCAGCATAACGTCGTGACGCATACGCTCATCGAACAGCGCCAGGATATCCGCCGCCTGCGCACGTTTGAGGTGCACAAGGATGGTGGCGATAATCTGCGGATGCTCGTCGCGAATAAGATCTGCGGCGCTCTGCGGCTCCATAAAGTTGAGCGTTTCGATACCGCTGGTGGTATCGCGGGTTTCGAGAATGTCTTCCAGCAGGCTGGAAGCACGCTCTTCGCCAAGGGCTTTCACCAGCACGGTGCGCAGGTAGTCGTTGGCGTTGATGTTCAGCGCCGCGAATTGTTCCGCTTCCGTTTCGAACTCCTGCAATACATCCATCAGCTGTTTGTTGGAAATCTGACGCACGCTGGCCATCGCGGTACTCAGGTGCTGAACCTCCCGGGCGGAGAGGTGTTTAAACACCTCCGCTGCACGGTCTTCACCAATGGTCATCAGCAGGATGACGCTTTTGTCCGTTCCGGTAAGATTATTGCTCATGTTCGTTACTCATCCACTGGCGAATGACCAGCGCCACGACGCGCGGATCGTTATCTGACATTTCGCGGATACGCTGGCTCATCACCTCGGCGTTCAGACGCTGGTTAGTACGACGCTGTACCTGTTGTTCGTCTTTGCTGAGACGAACTTCCACCGACTCTTCGAGCTCTGCGCGAGCCTGAGCGGCTTCCTGAATCGCTTTCGCTTCTTCCTGACGGCGTACCAGTTGCGGACGCACCGCTTTACGCCACAGGATAAACGCGACAATCAGAACCAGCAGCCAGCGACCTGCGGACATCAGCTGATCGATAAACGCTTGCTGTTGCCAGAAGGGGAGTTGACCACCCACATCGTCTTTCGCGTTAAACGGTGAGTTGACTACGTTCAGGGTATCACCGCGTTTTTCGCTGTAACCCATCGCTTCGCGGGTCAAATCTTCAATCTGTTTCAACTGGTCGGCTGTCAGCGCGGCGGTTTTGCCATCGGCCAGCGTACGGTAGTTCACCACCACGGCCACGGACAGACGTTGCACATCGCCCACGTTCATTTTGGTGTGGCGAATTGTGCGGTCTACTTCATAGTTCGACGTTTCGTTGTGTGTCGAATTACGCGGACCGGTCGCGGTGCTGGCGGTGGATGTCGTCTGACCTTGCTGGCCTTGTTGATTCTGCTGATTGGCGGGCGGCGTAGAGATCGGCGCGGTATTGGCCGGCGCAGGCTGGTTAGACAGTGCGCCAGGGACGCCGCCAGGATTCTGACCGCCAATCTGTTCGCTGCTGTTGACCTGACGTGAACGCAGAACCGCTTGTGACGGGTCGCCGTTCGGGCTGTATTGCTCTTCGGTTTGCTCTTTGTTGGCAAAATCAAGCTGCGCGGTAACCTGCGCATGCACATTGCTGTTGCCCACGATCGGACCGAGAATCGCTTCGATGCGGCGTTGAATACGGCCTTCTACGTCAGCGGTGTATTTCAGTTGAGCATCGTTCAGATCGCGACCGGCAGTACCGGCTTGCGTCAGCAAACGACCGCTCTGGTCAACCACGGTGACGTTACCCGGCGGCAAGCCTGCGACGGCGCTGGAAACCAGGTGCACCATGGCGCTGATCTGACCGTCGTCCAGAGCACGGCCCGGTTCGAGGTTAACGGTGACGGAGGCAGACGGTGATTTCTGTTCGCGCACGAACAGCGACGGTTTTGGCATGGCCAGATGTACGCGGGCGCCTTTGACCGGACCCAGCGTTTCGATAGTACGGGCCAGTTCACCTTCCAGTGCGCGCTGGTAGTTAACCTGCTCGCTAAACTGGCTGATGCCGAATTTTTCCTGATCCAGCAGTTCGAAACCGACTGCGCCGCCTTTCGGCAGACCTTGCTGGGCGAGACGCAGACGCAACTCGTGGACTTTATCCGCCGGAACTTCAATCGCGCCACCGGCATCAGCAAACCGGTAAGGAACGTTCATTTGTGTTAACTGGGTAACAATAGCGCCGCCGTCCTGATCGGACAGGTTGCTATAAAGCGTGCGATAGTCCGGGCTTTTCGCCCACAGAACCATTGCAACGATGATGGCAACGGCTGCAGCGCCGGCCACCATTAATGGAACTTTGGGGTTCGCGCGCAAGCGGTTGATCCACTCAAGAGATTTATTCTGCGGTGCAGTTGTAGCAGTTGCACTCATTGCACACCTCGTAACTCTGGGCGGATATTGTTATTTGAGTTGAGAAACAAAACAGGCTCCCGGGTCGGCAAACTCGACAATTGTCCATTTACATGGCAATGCCATTATTTGATGAATCCGAATTTTCTATGCCCCAAATAACCTGGTTTTTTATCGCTATTTACCGCAATTATCCCATTGACAAGCTGTTAACCTTGTCGGGTATCAAACCATCCGGGGAAAAACCATGGCTATACAGGGCATTGAAAGCGTCGTCAGTCAGTTGCAGGCCACTGCGGGGATTGCGCGCAATCAGAGCGTGGAAAGCGAACCGACCATCAGTTTCGCCGGGCAGCTGCATGCCGCGCTGGATCGCATCAGCGACACGCAAAATGCAGCCCGCACGCAGGCGGAAAAGTTCACCCTCGGCGAGCCAGGCGTGGCGCTGAATGATGTGATGACCGATTTGCAAAAATCCTCTATCTCATTGCAAATGGGGATTCAGGTGCGTAATAAACTGGTTTCGGCTTACCAGGACGTGATGAACATGCAGATCTAGTCGATCAGCGTTTCACAGAGGGAGGATAATCCGCTGATTATCCTCCTTTCCTGCGCTTTCTCTCTTTACGGTGCTTATCGTCATGCGCCGCTCCCTCTCTTTGTGCATGAGCACGGATGATCACATCGGTTTTTCGCCGGGCGGATAAAGTCCGTCATCACCACTCTTGTGAAACGACGAGGAATGCCTGATGACCTTTACGCATATGCGCATCGCCAAACCGGTGACTGACCTTGAACTGACTTGCCGCATGTATTGCGACGGCATAGGGTTACAGAAAATCGCCGCCTCCAGTGAACATGACGTTTTTGCGACCTGAGGGTGAGGGCAGCCTGGGGTGTTGCGCCCCCTCCGGGTGTGGAGAGGGCGAGGCAGGTTATTTCTGGATCAGATAACGAATGGTTGGCCCATCCTGCTGAATGTCCAGCACGGTATAGCCGTGATTGCGTGCATCAAGGGGAATATTATTAATTGACTGCGGACAGTCGCTCACCACTTCCAGAATTTCACCTTTTTTCAACTGCGGCATGGCCTCCAGCGTGGCCACGGCCGGGTAGGGACAGGGTTCGCCGCTCATATCCAGACGGTAATCAGGCACGATGTTCATGCAACCTCCTTCGCAGGGGTAACCGCTTTAGCGCGGAAAAAGCGTTTTTCCCAGCCAATCACCAGCAGCAACGCTGCCAGCAGCAGCAGGTAAGTCACCAGCAGTCCGCCGAGCGGGCCGAAGGTATTGAGTAAATTGATTTTATCCCAGTGGGTTGCCAGCGCGGGTGAGATGTCATCCCAGAAGCAGGCAAGGATCGTCGAGCCTATCACGTTGCCCAGTCCGACCCACCAGTAGTGCACCTGACCTTCAACGGCGCGGTACATCCAGCCGGTTTCACAGCCACCCGCCAGCACAATGCCGAAACCGAACAGTAACCCACCGATCACGGCGTTAGGACCGGCCCACATGATTTTGGCTTCCACGCCAAGCTGCACGTAGCTGAAGATGCCGATGGCGCTGGCCGCCATGCCGAAGATAATCGCTTTGGTCATCATGGTGCGCCCGGTGATCCACATATCGCGAAACGCCGATGTAAAGCAGATTTGCGCCCGCTCAATCAGTAAACCAAAACCGACGCCGAACAGCATCGCCAGCCCAAGTTTGGGTTGGTTCATGGCGGTGAACAGTGCCCAGCCGAGCATTCCCACGAACACCAGCATGCCGAGGCGGAAGCGGCGCTGCGCCTGAGCCGGTTTTTGCGTTAACGGCGATGCGGCGGAGACTTTTTGTATTTTTATCGGAATGCGGAACAGCGGCAGCAGGGTAACGCGTGCGCCAAACCAGGAACCGATGGCCGTCGCCACCGCGAAAAACCAGGCGTGCAGTGAAAACTGCGGGATACCGGTGAAAAACGCGGCGAGGTTACAGCCCATCGCCAGGCGTGCGCCGAAACCGGCAATCATCCCGCCCACGATCGCCTGCGCAATGCGGATCCGGCTGTGTGGAAAGCGCAGCTTAACGTTATTGGCCCATAACGCAGCGGCAAAACAGCCGCCAAACATCCCGATGATCATCATGCCGTCGATACGCGTCAACGGCGTGCCGTCCAGATGGATCAGTTTGAAGTAGCCCCACGTTTCCGTGTGCACGCCTACCAGTTGCAGCAGTTGCCCGCCCCAGCGGGTAAATTCTCCGGTAACGGCCCAGAATGTGCCAGTGAGACCGAAATAGTAGGTGGAGAGAATGCCGGCGGCGATAACGGCCGGGACAGGAGACCAGAATTTAATTAAAAACCGATCCTTAAACTGTTGCCAGGACATAGTAAAAAACCTCTGAACTCAGAAGGAGTGTGGATAGTCTTGCGAAAAGAGTCGGATGATACACGGCTGCGGCAAAATCTGATGCGAAATAGCGCAAAAACCTGGAGCAGATCAAACTTGCCGACCGTGGGGAAAGGGTGGCGACGATAACGCTTTAATGCCACAATATTTTTTTATTCGCGAGCAGGGCAAAAGATGAAAAAGCGAGTGATCCTCGGTGCGGTAATGCTGCTAAGCGGCTGCATGCAGGTGGAAAATTATCAGGCGGTGGTTAAACAGCCCGCGCCTGCAGGATTGGCGGGCTACTGGCAGTCGGCGGGGCCGCAGAGCAAACTGGTCAGCCCGGAGGCGATCGCCAGTCTGATGATTACGCCCGGCGGCGATACACTGGATTGCCGCCAGTGGCAGCGAGTGATTGTCGTCCCGGGTAAATTGATGCGCAACGATGGCAAACTGTACAACGTCACGCAGAATCGAGACATCTACCGTCTTGAACACGATGGCGCGTTGCTGGACGTCGATGGCATGACGCTGAAAAAAGTGGATAAACTCACGGTGGAGTGTGAGAAGGCGCGTGCAGATGCCGGGCTGAGTCTTTCCCGCTAAGGTCACTTGCCGGGTGACGCGCTCACCCGGCACAGGCTCAGAGCACAGCCTCTATTACCCACACGCTGACGCTGCCGCCATTACAGGTAAACACCCCGGAACCGCTCTCGTCGGTCGTTACCGACTCTTCGCGGTTGCCCAGAAAGTCCCGCCAGGTTTTATTGCCATAATTCTCGCCGAGCGTAATGCTTTTTTCGCCATCATCACCGTTGGACATCACCACCACGCAGCCGGGATCGTCGTCGGTGCCGCTGCGGCTGAAGGCAATACAGTTGGGGTGATCAAACCACAATGTTTGTACCCCATGTGCAAAGCGCTGGCGGGCGAGGATCAACTGATCGAGTTGTTCGATAACCGGCATGTCGATAGCGTAATTTTCCCCATCTCCTCCAGTATCCTCGTAATGTGCGCCATACAGGTCAGGGTAGAAGACCGACGGCACGCCATTTTCCCGTAGCAGGATCAGGGCATAGGCCAGTGGTTTAAACCAGGCTTCTACCGGTGCTTCCAGCGCCTGCAACGGCTGCGTATCGTGGTTGGCGACCAGCGTCACCGCATGAAAGGGGTCCGCTTCAACCAGCGTGCCGGTAAAAATCTGGCTCATGTCATAATCGCGCCCCTGTTTCGAGGCTTCATGAAATTTCATATGCAGCGGGGCGTCAAACAGCATGGTTTTACCGTCGACCTGATCGATATACTGCTGTAGCTTTTCCACCTCATGTGACCAGTATTCCGCAACGATGAACAACGGCTTTGGCGCGACCTCCTGTACATGTTCGATCCACTCTTTGTAGAACCAGGCGGGAATATGTTTTACCGCGTCCAGGCGAAAACCATCGCACCCGGTTTGCGCCATGACCCAGCGTGCCCAGTATTTGATCTCCTCGGTCACGGCATGATTGCGAAAATCAATATTTTCACCCATCAGGTAGTCGAAGTTGCCCATTTCATCGTCCACTTGATCGTTCCAGCCATCGCCGGTGTAATCGTTGACGATCTTGAACACCCCGTCTTCGTCCGGATTTTCAATATGGTCGATACCGCTAAAGCATTTGAAATCCCAGATAAATTGCGAGTATTGCCCGGCGCGAGCTGGAAAGGTATAGCGTGTCCAGGCCTCACACTCGATGATCTCATCATCAATCTGTGTGCGATCCTGCGCATTTACCCGATTAACGCGGATAGCCTCTTTTTCATCCGCCCCCATTTTGTGGTTGACCACCACATCCAGCAGGACGGCAATATCGTTTTCTTTCAATGCATTGATGGCGGCCAGCAGTTGCGTTTTATCGCCGTATTTGGTGGCCACAGAGCCTTTTTGGTCAAACTCGCCTAAGTCAAACAGATCATAGCTGTCGTAACCCACGGAATAGCCACCGGATGCGCCTTTATACGCCGGGGGAAGCCAGACCATGTTAATGCCAATATCGTTGAAACCCGCAGCGCGTTCGCTCAGTTCAGGCCAGAGCTTACCGCCATCGGGGTAATACCAATGAAAGGTCTGTAACAGGGTGGGGTTCTTCATATTCCGTGCTCCAGAGTGCGACTCTGGAAGTATGGATGAGATTTTAAAAACAGAACGAGAAAGCGCATTTTTGCTAAACCGAGAAATGGGGGATCAGGCAAAGCAAGGGGGCGTGTCGAAAGGGGGGAGGGGTAAACGAACAAAAAAGCAAACCGGGCGGGTGAGGGATGACAAACAGATCACCCGCCGGGGATGAGAATTAAATCTCGTTAGGGAAGAGTATGTTTCCAGAGAGACGTCCATATGTCGAATGCAGGTTATGTTGTCGGGATGTCTGTCCAACCAATGTCCGTAATTCGTCCATCCGTTGGTTCAACAGGAGTTTCAGCACGACTTCATTATCCAGAATTTGCTGGAGCAGTGGTCGAATTTGCGCCTGCATCTGAGGCGCAATTTCACTGGCATCCTGGAATTGAGTCAATTGTTCTACAGCTTTGATATAGCCTATCTCGTGCTCAATGAGTTCGTCCCAACGCCCTTCCTTCGCGAGGCCAAGCATGGTACGGCTGACGACCAACAGCTGCTGATAGTGGTGGAGCAACCCGAAATTTGCTTCCATTAGTAAGTGTCCCGCGCGGATTGATTATTGGGGCCAATCTCTTTCCAGGCATCAGCGATGTTGTTCAGCAACGTTGAAACTTCATCAATGGCTGAGAGGTCATTGTGGAGGTTTGCCTGTAAAAGACGTCTTGTCATATAGTCATAAAGACTATCCAGGTTTGCGGAAAGCTCGCCACCGACTTCGTGGTCAAGCCCGGCCCGCAAGCCGTTGGTAATGATATTAATAGCCTTTGAAAGCGCCTGTCCTTTACCGGGAATATCTCCCTGCTCAATCAGGATCGCGGCCTTTTTCATGGCGCTTAACGCACCATCAAAAAGTAATACCACGAGTTGATGTGGGCTGGCACTCAGGACGGCGCTTTCCACGCCGACCTGTGCATAAGCCTGAGTTCCCGATTTCGTATACATGTCAAACCTCAACTAACTGGTTTATGCGTTCATTGCGTTAAATTGCTGAGTCAAATAGTTCCCGGTGGATGTCAGGGAAGAGACCAAAGTACTTAAGCTGGTGAACTGCGTTTTATAACGCGCCATCGTCGCCGTAATCTGCTCATTTGTGCGATCGTACTGATCGGACAGACGCTTCAGCGTCTTGTTGATGCCATCAGTTGCGTTCTGCACAGAGCCGGAAGTACCTAAAAAGTCTGCCAACAGGTTACTGGCCTGGGTTGCAAAACCAGTGGTTTTACCGTCCCCGGACAGGAAACTGATCACATCCGCCGATTTTTCGTTCAGCGCCTTGTCAAGCTTGGTGCTATCTACGGTCAGTTTACCGGAAGTATCCTGCGTAATTCCCAGTTGCGACAGTATGGAAACACTGCTGCCGGTTGCGCTCTGACTTGCGGACAATACTGAACGCAGGCGCGTCTGAATATTACGCAGTGTACCATCGCCTAATAAGTCGCCATTTGACGTGCTCTGCGCGTCGCTACCTTTATCTACCGCTGTATATTTCGTCTGGTTAGCGATAGTCGTTTGCAGCGAGTTATACGCATCAACATAAGCCTGAATGGCAGCGGTCATCGGCGCATTGTCTTTTGTTACCGACAGCGTTTCCGGGGAGCCGGCGGTTGTCAGTTTGTTCAACGTCAGCGTTACGCCTTCTGGCGCATCGGTGATCGTGTTGCTGCTACGGGTGATTTCAATCCCGTTAATCTTCAATTTCGCATCTGCAGCGGCGACCTGTTGCGTCATCGTATTGCTGGCGCTGCTGGGATTCGTTGAATCGTAACTAATGTATTGCGCCAGTTGAGCATCATCGGTGGTGATGGTCATCTTGTTTGTGGTGCCGCTATCACGTGATGTCAGCGCCAGGTAGTAGCTGCTGTCATCCGCTTTAATGACGCTTGCAGTGACGCTGCCTTGCTGTTTGTTAATCGCATCGCGAATGTCAGCAAGACTGGTTTTATCACTCGACAGCGTCACCGACAGCGGGTTGGTTTGTCCCGGCTGTGTAATGGTGATGGTGCGCGAGCTCATGCTGCTGTCACCTAAATCGGTATCTTTGCTGGCGACTTTCGGGCTCAGCAGAGACTGTGATGCCGCCAGTGAAGTCACATCGATAGAATACGTACCGGCCGCGGCGGTATTCGCCAGCGTGGCGGTAAAAGCCGTGTTGGTGCTTGATACTTTAGTCGCTGCAATACTCGACGTGTTTTTCAACGCGTTAGCAGCAGTCTGCAGCTTCGTCAGCGACGTTTGCACCACGCCCCACGCTGTCAGTTTTGCTTTATACGAAGTCTGTTGAGTAGTAATCGGTGTAAGCTTGGTCTCTTCCGCTGTTTGCAAGTTAGCGTACAGCGTATTGAGATCCAGGCTGGTGCCTGCGCCGAGCGAACTAATACTTGACATATCTTCATCCTTCCAGTTTTGGACAATCACTGAGGGGATTATCGGCAGCGACTGCGAAAAGATTAGAGGGTTTTTTTAAAAACAATGGCGGAATAAAGCCAGATAATAGCGGGCTCTTTTCCGCTTTAAAAAAGTGATGTTTTTTCCTAAAGGTTACCAGCAAGCGGTCGATAATCTGGGTGACGGTGAGAAAACCGTAGGCAGATGCCTGAATCTGATAACTTTTTTTTGAAGGAATTACATCATGGCTGTTATTAATACTAACACCCTGTCGCTGATGACTCAGAACAACCTGACCAAATCTCAGTCTTCTCTGGGAACGGCGATTGAGCGCCTGTCTTCTGGTCTGCGTATCAACAGTGCGAAAGATGACGCAGCGGGTCAGGCAATTGCTAACCGCTTTACTTCTAACATCAACGGTCTGACCGTTGCTGCGCGTAACGCGAACGACGGTATCTCTCTGGCGCAGACTGCTGAAGGCGCGCTGAGCGAAGTCAACAACAACCTGCAGCGTATCCGTGACCTGACCGTTCAGGCACAGAACAGCTCCAACTCTGCATCCGACATCGACTCCATCCAGGCTGAAGTTAACCAGCGTATGGAAGAGATCAACCGCGTGACCACCCAGACCGACTTCAACGGCATCAAAGTGCTGAACACCGGTACCGGCTCCAGCAGCTACAGCTTCCAGGTGGGCGCGAAAGACAGCGAAACCATCTCCATCAGCCTGAGCTCTTCTGACTCTTACAACCTGTACAGCGCAACGGGCAACACCTTCCAGACCACCGGTCAGTCCATCAACGGTACTGCACGTAGCACTGCTGCTGAAGGCTTTGACGTACTGAGCGGTACTGTCAGCACCGGTGGTACGGTCGATGGTAGCCCGCTGGCAGACATCGATGCGGCGATCAAAGCGGTTGATGACCAGCGCAGCCTGCTGGGTGCGTCCCAGAACCGTTTCGAGTCCACCATCACCAACCTGAACAACACCGTGAACAACCTGTCGGCAGCACGAAGCCGTATTCAGGACTCCGACTACGCGACGGAAGTGTCGAACATGTCGCGAGCGCAGATCCTGCAACAGGCTGGTTCCTCGGTACTGGCGCAGGCCAACCAGGTTCCGCAGACCATGCTGTCCCTGCTGCGTTAATTATAGATTACGTAGCGTTATCTGCGAAAAAGCGCCGCTTGTCGGCGCTTTTTTTATTTCGCAGGAAAATAAATAACCTGGAAATAATAAAAAAAACCGCTAAAGAGTTTTTTACCTGCGTCGATAACAATTATGACGGTGATGAAGCCGCTGGCGCTTACCGGAAATTACATTTATTAATAAAGGATAAATATCATGGCTGTTATTAATACTAACACCCTGTCGCTGATGACTCAGAATAACCTGACTAAATCTCAGTCTTCCCTGGGCACCGCGATTGAGCGCCTGTCTTCCGGTCTGCGTATCAACAGCGCTAAAGACGACGCAGCGGGCCAGGCAATTGCCAACCGCTTTACGTCCAACATCAACGGCCTGACCGTTGCTGCGCGTAACGCGAACGACGGTATCTCTCTGGCGCAGACTGCTGAAGGCGCGCTGAGCGAAGTCAACAACAACCTGCAGCGTATCCGTGACCTGACCGTTCAGGCGCAGAACAGCTCCAACTCTGCATCCGACATCGACTCCATCCAGGCTGAAGTTAACCAGCGTATGGAAGAGATCAACCGTGTGACCACCCAGACCGACTTCAACGGCATCAAAGTGCTGAACACCGGTACCGGCTCCAGCAGCTACAGCTTCCAGGTTGGCGCGAAAGACGGTGAAAGCATCTCCATCAGCCTGAGCAAATCTGATTCTTACAACCTGTACAACGCGACAGGCGCCACGGCGTCCACGACTGGCCAGACCATCAACGGTACGGCACGCTCTACTTCCGCTGAAGGCTTCGACGTTCTGAAAGGGACCGTTGACTCCACCGGTGGTACTGACGGTGCTCCGCTGGCAGACATCGATGCGGCGATCAAATCTGTTGACGACCAGCGCAGCCTGCTGGGTGCGTCCCAGAACCGTTTCGAGTCCACCATCACCAACCTGAACAACACCGTGAACAACCTGTCGGCAGCCCGCAGCCGTATCCAGGACTCCGACTACGCGACAGAAGTGTCGAACATGTCGCGCGCGCAGATCCTGCAACAGGCCGGTTCGTCGGTACTGGCGCAGGCCAACCAGGTTCCGCAGACCATGCTGTCCCTGCTGCGTTAATCACCGCAGAGTTTCTGATGCAAAAAGCGCCGCTTGTCGGCGCTTTTTTTTATTTTCTGCTGCGTATTTGCATTGCTTATATTTTCGACAGAATTTGTTCAAAAAATATAAAAACAACTAAAGAGTTTCCTGTCCACGTCGATAATTATTATGACGGTGATGAAGCCGCTGGCGCATACCGGAACCTACATTTATTACTGAAGGATAAATACTATGGCTGTTATTAATACTAACACCCTGTCGCTGATGACCCAGAATAACCTGACTAAATCTCAGTCTTCTCTGGGCACCGCGATTGAGCGCCTGTCTTCCGGTCTGCGTATCAACAGCGCGAAAGATGACGCAGCAGGTCAGGCAATTGCCAACCGCTTTACTTCTAACATCAACGGTCTGACCGTTGCTGCCCGTAACGCGAACGACGGTATCTCTCTGGCGCAGACCGCTGAAGGCGCGCTGAGCGAAGTCAACAACAACCTGCAGCGTATCCGTGACCTGACTGTTCAGGCACAGAACAGCTCCAACTCTGCATCCGACATCGACTCCATCCAGGCTGAAGTTAACCAGCGTATGGAAGAGATCAACCGCGTGACCACCCAGACCGACTTCAACGGCATCAAAGTGCTGAACACCGGTACCGGCTCCAGCAGCTACAGCTTCCAGGTGGGTGCGAAAGACGGTGAAAGTATCTCCATCAGCCTGAGCAAATCTGACTCTTACAACCTGTACAATGCGACCGGTGCAACGGCTGTGACGACCGGCCAGACCATCAACGGTACGGCGCGCGCCACCTCTGCTGAAGGCTTCGACGTTCTGCAGGGCACCGTTGACTCCACCGGTGGTACTGACGGCACTCCGCTGGCAGACATCGATGCGGCGATCAAAGCGGTTGATGACCAGCGCAGCCTGCTGGGTGCGTCCCAGAACCGTTTCGAGTCCACCATCACCAACCTGAACAACACCGTGAACAACCTGTCGGCCGCCCGCAGCCGTATTCAGGACTCCGACTACGCGACGGAAGTGTCGAACATGTCGCGAGCGCAGATCCTGCAACAGGCCGGTTCGTCGGTACTGGCGCAGGCCAACCAGGTTCCGCAGACTATGCTGTCCCTGCTGCGTTAATCACCGCAGAGTATCTGATGCAAAAAGCGCCGCGTGTCGGCGCTTTTTTTATATTTGCATTAGGGTGATTTTTCGACAATTTTTGCTCAAAAAATATAAAAATGCCTAAAGGGTTTGGTCGTCACGTCGATAACTATTATGACGGTGATGAAGCCGCTGGCGCATACCGGAACCTACATTTATTAATAAAGGATAACTATTATGGCTGTTATTAATACTAACACCCTGTCGCTGATGACCCAGAATAACCTGACTAAATCTCAGTCTTCTCTGGGCACCGCGATCGAGCGTCTGTCTTCCGGTCTGCGTATCAACAGTGCGAAAGATGACGCAGCAGGTCAGGCAATTGCCAACCGCTTTACGTCCAACATCAACGGTCTGACCGTTGCTGCCCGTAACGCGAATGACGGTATCTCTCTGGCGCAGACTGCTGAAGGCGCGCTGAGCGAAGTCAACAACAACCTGCAGCGCATCCGTGACCTGACCGTTCAGGCGCAGAACAGCTCCAACTCTGCATCCGACATCGACTCCATCCAGGCTGAAGTTAACCAGCGTATGGAAGAGATCAACCGTGTGACCACCCAGACCGACTTCAACGGCATCAAAGTGCTGAACACCGGTACCGGCACCAGCAGCTACAGCTTCCAGGTGGGCGCGAAAGACGGCGAAAGCATCTCCATCAGCCTGAGCTCTTCTGACTCTTACAACCTGTACAGCGCGACGGGCAATACCTTCCAGACCACCGGCCAGACCATCAACGGTACTGCACGTAGCACCGCTGCTGAAGGCTTTGACGTACTGAGCGGTACGGTGACCACCGGTGGTACGGTCGACGGCAGCCCGCTGGCAGACATTGATGCGGCGATCAAAGCGGTTGATGACCAGCGCAGCCTGCTGGGTGCGTCCCAGAACCGTTTCGAGTCCACCATCACCAACCTGAACAACACCGTGAACAACCTGTCGGCAGCCCGCAGCCGTATTCAGGACTCCGACTACGCGACGGAAGTGTCGAACATGTCGCGAGCGCAGATCCTGCAACAGGCTGGTTCCTCGGTACTGGCACAGGCCAACCAGGTTCCGCAGACCATGCTGTCCCTGCTGCGTTAATTCGCCACTCTTTAAAAAGGCATCTTCGGATGCCTTTTTTTATTTTCAGCGAGCGTTATCGGGTTACGCTGTCATTGTCTTCATAAATACGCTGGCGTTGTCATGGTATCCCTCTACTTCATTACGCTGGTCTCTTGTTTATTCCCGCCTGCTTAGTGGTCTCTGTTCTCCGTCTTTCTCATCTCTTTTTTTATTCTCAGAAAACCGCCTTTTGGTGTCCATTTTTGTGCAGCCAGCGACGATCTGTCGCATCATATTCAGTGATTTACCGTCAGGTAAACTATTCCATCCGCCAGGCCAATCCCCCATTGCTGATACGAATAATATTCTTAGGTAATCAGCCGTTTTTTCTTTTTTTTTATTAGTTTTTCTTTTAGATAAATGAGGTGCGGAAAGGGCGTACAAATAAGATGGCTAAGAATTTATATATGCCAGTGAGCCGGTAAAACCTGCTGATTTTTATGATGAAACCCAACCTGTTTATTATTTTTATATGCCGTAAGGAATTATACATAAGGGAATGATCTAAGAACGTTATAAAAAGTTGACGGGAATAGTGGTATCTGGCTCTGCTGTTGCGAAACAGGCTAAGGAGATTTGAGGTTTATTCACTGGGCTAATCTGGTAGTGTGCACTCATCAATATTTACTACGTGTTATGTAATATTTGCTTATCTACCTCATTGGATTGATTGATGAGGTCGGCCAATATGTGTGGTGAATCATTTACATCACCAGGCGTTAATTTCTGGTTATTAAATCGTACTTCAGTAGTTAATTCTGAAGAGGTCAATGCTTTCTATTTTCAGTAAAGGAAGCCTGTTTCTCTGTTTTTATTATCCAATAAAAATGCGCAAACAGACCAGATGGATTTAAAAAAGATATCGAGTGTGCAATATGAACAAGATATACCGTGTTATCTGGAACAGTACCCTGATGCAGTGGGTTGTTACCTCTGAATTAGGTCGTGGAAAAATTAAACGTGCTGCTGCCAAAGTTGGAGCCGCAGTGGTTCTTGGCGCATTGTTGTCTCCTGCTGTTGCAGCAAGCACTTGCGACCCGGCCACGTTTAACTGCCAGTTAGACAATCAATGGAGTCCGGCAAATAATAACCAGAGCTCCGGTGCGGTGACAATCTCTGATGGCAATGACTGGAATCTCACTGGGCCTGCAGGTTTTACTTTCGGCGGCACAACCTATGTTATTTATTCGAGCATAAATCAACTTATCGCTGATGGATATATTAATAATTCCGTGATTGACCAAAGTTTGAGTGTCGCGGATTTTGGTTCTTTAAGTAAAACAATCATAGTCTATGACCCCATTACCCAAAGTAACAAAACCGTTAACGTTTACAATAGTAGCGATATTACGTCGCACAGTATTGATAAGGTTGATGTAGGTGTCATCAAAAATGGGCCTGCGGATATCTATATATCATCCCGATTCGCTACCGTTAGTGATGGTTCAACCGCTGATGTTGATTTAGGTAACATCTCAATTGGCGGAGCGATGCGTGATTCTAAGTTAATTTATGTCGATGGTAACTCGGCATCCACAACGACGGCAACGGTGAAAGGTAATATCAATCTGGAGGTTTTTTTCGAGCAAAACCCTCTGGATGCACCATTGATACCATTAAACGTTGTAACGACAACCTATACCGGCACCTTTACTACCTTTAATGGCGGTAGTTTTACCGTAAACTCCATTTCCGATCTGCAAAATTATAACGACTGGTTGATTGAAAAACTGAGCAACGGGGAGCTTGATTACAACGCGTATCTGACGGAGTTTGCTAAAGCAACTGTCAATACGACTGTTGTCGGTGATAATGGCGCCTATATTGCCAATAAAGTGGGGCCAGCAGCCGATCCGTCGCTGTTGACCACGCCAACCGGAAACTCCGCTTTGCTGTATGCCGATGGTGCCAATGCTGTCGCAATCCTTGACAGCGCGGCCAGGGTCAGCGGTAGTGCAGGGATGGATGTGTCAACGTCTGTTTTTAGCCTGCATAACAAATCCACGGGGATTAATAATGGTAATGTCGCGGTCTCTTATCGTACTGCAAATATAGATACGGGTGCGACTTTTATTAATAATGGGTCCATTGCCAATGGGGAGTTAAATGGCCGTGGGCTTGACTCTCCGATTATGGTTCATGACGCCGGGAGTACGTTTATAAATAATGGTACAGTGAACTCTGTTCCATCTTCCTGGTCATATACACCCGCCGAAAATGTAATTAACTACAATATTTTTGCTCATACATCGGCAAAAGTTATTAATAATGGTGTTATCAATGCCAGTGCCAGTGAACCTTATTTGGGGCGCGGTCTTGCAGGCGCTGTATTTGGGCTTACATTTAATGGTGCTACAGGCTATAACAGCCCGGACGGTAATATTAATGTCGGTCATTCACCTAATGGCTACGATGTGTATGCTACACAAGGGTCAGCGGGTGTTTATGCTACCGGGAATACACAATTTGAAAACGCCGGGACCATTACGCTTGGTACCAAAACAAATGGCTCTTACGGCATCTATGCAGCTTACAGCCAGGCCGGAAGCGATATTGTTAATAGCGGTAAAATTGTTATTAACAGCAATGGTGAGGAGGGAGCGTTTATTCCTCAGGCGAATATCGGTATTTTCGGCGAGAATTATTCCCAGGGGCTGCGAAACACCGGCGCTATTGAGATTAACGGAATTAACTCCATTGGTATTAAAGCACTTTCCGGTGCAGCTATTGCATCGTCCGGGGTTATCAATGTAAACAGCGCCACCGATCTGGCAACCGGTCTTCGCAACTATGGGGTATGGTCCGAAGGTGCAGGCTCGGTAGTGGATATTTCAGGTACCGTTAATCTTATCGGCGATGGCGCTATTGGTGCCCATGCGCGAGATCAGGGCAATATTACCGTGTCGTCAGAAGGGCAAATTGTTTTCGGCGGCGCTAACCAGCTTGGCTATTACGTTTACGGGCCGACCGCCTCCATTACCAATAACGGCACCGGCGCTCAGGATGTCAGCACGCAGGATTCGGTGCTGTTCCGCGTGGACGGCGGGGCGGGTTTCACCGGTGGTGCCGGGGCAGCCTCGGTGCTGACGGCCTCCGGTCAGGGATCGACCTCGGTTGTGGCTAACGGAACAGACAGCGCCAGCGGGAAGGTCTCGGCCTTTAACTCCGGCGGCATGACCCTCAATCTCTCGGGAGAAGAGGCCACTGGCGTGGTCATTCAGGGCGGCGCGCAGGGCAAAATTTCGTCAGATGCCACGATCACTATGACAGCCACCGGTGCAGTCGCCGGGATCGCCGACGGCCAGGGTTATGATATCAACGGTAAAGCAGTGGGGAGTGCCATTGCTGGTGTCCTGACCGATGCCGCGCTGAGCGCCGGGGCGGCTGGCTTTGGCTCCGGTACGGTTCTGGTGACGGAAGCCGCGCTGAACTCCGCGCTGGATGCGGTGACCGGGTACATTGCCCGTAACGGTGCGGAAGTCAGCAACGCCGGTAATATTGTGTTCACCGGGAATGACACCACAGGTCTGCTGGTTGAAGCGGGCGCTCGTGGCGATAACACTGGCAGCATCACTGTCGGTGCGGGCGGTACTGGCATCGTGGCGCAGGATGCGTCAGGCGCTAATACCACCGTGGTCAATACTTCCGGTGACCTGGTGCTCAACGGCGGTGACGTTTCACAGCGCACAACCGGCATCATTGCCAGCGGGGCACACACCACCGTCAACATGACTGGCGGCACCGTGACAATGAACGGTAACGGTGCCACTGGCGTGCGGGCTTCTGAGGGGGCAACGGTGAATCTCTCCGGTACCGCCACCCCGAACTTCTCTTCCACGGCCACTGACCAGATCCTGTTTGCTATCTCTGGAGCCGGTTCCACCATCAACACCAGCGTCCCGGTGGGTACCGTGCTGGATGCATCCGGTGAGCGTTCCACCCTGTTCCGTCTCGAAGACGGCGCCGTGATGAGCGGTGACATTCAGGTCGCCGCCAGCGGCAAAGAGGCCACTGCGGTTTACCTCACCGGTGCAGGTACCGCCGCCGAGATTGGCAGTGGCAGTCAGATGGACATCAGCGGCAACGGGGCTACCGGGGTGTATGCCTCCGGCGGTGCCACGGCCACCATTGCAAACGGTGCAAAACTGGCACTGACGGGCAGTGGCGCGATAGCCGGTGTGGTCGATGGCAACACGTACGCCAGTGACGGTACGCTGATCGAAACCGGTACAGGGGCGCAACTGAATAACGCCGCCACCATTAGCTCCACGGTTGAGGGCGCGACGGCCTTTATTGCAAAAAACAGCGGTACGCTGGATAACAGCGGCGACATCCTGCTGACGGGGGCCAACTCCACGGCCATCCAGGTACTGGGGGGGAACGTTAACAATATCGGTAATATCACGGCCAGTGGCACGGCACTCTATGTCGGCGCGGGTGAGCAGGGGCAGCCCTCCACCATCACCAACAGCGGAACGGTGCTGGCGACCGACGGTCGTGCCGCCATTGAACTGGCGGCAGGCAGTCTGAACCTCGTGGGCAGCGGCGTGGGTACCATTGAAGCCCGCGGCAGTGCCGATGGCGTGCGGGTCAGCAGCGGCGCAACCGGGCTGGATGTGACGGATGCGCACATTATTGTTAACGCTGCCGGAACGACAGGGAACGGTATCGAAAACGCCGGCAACCTGGCGAACCTGCAACTGTCCGGTACCACCATTGATGTGGCAGACGGTGCCGGGGTACGTACTGCCGTCTCAATTGACAAAACCAACAGTGGCACCCTTAACGTGAGCGGGGCAGGCGTCGGTATCGCCTTTGAAAACGCCGACGGTAGCGCCACAATCGGTGATCTTGACCTGTCCGGCTCATCGGCTCTGAACATTAACGTTACCGGCGCAGGGGGTTCCGGGATCCGCGCCAACACCACTGGCTCCGTTGACACGGCGGCAAATATCCATGTGAGCAATGAATTTGGTGGTGCAGCCCTGGTTCTCGGCAGTGGTGTCATAACGGCCACCAACCGCGGTTCGCTCAGTTCGGACAGTATGGTGGCGGCAGTGGTGGATACCGCCGATGCCGCGCACTTTACTAACACCGTGACCGGGGTAATCACTGCCTCTGCATCCGGCACTGCCGCGCTGGCGATGAATACTGACAACGCGACGGTCAATAACGCGGGCATCATTAACGGTGACGTCGTGATGCACGGTGCCAACGGTATGGTGAACAACACCGGATCCATCAACAAGAACATTGTGACTACCAGTGGCGATAATGCCATCACGGTGGATGGCGGTTTTGTTGCCGGGGATATTATCCTGAACGGCAGCGGTAACAACACCGTGCTGCTGACGAATGGTGCAGAGGTGAAC
The DNA here is from genome assembly GCF_025642095.1 of Kosakonia sp. ML.JS2a. Classification (GTDB taxonomy): domain Bacteria; phylum Pseudomonadota; class Gammaproteobacteria; order Enterobacterales; family Enterobacteriaceae. The sequence goes on from NZ_CP106754.1 coordinate 2,087,832, forward strand.
ACGGTGAGCGGTTCTGCAGGAAACGATACGGTGACGATCCAGGGGAACGGTAACACCTTCACCGCGCTCAACGGCGATACCGGCACGTCCACGGCGGAGTTTGATGCGGTGACGGACGGCTTCCATCTGGATGATTTCAGCGCGCAAATTAACGACTACGACCAGCTCAACCTGCGTAATGGCTCGCTGCTCTTCCTCGACAGCGATTATGTCCTCGGGGGCAAACCGGCCGGGGGCGCTGGGGTCGATATCGATGCCACCTCGGTACTGGCGGTGAATGGCACAGGCAGCAGGGTGCTGGGCAACGCACTGACTGGCATCGGGACGATGGCGGTGGATAACAGCGGAGCATCGTTTGACTTTGCCACCACCACCGGCAGCGACTTTGCCGGTATCGTGGACCTGAGCAATGCGACCCTGGCGCTGGGCGATGTGAACACCTCCGCGCTGACCCATGCCACGCTGAAAGCCAATGCAGGCAGTGTTACCACGGTAGCGGACGGCGAACAGGCCATCGGCGGCCTCACTTTCGCCGGTGGTGAGATGGTGTTTAACGGCACCGCGCCTGACCAGAAAGTGGCAACCAGCCATGTGACCACGGGTACGCTGGATGCATCCGGTAGCGGTAGCGTACAGATTAACGTACCGGCACCGTATGTGCCTGGCCATGAGACGGCGACCACCAGCTCCCTGATGACGCAGGATGACGCCAATATCGGGCTGGAGCTTATCAGTGCAGGCATGGTCACCGGTAGTGGCGGCAACCTGGTGCTGAAAGACCAGAATGGCAACACAGTGACGTCGGCAACGCAGGTGGATATTGCCCAGAGCGGCAACACCGTGGCGAAAGGCACCTACGATTATCGCCTGACCACGACAGGCGAGTCCGGCAACCAGGATGGTCTGTATGTTAACTACGGCCTGAAAGAGCTGGAGCTGCTGCAGGACCAGACGCTGATCCTCGACGCGGATCCTGGCGCAACCGGCGCAGCGGCGGACCAGTCAGCCCGAATAACTGGCAATGGTAACCTGGCGATCCGGGCGGAAAACGATGGATTGCTGTCCCTGTCGAACAGTGGCAACGACTATACCGGTGAAACCACCATTCTGAGTGGCACCTTGCGTACCGATGCGGACGGCGCGTTGGGGAACACGGCCATGCTCGCTATCAATGATGGCGCGAAAGTTGACCTGAACGGCACGGTGCAAACGGCCGGTACACTGGTCGGTTACAATGACTCGGCGCTTGATTTTAATGGCGGCTCCCTGACCTTGCGCAGTGGCGGCATCAGCAGCGGCAGGCTGTACGGCGGCGGCGAGCTGAATGTCGATGGCGGTGTGCTGAGAATCGACGGCGCAAACGGCGAGCTGAGTGTGACGACTTACATCAATAATGGTGCAGAAGTGGACATCACGGATGCCCTGGCTGCGGGGACCGGCAAAATCCTGGATGAGGGCGTGCTGACGCTGACCGGCGTTGTGGGACAGCTTGCCAACAACATTAGCGGTGTCGGTAACGTGAATGCGACCGGCGACACGAACGCGGCAGTTTCCGGTGACAATAGCGACTTCAGTGGCGTGTTCAGCATCGACAGCGGCAGCAACCTGACCGTCGGCGAACAGCGCAACCTGGGCACCGCCGCGGTCAACGATAACGGCATGCTGACCGTGGAGACGGGCAGCGACTGGACGCTCAACAATAGCATCAGCGGCAGCGGTAACCTCACGAAAACGGGGGCGGGCACCCTGACCCTGACCCAGGATTCAGCGGCGTATACCGGAACAACAGATATCACCGCAGGTGAACTGGCGTTGGGCAGCGACGACGCGACGGCGGTGAATATGGCCAGTCAGCTTGTTAACGTCCACGACAGCGCATCCTTTACCGGTTACGGCAGTACCCGTGGCGATGTGAATGTCATGCAGGGCGGTGTGATGCAGATGACCGGGTTCACGACAGGCGGCAACCTGACCAACAGTGGTTCTGTTCTGCTCACCCGTCATGATGGTCAGCCTGGCAACACCCTGACTGTTAACGGCAACTACAACGGCAATAACGGTTTGCTGGCCTTCAACACCAAACTGGGTGGCGATGATTCGCCAACAGACAAACTGACGGTACATGGCGACACGGCAGGCAATACCCGGGTTAGCGTGACCAATATCGGCGGTACCGGCGCGCAGACCGTGAACGGTATCGAAATGGTTCAGGTAGACGGTAGCTCAGCAGGCAACTTCGCCCTGACATCCGGTACGGTTGAAGCCGGAGCGTATGTCTACACGCTGGCAAAAGGCAGCGGTGCGGCGAATAAAAACTGGTATCTGACCAGCAAATGGAGTGGTTCAACGCCGCCTCCACTGCAAGTCGTTGACCCGAGCGATCCGTCAACACCGCCCGTTGTTGATCCGCATGGACCCTCAGTCCTGAGGCCCGAAGCAGGTAGCTACATCAGTAACCTGGCCGCTGCAAATTCGCTCTTTGGTCAGCGCTTGCATGACCGTCTGGGCGAACCGCAGTACACCGATGCACTGCGTAACGGGAAGGAGAAGGTCAGCAGCATGTGGATGCGTCACGTCGGCGGCCATGAGCGTTTTTCGGCGGGTGACGGCCAGTTGAAAACACAGAGCAATCGCTATGTTCTGCAACTGGGCGGTGATATTGCCCAGTGGAGCGCTGACGGTGCTGACCGCTGGCATCTGGGCGTGATGGGCGGCTATGCGAACGAGCACAGCAATACCCGCAGCAACCGCGTCGGGTACAGTTCGGACGGTCGTATCAGCGGTTACAGCGCAGGCCTGTACGGCACCTGGTACCAGAATGACGCAGATAAAACCGGCGTCTATGTGGACAGCTGGATGCAGTACAACTGGTTTAACAGTTCGGTGGAGTCCGACAATCGTGAGAGCGACAGCTACAAGTCGAAAGGGCTGACCGCCTCTCTGGAAGCCGGTTACACCCTGAAAGCCGGGGAGTTCTATGGCAGTGAAGGCACGCTGAACACCTGGTATGTCCAGCCGCAGGCGCAGGTCACCTGGATGGGCGTGAAAGATAATGCGCACACCCGACGTGACGGCACCCGCATTGAAACTGAAGGCAGTGGCAATATTCAGACCCGCCTTGGGGTGAGAACCTACCTGAACAGTCACCACAAAATGGACGAGGGTAAAGGGCGTGAGTTCCAGCCGTTCGTGGAAGTGAACTGGATCCACAACACCGACAGCTTCAGCGTGAAAATGGACGGTCAGCGCGTGAGCCGCGACGGTGCTGCGAATCTGGCGGAAATCCGCACCGGAGTAGAAGGTAAATTGTCAGACAACCTGAGCGTGTGGGGCAATATTGGCGTGCAGGTTGGCGATAAAGGGTATAACGACACGCAGGGAATGTTGGGTGTGAAATACGGCTTCTGATGCCGTACATAAAAGGGACGGAAACAGGACCATGGAAGGTCTCTCTGCTAAGCCCATCCCGCATTGCCACCTAAAAAGCGTATCAACAAAGGCCGTAAGGCCTTTTCGTTGGTCAATCGCCAGATATAACCCCTTTTCTGCAAGCTGTTTTTCCTCTCGATCTTTCCTTCGTCGCCCACAATATTGCATAACGACAGGAACGCCTTTTGAAATCGCCCCGGCCGTGCGCCCGGTGATGTGAGGATGACAGATGCGAAGCATATTAATCAGCGTTGATAAATTTGACGCCTACACCCCCCATAGCGCCGAACTTCTTGATATCGCCGAAGCCTTGCTGGCGGCAGGCTGGCGCGTGGACGTTATTAGCTGCGCGGCAGGGCAGACGCTGACGGGTGAAATTGAACGCCTGATGGCGACAGGCCGCTTTGCGGTGATTACCGATAAGCAAGGTGAGCCGGACGCCCGCTACGACATTATCTGGATCTACCGGGGATTCTTCAGCGAAAAACTGCTTAATGCGGTGAGCGAAAACCGCCTGGCAGGCGCGATGGTGTTCCGCCATTACAGCGATTACAACGATCTCTATATCCCGTGGGGCGTGGCGCTGGAAAACCAGTTTGCCGCACTGACGCTCGATCTCTCGCCACGTACTTCTGCGCTGTTGCTGCAAACCGGTGTTGATAGCGCCCAGTTGAAAACCTTGCCCTGGTCCGTACCGGCCCGTTTCGGCCAGTTTGTTCGCACGCGCGAAGCACAGACGTTGTCCCGCGTGCTCTATATCGCGCCGAAAATGTCTGCCGAAATGTATGAAGTGCAGCAGAAAGCGCGAGAGGCCGGGATTCAGATTGACTGGTTTGATCTCAGTCAGCAGGTGCAACGCATTGAACCGGCGTGGCTTGAGCAGTATGACGTGGTGATTGGTAATGAAGAGAGCGTGGCGAAAGCATTGACGCTGGGGATCCCGCTGTTCCTTGCCAACGAAGGGTATGTCGAAGGGTATCTGACCGACGAGAATATGGCGCGCCACGAGGCGGAACACTTCTGCGCATTAACGCTGCGTAACTGCCCGGATGCGGACGAATGGGTGGATCTGCTGAAAAATGGCTATGCCAATGCCCGCGCATGGTCGCAGGCGCAACGCGCCTATTTTGCCAGTAAATGGGAACTGGACAGCGCACTGGCGGCGCTTTTCGCCCAACCTCTGGTGGAAAAAACACGCGCGCTGGATGAAAAATCCCGCTACACCCTCAATTTTCACAGCAAAGCGGTACTGGCGCAGCAGCAAACGACGGCGTACTCCTTTAACCGTTGGCTTGATGATCGCCAGATAAGCGACGCGCGGCGCGAAGCATTACGCACGTTTGCCGGCGCATACCCGGAGAAAGCCAGCATTGGCGTTGTCATTCTCGGTGAGGATGACGCCAGCGCGCAGACCCGGGCTTCGGTAGAGAGCCAGTCGCTGGCGGCGGTGTCGATTGATGTGATTGCCAACGACGCCACGTGGCCAGCGGCGGTTAACGCACTGCTGAGCACGCGCAGCGCTGACGCATTGTTGCTGATCCCGGCCGGTTACACGTTGCGTGACGACGCGTTGCTGCGCTTTGCTGAACAGCGGCTGCAACAACAAAATGCCTGGCTGTTTTACGCAGATGAAATGACGCGGGCGGAGAACGGCGAACCGGTGCTGACTTTGCGCCCGGACGTGAATATTGATCTGCTGCGCGGCGTGCCTTATGTCGGGCGCGTGCTGCTCTTCTCCCGTGACATTGCTCTGCAACTGGGCGGACTGAACCGCCATTTTCCGCAGGCGGCAATGATCGATTTGCTATGGCGTTTTGTCGAGGGACAGGGCGCGGCGGCCCTCGGGCATGTGGCGGAAGTGCTGGTAGAGAGCCCGCACCCGGCTGCACAGTGGAGCGATACGCCGGACGTTATCAGCGAATGCCAACAGATCCTGCTGGCGCATTTGCAACGCCTTGGCATCAACGCCACGCTGGAAGCGGGTCTGACGGCAAACATTAAGCGGGTACGTTATCAGTGGGATGCCACACCGCTGGTGTCGATCATTATTCCTACCCGCGATCGTTTTGCGCTACTGAAGCGTTGTATCGAAAGCCTGATGGAGAAGACCCGCTATCAGCACTATGAACTGCTGATTGTGGATAACCAGTCCGTGGAGGACGATGCGTGCCGCTTCCTGAACGATCTGGCGGCGCTCGGGCTTGAGCAGGTGCGCATCCTGCGTTATGACGCGCCGTTTAATTTTGCGGAAATCAACAATGCGGCGGCGCAGCAAGCGCGCGGTGATGTGCTGGTATTCCTCAACAATGACTGCGAAATTATTGATGGCGAGTGGCTTGATGCCCTTCTGGAACAGGCGCTGCGTCCGGAAGTGGGGCTGGTGGGCGCGCGTCTGGAATACCACGATGGCCGTATCCAGCATGGCGGTTACCTGCTGGGTGTTCAGCATGGTGTGGAGGTGGCGTTTGAAGGGGCGGATGGCCAGAGCAATGGCTTCCAGCACTATCTGAAAACACCGCGCAATCTGGCGGCGGTGAGCGCCTCCTGCATGATGGTGCGTAAAGAGGTCTTTTTCTCCCTGAATGGTTTCACGCAGGAGCGGTATCCGCTCTATTTTGCCGATGTGGATCTCGGCCTGCGCGCGCAGAAACTGGGTTACCTTAACGTCTGGACCCCATACTCTCGTGTCAGACACATGGGGGGCGCAACACGTCTGCTGGGCGACAAGTTCCAGGTTCAGGAGCGCCCGCTGCTGCATGACTATGCCACCCTGCGCCAGGCGTGGAAACAGGGGTTACTGGCCGAGCCGTCTTACCATCCTTTAATGCAGAAAATGGGCAAAGCCTTCACCCTGAGCGACAGCAGCGCACGGCTGTTTCAGCCGTTGCCGGGCCGTCCGTTACCGGTGGTGCTGGCGCATCATATTAACTGGGTCGGCGGTGGTCATCACCGGGTGATGCAGCCGTTTAAGGCCATGGAGCGCCACCTGATGCTTGAAGGTGGGCTGATCAACACCATTCCAGGTGTGATGGAAGTGGCGCAACTGCAACCGGATGTCATTCTGCTGGAGTTGATCACCGGCAGTCGTTTCCCGGATATCTTTAAACAGCTCCGCGAAGTCAGCGAGGCGAAAATCGTGCTGGAGTATGACGACTATCTGCTGAATGTGCCGATTAAAAATGGCAACCGTCAGCACTTCCCGCAGCATATGATCAAAAGCTTCCGTAAAGTGATGGAGAGCGCGGATTGGGTCGTGGTCTCCACTGCGCCGCTGGCGGAGGCGTATAACCGTTTCCATTCGGATATCCGTATTGCGCAAAACCGTCTTGCGCCACATCAGTGGGAGCATTTGCGTAGCGAGCGCAACACCGGGAAAAAGGTGCGCGTCGGCTGGGCGGGTGGCAGTTCGCACTCTGGCGACCTTGAGATCCTGTTGCCGTTGATCAAAGAGCTGGAAGGGCAGGTTGAGTGGGTGTTTATGGGCATGAAGCCGCGCAATGTGCAGTGCGAGTTTCACCCCGGCGTGCCGTTTGAGATGTACCCGGAGAAACTGGCGAGCCTGAATCTCGATCTGGCGCTGGTGCCGTTGCAAATTAACCAGTTCAACGAGTGTAAGAGCAACCTGCGTCTGCTGGAGATTGGTACCTGCGGTGTGCCGATTATCGCCACCGACATTGAGCCTTATCGTTGCGGTCTGCCGGTGATGCTGGTGGAGAACCGCTTCAAGGACTGGATGAACGCCGTTCAGGCTTACATCAACGATCCGCTGCTGCGCCAGCGCGACGGGGATGCCTTGCGGGACGCGGTGCTGAACCACTGGTATCTGCGCGATGCCGGGCTGGATGACTGGCGTCAGAGCTGGCTTCCGGCAGGAGCATAAAAGAAAAAGGCGCTGCAAAGCGCCTTTTTTTCCGCCGGGTTAGCGTGTTTTCCAGTAATCAACGAAACCGTCTTTACCAAACAACCATGCGGTTTGCAGTTCCGCGTTGATTTTCTCCACCTGCGCCTGTACTTCGCTGTAGGGCTTGCGCAGCAGCACCCAGGCTTTACTGATCGGGCTGTAAATCGAAGACTTGTATCCCCACTGCGCCATTAACAGTTCCATGCTCTGGTTGGTGTGCACGGCGGTATGCACCGGCGTGTCAATATAGAACCAGTTCGGATCCTTCGGTACGCGCTCCACGACCACGGTGTGAATCATCAGCGCTCCGGTATCGGAGACCAGATTGTTAACCGCATCAAGGTCTGCCCGCGTTAGCACATGTTCAAACATGGCGGAGTTGATCACCAGCGACCACGCCTTTTCAGGCGGGTTGTCGATGTAGTGCTGGAGCGGGCTTTTGACGTATTTATCGTAGCAGGTGATCTCGCGGCTAAAGTATTTACGCTGGATATGACTCAGCGAACCGTAACCGGCGGCATAATCGAGAATCGCACTGTCATCGATAATATGATTGCGCGCCAACAGTTCAATCATCATGGCCTGGGCGGCGTAAGGCGGTTGGTTAAAATCGTGCGTCTCACGGCCTTCGGTTTCAGCATAATGATGAAAGTCGTGATTCAGTTTTTCCCACGCCTGTGCCGGTAACATCTGGTGCGTTCGTGAACTCAGAAAATGGCACGCCGGACATTCATAAAACTGCACGGGAACCAATTGCTGTGTGAAGTTGCGTGTTGAAGGGGCAATATATTCCTCCTTCACGAAATACAGCGCCATTTCCGTGCCACAAATGAGGCATGTATGCTTTTCCATAAAGACCCTGTTTACGTAGTCATTTTTCATGAAGTATCGCGGCTGAAACCGCCTGGTGGTCAGTTACCAGGCAGCCAGCAGCGCGCGTGATGAAGCAAATTCTCTCCCCGTAGCATGCCGTGTTCGCGGACCCAGGCTTGCAGCGCATCACCCTGTTTCCACGTTGCTGCTAAATCGTGCAGATGCATCTCAATGGCATCACGCCATTTCTTCGGCGAGTTAGCCACGCGGGTTACTGGCAGCGTATTGCGATAGCAGATATTGTCGCTGCAAATTACCGGGACACCGCAGGCGCCATACTCCAGCAGGCGAACGGCGCTGAGGTTGCGGTTAAACAGGCTATCCGCCAGTGGCGCCAGCGCCAGATCGAGATTCAGTGAAGCCAGTTTGTGCGCATACACTTCGCTGGCCCAGGCCGCGTGATACTCCTTCACGTGTGGGCGCAGCGCTGGCGGGCAATAGCCAAAAAAGATCCAGTCAACGCGATCGGCGAGCTGGCTTATCAACGGGTAAATCACATCCAGATCGGCGCTGCGTTCCGCACTACCGATCCAACCGACGCGCGGCTTTTGCCCCACGCCGCGCAGGCTGGTCAGCCCGGCCCACTGCGCAGGATCAAGACGGGTTTCCGCCACACGAATATCGGCATTCCAGCCCGCACAGGTTTCAGCAAGGACTTCACTGGCGACGACGAGGCGATCTACGCTGGCTGCGGTCGCACGCAGCGCGTGCTGAAGATCGGCCGGGAACTTCTCACGAAGCGGTGACTGGGTCGGCAACGCCGGAAGGTACTCATCAATATCAAAGACGGTAAACACCGGGGCAATTTTGCGCAGGCGTTGTAGCCACTCTTGCAGGAACGGCGAGCACTGACGTGACAATATCAACGCATCCGGTGCGTAACGCACAATCTCGGCATAGGGGGTGGCGCGATACGTGCTTTGCCCGTCCGCCAGCGCAGCGTCTTTCAGTCGGTCCAGCGGCAACACCAGTCGCGATTGGGTGGCGGGCTGTTCGCCCAGCGGGTAAGTGATAAAACGCGGCAACGGTTTCCAGTGCAGCGGTTGCCAGGTATCGTGCTCCCCGAGGGTGAACTGGAAGCCTTCGCCATCCAGCGTCAAATTGGGGTTATACGCCGGGTCATTGGCAATCAGCGGCATCCATTTTTCATACATCGCGTCCTGTTCGCCCATAAAGCGAATGCGTTTCTTCTCCTGCGCGGTTTTATCCACTTTGTTCTGACTGACGCTGCCTTCGTGCATCACCATCGCATGCGGTGTCCAGACCGTCAGATACCCGGCTTCGCGGACTTTCAGGCACAAATCAACATCGTTATAGGAGACTTTAAATTTGTCTTCATCCAGCCCGCCAACCTGGTCGTAGACCGATTTGCGGATCAGTAAACAGGCGGCCGTCACCACGTTATAGTTTTGGTCGACCTGTAAGCGGTTCATATATCCGGAGCGTTCCAGATCGCTGCCGATAAACGGGTGATCCGCCGGGCCGCGCAGACCCAGCACCACCCCGGCATGTTGCACTTTCCCGGTCGGGTAGAGCAGTTTGGCGCCGGTAATGCCCACTTCCGGGCGCAGACCGTGGTTCAGCAAACTGTCCAGCCAGCCGCCGCTGATGATGGCGGTATCGTTATTGAGCAACACGAGGTACTCGCCACGGGCTTCCCGCGCCGCCATATTGTTGATGGCAGAGTAGTTAAACGGGTAAGGATAACGCAGTACGCGAATGCGTTCCGGATCGATAGTGGCGATGCCTTCCAGCCACTGCAAGGCTTCCGGTGTTTCGCTGTTGTTATCAACAATCAGCAGCTCATAATTGCGGTAGGTGGTTTTTTCCAACAGGCTGGTTACGCAGGGGATCAGCATGGAGAGCTGATCTTTGGTCGGGATAATAATCGACACCAGCGGCTGCTGCGTGTGGTGGTAGCGCAGGGCATACAACCCCGGTTTTGGGGCTTCGACGCGGCCCTGCGGGTAACCCCGGTGATGCAAATGCTGGGTCAGGATCGCCAGTTCTTCCGGTTGCGTTACCTGAATGGGATCATGACCGATAACAAAAATCTCCGGCAGATGACCGGCGAACTGAATGCCTTTTTGTTCAATCAACCGCACGATGTAATCAAACTGCCACGCCTGCTGATAACCGGTATTGAAACCGCCCAACTCCAGTACAGTGGCGCTGCGGAATATCCAGTGGCGCGCCATCTCTGACGGGTAGCTGAGCAGTAGATCGAGATTAAAATCGGGGCGAAAAGCGGAGCCAATCAGCTCGCCATCAACAGACTGATAAAACTCATCGCCGTATACCGCATCGCAACCCGCTGCACCGTCGAGCGCCAGGTCGAACATCAACATCCCGCCGCTCTGTAAGGTTTCGCCAGCTTCCAGACACAGCATCCAGTCTCCGGGGCGGGCAGTGAGATACTGATTGACCGCCGTGGCCCGCATAGCCTGTGGGCAGACCAGCGCAGGCGCGCCTGCTGGCGCTGACTGCTGATCATCGCAAATCACCACCGGGTTGAGGCTCAAGCCGAATCCCTGGTATGCCGCGATGCTGTGAAGGGTTTTTTCGCAGGCGGCAGTGTTGCCTCCCTGCTGGAAGACGAACACCGTGAGCGTCTGTGCCGTGGCGCGGGCCTGTTGAAATGCATCGACCAGTGGGCGGTATTGCGAGGGCAGGGTGCGTGCCGCCAGCCATTCGCGGATCTTTCCACTGCGAAAGTGCGTGAGCGAATGCTGAGCGGAGGTCAGCATCGCATGGTGAATATTGACCTGTTGATACTGGTCTGGTGTGTCCATGGGCGCCACGCGCACCCACTGGTTCTGCTCCGGTGTGCCTTTGTACCAGCCCAGTTCACGGATGACGATAGGCATCCGGGTGTAGGTGCGGGTGACCTGCGCCTGGCGCGACTGGTTTAATTGACTTTGCTGGTTACCGGAAATGCGGAACGCAGAAAGCGTTTCAGCGACAAACGCCAGGTTGCCCTGGGCCAGCAGCTTCAAAGAAATGGTCATATCGGCAAGGAACGGCATTGCCTCGCCTTTCAGGAAAAACAACCCTTCGCCAAAGGTGACCAAATCCTCGCGGTAGCACAGTATCACGCTGGGTTCGCCGATAAAATTGACCAGGGTGTCGGCAAAGTAGGCAATGACATCGCGGCCATCAACGATCACATCGTCGGCGAACGGGGCGGCAGTGGCGACAATATCCGCCAGCGGCTGGTCATATTCATCCACACGCAGACGGCGCGAGGTGGCGAGTCGGTTATTGGGGGCCGACGTCAGCGCAGCGACAAGACGGGTGATGCAGTGTTCAAACAGAATATCGTCGTCGTAGAGGAATTTAACGTATTTGCCCTGCGCCTCGCGCAAACAGCGTAAGCAGTTGTTCTCTTCACCCAGTTGTTTTTCATTTTTGAAGTATTTCACGGGGGTGTGGCTGTTGCGGGCGTAACGTTCACAGATCAGGCGAATGGTATCATCCCGGCTGTCGTCGCAGATGATCACTTCGCAATTCGGCCAGCTTTGATTGAGCGCGCTGCTCAGGGCGGTTTCAAAGAAATCGGGCTTATAAGCCGGGATGATGATACTCACCAGATCATGTTGGTTCATTGTTTTTCCAATTGAATTTCCCTTTCCGGGAAGCCATCACCGAATCGTGGTTAGAATTTGACATAATTTCAGTGCGTTCCAGCCGTCAAATATCCAGCGTTTTCACCCTCTTTTTGGGGGATAGCGCCGTCGTGGGCGCAATTGGCACCTGAAATGCCGTCTGTTTTACCGATAAGCGAATCCGTCCCCTCGCTATCATGCAATGACTCATTGATTAACGTGCAGGTCTGCATATGGGCGATAACATCTTTGTCACGAGTCCGCTTTTGCCTCCTCTTGAGGAGTTCATGCCCTACATGGAGAAGATTTGGCAAAATCGCATCCTGACTAACGGTGGCGCTTTTCACCAGCAACTGGAAGAGGAGCTGGCGAACTACCTGGGCGTAAAACACGTGTGCCTGTTTTCCAACGGTACGCTGGCGTTATTGACGGCGTTGCAGGCGCTGCGCGTTACCGGCGAGGTGATCACCACGCCTTACTCGTTTGTCGCCACCTCCCATACCCTGCTGTGGAATGGCCTGACGCCCGTCTTCGCCGATATCGACCCGCAGACATTTAATATTAGTCCGGAACGTATTGAAGAGCTGATCACCCCACAGACCACCGCCATCATGCCTGTGCATTGCTATGGCATTCCCTGCGATGTTGATCGCATTCAGCAGATTGCCGATGTTTACGGGCTGAAAGTGATTTACGACGCGGCGCATGCATTTGGCGTGCGTAAAGATGGCGTCAGCATTCTTAACCATGGCGATTTGTCGGTACTCAGTTTCCATGCCACGAAAGTGTTTAATACTTTCGAAGGGGGCGCGATCATTTGCCATGACGCCCGCACCAAGCAGCGCATTGATTATCTGAAAAACTTTGGTTTTGCCGGGGAGACACGCGTTGTTGCGCCGGGCATCAACGCCAAAATGAACGAGATGGAAGCGGCGTTTGGCCTGCTACAACTGAAATACATCGACGGCGCACTGGCTGCCCGCTCGACGATTTATCAACGTTACTGTGAAGGGTTGCAGGGCATCCCGGGCATCAGCTGGTTTGACGCCGCCGGGCGTTTTGACTGGAACCACGCCTATTACCCGGTGCTGGTGGGCAGTGACTATTCGCTTACGCGTGATGGGTTGTACGATGCGCTCAAGGCGGAGGGGATCTACTCGCGCCGCTATTTTTACCCGCTCATCAGCTCCTTTGCCATGTACCGCCATTTAGCGACCGCTTCGGTGGACCATTTACCGGTCGCCAATGCGATTGCCGAGCAGATCCTTTGCCTGCCCATCTACCCGGATTTGACAGAAGCCGATCAGCTGCGGGTGATTGATATCATCCGTCGGCATGCGCAGAAAACAAAAAAGTCCGGTAAACCCGTTCGCCACGTTGCTTGATAAAAAAACGCCGGTTATCCGGCGTTTTTTTGCCCGCCACCGATTAACCGATAGCGACGGTTCGCGTCAGCATGGCGACCAGATCATAACCATCCCATTGCAGGGTGAAATCCAGCGTGCGGCCAAACGGAACCACGCGGTCAATGCCCTGTGGTCGGCGTGCCGCCAACCATGCAGTCACCGTCGCATTCTCAATGCCAAACGTCGCCAGCGTCTGGCAGCGTTCGCCGCATACCGGCATGATCTCATCCAGCGATTCGGCGACATACTCGAGGAAAAATCCGCAGTTACCGCGTAACTCCATTACTGCGCTATTCACTTCAGGCAGTTCGATGCGTACCAGCAGGTTGTCGTCTGCGGAAACCTTTTTAACGCCGGGCCACGTTGCACCCAGCAGACAAAGCCGCATCAGTTTATTGACTGCTGCAACCGGCTCCAGGTGGTAAAAGCGCGCGGCGAAGGCATGAAAGTGTTGCCAGAAGAGTTCCCGTGCGGCCTGCGTCTCTTTTCCCAGCCAGACCACCAGCGAGGGTGAAGAACAGGCGTTCTGGTCATTGAGCAGGGTGTCATTAAAGAACGCTCGCGCCAGCTTCTCTTTATCCGCATGCGCCAGATAGCGATCCGCATCAATGGCGGCAATGGAATAGCGGTCGGCAAAGGCTATCTCCCGTGCACGCGGTTTTAGTGGCGAGCGTCGGATCTGCGCGATGGTTTCATCGCCACCCCAGATAATGCGGGTATCGCACAGCGCGGAAAGGGCGTCATTGATCGACTGCTGGCGTTCATAACGCAGCAGGCAGATATACGGTGCCAGTGCCGGATGCTGCGCTAAGGCGGCAGCCAGCAGGCGCACAATGATCGCCACCTGTGGGTGGTCGCGCCCCGGTAAACGAACAATATTGGCATTTCCGGTCAGCAGGCCAGTCAATAGCGAGTAGGCGAAGTTAGCGGCAACATTCCCCGGTGCGATATGAAAAACGACACCGCGACCATAGCGGTTGGGCAGATCGCCGTATGCGGCCTGCATTTGCGCCAGCGAGGCTTCCCGGCACCAGAAACCGAGGCTCACCACATCCGGCCAGGCTTTCGCCTCCACATCTTGTAATGTCAACCGGGAAAAGGTGTGCAACAGCGCCAGAATCTCCGGGGCAAAGGCCGGATACGTTGCCCGTTCCGGCATCGCCCGTAACTGTGTTTCGTCACCAAGAATGAAGGTCAGATCGTTAAAACTCTGCTGCATATGTGTCGCTACACCCGCGTAATTCGGCTTTTTTCAGCCGACCAAGGATCCGGAAATATTTGCCTTTGCGCCCGCATGGGCAGTCATCTTCGCCCAGTAATACCCCCTCATCTTCCGTCAGCAACGCGTGGCCAGGGTAAGATTCGGGCAACAACGACAGCACCTGAATAATCCCCGGCTGGCCGACGGGCGCACAGGCAAAATTGTGTGGGTCGCGAATAATCACATCCGAGAAGATCGACGCGTGCAGGTGCCCATGCTCGCATTGCATATAGATACAGCCGGTTTGTTCAACCATGCCGTAATAATCATGTACCGCGGGTAAGCCGCAGACATCCTGCAACCGGCGGGCGAAGTCCGCTGGCGAAACGGCTTCATGCTGCAACTTTTTCCAGCCGCCGCCGTGGATCAGCAGCGCATTGTCCAGCGCCAGCTTTTTACCGCTCGCCGCCAGCGCTTTATAAAAATGCTGCCAGACCATAAAGGTGAAACCGAACAGCAGAATGCGTTTACCCTGGTGTTTTTCCAGGAAGGCTTCAATCACCGGAATATTCAGCGCCATGTTTTCATCCAGCGCCCAGGCGCGATCGGCGCCAAACAGCGAGAAGCCAAGAATGCCCGCGCCGCGAGCGGAAAATTGCAGCCGGTCTTTCAGCACATCCGGTGAGTCGATAACCAGCATCGGTAAACGGCTGGCGCCCGTGAACTGGCTGACAATCTTCACCAGCACTTTTTGCTGGTAAGAGGCGGTAGTTTTATCGAGAAAAATACGCGATACCTGCTGGCCGGTGGTGCCGGACGAGGTCATGGTTTTGACAACTTCATCGTCCGGGATGCTTTTCAGCGCCAGCGATTTAAACAGCGACACGGGCAGAAAAGGCACATCCTCCAGCGTAACAATCGACGCCGGATTCACGGATTGTGCATCGAGCATGCCGCGGTAGGCGTCACAGCGGTCGTAGTGGTGCGCGGTTAATGCTTGCAGGCGCGCCAGCAACATCGCGCGCTTTTCCTCACGGGCCAGCGAGTAGGGTGCAATGTTGAGGATCTCGTTAAACGGCAGGGACATGATCTTTCAGCTTATGGTAGAGCGTTTTGCCTGCCGGGTTTTTGGGGATCTCGGCGAGGGGGATCACGCGAAATGCCGACGCGTGAAGTTTGCTGATGTCTGCCGCGTATTGCTTGGCTGCTGTTGCGAGCGATGCATCGGTAATAAAGATGCACAGCAAGTCGTCGCGGCCATCGCAGGCGATTGTCGTATCCGGAAACGCCGTTTTGAGTAGCGCTTCCATTTCGTCCAGCCCCACGCGGTTGCCGAAAATTTTCAGGAAACGTTTTTTGCGCCCGACAATACGATAGAACCCGTCGCTGTCGACCGTGGCGATATCGCCGGTATGCAACCGACCGGCAAAGTCATCGCCAAGAGCCAGATCTTCACCGCGTTCGGCATAGCCCAGGGCCACGTTTTCGCCGTGGTAGATCAGCTCGCCGTGCGTTCCCGGTGTGGTCACCGGTTGGTTGTCATCTCCCAGCAGCAGGAATTCGCCACCGGGGATCGGTTTGCCGATAAAACCGTACCGCGCGGCGGCATCTTCCGGCGGCAGCCATGCCATGCGCGAAGTGGCTTCCGCTGCGCCATACATCACGATAAAGCGTTTACCCTGTTGGGCGGCGAATTCGGTGTATTCCTGCTGCAATGCCGGCGCAAGTTTACCGCCCGCCTGGGTGAGGGTGCGTAAATCCGGCAGATCCATACGCATAAACCGCAGCTTACGCAGCATCTCCCAGGTATAAGGCACCCCGGCGAAGGAGCTGGCGCGTTCCGTACGGACAAAATCCCACAGTTCACGCTGCATCACGCTATGCCCGGTCAACAGCAGGCTGCCTCCGGCATAAAGGTGGCTGTTGATGATAGAGAGCCCGTAAACGTAGTTCACCGGCAGACTCACCAGACCGCGCTCATGGCGATCAATTTGCAAATATTGCGCAATGCTGGCGGCGTTGCTTTGCAGATTGCGTTTGCTCAGGCGCACCAGTTTCGGGCTACCGGTTGAGCCGGATGTTGTCATCAGTAACGCCAGAGAATCATGGAGTGCCCATGGGGTTAGCCCGGTGGCGTGCAACTGATAACAGCCGTCTTGCGGCTGCCAGAGAAACGACGGGCGATAGGTATCGATCAGCTGCTGCGCGAGGGACGTATCCAGTGCGTTGTCCAGCAATAGTGCGACGGCGTCCTGTTTCAGGCAGGCAAGATACCCAATGACGGTCTCCACCTGGTTATGGCAAAAAATAAAAACCAACGCGCGTGGAGGAATACGCTGCGCCAGTTCGTCAACGCGCGCAGTGAGTTCGCCGTAGCTGAGGCTTATGCCGCGATCGTCTTTCAGCGCCAACTGTGAAGCCGGGTGCTGGTGTGTATGCCAGAAAGCATTCATTGCAGTGCGTCCATGACCTGTGCTGTGAGGTTTTCCACCGTCAGACCGCTTTGTTCCAGCATCCAGCCGTAGTCACCGGCGTGCGGATAACCTTGCGGAATACCAAGGGTTAATTGTCTGGGGCGTTGTGTTTGCGCGCTAACGTATTCCGCAACGGCGCTGCCGAGACCGCCAATCA
The DNA here is from genome assembly GCF_025642095.1 of Kosakonia sp. ML.JS2a. GTDB lineage: Bacteria > Pseudomonadota > Gammaproteobacteria > Enterobacterales > Enterobacteriaceae. The sequence continues at coordinate 2,104,878 of NZ_CP106754.1, forward strand.
TGCTGTGCTCTTCAATGGTCACCAGCAGCTTTTTCCCCAGATGCGTTGCGATAGCGGCTTCATCCAGGGGTTTAAGGGTGTGCATATCAATAACGGCGGCATCAATCCCCCTGTCGGCCAGTTGCCCGGCGCTGGTCAGGGCAACATGCACCATACTGCCGGTGGCAATAATGGCGATATCTTTGCCTTCACGTAAGGTGATGGCTTTGCCGGGGATCAGCTCAAAATCGTCTTTGTAAACGATGGGCGCGCGCATGCCGCCAGTGAGACGCAGGTAGACCGGGCCATCATATTCGAGCGCCGCCTGGGTCATTTTGACGGTTGCTGTGCAGTCCGCCGGGGAAAAAATGGCGATGTTAGAGACGGCGCGGAGCATTGCCAGCTCTTCAATACCGTGATGCGTGGCGCCAAACATCCCGGTTGCCAGGCCGGACGCCAGACCAACCAGTTTGACGTTTTCCTGCATATAGCCAAGATTCAGGCGTACCTGCTCTGCGGCGCGCAGCGTCAGAAAGTTAGGAAACGAGGTGGCGAAAGGCACATAGCCGCTTGCCGCCAGCCCGGCCGCGACGCCGATCATGTTCTGTTCGGCAATCCCCGTGTTGAAAAAACGTTCCGGGTACGTGGTGCTAAAGCGATCGAGGCCGGAAGATTTGCACAGGTCGCCGGACAGGGCGACGATACGATCGTTATCGTGTGCGAGTTCCAGTAGCGTCATCCCAAAGGTGCCGCGTGAACCGAGCATTGCCCAGGAGCGAATGGCGGCGGGTTTGAACTCAATCATGCTGGCCCCCATTCAGTTCACCCAGCGCATCGGTTAACTGCTGAGCAGAGACGCGATTGCGGTGAAACTCTTTATTGTTTTCCATAAACGACACGCCTTTGCCTTTCACCGTATTGGCGATGATCACCTTCGGTTTCCCATGATGCGGTGCGTTGAAAGCAGCCTGCAACGCGGCAATATCGTGGCCATCACAAACCCGTGTTTCCCAACGACAGGCGCGCCACAGTGCTTCGAGATCCATCGACATCACGTCACGGGTAAAACCATCGGATTGCAGGCCGTTGCGATCGACAACCAGCGTCAGGTTATCAATGTTGTGGTGCGCGGCCATAAAGGCGCACTCCCAGATTGCCCCTTCGTTGCACTCTCCATCGCCGACCAGCACGTAGGTCTGCCACGTTTCGCCTTTCAGGCGACGCCCCAGCGCCAGCCCGGTAGCGAAGGAGAGCCCCTGCGCCAGGCTGCCGCCAGAAAAGTCGATGCCGTACTCCGGGTGTTTGGTGGGATGAACCTGCAACACGGACCCGTTGATCTCAAACTCGTTGAGCTGCTCTTCGCTGATAATGCCGTACTCGCACAATGTGGCGTACAGCCCCAGCGCGGCATGGCCTTTGCTCAGAATAAACTGGTCGCGTTCGCGGCGGGTGATGTTCTGTGGGTCATAACGCATGACGCTGCCATACAGCGTACTCAGAATGTCGGTCATCGACAGAGCAGGGGAGACGTGCACTCCGTCGCTCGGCGCGTGGTGCGCCACATTGACGATACGGGTACGAATGCGTCGGGCCGCATCCTGAATTTTTTGCGTCATTTGAGACCACCATCCACGCGAATTGTCTGGCCTGTGATATAGCTGGAGAGATCGCTGGCGAGGAACAACGCCGCCTGCGCAATTTCCGCCGGTTCGCCAGCACGGCGTAAGTCCGCGCCGTTTTTGGCATCTTCAACCACTTGCGCCGGCATGGTGAGTAGCATCTCGGTATCGGTGATCCCCGGCGCGATGCAGTTGGCGCGAATGCCTTTCTCACCCAGTTCAGCGGCAATGGATTTGGTCATGGCAATCAGCGCGGCCTTTGATGCACCATAGGCGGATTTGCCCGGATTACCGTCTTCACCGGCCGTTGACGCAATATTGATGATGCTGCCATGTTGATGGCGGGTCATCAGTTTGGCGATGTACTGGGTAAAGAGGTAGACAGAGAAGAAGTTCACTTCAAACTGGGCGCGTAGCTGCGCTTCGCTGGTCATCTGGAACAGACTGTTCAGCGTGATGCCGGCGTTATTCACCACGGCATCCAGCGGGCGCTTGTCGGACATAATGCGCTTGACCGCCAGTTTCATGGCCTCGTAGTCGGTCATATCAAAACCGAGCGGCCAGATTTGCACATCATGCTGTGCGGCGACCTGCGCCATTTCCTGCGTAAATGCTTCATCGGCTTCACGCGCGTGGGCGTAAATATTTGCCCCACTGGCAGCGAACACATCCACCATGGCGCGCCCCATACCGCGACGACATCCGGTGATCAGTACTGTTTTTCCTTGCATCAACATGTTTGTTTCCTCAACCTATGCCGCCATCGACGCGGATGACCTGGCCTGTGGTGTAACTGGATGCGTCAGATGCCAGCCACAACAGGGTGTTGGCGACTTCTTCAGCGAGTCCAGGACGCTTCAGCTCGCAGCGTGACATTTGTCGCGCCATCACCTCTTCAGAAAGCGATGCCGTCATCGCCGTGCTGATGACGCCAGGCGCTACGGCATTGACGCGAACGCCTTGCGGCCCTAACTCAGCAGACATAGTCCTGGTCGCCGCAATCCACGCCGCTTTGGCGCTGGCGTAGGCCAGTTGGCCTGGATTACCGTCCAGCGCCGAAATGCTGGAGATATTAATGATGCTGCCTTTTTTCTGGCGCAGCATCAGACGGGCGATGTATTGGGTAAAGGCGATTTGCGAGAAGAAGTTGATGGTGAAGGTCTTTTGCAACTGCTCCAGCGTCACCATCTGGAAGTTGGCATCAAAATTTGCACCGGCGATATTCACCAGAATATCCACCGGTTTTTTCGCTTTCTGGATCGTCATCGCCGCCTGTTTTATCGCGTCGTTGTCGCTCAGATCGAAGTAAACCGGGATGATCTCGACCTGATAGTCGGCGCTAAGCTGCGCGATAAACTGGGTGAATTCCGGTGTTTCCGCCTGACAACAGGCGAAAACATTCGCGCCCGCTCTGGCGAAGGTTTCCAGCGTTGCCTTGCCGATACCCTGCAGGCAACCGGTGATAACGGCGGTTTTCGCTTTCAGCAACATGGCTTAGTCCTGAAGTTCAACATCGTATTTCTTCAGGATCTCTTTGCCTTTTTCCCAGGAAGAAAATTCGATGATGTCATCGGTATCCATCATGATGTCGAAAGCGTCTTCCAGAGAGGCAATCATCGTCATATGGCCTACGGAGTCCCAGGAAGGGGTGTCCTGGTATTTGTACCCGGCAAGGATCGCTTCATCCACTTCAAAGGTTTCGACAAAGATACGGTTATAGGTTGCTAAATTTGACATCGTGTTTCTCCAGAATAGCGTGGAAATTTCATTAATATCTGTGCCGCGCTATCGCTGACGACCGCGCGGTGGAATAGGTTGCTCAACGAAAGACTTTTTTATCGTCGTTTGTGCGAATTGCTCTTGCCGGGTTCCCCATGGCAATGACGCCAGCGGCGATATTGGCAAACACGGCGGCCCCCATGCTGATGATGGCGTCTTCGCCGATGACGGTGCATTCGCGGATTACCGCGTTCATGCCAATAAACGTGCGCGGCCCCACCTGGCACTGACCCGCCAGATTGGCATAAGAAGAGATGACGCAGTCGTCGCCTATCTGGCAGTCATGGCCGAGGCTGGCGTTAGGTTGCAGGTGCACGTTACGTCCAATCACCGTGTCGCAAGAGATAAACGTGCCGTAACAGACCACGCAGCCTTCATTAAAGGTGACCTCTGCGCTCACTTGCGCCCCAGGATGCACCAACACCGGCAAGGTAAAACCCGCTGCGCGTGCTTTATCGGCCAGCTTCCGGCGCAGAGCAGGTTCGCCCACGGCGATCACCACTTCATGATCATGCGGCGTCAGACTCTCCAGCGTGACAACCGGGTGGCCTTTGAGTTGCCTGTCTGCGTGCAAGTCGTCGACAAAGCAGAATGCGTCCCAGCGCGGGTGGGTGGCGTTGATCTGCTTCGCCAGTTCGAGAACTTCTCTACCCAGCCCGCCTGCACCATAGATTGCCAGTTTCATCGTATCCTCGAAGTGCGATATTTCAGGGCATGACCGCCCATCTGCCTGACCATCCTGCTTGCGTCGGCGAGTCTCGCGCGGGCGTATAAGTGACAGTCGGGATCAATGCCTTAATGTAAATGACCGGGGGGTTCTGTCAGGGTGCGAATAACCATCATTTTCTCTCGCTTATTAGCGGATAGAAACGTGCAGAAACGTTGGTCAGCAGCTAAAATTTCAATTAGGGTAAAGAGGTTTGGGGCGGTTCGTTAATAACAGCGACAATGCCGGAGCGACATTTTCAATGTAAATGTGAAAAATGAAGCGTTTTAGCATTGTTCATTTACCGCATTGATTATTCGATGTTTCTTCATTTTTGGATCCATTGAGTTCACTGCGATTCTTTTATTAATGCAAATAACCCCCCATTTCACCCATTATTCATCCGATTAAAACCACTCCAGAATCGGATAATCATGCCGATAACTCAATTAACGCAGGGCTGTTTATCGTGAATTCACTCTATACCGCTGAAGGTGTAATGGATAAACACTCGCTATGGCAGCGTTATGTTCCGCTGGTGCGTCACGAAGCATTGCGCCTGCAGGTGCGTTTGCCGGCGAGCGTGGAACTGGACGACCTGCTACAGGCGGGCGGAATCGGGCTACTGAATGCAGTAGACCGCTATGACGCCCTGCAAGGAACGGCATTTACCACTTACGCAGTGCAGCGTATTCGTGGGGCGATGCTGGACGAATTGCGCAGCCGTGATTGGGTGCCGCGAAGCGTCCGGCGTAATGCCCGCGAAGTGGCGCAGGCGATGGGGCAACTTGAGCAAGAACTGGGACGTAACGCGTCGGAAACAGAAGTGTCGCAGCGTCTTGGCATTCCTGTAGAGGAATACCGTCAGATGTTGCTCGATACGAACAATAGTCAGCTTTTTTCCTACGATGAGTGGCGGGAAGAGCACGGCGACAGTATCGAGCTGGTGACGGATGATCATCAACAGGAAAACCCGTTATTCCAGTTAATGGAAAGTAATTTGCGTCACCGGGTGATGGAAGCAATCGAATCGCTCCCGGAACGTGAACAACTGGTATTAACGCTTTACTATCAGGAAGAACTCAATCTCAAAGAGATTGGCGCCGTCCTGGAAGTAGGGGAATCGCGGGTCAGTCAGCTCCATAGTCAGGCCATTAAGCGCTTACGTACCAAGCTGGGTAAGTTATAGGTTGGTGATCCTGCATCGCCTCCTGGGGAAATGCCGTACAACGCATTGACAACCAGGAGTTATCATGACGGTGCAGCAACCTAAAAGACGGCCTTTAAGCCGCTACCTTAAAGACTTTAAACACAGCCAGACGCATTGCGCTCATTGTCACAAGTTGCTTGACCGCATCACACTGGTACGTCGGGGCGAAATCGTCAATAAAATCGCGATTTCGCGCCTCGATACGCTGTTGGATGAAGCGGCCTGGCAACAGGAGCAGAAAGAGTGGGTTGCGTTGTGTCGTTTCTGCGGCGATTTGCATTGCAAAGAGCAGAGCGATTTCTTTGATATCATCGGTTTTAAACAATATCTCTTCGAACAAACGGAAATGAGCCACGGTACCGTGCGCGAGTACGTTGTTCGTCTGCGCCGGCTGGGGAATCACCTCAGCGAGCTTAATATTTCCCGTCAATTACTTGAAGAAGGCTTCCTCGACGAAAATCTGGAGCCCTGGTTACCCGCGACCAGCACCAACAATTATCGGATTGCGTTGCGCAAATACGCGCAGTTTAAAGCGCAGATGCGCTTCACGGCAGTGCAAAAAGTCGCTGTCGGCGCAATATCTGATATATATTGAAAAAGAATAACATGTAGCCGGGCCGTGCTTGAACTTACCGTCAGGCACCGCGCACTACAGTCAAATTCTTAATCGGGGTGACTATGAAACTAGCACTGTTGGGACGCCAGGCGCTGATGGGCGTGATGGCTGTCGCGCTGGTGGCGGGGATGAGCGCGAAAACCTTCGCGGCGGAAAACCTGCTCAGCAAGGTTAAAGAGCGTGGCACACTGTTAGTCGGTCTGGAAGGCACCTACCCGCCGTTCAGTTTCCAGGGCGATGATGGCAAACTGACGGGGTTTGAAGTGGAGTTCGCCGATGCGCTGGCGCAACACCTGGGCGTGAAAGCCGCGCTGAAACCCACCAAATGGGACGGTATGCTGGCGTCGCTGGATTCTAAACGCATCGACGTGGTCATTAACCAGGTGACCATTACTGATGAGCGTAAGAAAAAATATGACTTCTCCACGCCGTATACGGTCTCCGGTATCCAGGCGCTGGTAAAAAAAGGTCACGAAGCGGATATTCACTCCGCCGCCGACCTGAAAGGGAAGAAAGTGGGCGTCGGTCTGGGCACCAACTATGAAGAGTGGCTGCGTCAGAATGTTCAGGGTGTTGATATTCGCACCTATGATGATGACCCGACAAAATATCAGGATCTGCGCGTTGGTCGCATTGACGCCATTCTGGTCGATCGTCTGGCGGCACTCGATCTGGTGAAAAAAACGAAAGACACGCTTGCCGTGGCAGGGGATGCGTTCTCCCGTCAGGAAGCAGGCGTTGCGGTACGCAAGGGCAATGATGACCTGCTGAAGGCGATTGATACGGCTATCGCAGAGATGCTAAAAGACGGCTCCTTAAAAGCGCTGTCGGAAAAATGGTTTGGCGCGGATGTGACGAAGTAATCGTTGCCCGCAAAAAAAGGCGCTTAATCAAGCGCCTTTTTTATTTCAGCAGTTTTAGCATGCATAATAAAAATTAACATTCATCGTTTTCCGGTATCCGGAGGTTTTATGCCACTGCACAATTTGACCCGCTTTCCGCGCCTGGAATTGATTGGCGCACCCACGCCGCTGGAGTACCTGCCGCGTCTCTCCGACTACCTTGGGCGCGAGATTTTTATCAAGCGTGATGATGTGACGCCTGTCGCCATGGGCGGTAATAAGCTGCGCAAACTGGAATTTCTTGCCGCCGATGCATTGCGCGAAGGTGCGGATACGCTGGTGACGGCCGGGGCGATCCAGTCCAACCACGTGCGCCAGACAGCGGCGGTGGCGGCAAAATTGGGGCTGCACTGTGTGGCGCTGCTGGAAAACCCGATTGGCACGACAGCAGAGAATTACCTGAGCAACGGTAACCGCTTACTGTTGGATCTGTTTTCTGCGCAAATCGAAATGTGCGAGGCGCTGAACGATCCCGTTACGCAACTGGATGAGCTGGCGACACGCCTCGAAGCCCAGGGGTTCCGCCCCTATGTGATCCCTGTTGGCGGCTCCAGTGCGCTCGGTGCGATGGGCTATGTGGAAAGTGCGCTGGAGATTGCCCAGCAGTGCGAAGGGGCGGTGGGTCTTTCCTCGGTGGTGGTGGCGTCTGGCAGTGCGGGGACGCATGCCGGACTGGCTGTCGGGCTGGAACAGCTGATGCCAGAGGTCGAACTGATTGGCGTGACGGTTTCCCGTAGCGTTGCCGATCAAAAACCCAGGGTGGTGACATTGCAGCAGGCGATTGCGCGTGAGCTGGAGATCCAGGCCGCTGCCGATATTTTGCTGTGGGATGACTACTTTGCGCCGGGATACGGCAGGCCAAATGATGAAGGCATGGAGGCAGTAAAACTGCTGGCGCGTCTGGAGGGCATTTTGCTCGATCCCGTGTACACCGGGAAGGCAATGGCCGGGTTGCTGGATGGTATTGAGCAGAAGCGGTTTAAAGATAACGGCCCGATCCTGTTTGTGCATACCGGTGGGGCGCCAGCGCTATTTGCCTACCATCCCCATGTTTAACTCACTGGCAGAGCGCGCACAATGCAAGAGAGTCTGCAACTGGTTATCGATTCCGCTCCCTATCTGTTAAAGGGGGCGGTATTTACACTGCAACTGAGCGTCGGCGGGATGTTCTTTGGCTTGCTGCTGGGATTTGTGCTCGCGTTAATGCGTATGTCGCCACTGTTAGCCGTACGCTGGCTCGCCCGTTTCTATATCTCCGTTTTTCGTGGCACGCCGCTTATTGCGCAGTTGTTTATGATTTACTACGGTCTGCCGCAGTTTGGTATTGAACTGGATCCGGTTCCCTCGGCAATGATTGGGCTTTCGCTGAACACTGCGGCTTATGCCGCCGAGACTCTGCGCGCGGCGATCTCTGCTATTGATAAAGGGCAGTGGGAGGCGGCGGCCAGCATTGGCATGACACGGTGGCAGACGTTACGCCGGGCAATTCTTCCTCAAGCCGCGCGTGTTGCGCTACCGCCCCTGAGCAACAGTTTTATTAGCCTGGTGAAGGACACCTCGCTGGCGGCGACCATTCAGGTGCCGGAACTGTTTCGTCAGGCGCAACTGATCACCTCCCGTACGCTGGAAGTGTTTACGATGTATCTTGCTGCCTCACTGATCTACTGGGTGATGGCGACGCTCCTTTCCACGCTGCAAAACTATTTCGAACATCAGCTTAATCGGCCGGAGCGCGAGGCGAAATGAGTACGATCGAAATCAGAAACCTGGTGAAAACATTTCATGGTCAAACGGTGCTGCACGGCATCAATCTTGAGGTGCAGGAGGGGGAGGTGGTGGTGATTATCGGGCCGAGCGGCTCCGGTAAAACGACCTTACTGCGCAGTATCAATTTGCTGGAACAACCCGATAACGGCACGATCCGGGTGGGGGACATTACCATCGATACTGCCCGCGCCATCAGCCAGCAAAAGGCGGCGATACGCCAGTTACGCCAGCATGTGGGTTTTGTGTTTCAGAACTTCAACCTGTTTCCACACCGTACGGTGCTGGAGAACATCATTGAAGGGCCGGTGATTGTCAAAGGCGAGCCAAAAGAGGAAGCGACTGCGCGCGCCCGTGAGCTATTAGCAAAGGTGGGCTTAAGCGGTAAAGAGATGAGCTATCCGCGGCGGTTATCCGGTGGGCAACAGCAGCGCGTGGCGATTGCCCGTGCGCTGGCGATGCGCCCGGATGTGCTGCTGTTTGATGAGCCGACGTCGGCGCTGGATCCTGAACTGGTCGGGGAGGTCCTGACCGCCATTCGCCAACTGGCGCAGGAGAAACGCACCATGGTGATCGTCACCCATGAGATGAGTTTTGCCCGCGACGTTGCCGACCGGGCCATATTTATGGACCAGGGGCGCATTGTTGAAGAGGGCGCGGCAAAAGCGCTATTTAGCGAACCGCAGCAGCCGCGTACGCGCCAGTTTCTGGAAAAATTTTTGTTACGGTAATAATGGGCGATTCCGCCAGTGCCTTTCACTGAATTGCATTAATTTAACTTAAGTTAAATTTGTTCGCGTTGGATTAATTGCATACAGATTATAAGGGCATATTTATGCCGCCCCGCATTGCGCCTGAAAAAACAGGCAGTTTTTCCTTCCTGATGTTGTTGTAAAACCCGTCAATAAATCCAATTTATTTCCAGATATCCCGATATTTTATATTCATAATTAAGTTTTATGTGTTAGTTTGTTGTATACAAAATAATGATTATTAAAACTCAGGGGTATTACCGGTCGGTATGCAGGAGAAAGCTTTTTTTACCTGGAGACGTGAAATCTTGTCACGTTTTCAGGAGATGACAACGGCGGAAGAGATTTATTCGGAGCTGCAGCGCCAGACGCAGCAGTTGGAATTTGATTATTTTGCGCTTTGCGTACGTCATCCGGTGCCGTTTACCCGGCCAAAGATTAGCGTTGAAAGTACGTATCCTCAGGCGTGGATGTCGCACTATCAGGCGGAGAATTACTTCGCCATTGACCCGGTGCTGAAGGCGGAAAATTTCATCCAGGGGCATTTGCCCTGGAGTGATAAACTCTTTCAGGATGCGATGACGTTATGGGATGCCGCGCGCGATCACGGTTTGCGCAAAGGGATATCTCAATGCCTGATGTTGCCGAATCACGCCATGGGCTTTCTGTCTGTTTCGCGTAATAATGTGTTTGGCAAAATGATGGACGAGGACGAAATTGAGATGCGCCTGCAAACGCTGGTGCAGATGAGTTTGTTAATGCTCTCCCGTCTGGAAAACGAGATGGTGATGGCGCCCGAGATGAAATTCAGTAAACGTGAAAGAGAAATACTGAAGTGGACGGCGGAAGGGAAAACATCAGCGGAAATCGCGATGATCTTGTCTATTTCCGAAAATACGGTCAATTTCCATCAAAAAAACATGCAGAAAAAATTCAATGCGCCGAATAAAACGCAGATTGCCTGCTATGCGGCGGCGACCGGGATGATTTGAATTCTGCGCGTCAGACATCAGCGGCTGCCTGGTAACCCGGGCAGCCGTTTTTATTACTGGCGATAAGCCTGTTTAATCTGCTTAACAGTGCTGGAAAACACGGCAGCCTGCGTTTCATCTTCCAACTGGTCGATTTGTTTTTCCATTTTAAGAATGACGCGGCCTGCGTCAGCCTGACCCATTGCCTGCAGCATCAGTGTCATCAATGATTTCAGGCAGGAAACCTCCAGTGCCAGTTCCTTTGCATTATCAGCAGTGGAAAAATCCGGTGTGCTCAATTTATTTTCCTCATTACGTTGTCGCGCAACTGCGCGACGATCACTGTCAAAGCGGCGGAGTATACCATAAGGTCAGCAAAAGATAGCAGTGGTTGTTTTTTGATCGTCGCTGGATGGTTTATTAAATTAAACTGCTGATGCATTAAAAACACACAGTTTTTGGGTTGCCCGAAAATATATGTTTACTTCAGGTTTAGTCAGAGTTAATTGTTGTTACAAATCCTGCGGGATAATTATCGATAGCAGAAAAACGATTTTTTGGTAACTTTATGAAAATTGGTGTTTAAATTTTTTCCCGCTGCGCTTGAGACCGGAAGAAAAGTTTCCGCTTTATGTCGCTCTAATTTCCAGAAACGAGAGCGAAATCCGGTCGCCACTGTTTTTAGTCGTTCACTGTTAGGTAAAAAAAAGCTAATATACGGTGAATTAGTTTTCAGCAGCGTTATCCCTATTCCGGAGATACTCCTTTGATCAACGTACTACTTGTTGATGACCATGAACTGGTGCGCGCAGGGATACGACGCATTCTCGAAGATATTAAGGGCATAAGAGTCACTGGCGAGGTCTGTTGCGGTGAGGACGCCATCAAATGGTGTCGCGCCAACTCCGTCGATGTTGTATTGATGGATATGAACATGCCCGGCATTGGCGGCCTTGAAGCCACGCGCAAAATTGCGCGCGGCAATGTCGACACCAAAGTCATTATGCTCACGGTCCACACCGAAAACCCTCTGCCTGCCAAAGTGATGCAGGCTGGCGCAGCGGGCTACCTCAGTAAAGGCGCGGCACCACAGGAAGTGGTTAATGCTATCCGCTCTGTACATTCCGGTCAGCGTTATATCGCCTCCGATATCGCGCAGCAAATGGCGCTGAGCCAAATCGAACCCGAAAAAACGGACTCGCCGTTCTCCACGTTGTCTGAGCGCGAATTGCAGATTATGCTGATGATCACAAGGGGCCAGAAGGTCAACGAGATCTCGGAACAGTTACATCTGAGCCCGAAAACGGTGAACAGCTATCGCTACCGGATGTTCAGTAAATTGAACATTCACGGTGACGTCGAATTGACGCACCTCGCCATTCGCCATGGTTTGTGCAATGCGGAGACGTTAACAAGTCAGTGACTGAAGTTTTTGATTCGAAAGCATTTCTTAAAACGGTTACCAGCAAACCCGGTGTCTATCGCATGTATGATACCGGCGGTACCGTTATCTATGTAGGTAAAGCGAAAGACCTGAAAAAACGGCTTTCCAGCTATTTTCGTAGCAACCTCGCGTCGCGCAAGACCGAAGCGCTGGTGGCGCAGATCCAGCAAATTGATGTGACCGTTACGCACACTGAAACGGAAGCGCTGCTGCTGGAACATAACTACATCAAGTTGTACCAGCCCCGCTATAACGTGCTGCTGCGTGATGACAAATCCTATCCCTTTATTTTTCTTAGCGCGGATACGCACCCACGCCTGGCGATGCATCGCGGGGCGAAACACGCTAAAGGGGAGTATTTCGGCCCCTTCCCGAATGGCTACGCGGTGCGTGAAACTCTGGCGCTATTACAGAAAATTTTCCCGGTGCGCCAGTGTGAAAATAGCGTTTATCGCAACCGTTCGCGCCCGTGCCTGCAATATCAGATTGGCCGCTGCCTTGGACCCTGCGTTGCCGGGTTAGTGAGTGAAGAGGAGTATGCGCAACAAGTGGATTACGTGCGCATGTTCCTGGCGGGCAAAGACGACCAGGTGCTGACGCAGCTTATCGCGCGTATGGAAAAAGCCAGCCAGGTGCTGGAGTTTGAAGAAGCTGCACGTATTCGTGATCAGATCCAGGCGGTGCGTCGCGTGACAGAAAAACAGTTTGTGTCCAATACGGGCGACGATCTGGATGTGATTGGCGTCGCGTTTGATGCCGGTATGGCCTGCGTTCACGTGTTGTTTATCCGACAGGGGAAAGTACTGGGTAGCCGCAGCTACTTTCCGAAAGTGCCTGGTGGTACGGAGCTGGGAGAAGTGGTGGAAACCTTTGTCGGCCAGTTCTATTTGCAGGGAAGCCAGATGCGTACATTACCTGGCGAGATCCTGCTGGATTTTAACCTGAGCGATAAAACGCTGCTCAGCGACTCGCTGTCGGAACTGGCTGGGCGGCGCGTCAACGTGCAGACAAAACCACGTGGCGACCGCGCCCGCTATCTCAAGCTGGCGCGCACCAACGCTGCTACGGCGCTCAGTACCAAACTTTCGCAACAGTCCACGGTCCATCAGCGTCTTGCTGCGCTGGCCAGCGTACTGGAGCTGCCAGCGGTTAAACGGATGGAGTGCTTTGATATCAGTCATACCATGGGGGAACAGACGATTGCGTCCTGCGTGGTGTTTGATGCCAATGGCCCGCTGCGTGCAGAGTATCGTCGCTATAATATCACCGGGATCACGCCGGGGGATGATTATGCAGCGATGAACCAGGTACTGCGCCGCCGCTATGGAAAGGCCATTGAGGAGAGTAAAATCCCGGACGTGATTTTAATCGATGGCGGCAAAGGGCAGTTGGGGCAGGCGAAAACGGTTTTTGCCGAGCTGGACGTTCCCTGGGACAAGCATAAACCCTTGCTGTTAGGGGTAGCGAAGGGCGCCGATCGTAAAGCCGGGCTGGAGACGCTGTTCTTCGAACCGGAAGGCGAGGGTTTCAGTTTGCCGCCGGATTCTCCTGCGTTGCATGTTATCCAGCATATTCGTGATGAATCACACGATCATGCGATTAGTGGTCACCGTAAAAAACGTGCGAAAGTGAAAAATACCAGTACGCTGGAAACCATCGAAGGTGTGGGGCCAAAACGCCGCCAGATGTTGTTGAAGTATATGGGCGGCTTGCAAGGATTACTTAATGCCAGTATTGAAGAAATCTCAAAAGTGCCGGGCATCTCCCAGGGACTGGCAGAAAAGATCTTCTACTCGTTGAAACATTGAGGGCTCTGTAGCAACATAGAGCGAATATCCACGGACAACAGACAGTTAACGCCGCTATGCGATTCAATATTCCTACGTTGCTCACCCTTTTTCGCGTCATCCTGATCCCGTTTTTCGTGCTGGCGTTTTACCTGCCTTTTCAGTGGGCTCCGTTTGTGTGCGCACTGATTTTCTGTTGCGCCGCGGTGACTGACTGGTTTGATGGCTTTCTGGCGCGCCGCTGGAACCAGAGCACGCGTTTTGGCGCATTTCTTGATCCGGTTGCCGATAAAGTCCTGGTGGCGATCGCCATGGTGCTGGTGGCCGAACACTATCATAGCTGGTGGGTGACATTACCGGCCGCCACGATGATCGCCCGCGAAATCATTATTTCCGCGCTGCGCGAATGGATGGCGGAGATGGGGAAACGCAGCCGCGTGGCGGTTTCCTGGATCGGGAAAGTCAAAACGACATCACAAATGGTGGCGCTGGTGTGGTTGCTGTGGCGCCCCAATGTGTGGGTGGAATATGCCGGTGTTGCGTTGTTCTTTGTTGCGGCAGTACTGACGCTGTGGTCAATGCTGCAATACCTGAATGCAGCGCGCGGCGATTTGCTTGAACAGTGATCGTTTCGTCGTAATTTTCAGCAAACGATCTGCCTTTTGAAAAATATCGTTGACTCAGTGCGTCAGGTAAGTAGAATGCAACGCATCGGAAGGCAGCTTAGCTCGTCAGAAGATAATAAAATCAAGTGATTAGACAATACTTGATAATGCGGGAATAGCTCAGTTGGTAGAGCACGACCTTGCCAAGGTCGGGGTCGCGAGTTCGAGTCTCGTTTCCCGCTCCAATTTAAAACATCGGCTTTATTAGCGGATGCAGGCTGAAAAGCCTGAAGAATCTGGCGCGTTAGCAAAGCGGTTATGTAGCGGATTGCAAATCCGTCTAGTCCGGTTCGACTCCGGAACGCGCCTCCAATTTCTTCCCGAAGCCCGGATGGTGGAATCGGTAGACACAAGGGATTTAAAATCCCTCGGCGTTCGCGCTGTGCGGGTTCAAGTCCCGCTCCGGGTACCATGGGGAAACATCAGAATAATCAAAGCAATAAGCAGTGTCGTTAAACCACCGAAAGGTGGTTTTTTTGTGCCTGTAATTTGCCGAGTGGCGATAATGTTCGGCATCCTCCCTGTGGTGAACAAGGAAGATAATAATAATTAAACGGAAGGGCTTAACTGCCTGTCCCCATAATGGGAGGCAGGGAAGGTGTCTGCGGGGATAAATCCACCGTCATCAATCGAATGTGCCGCTCGAGCAATAATCCATTCCTGAGGATCAATCTCTGATTTAAACCCCGCTACGGTTCAATGCATTTCCGTATAGAGATCGCCACGGCCCTGCGCGGCGGCAACGGTAATGTCTTATTCGTCGATAAGGAAAAAGCCGCCTGGGTGTTTGCCACCAGTGAGTTGACGCCGCTGATGAAGGCCATGAAACACGTCAATGACAGGCTGGGCGAGGAGGTTAGCCGCTTCAACCCTTATGTACTCCTCTCCGCCAGCGTCTGAATATTCGGCAGACACCATCAGAAGTGAGGGTGTTTCGTTTAAACTCACGAAAAAACTTCTAATTTTTTCACCTTCCGTCACTGCCACGCTGTTTGCCAGCATCATTTTTCGCATATCTCACCAAACGCACTGTAAACCGCTCTGAAGCGACATCTTCTCACCTGTCTCGCGCACTCTTGCAGCCATTGTCCCTTAAAAAATGATCCTGATTTAAAGTGAAAGCCGCTATAGCAAGCAAGGCGCATTTTTCATTGCAAATCCATTGCCATTTGCGCTTTTGCTCTAAAGGAAAAATGCGCGTAATCTGCGTAACGTTCTACCGAAAGGCAATGGACTGGCGTCTGTACGTGGCGCTTTTATGGAGGTACTTATTCAGGTGATGGACGAAACGATTAAGTGAGTTAAACCAGTGGGCGAAAGAAGTGGCTACAGGTAACAGCTATGATGACTGGTTTGGTTTGTTTCGTCAGGATGGTGTGATTGATGACAGGACGCAGTTTAAAGCTGGCCCAGGTTATTACTACCGAAGCAGTTTCCGGCTACATCCGTTAAGGCCTGATGGGACAGGGCTTAGCGAAGGATGCATAACATTCTATCGGCGGGCTGATTTTTACGCCGTTCGCGCGGCATTACTTCATGCGCATAAAATGCCTGTCTCTGGCGGTAACGGGCTGATGGCGTATGGTGAGATTATAGTAACCGGTAACACAGGAAGGAATTGTAATGTCAGTCATCGCTAAATGGGCCACACGGCTTATTGCTTTCCTTGTGCTCAGTTATCTGGTTGCAATCAGTGGAGCTTTGCGGCCGCTGGTCAATAGTATCTATATTCCGTTCACAGACTTTATAACCAGGCTGGGACTTGGCGAGATGCGCGATTACTCCGATCGGCTGGATAACAATTTAATTGTGTTGTATTTCTTATTCTCAGCTATTACAGCAGTTCTGCTTATTGCATTTGTTGAGTGGTCGATAAGGCAGGTTAGCAAAAAATAAAACTATTGCTAATAACGGATGCTGCTACAGTTGGCATCCGTTGCCGATCTCCTAATTTGTATCAGAAAAGATCACATTTAGTATGATGCTTTTCTAGGGCAACACAATATCAACATCGTGTAGTAGGCATGGAGCGAGAAGCGGGCAGTCAATCCGGTGAACGCGTTTATGGTTACAGGTATTACCCTTCCTGCGAAGCAACTGGAACAGCTTCTTAAAACCTTATCGTGGCTAGCGTTCTGCTAGCTCAGTCGGCACCTCAGTAATGATCGGGTGTTCGATTAATCGGGCTTTACGCATGGTGATCTCGTCAGAAGACATCATTAATATGTCGGAAGATCTCTAAAAGTGAATGGTTCGTTTTACCGGGATACTTAGCGTTTTTTTGTACCTGCGATTTACTGTCCCCATAAAAAACGCGCGAGCCATAATATGCTCGCGCGTTTTATTATTCATCCCGTCAGCCTACTTCCGGCAGTAGCCCGGCAACGATGGAAAACTGGATGGCAATAATGGCGATACCCGCGGCAAAAATCAGGCACAGCACGGGTCTGCCGCCCAGCACGCGATATTCTCCCTGCGGATGATGTTTACGGCTTTGCCACGCCAGCATTGATGGCAGCAACAGCGCAAGCACAGAGAGCGCTACGCCAGCATAGCCCAGCGCCATTACAAACCCGCGGGGATAAAACAGAGCAAATGCCAGCGGGGGCAGGAAGGTGATCAGACCTGTTTGCAGGCGACCGACAGCATTATTGCGACGCTGGAAAAGATCGGCGAGGTAGTCGAACAATCCCAGTGAGACCCCAAGGAACGATGTTGCCAGCGCCAGATCAGCAAATAGATGCACCGCCAACTCCACATGGGGAGAGGCGACAACCTCGCGTAACGCCTGCAACAGACCGTTCAAACCTGCCTGACTGGCCAGCAGCCCGAGAAAAGTAGACGAATCAATGCTGCCGAGTGTGGCAAGTTGCCAGAAGATGTAAGCAACCAGCGGAATGGCGCTGCCTGTAATGAAGATCCCGCGCAGTTTTCGAATATTGCCGCCCATATAACTGACGATACTGGGCACGCTGCCGTGAAAACCAAACGAAGTGAAAATTACCGGCATAGCGGACAATGCCAGACCTTTTTCCAGCGGCAGGGTTAACAAATTGGCCTGATGCACATGCGGCATCAACAACGCCAGCATGACCACCAGGAAAATGATCTTCGCGCTGAACAGAAAACGGTTAAACAGATCGACCAGCGAGGTGCCAATGCAAACCACGCCTCCGGCAATAACGGTGAACATCAATACGCCAGCGACAGGAGAGAGCTGCAAATCGAGCCATTGATTAAGGCTGGAGGCCAGTAATTCACCTGCGCCACTGATATACGCTGCCGTAAGGGCATACATCAAAAACATCATGCTAAAGCCGGTAACCCACTGCCCGTAGCGCCCCAGATAGCGCCGCGCCAGCGATCCAAGCCCGGTATCCGCCGGAACGTGCTGGTAAACTTCCAGCAACAACAGCGCGGTGTAACACATCACTCCCCACAGCGTAAACAGCAAAACCAACGTAGTGGCAAACCCCACTCCCGCTGCCGCCAGCGGCATTGCTAACATTCCTGCGCCAATGGTGGTGCCGGCAACGATAAAAACACTACCAAGTGTCCGATTTTTCACGCTTTCCTCTGCAATAAAACGCACTGCCAATTCAATCTGCCGCGCAGAGTAAGGGAATTCAGTGATTTCGTCAAACGACCGTTACAATGGGTGTAATTATTTGTTTACGAACATGGTTTTCGGTCATCTGCCTGGCGGAATCAGGGTATTTGACTACTTCATCAGGGGAATAGGTTTGCGCGACAATTCGCAGTACTTTAAAAAATAATGATAAATTATCAAAAAAAGAGGAAGCGGATGCAGAGCGTCAATCCCTTCACGGCAACGTGGTCGCGCAACGGAAATTTACTTTGCCACGGGCACTGGATCATTCGCTGGATGGACAAGCCGGTCGAATTGCCTGAACCCCGGCGAGAGAAAGATATGGGCACGTGGGCCATCTATTCCATTATCGATCCCGATGATGAGACATTTGCGCAGGGACTGGAAGAAGACGCGTGGATTATTGAAAATGTCGACTGGCTAACCGATCTGTTTTATGACCATAGCATCGCGCTGGAAACGGAAAATTACCGTTATTTTTATCAGGCGGTTAATAAGCAGGACTGGCGATGCACCAGCTGCGCCGGATGCATGTAAACCTGTTTTAGCGCAACATTCGTCCCTAATGTTGTGTTTATGATGCATCTTTTGCGAGGAGGATTTATGGCATCGGTTCACGGTCACGAAGTACTGAATATGATGATTGCATCGGGCGAGCACTATTCAAATGAGAGCCTGGCGGCGGCAATTATCACCCGCTTTGGGGCGGATACGCGTTTTCACACGTGCTCAGCCGAGGGAATGACAGCGGTGGAACTGGTTGCGTTTCTTGCATCCAAAGGAAAATTTGTTCCCGTTGAAGACGGGTTTTCCACTCACGAAAGTAAAATCTGCAACCATTAATAAAGCGGGCGGTAAAGGGATACCTTACCGCCCATTTTATTAGTTCTGCGCGTCGAGAGTTGCCAGCTCTTTATCGACGAAATAAAGACCTTCACCGCTTTTACCAACCAGTGATAATTTATCGATCACCGATTTAAACAGTTTCTCTTCTTCGTGCTGCTCTGCCACGTACCATTGCAGGAAATTAAAGGTTGGGTAATCCTGCGAGGTCATTGCGACGTGGGCCAGTTCGTTAATTTTTTGCGTGATCAGTTGCTCGTGTTGATATGTCGCGTGGAACAGGACATCCAGCGAAGCATAGTCTGCAACCGGTGATTCAATAGCGTTAATCCGCGGGAGACTTCCGGTATCCGTCAGGTAGTCGAACAGGCGCTGCATGTGGGTCATTTCTTCTTGTGCATGACGGCGCAGAAATGCGGCCGCACCTTCGAAACTGTGGAAGCTGCACCATGCGCTCATTTGTTGATAGAGCAGGGAAGAAAACAGTTCCAGATTCATTTGTTCATTTAATTTTTCAATCATCTCTGCTTTTAGCATGGTGCGCTCCAGGAAATAAATCATTGATATAAGAGCGGCCACTATAATTTGTTATTTAATTATTTGCAAAAGGTAAAATAAAAAATACATCGCTTAAAAAAGAGAATGAGAATAACACGCATTGCGCGGCAATAATAAATAAATGAGAATTGTTTTGATTATTAATAAAAGAAAAAGCCAGCGTATTGTCGCTGGCTCAGGGAATTACCAGGTGGGCGTTGTGTGATTAAAAGCCATGCCGCGACACTGGTATTGCAGCGTCACTGTTTTGTTCATGCAGGCAGAACCGCTGATCAGGCTACAGGTTTCTACCGGTTTTCCATAAAAGAAGGCGGTGGCGTACCCCATCTGCTGGCACTGTTTATTCGCCGTCCTTTGCGCGTTGTCTTGATCATAGGTCGCATTCTGCATCATCTGCTGGTCAAAGCTCAGACGCACCAGCCCACTGGTGGTATCCACTTCACTGATTTTCGCCTCTTTGGTGATGGTACAGCCACTGAGCAGTACCAGTGAGGCAACTAAAGCAATTGTTTTCATGAAATCGCCCTGATTCATTTTGGCATGATCTCATCTTATCGTGTTGATTTGGAGGCAATCGGTGGAATAGCCAGCGGAACTGCCGCTATTCATGAAAACGGCCAAGCGTTCCGTTTGCGGGTGACCTCTACGGGACGGTAAAACTGTGAGCGGCATTTTGATTTTTAAAACCATTTTTCATTAAATTTGAAAGTATGTTTGTCAGGTAGTAAGGTTTACTCAACCTTTGCTATCTGAAGCATGCTTACAGGAGATCAAAAATGAAAATTGCACTGATGATGGAAAACAGCCAGGCGGCGAAGAACGCCATCATTCTCAAAGAGTTGAAAACCGTTGCTGATGAGAAGGACTTCCCGGTATTCAACGTGGGCATGAGTGACGAAAATGACCATCATCTGACTTACATCCATCTGGGGATTATGGCCAGCATTCTGCTTAATTCTAAAGCGGTTGATTTTGTGGTGACCGGCTGCGGTACCGGGCAGGGCGCGCTGATGTCGCTGAATATCCATCCTGGCGTGGTATGCGGCTACTGTATCGACCCGGCGGATGCTTTCCTGTTCGCGCAGATCAACAACGGTAACGCGCTGGCGCTGCCATTCGCCAAAGGCTTTGGCTGGGGAGCAGAACTCAATGTGCGCTTTATCTTTGAAAAAGCGTTCACTGGCCGTAAAGGTGAAGGCTATCCGCCAGAGCGTAAAGAGCCGCAGGTGCGTAACGCCGGTATTCTGAATCAGGTTAAAGCCGCTGTGGTCAAAGAGAATTATCTTGATACCCTGCGCGCGATTGACCGTGAACTGGTGAAAACCGCCGTTTCGGGTGAACGCTTCCAGCAGTGCTTCTTTGAAAACTGCCAGAGCAAAGAGATCGAAGCGTTCGTTCGCGAAGTTCTCGCCTGATAATCAGCAGGCCGCAATGCATCATTGCGGCCTGTTTTACGCCGCTTTTTTCTGCGATACCGCGCTGCCTGCATTTTTTGTCAGGCGTAGCGTGTCCACCATCCCGACCAGGCAAATCAGTGCGATAAAGACGAACGCCAGTCGAAAACTGATCCCTTCAACCGCCGTAATATGCAACCACTGGCTGACGTACTCTCCGATGCGAATGCCAATCGCGCCAAGTGTAATGCCTAACCCTACGGCCAGTTGTGTGGCGGTGCTGAACAGCGTGTTGGCATAGCTCATCTGTGATGAGGGTACATCCGCAAAGGCCAGCGTGCTGACGCCGGTAAACTGTACGGAACGGAAAACGCCGCCGAGGTAGAGGATCACAAAGGTCAGCCATACAGGCGTATGCGACGTTAGTAATGCACAAGCCAGTAGCCCCAGCACATTCAACCCACCATTGATCAGCAGCAGCTTCTTGAAGCCCAGCCAGCGGATAAGCGGCGTTGTGGCGGGTTTGATACTGAGATTCCCGGCAAAGACCGCCAGCACCAGCAACCCGGCGTGAAAAGGATCCATCCCAAACCCCACCTGGAACAGCAGCGGTAACAAGAACGGTACTGCACTGATGGAGGCGCGGAACAGCGAACCGCCATACATCGTTACCCGAAACGTGGCCACCGCCATGGCATCCAGACGAATCATTGGCCATTGGGCGCGCCGGAAATGACGCAATGTGAAGGCAAGCGTCACCGCACCCAGCGCCAGCAGACCCAGCGTTAACATGCCCTGAGGATGCTCGGAGCCTAAGGCTTCCATAGCATAGACCAGGCTCACCATTGCGATCGCCGTGGCGATAAAGCCTGGCAGATCGAACGGACGACGCTCCTCTTCGCGAATATTGGGGATAATACGCAGCGCCAGCGCAATGGCCAGTACGCCCAGCGGCACATTAATAAAGAAGATCCAACGCCAGTCCGCATAGTGAGTAATAAACCCCCCCAATGGCGGGCCAATGATCGGCGCGACCAGTGCGGGCCAGGTCAGCGTGGCGATGGCCGTAATTAATTGATGTTTTGGCGTAGTGCGCAGTACGGCAAGCCGGCCAACGGGCACCATCAGCGCGCCGCCAATGCCCTGTAAGATACGCATTGACACAAACATATCGACGCTGGTGGACAACCCGCACAGCACCGATGCAACGGTGAAAATCAGTAGCGCCAGCGAGAACACATTGCGCGCACCAAAGCGGTCTGCAATCCAACCGCTGGCGGGGATCAGCACGGCAAGGGTTATCAGATACGCGCTAATACCAATATTCAGCGCCACCGCTTCCACGCCGAAGGTTTTTGCCATATCCGGCAGCGCGGTGGCAATCACCGTGCCGTCGATAAACTCCATAAAGAAAGCGCCGGCTACCAGTAGCGCAGCGGGAGAAAGACCTCCTGTCTTCCGCGAAAGGGTGCTTTCAGTCATTTATTTGTCTGCCATTTGCAAAAATATTTGATAATGCCAAAGAAGTTTTTAGCATCCTAACTGCAGGATTTATAATTGAATTTTTAACAAAGCTACTGCATATGTGTTTTTTGAAACGTGATTTCTATCACATATAGCTTGATTTCTGTGATGAAGGTCATATTATGTACGCATAGAGACGTAACACCTGCATAACAAATCGCCGGAGTAACAAATGAAACTGCGTAAAATTCTGAAGCACATGTTCGAAACCTATTGCAAAACCTTCAAAGACGTACCGCCAGGCGCTATGTTCTGATGATAAAAAAACCTGCTGAAGCAGGTTTTTTTATGCCCGCAATCCGCTACGCCTGACCAGCAAAACTACTTTTACCCGGCAATTCCCGGTACTATGACGCCCTTTATAAAAGGAGCTTCCTATGTCGCAAAATCTCTCAGTTGACCAGGAACTGGTATCGGACGTTGTAGCCTGCCAGTTAGTGATCAAGCAAATCCTTGATGTCATTGACGTTATCGCGCCGGTTGAAGTGCGTGAAAAAATGTCTAACCAGCTAAAAAATATTGATTTTTCCAATAATGCCGCCGCTGCCGACCCGGTTACGCGCCGCGCAATCCAGAAAGCCATTGCATTGATTGAACTGAAGTTCACCCCGCAGGGCGAAGCCCACTGATTCATCACCCAACAATATTGCCATCATACGTGCTGACTGCCTGGGTTGTGACGAAACGAGGATTTTGAAACATCGTTTTGATCAACAATACCCTCCGTTTGGTTAACTAACCTTCAACGTGAGGAGTCAGAGATGAAAAAAGTGGCGGTGTTGTTGGCGCCCGGTTTTGAAGAAGCGGAAGCGATTATTACCATTGATATTTTACGCCGCCTGAATATTGAGGTGGAAACACTGGCCTGTGCAGGATCCCGGGCGGTTGTCAGTTATCACGCGATTCCCATGGTCGCAGATAGCACACTTACTGAACGTATGGACGCGCTTTACGACGCTGTGGTATTGCCTGGCGGCCCGCAAGGCAGTGTTAACCTTGCCGCCAGTAAAGAGGTGGTGCTTTTTGTTGAGCGCCATGATGCAGCAGGTAAACTGATTTGCCCTATCTGCTCAGCCGCAGCCCGCGTGCTTGGCGGCAATGGTTTACTGAAAGGTCGCCGCTATGTGTGCTCAGGCGATCTGTATGAAACCGTGGCGGATGGGGTGTACGTCGATGCACCGGTTGTGGAAGATGGCAACCTGATCAGCGGAAAAGGGTTAGGGCTGGCTTTCGATTTTGCTTTCACTGTCGCTGCCCGTTTACTGGGGGACGAAACGCCGGCGCGAGATCACGCCGATCATATCTACTATAGCTGGTAATTTTTCCGCCCGGATGAGACCTGCATTCGGGCACAAGGATAAGCTGGCTGACCTTATGGATAATTCTGCTTTTACCCTTTCGATTTGTCCGACAAAAACCTCCGTTTTTATGTGCAATATCGCTGAATTTATGTACGGAATTACTGTAATTCAGCGGTGTGATGGCGCTCTCCTATGGAGAATCAATTTCCCGCTAAAACTATTTCCAGCACAGAGGTCCAGGGATACATGGACTCTAATGCCTTGTTTTATGAACTTTTAAATATGCCGATTTTTAATTTTCCCTACATAAAAGAAAGCTGAAGCTGGAGTTTACCATGCACAAATTCACTAAAGCGTTGGCGGCCATCGGTCTGGCTGCCGTTATGTCACAATCCGCTATCGCTGAAACAATGAAGCTGGGTTTTCTGGTGAAACAACCGGAAGAACCCTGGTTCCAGACAGAATGGAAATTCGCTGATAAGGCAGGTAAAGATTTAGGCTTTGAAGTGATTAAAATTGCGGTGCCGGACGGCGAAAAAACGCTGAACGCCATCGATAGCCTCGCGGCCAGCGGCGCAAAAGGGTTTGTTATCTGTACTCCGGATCCGAAACTGGGCTCGGCGATTGTCGCGAAAGCGCGCGGATACGATATGAAAGTCATCGCTGTGGATGACCAGTTCGTGAACGCCAAAGGCGAACCGATGACCAGCGTTCCGTTGGTGATGATGGCGGCGAGTGAAATTGGTGCCCGCCAGGGTCAGGAACTCTATAAAGAGATGCAAAAACGCGGCTGGAATGTGAAAGATACAGCAGTCATGGCTATTACCGCCAATGAGCTGGATACCGCTCGCCGCCGCACGACCGGTTCCATGGATGCGCTGAAAAAAGCCGGTTTCCCGGAAAAACAGATCTACCAGGTCCCCACCAAATCTAACGATATCCCGGGCGCATTCGATGCCGGTAACTCCCTGTTAGTTCAGCACCCGGAAGTCAAACACTGGCTGGTGCTGGGGATGAACGATAACACCGTTCTTGGCGGTGTCCGTGCAACTGAAGGGCAGGGCTTTAAAGCAGCCGATGTGATTGGTATCGGTATTAACGGTGTTGATGCGGTAAGCGAACTGTCGAAAGCGCAGGCCACTGGCTTCTTTGGTTCTCTGCTGCCAAGCCCGGACGTACACGGTTATAAAACCAGTGAGCTGCTGTACAACTGGGTAACCAAAGGCGTTGAACCTGCGAAATTTACAGCGGTGACGGATGTTGTACTGATCACCCGCGACAACTTCAAAGAAGAGCTGGCGAAAAAAGGACTGTAATTCTCTGTTGGTTGTGCTCCCCGCGCTGGCGGGGAGCCAGACGTACAATGAACTGCTTTACGGAGACGGTATGCAACAGTCTACTCCTTATCTCTCTTTTCGCGGCATCGGCAAGACATTTCCCGGTGTGAAAGCGCTCAGTGAGATCAGTTTTGATTGCCACGCCGGGCAAGTCCACGCCTTGATGGGTGAAAACGGCGCGGGTAAATCGACACTCTTAAAAATTCTTAGCGGCAACTATGCGCCGACCACCGGAACGTTGGCGATCAAAGGTGAAGAGGTCTCTTTTGCCGATACCACGGCGGCGCTTAATGCCGGAGTGGCGATTATTTACCAGGAATTACACCTGGTGCCGGAAATGACCGTTGCCGAGAATATCTATCTCGGGCAACTCCCCCATAAAAGCGGCATCGTAAATCGTTCGCTGCTGAATTACGAAGCGGGCTTGCAGCTTCAGCATCTGGGTCTGGATATCGATCCGCAAACACCGCTGAAATATCTCTCCATTGGGCAGTGGCAAATGGTGGAGATTGCCAAAGCGCTGGCGCGCAATGCCAAAATCATCGCTTTTGACGAACCGACCAGCTCACTTTCGGCGCGCGAAATCGACAACCTATTCCGCGTGATCCGCGAACTGCGCAAAGAGGGGCGGGTGATCCTGTATGTTTCGCACCGCATGGAAGAAATTTTCGCCCTGAGCGACGCGATCACCGTCTTTAAAGATGGTCGCTATGTGCGCACCTTCACTGATATGCAGCAGGTCAACCATGACCAACTGGTGCAGGCGATGGTCGGGCGCGAGCTGGGTGATATTTACGGCTGGCAGCCGCGGGAATATGGCGAGGAACGCCTGCGTCTCGAACAGGTAAAAGCACCGGGCGTGCGAACGCCGATTAGCCTGAGCGTTCGCAGCGGTGAAATCGTCGGCCTGTTCGGGCTGGTGGGCGCCGGGCGCAGCGAATTGATGAAAGGCTTGTTTGGCGGCACGCGCATCACCGAAGGGCGCGTGTTCATTGATGGTGAGGCGGTGGATATTCAGAAACCGGCGCATGCCATCCATGCCGGCATGATGCTGTGCCCGGAAGATCGCAAAGCGGAGGGCATCATCCCGGTTCATTCAGTGCAGGAGAACATTAATATCAGCGCCCGACGCAAATATATCCGCGCCGGTTGCCTGATCGACAATGGTTGGGAAAGCCAGAATGCCGAGCACCATATTCGTTCACTCAATATCAAAACGCCGGGCGCGGATCAGCTGATTATGAATCTCTCCGGGGGAAACCAGCAGAAAGCCATTTTGGGCCGCTGGCTCTCCGAAGAGATGAAGGTCATTTTGCTGGATGAGCCAACCCGCGGCATTGATGTCGGGGCGAAACATGAAATCTATAACGTGATTTATGCGCTGGCGTCCCGGGGGGTTGCGGTGTTGTTTGCCTCAAGCGATCTGCCGGAGGTGCTGGGCGTTGCCGACCGCATTGTTGTGATGCGGGAAGGCGAAATCGCCGGTGAGCTGTTACACGGTCAGGGCGATGAACAGCAGGCGCTGAGCCTCGCGATGCCTAAAGTTAGCCAGGCTGTCGCCTGAGTGAGGAGAAAATGATGTCATCTTTAACAACGTCCCGCGCATCAAAGTCGACTTTCGGTTTCGGTCGCATCTGGGATCAGTTTGGCATGCTGGTGGTCTTCGCCGTGCTGTTTATTGGCTGCGCCGTTTTTGTGCCGAACTTTGCCTCTTTCGTCAATATGAAAGGGCTGGGGCTGGCCATTTCCATGTCGGGCATGGTCGCCTGCGGTATGTTATTTTGCCTGGCTTCCGGGGATTTTGACCTGTCTGTTGCCTCCGTTATTGCCTGCGCCGGGGTGACCACGGCAGTGGTCATTAACGTGACAGAAAGCCTGTGGATTGGCGTCTTTGCCGGTTTACTGCTTGGCATTGTCAGCGGGTTAATCAACGGCTTTGTGATTGCACGCTTAAAAATCAACGCTCTGATCACGACGCTTGCCACCATGCAGATTGTGCGCGGGCTGGCGTATATTATCTCCGATGGTAAAGCCGTGGGCATCGAAGACGAACGCTTCTTTGCACTGGGCTATGCCAACTGGCTGGGGCTGCCTGCGCCGATATGGTTGACCGTCGGATGCCTGATTATTTTTGGTTTCCTGCTCAACAAAACCACCTTTGGCCGTAACACTTTGGCGATAGGCGGTAATGAAGAGGCGGCCCGTCTGGCGGGTGTTCCGGTGGTCAGAACCAAGATCATCATCTTTGTGCTGTCTGGTCTGGTATCGGCAGCAGCGGGCATTATCCTTGCCTCGCGCATGACCAGCGGACAGCCGATGACCTCGATTGGTTATGAGCTGATCGTGATTTCAGCCTGTGTGCTGGGGGGCGTGTCTCTGAAAGGGGGGATTGGTAAAATTTCTTATGTGGTGGCGGGGATTTTGATTCTCGGCACGGTGGAAAATGCCATGAACCTGCTGAATATTTCGCCTTTCTCGCAATATGTGGTACGTGGTTTGATTCTGCTGGCGGCCGTTATTTTCGACCGCTACAAACAAAAAGCCAAACGTACCGTCTGATACATCCCGCATAAATTCCCGACACAATCTTTTAGTTTACGTCTACTCCTTACCAGCCGCTAATCCGGCTGGTAAGTCATGCTTAAAATGGCGAGCAGCGTCACACTGTCTATACTTACATGGCTAATGAAAATGAGATGTTTTTGAATAAAGACTCTCATCATGACTGTAAGGAGGAAACCAGGGTGGAAAACGCATTATCTGTACCGCCTCTCTTTTCCGGTAATTTTGCCTTTTTTTTCGATTTGGATGGCACCCTCGCGGACATTAAACCGCATCCGGACGATGTCTGTGTCCCGGATGATGTGCTGGCGAGACTTGCATTGCTTGCAGAGATGAACGACGGTGCGCTGGCGTTGATTTCAGGGCGTTCAATTGCCGAGCTGGAAAGGCTCGCCAGGCCGTATAGCTTCCCTCTCGCCGGGGTGCATGGGGCGGAACGCCGCGATATCAACGGTCAAACCGAACGGGTGACGTTACCGGAAAATGTATTGTTGCCGCTGGAACGTGAGCTCCGGCAAGGTGTATCAACGCTAAGCGACGTTGAATTGGAAGCCAAAGGGATGGCCTTTGCGCTGCATTACCGCCAGGCGCCGCAGCATGAGGATGCGGTGTTTGCACTGGCGAAAAAAATGGTCGCACGCTTCCCGCAACTGGCTATGCAACCGGGAAAATGCGTGGTGGAGCTTAAACCGTCCGGTATTCATAAAGGCGCGGCGATTGAGGCTTTTTTACAAACTCCCCCGTTTTGCGGCAGAAAGCCAGTGTTTGTCGGGGACGACCTTACCGATGAGCATGGTTTTATCGTCGTTAATCGACTGGGAGGCGTGTCGATTAAAGTCGGCTCTGGGGCAACCCAGGCAAAATGGCGGCTGGAAAGCGTCAGCGATGTGCACCAGTGGCTTGAACGTCTTGCCGACTATCAACAACAAGAACAACGGGCGCTAACAAACAGGAGAGATGACTATGAGTCGCTTAGTCGTAGTATCTAATCGTATTGCACCGCCTGATAATAAAAAAGCCAGCGCTGGCGGGCTGGCTGTAGGGATTCTGGGCGCATTAAAAGCCACCGGTGGATTGTGGTTTGGCTGGAGCGGTGACATTGGCGACGAGGACAAACCGCTAAAAAAGGTCACTAAGGGCAATATCACCTGGGCCTCTTTTAACCTAAGTGAAGCACATTACGAGCAATATTATTCGCAATTTTCCAACGCCGTATTATGGCCCGCATTTCATTACCGCCTGGACCTGGTGAATTACCAGCGCGAAGCCTGGGAAGGGTACCGGGAGGTGAATGCCCTGTTAGCGGACAAGCTGCTGCCATTGCTGAAGCCTGATGACATTCTGTGGATCCACGACTACCATCTGCTGCCTTTTGCCAGTGAACTGCGCCAGCGTGGGGTCAATAACCAGATTGGCTTTTTCCTGCATATTCCATTCCCGACGCCGGAGATCTTCAACGCCTTGCCGCCACATGCGGAATTGCTGGAACAGATGTGCGATTACGATCTTATTGGCTTCCAGACGGAAAGCGACAGACTGGCGTTTCTTGATAGTTTGTCGGTCCAGACTCGCCTGACTACGCGCAGCGGTAAAAACCATGTGGCGTGGGGCAAAAACTTCCGTACCGAAGTCTACCCTATCGGGATCGAGCCAAAAGAGATCGCGCAGCAGGCCGCCGGACCGCTGCCGCCAAAACTGGCGCAGCTGAAGAACGAACTTAAAAATGTGAAGAATATCTTTTCGGTAGAACGTCTGGATTACTCCAAAGGGCTGCCGGAGCGTTTTCTTGCCTATGAAACGCTGCTGGAGAAATATCCTCAGCATCACGGCAAAATCCGTTATACGCAGATTGCACCCACCTCAAGGGGGGAAGTTCAGGCGTATCAGGACATTCGTCATCAACTGGAAACCGAGGCCGGGCGGATTAACGGCAAATACGGTCAGCTTGGCTGGACACCGCTCTACTATCTGAATCAGCATTTTGACCGCAAGGTGCTGATGAAAGTGTTCCGCTATGCGGAAGTCGGGCTGGTAACGCCCCTGCGTGATGGCATGAATCTGGTGGCGAAGGAGTATGTTGCGGCTCAGGATCCTGCCAATCCGGGGGTGCTTATTCTGTCGCAATTCGCTGGTGCGGCAAATGAGCTCACCTCGGCGTTAATTGTGAACCCGTATGACAGGGATGATGTGGCCGCAGCGATGGACTGCGCGCTCAGAATGCCGCTTGCTGAGCGTATTTCACGTCATGCGGAGATGCTGGAGATCATCAAGGACAATGACATAGACCACTGGCAACAAAGGTTTATTAGCGATTTAAAGCGCATCACGCCACGTAGCGCGCAAAGCCAGCTACAAAGTAAAGTGGCGACCTTTCCTAAGCTGGCATAAGGATACAGGCTCCCGTGTTGACGGGAGCCTGTTAGCGGGCTAATGCCACCAATAGCACATCGACCTCACTGGCGCTGACAATACTCTTCGCGGAGCAGGCGGCACGCGAGAAAAACGTCTGGTTATGGTTGCCGCACAGCACCAAATCGACAGCCTGTTTGCGGCAGGTATGCAGGATATGTTCGCTTAGCTCACCTGAGGCAATGATCACGCGTTCAATCGGATAACCCGCACTACTGACCAGTTCATCCATAAACTGTTGCGTCTCTTCCTGTAAAACTTCACGCACATTCTCCATCATCGGTGCGGCGAGTTGATTATACAGTTCCGGGTCGGCTGCGAGGGTAATGAGGGTGATGCGGGCGTTGAATGGACGGGCGATATCAATAGCTTTCGCCAGCAGTTGCCGGCTTTCTGGCGTGACCGCCACTGCGACCAGAAGATGAGCATAAGACATGTCTCTCTCCCCGATTTGAATCAAATTTTTCTCACCATTACTCCCTTTCTGCAGGCAGTGCAACCCGGAAATATTGCTGTGATGTGAAGGTTATCATAAATATTCATTAATTATTCTTACGTAATGGCATGGTCGCGGTTTGAGCGGGTTAATCGAATTTAAAATCTTATCTAAAATTAAGAGAATTTAAGATCAAATTGTTAAATTATTGATAGCACTGACTAAGTGTATCTGAATGATAACGCACCTTTATTATGTAGCCATGCTTAAAACGTAATTTATTGTTTTGTATTGGTTTTTGTTTTTGTGTCTTTTGTAGATACATTTGTCTGAATGTAAATGACGCAGCAGGGTAAACCTCCGACCAGTTAACAATGTTTAGGCGCAGGGTTGCATGAGTATTCGTCAGAAAGGAATAGAAAAGGTGGTCAATCGGACAAAAAAACATCAAATATGAAGCGTGACTGATAGATTTATTGTCCGGAATCACTTAAATTATGTGACGTGGATCACAAAAATTTCAAAATTTCGCACGAGTCAGATTGTATGTGGCAGCACCTACGAGTACAGTTGCGTCGAATTAGGAAAAATCTTAGTTCTTTGTAAGAAATGATTAAGAACTTAGCAGGGCAATAACATTTGAGCGAAGCGCCCTTGCACATGCGATCCTAAGTCAGTTATGCATTTAGCCTTTCTTTTTTTATACCGGGTTTTTTCCCGGCGACATCACGGGGTGCGGCTTAGCCGCATAAGATACAAGTTGGTTATTCGGGATGGGAAAAATGCATACATCCGAGTTGCTGAAACATGTTTACGACATCAACCTGTCGTATTTACTCCTTGCTCAGCGTTTGATCAGCCAGGACAAAGCGTCCGCAATGTTCCGTCTTGGCATTAACGAAGAAATGGCTACCACACTGGGTGAGTTAACCCTTCCGCAAATGGTAAAACTGGCTGAAACTAACCAGCTTATCTGCCAGTTCCGTTTTGACAGTCACCAGACCATTACTCGTCTGACCCAGGAATCACGCGTGGATGACTTACAGCAAGTCCACACCGGGATTTTACTTTCCACACGCCTGCTTAATGAGTCTTCACAGACCGGCGATGCGGCCAGAAAGAAAAGGGCTTAAAGATGGGCGAAAAAAGCATTGTTCAGGAAGCCCGCGACATCCAGTTAGCAATGGAACTGATCACGCTGGGCGCACGTTTGCAAATGCTGGAAAGTGAGACGCAACTGAGCCGTGGTCGTCTCATTAAACTCTACAAAGAGTTGCGTGGTAGCCCGCCGCCGAAAGGCATGCTGCCATTTTCCACCGACTGGTTCATGACCTGGGAGCAAAATATCCATGCATCCATGTTCTGTAACGCCTGGCAATTTTTACTGAAAACAGGTCTGTGCAGCGGTGTTGATGCGGTCATCAAAGCATACCGACTCTACCTCGAACAATGCCCTCAAGCTGAGGAGGGACCACTGCTGGCGCTGACCCGCGCCTGGACGCTGGTTCGTTTCGTGGAAAGCGGAATGCTGGAGTTGTCTCGCTGTAATTGCTGCGGTGGTAATTTTATTACTCATGCACACCAGCCTGTTGGTAGTTTCGCCTGCAGTTTATGCCAGCCGCCGTCTCGCGCGGTAAAAAGACGTAAACTTTCCCGCGATGCTGCCGATATTATTCCACAACTGCTGGATGAACAGATCGATCAGGCTGTTTGACCGAATCAGGTGGAAAACACTCCAGCAGCGGTGCAGTAATGCCGCTGCTTTTTTTTGCCTCCGATTCGTTAACCCTCTGAAATGTTTATCCCTAGCCTTAGTCATTAGCAGAAGGATGATGTCGTGCTTATCGTATTAGGTTACCTGGTTGTTCTTGGCGCAGTCTTTGGCGGTTATATGATGACCGGCGGAGAACTCGGCGCACTTTATCAACCGTCTGAACTGATCATCATCGGTGGCGCGGGTGTTGGTGCATTCATTGTAGGCAACAACGGTAAAGCCATCAAAGGAACGCTGAAAGCGATGCCTTTGCTGTTTCGCCGTTCGAAATACACCAAAAGCATGTATATGGACTTGCTGGCGTTGCTTTATCGCCTGATGGCGAAATCACGTCAACAGGGTATGTTCTCTCTGGAACGCGATATTGAAAACCCCAAAGAGAGCGAGATTTTTGCCAGTTATCCACGGATTCTCGCGGACGCAACCATGCTTGAATTTATCGTGGATTACTTGCGACTCATCATCAGCGGCAACATGAACACCTTCGAAATTGAAGCGCTGATGGATGAGGAGATCGAAACGCACGAAAGCGAGGCCGAAGTTCCCGCGAATGCGCTGGCGGCGGTAGGGGATTCTCTCCCGGCATTCGGTATCGTGGCGGCGGTTATGGGCGTGGTGCACGCGTTGGCGTCGGCGGACCGTCCGGCCGCTGAGCTGGGTGCGTTGATTGCTCACGCGATGGTGGGGACGTTCCTCGGTATTCTGTTGGCGTACGGTTTTATCTCTCCGCTGGCCAGCGTACTGCGCCAGAAGAGTGCTGAAACCGCCAAAATGATGCAGTGCGTGAAGATCACATTGCTGTCGAATCTTAACGGTTACGCACCGCCAATCGCGGTCGAGTTTGGTCGTAAAACGCTGTACTCCAGTGAGCGTCCGTCGTTTGTCGAACTGGATGAACATGTACGTGCGGTGAGAAACCCTAACCAACAGACGACGACTGAGGACGCATGAAAAATCAGTCCCATCCAATCGTTGTTGTAAAACGAAAAAAACATAAAGGCCACGGCGGCGGCGGTCACGGCTCCTGGAAGATAGCCTATGCCGACTTTATGACGGCGATGATGGCGTTTTTCCTGGTGATGTGGTTGATCTCCATCTCCAGCCCGAAAGAACTCATCCAGATTGCGGAATATTTCCGCACGCCGCTGGCAACTGCGGTCACGGGTGGGCCGAGAATTTCTAACAGCGACAGCCCGATTCCGGGCGGTGGCGATGACTACACACAGCAAAAGGGCGAAATACAAAAACAGCCCAACATTGATGATTTGAAAAAACGCATGGAGCAATCGCGCCTGAGTAAATTGCGCGGTGATCTGGACCAGTTAATTGAAGCCGATCCCAAGCTGCGCGCATTACGTCCGCATCTGAAAATCGACCTGGTGCAGGAAGGGCTACGCATTCAGATTATCGACAGCCAGAACCGGCCGATGTTTAAGACCGGCAGTGCGGAGGTTGAGCCCTATATGCGAGATATTTTACGGGCGATTGCGCCAATACTAAATGGGATCCCCAACAGGATCAGCCTGTCGGGCCATACCGATGATTTCCCTTACGCCAACGGCGAGAAAGGGTACAGCAACTGGGAGCTCTCCGCCGATCGCGCCAACGCGTCGCGCCGTGAGCTGGTTGCCGGAGGGCTGGACAACGGCAAGATCCTTCGGGTGGTCGGCATGGCGGCAACAATGCGCATGGCTGACGCAGGTCCGGATGAAGCAATCAACCGCCGAATTAGTCTTTTGGTTCTTAATAAGCAGGCAGAACAGGCCATTCTGCATGAAAACGCCGAAAGTCAGAATGCGCCAGTAAGCGCGATTACACAGCCAGAGGCAGCGGGTGCAACCGCGCCAGCGTCTCCGGCAGCAGTTTCCACATCGCCACAAGCCGAACCGAGGTGATAGCGTGAGCATGGATATTAGCGATTTTTATCAGACATTTTTTGATGAAGCTGACGAGTTGTTGGCCGATATGGAACAACACTTGTTGGATTTGGTGCCCGAAGCACCGGATTCAGAACAGCTCAACGCCATCTTTCGTGCTGCGCACTCAATAAAAGGTGGTGCTGGCACATTTGGCTTCACCATCTTGCAGGAAACCACCCATTTAATGGAAAACCTGCTCGATGAGGCGCGGCGTGGAGAGATGCAGCTCAACACCGATATTATCAACCTGTTTTTGGAAACCAAAGATATTATGCAGGAACAGCTCGACGCCTATAAAAGCTCGCAAGAGCCAGATGCCGCCAGCTTTGAATACATCTGCAATGCTCTGCGCCAGTTGGCGTTGGAAGCAAAAGGAGAGGTTGTTCCCGCCGCTGCGAGCGCTGCGAAACTCTCCGTTGTTGATGCTGCTGCGCCGGAATCTGAAACCGCTGCCGCGCCGGCCGCTGAAAGCGACGGTAAACTGCGTATTGTTCTGTCTCGCCTGAAAGAGAGCGAAATTGGATTACTGGAAGAAGAGCTCAGCAATCTGGGTACGCTCAGCGATGTCGTGAAGGGCACTGATACCCTGAGCGTGACGCTGGATGGCGGTGTTGGCGAAGACGATATCATTGCGGTGTTGTGCTTTGTGATTGAAGCCGACCAAATCGCATTTGAAAAATCTGCGGCGGCATCTGCGCCTGCTGCAGCCGAAACAGCGGAGGCTGCTACTGCGGCTGTCGACGATGCGACAGAAGCCGCGCCGCAAGCGGTTGTGCCGGTGGCGAAACCTGCTGCGGCGCCTGCGCTGAAAGCGGTGGCGAAAGAGCAAC
The DNA here is from genome assembly GCF_025642095.1 of Kosakonia sp. ML.JS2a. Lineage (GTDB taxonomy): Bacteria > Pseudomonadota > Gammaproteobacteria > Enterobacterales > Enterobacteriaceae. The sequence goes on from NZ_CP106754.1 coordinate 2,139,569, forward strand.
CGGCAGGCCGTGAAAAACCTGCCGCTCGCGCCAGCGAATCCACCAGTATTCGTGTTGCCGTTGAGAAAGTGGACCAGTTGATTAACCTGGTGGGCGAGCTGGTTATCACCCAGTCAATGTTGGCGCAGCGTTCCAACGAACTGGATCCGGTCACCCATGGCGATCTGATCACCAGCATGAGTCAGCTTCAACGCAACGCCCGCGACCTGCAGGAATCGGTGATGTCCATCCGTATGATGCCGATGGAATATGTCTTCAGCCGTTTCCCTCGCCTGGTTCGCGACCTGGCCAGCAAGCTGGATAAACAGGTTGAGCTGACCTTGCAGGGGAGTTCAACTGAACTGGATAAGAGCCTGATCGAGCGCATTATTGACCCGTTAACGCACCTGGTGCGTAACAGCCTCGACCATGGGATTGAGTCTCCGGAGAAACGTGTTGAAGCCGGCAAATCTCCGGTGGGCAACCTGATCCTCTCGGCGGAACACCAGGGCGGGAACATCTGCATCGAAGTGACAGACGATGGTGCAGGTCTGAACCGTGAACGTATCCTGGCGAAGGCGATTTCTCAGGGTATGGCCGTCCATGAAAATATGACCGATGAAGAAGTGGGGATGCTGATTTTTGCACCGGGCTTCTCTACCGCAGAACAGGTGACTGACGTTTCCGGTCGTGGTGTCGGTATGGACGTGGTGAAACGTAACATCCAGGAAATGGGTGGTCACGTTGAGATCAAGTCTAAACAAGGTTCTGGCACAACAATTCGTATTCTGCTGCCGCTGACGCTGGCTATCCTCGACGGGATGTCAGTGAAAGTGAACGACGAAGTCTTCATTCTGCCGCTGAACGCAGTAATGGAATCTTTGCAGCCGCGTGAAGAAGATCTGCACCCGCTCGCGGGTGGGGAACGTGTACTGGAAGTGCGCGGTGAGTATCTGCCGCTGGTGGAACTGTGGAAAGTGTTTGACGTCATGGGCGCGAAAACCGAAGCCACGCAAGGTATCGTCGTGATTCTGCAGAGTGCTGGTCGTCGTTATGCACTGCTGGTTGATCAACTGATTGGTCAGCACCAGGTGGTGGTTAAAAACCTGGAAAGTAACTATCGCAAAGTGCCGGGGATTTCTGCGGCCACCATCCTTGGTGATGGTAGTGTCGCGCTGATCGTCGACGTATCGGCGCTGCAGGGATTAAATCGTGAACATCGTATGGCGCACACAGCTGCCTGATTTAGTTAAAAAGGTATAAAACATGACCGGTATGAGTAATGTAGCAAAACTGGCGGGCGAGCCATCAGGTCAGGAATTCCTGGTATTCACTCTGGGCGATGAAGAATACGGTATCGATATTCTCAAAGTGCAGGAAATTCGTGGCTATGATCAGGTGACGCGTATCGCCAATACCCCCGACTTTATCAAAGGCGTCACTAACCTGCGTGGTGTGATTGTGCCGATTGTCGATCTGCGTGTGAAATTCAGTCAGGGCGACGTTGAGTATGATGACAACACCGTGGTTATCGTGCTGAATTTCGGCCAGCGTGTGGTGGGGATTGTGGTGGATGGCGTATCTGATGTGCTCTCTCTGGCATCCGATCAGATTCGTCCGGCGCCGGAATTCGCCGTTACCCTGTCTACCGAATACCTGACGGGCCTGGGCGCGCTCGGCGACCGTATGCTGATTCTGGTAAACATCGAAAAACTGCTCAACAGCGATGAAATGGCGCTGCTGGACATCGCTGCGACCCACGTAGCGTAATTATTCGGGCGGGTGACAGTCGTCACTCGCCCTTATTTTCTCTTCTCTCCACTCCCTTCCCAAAATATATTCTGTAGCCAAAATGGAATGCGGATAAATGCTTTCGCAGGCTGTGTTTTGCTTTTGAAATATATAGTGACATTTATCACATTTTAATTCATATATCCTTTGCATAAAGCCATCAAGACGGTGTTTTTAATGTTTAATTAATTGATTTAACTGGTTTAATTAAAGAGAATTCTCGTTACATTCTGCAACCTTTCGCTAAGTGGTTGAAGTGTCCGGGGTAAACTAAATTTCAGTTATTCCAGCTTTGTTTTTTGGCGTGTTTTCCGGTGGCTTATTCATTCGTGGTTAACGGCACGCTTTATTTCCGGAGGCGATAGCGATGAACAGAAAACTTCTCATTGTCCTTGCAGGTGGGACGCTGGCGTTGATCGGGCATAATGCCCAGGCGGTAAACAGCAGCGGCACTATTGGTGCGACATTGACGCTGACGAATGGCTGCCTTATTAACGGCTCTCCGAGCCAGAATGGCATCAACTTCGGTACGCTGGATTTTGGTACACACCCGGCCACATTTTCGCAATTAACCACACAATTAACGGGCGCCAGCGGCGGCAACAGCTTTGGCATCCAATGCACGACCACGGATTACACCGTACAGATCACGGGCAATACAAACTCCACAGCGCCAGGGACCGTCGTCGGAACACCTGGTACGCCCGCACGTTATTTAGTGAATACTGCCAACACCACCCAGGGCGTTGCCTACAGCCTCTACAGCGATAGCGGCTTCAGTAACGTCATCACCAATAACACCAATATCCCGAGAGCATCGACCAGCGGCGGTGTGGACAACTACACCCTTTATGGCCGGATCACCGGCGGTGGAGACAGCGTGAGCGTCGTGCCGGGTACGTACACCGATACGATCAATGTGAGCGTGACGTACTAATTCTCTGCACATGATATCAGCCGGCACTGGCGCTTCCTTCACGGGAAGCGGAGGGATCCTGCGCGCAATTTCAGGCGTGATATTGCTGGTAATGCTGGCGTGGCAGGGGGCGCTTGCGGTGACGACGCAGACGTTCACCGTGGGGGCGACGATAGCGCCGGGCTGTTCGGTCGCGAGCGGCAGCGGCGGTGTGTTTGGCACGCTCAATTTCGGTACCCGTACCGGGGTTCAAAGCGGGCAAGTCTCTACCAGTTTTGTGCCTGGCGCATCGCTGTCTTTGGGGTGTACTCCTGGCGTGGCGTTAAGCATGAGCATTAACGGCGGGCAGAATTACTCCACGGTGCGCAACCTGCAACGCACTGGCAGCACCGACCGCGTGCCCTATCGGCTCTACAGCAGCAGTACGCTGGCGGCGAACACGGAAATCGGCGTTAACCAGTCCGTTTCTGTTGCCTATACCGATAGCAATAACATCGCGTTATCCATTTTTGGTGCGGCAACATTGACCGGGTTCAGCCCGGCGGGAACCTATACTGATCAACTGACCGTGACCTTGTCATGGTAATAAGGGAGACGTGCATGAAAGCGACCTCATCCGCCCGGGTGGCAGGATTCATGCTGGCAGCCGTGCTGATGACTGCAGGCTATGTGCAGGCTGCGGCGACGATTTTATTGTGGCCCATCGATCCGTGGATGGGGGCAAACACGAATGCGACCGAATTGTGGATCCAGAATCAGGGTGAAACACCGGCCACCATGCAGGTACGCATTGTGCGCTGGCGTCAGGAGGGGGGACTTGAACGCTACCAGCAACAACATGATGTGGTCGCCAGCCCACCAATCGTACAAATCGAAAAGGGCAGTAAGCAGTTAATCCGCCTGATTAAACAGACGCAAATCCCGGCAGGCGTCGAACAAGCTTATCGCATCATTGTTGACGAAATCCCGCAGAAGGATGATCCGGAGACGCCGAAGATTGGCCTGAAACTGCAAATGCGCTACTCCATTCCGCTGTTTGTCTACGGTCAGGGTATCGCCACGTATGCCGGGCGTGCGCACCCTGCGTTGGTTGATACCAGTGACTTACACTGGCGTATTGTGCGTGACAAAGGTCAACCTGCGCTTGAAATTCGCAATAACGGGGATGTGCATGTCCGGTTAAGTAAAGTGACGGCTCGCCAGGGCGGGCAAACACGCCAGATTGCCGAGGGACTACTCGGGTATGTTTTGCCGCACAGTGCGCGTAGCTGGCCGTTGCCAGCAGGCGTGACCAGCCCCACAGAGCTGAATGCGACGATCAATGCCCGGGAAAGCCAATGGCAGTCATCAGCAGGCAACTGATCGTGGCGTTGACCGCGATGCTGCTGGTGAGTGCCGTTCGGGCTGAGCCAGGTGACGATATGCTACCGCCGCCGCCCTCTGCAAACGCGATGAATGAGCAGGCGGTGTTTCATTTAAGTCTGGTGATTAACCACTTTGACACGCAACAGGTGGTGCCGGTTACCCGGCGTCAGCAGGATTTTTATATTGCCAGCGCCGACCTGCTTCGGGCAGGTATTCCGGCAGAACATGTGCTGCCGGGCGAGGTCAATCTCTCAAACATGCCGGACGTGCATGCTGACTACGATAGCGAAGGCCAGCGATTAATGCTGTCCGTGCCCAAAGAGTGGGTTCCTGAGCGATTCACCGACTTTAATAATGAGGGGCCGCGCAACCTGCTCCATTACGGACGGGGGGCGTTAATGAATTACGACGTCTATACCAGCACCACCGAACATGTGGGTGGTCAGGTGGCGCTCTGGCATGAATTCCGCTATTTCAATGGTAATGGCGTGCTCTCCTCAACGGGGACCGTACGCAAGACGCTCACCGGCGATCTGCGGCAAAAAGAGGGATACGTGCGTTACGACTCTACGCTGACCTTCAGCGATGAAGACGACGCCATTGAATGGAACATCGGAGATGTGATCTCGGATGCATTAAGCTGGAGCAGCAGCGTTCGTGTTGGCGGTATCAGCTATGGCCGCGACTTCTCTTTGCGCCCGGATCTCATCACCTGGCCACTGCCTGCTTTCTCCGGGGAAGCGGCGGTGCCGACCTCGGTTGATGTCTTTATTAACGGTTATCGCGCGGGTAACACACAGCTTCAGCCTGGTCCGTTCACCCTCACCAATATGCCATTCATCAACGGTGCGGGGGACGCGGTGCTGGTAACGAAAGACGCACTGGGGCGGCAGGTGAGCACCACGCTTCCTTTTTATGTTGCCAGCAATTTGCTGAAACCGGGGTTGAGCGATGGCGCAATCACGGTGGGTTCCCTGCGGCGTCGTTACGGCGTTGAAAATTTTGATTACGGGCCGCCCGTGGGCAGTGGATCGTATCGCTATGGTATGACCGATTATATGACGCTGGAGGGGCATGCGGAAGCGGCAGAATCGCTGGTGCTTGGCGGTGCCGGGGCCGTGCTGAAACTCGGACGTCTGGGTGTCGTGAACGGGGCATGGACAGAGAGCCGAATGTTCGGCACCAGTGGCAACCAGCTCAACTGGGGTTATCAATACAACACCAGTCGGTTCAGCGTCACCACACAGCACAGTCGACGCAATCGCGGCTTCGGTAACCTGGCGTTGTACGACCAGCGTGCGGTCTATACCAATGTGCGCGATCCCGGGCAGTACGCGTTTGCCAGCCTGAGCCGCAATACCGATCAATATTCGCTGACGTTTACGTTGGGGGATTATGGCAATGTTGGCGCCGCCTGGATTGGCGTGCGCAGCTTTGATGATAAAAAAACGGAACTGCTGAACCTGTCATGGAGCCGGAATCTGTGGGGCGACAGCAGTATTTACCTGGCGGCAAGCCGCGATAACCAACAAGGTGACTGGACATTCGCGATGTCACTGCAAATTCCGCTTGGTGACAGCGATAGCACCGCTATCAGCATGGAAAGTACGCCGAACGCAGGGGCAACGCAGCGTATCAACTACAACCATGCTATGCCTACTGATGGCGGCTTTAGCTGGAATATGGCGTTGGCCAATCAGTCGCAGTCACGTTTTTATCAACAAGGCACGGTGGGCTGGCGCAACAATAATGTCGAGTTCCAGGGCGGGGGCTACGGTGAAAACACCATGATGACCTGGTGGGGGGAAGCGCTGGGGGCGGTGGTATTCATGGATGGCGAACTGTTTGCCGCCAACCGCATTAACGACGCGTTTGCGGTGATCAGTACCGAAGGCCATGCCGGGGTTCCGGTAAACTATGAGAACCAGCCGGTCGGTAAGACCAATCGCAATGGTTACCTGTTGGTGAGCGGCGTTTCTGCTTATTACCCGGCCAGTTACCGTATCGATACGCTGGATTTACCCGCTGACACGCAGATAAAAGATACCGAGCGCAAGATTGCACTGCGTCGTCGCAGTGGCTATCTGGTGGAATTCCCGATGGTGCAGGAGCGTGTTGCCAGCGTGATCCTTCACGATGAACAGGGCGAAGACATTCCGGTTGCCAGCCAGGTAATACGTCAGGGGAAGGCCAACGCCACGGTGGGGTACGACGGGATAGCGTGGCTGGAAAATCTGGATGAAGTCAATACGCTGCACGTCATGCTGCCGGACGGCGCCAGCTGCGATGCCCGCTTTACGCTTCTCGCCAATCCCGATCATAAATTGCAAACCTACGGACCGCTTATTTGTCAGAGGAGCCCATAATGCGACGGCTGATAGTGATTCTGGTTCTGCTGTGCAGCGCATTTCCGGCATGGTCGGCGTGTACCGTCAGCACCACCAACGGCGCGTTTGGCTCTGTAACCTCATTTGTCCTGAACAGTAATGTACAGACAACAACGGCTAACCTGATCGTCAGGTGTGATGCGGCCCTCAACCTGCTGACGAATGACTCCGTCACGCTCACCCTGACGGGCGCATCGGCTACCGCATCGAACCGTGGAACCCTGAAGCGAACCGATGACGCAACCATAACGGATGCAATTCCGGTGCGTGTTTGCGGGCAAAGCGGTTGTGCAAATAGTAGCGAAGCGACGATCAGTGGCAACAGCTATACCTGGAGCGGCGCAGTATTACTGGCGCTGCTGGGAACGCGCACCTACACCTTACCGCTCTACTTTCAGACGGTTGCCGGGCAGAATGTAACGGCCGGGCCCTATCAGGTTACGCTCAACTTCAGCGTGGCCTATAGCGTCTGCTCGGTGGGCGTCCTGAACCTGTGCTCAACGGCGCAAACCGGAACGGCGACAACCAGTTTGCAACTGAATATGACGGTCACCAATGACTGCACCACCATCAGTGCACCGAACGTCAACTTCGGTAGCGCCCCGCTGGTACGCAATTTCCCGACAGTTTCGCAATCCATTGCAGTGACCTGCACCAAAGGCAGTACCTATACGGTCGGGATTAATGATGGAGGTTATGCCAGTGGCGGAGTACGCAATATGGCCAGTGGCAGTAATCGTCTGAGTTATGAGATCTATAAAGCGGCGACCACGAACCGCTGGGGGAGCAGCGGGGCAGAGCGCTGGTCCAGCGGCACATCATCACAGGTGAGCACGGATGGTTTGCTGCGCACTTACAATTACACTGCCAAAGTCCTTACCACCCAGACCACACCTGCCGGGGGAACTTATAGTGATACATTAACTGTGGATATTGCGTTTTAAGTCACAATTTAATTCCCTTTCGCAAATGTAAAGTTCCCTGGCCGCATGCCGATAACACCGTTAAGAACTTATCAAGAAGGTGTTGCATGTTGAACCGTATCCGCGTCGTTACAATGCTTATGAGCGTGCTGGTGGTGTTTGCACTGTTGCAGCTCGTCTCTGGCGGTCTTTTTTTCTCGTCACTTAAGCAAAACCAGCAAAGCTTCGCAGTCTCCAATGACCTGCGTATGCAACAAACTGAGCTGGGCAAAGCCTGGGAGTTAATGCTGCAAACCCGCATTAACCTGAGTCGTTCTTCCGCACGTATGCTGCTCGATCCGGGTAACCAGCAGAGCAGTGCGAAAACCGATCTGCTGAACAGTGCGAAAAGCTCACTGGCAGACGCTGCAAAACATTACGACGCCTTCCGTGCACTACCTTCGCTGCCGGAAATGGATGACGCGCGCCAGAACCTGGATGAAAAATACCGCACCTATAATGCCGCCCTCAGCGAGCTGGTGCAGTTCCTTGAAAACGGCAATATCAACGGTTTTATGGCGCAACCGACTCAGGGGATGCAAAACGCCCTCGGTGATGCGATGACCAAATACGCCGGGTTGAGTGAAAACTTGTATCGCAACGCCTGGGATCAGAGCGTCAGTGACTATACTTTTGCCAAATGGCAGATGGCGATCCTCGCGTTGGCGCTGGTGATCGTGCTGGCGGCAGTCTGGTATGGCATTCGTCGAATTCTCCTGTCGCCATTATCGTCTGTTATCCGTCATATTCGTGAGATTGCCGGCGGCAACCTGACGCATACGCTGACCATTGCCGGGCGTAGTGAAATGACCGAACTGGCGCAAAGCGTTGATCATATGCAACACGCGCTAATCGAAACGGTCACCAATGTTCGGCAGGGGTCAGATGCGATTTATGCCGGCACCAGCGAAATTGCCGCCGGTAACAACGATCTTTCTTCCCGTACTGAAGAGCAGGCATCCGCCCTGGAACAAACCGCCGCCAGTATGGAAGAGTTAACCGCCACGGTGAAACAGAACGCTGACAACGCTCGTCAGGCCTCTCAGCTGGCACAAAGCGCCTCCGAAACGGCTGAGCGCGGCGGAAAAGTGGTGGATAGCGTAGTGAAAACAATGCACGACATCGCAGCCAGTTCGCAGAAAATCGCCGATATTATTAGCGTCATCGACGGTATTGCATTCCAGACCAACATCCTTGCATTAAACGCAGCGGTAGAAGCCGCGCGTGCAGGCGAGCAGGGGCGCGGTTTTGCGGTGGTTGCGGGAGAAGTGCGCAATCTTGCCAGCCGTAGTGCCCAGGCAGCCAAAGAAATTAAAGCTTTGATTGAAGATTCTGTCTCCCGTGTCGATACCGGATCTGTACTGGTTGGTAGCGCCGGGGAAACCATGTCGGACATTGTTAATGCGGTTACGCGGGTGAACGACATCATGGGTGAAATTGCATCGGCGTCTGATGAACAGAGTCGTGGCATCGACCAGGTTGCGCTGGCGGTATCCGAAATGGATCGCGTCACGCAGCAGAACGCGTCGCTGGTGCAGCAATCGGCAGCTGCGGCGGCTGCTCTTGAAGAACAAGCCAGTTTACTGACGATGGCGGTATCGGCCTTCCGCCTCTCTGCAGTATCCGGCGCTCCGGCGCGACGCGCTTCTACACCGGCGGCACAGACCCCGGCGAGAAACCGCCCGCAAACAGCCGGGCAAGAAGAAAATTGGGAAACGTTTTAACCCTTTTTTTGCGGATAGTTTGCCGCTTGAAGACTTAACATCACAGAGAAGTACGCAAGCCGGTTATCAGGCCTGCGTAACGACAAGGAGCATCAGTTGATCTGTCGTGATAATAACCTGTCGTCATATTTTATGACTGTACTGACGGCGGTGTTAAAGATTAAAGAGTGGGTCGAAAGACCTCAAGCGGCACCGCCCAACGCTGTGCCTGTTGAATACTGAACCTAGTTGAGAAGGCGCTATGACATCATCTATGCCCAGCGGGCAGACGTCATCAATATTACAGCAGATGACACAACGCCTGGCGCTGTCCGACGCGCACTTTCGTCGGATATGTCAATTGATTTACCAGCGTGCGGGGATTGTCCTCGCAGATCACAAACGCGACATGGTTTACAACCGCCTTGTCCGCCGTTTGCGTTCGCTAGGATTAGATGATTTTGGTCGTTATCTGAGCATGCTGGAAGCGAACCAGAACAGCGCAGAGTGGCAGGCGTTTATTAATTCGCTCACCACCAACCTCACCGCGTTCTTCCGGGAAGGGCATCACTTTCCTGTGCTGGCTGAACATGCGCGTAAGCGTACGGGTGAATACCGGGTCTGGAGCGCGGCGGCGTCTACGGGAGAAGAGCCGTACTCTCTTGCCATCACGCTTGCCGATGCTCTGGGCATGGCCCCCGGGCGCTGGAAAGTGTTTGCCAGCGATATCGATACCGAAGTGCTGCAAAAAGCGCGCGCCGGTGTGTATCGCCAGGATGAATTGAAGACGCTCTCGCCCCAGCAGATGCAACGCTACTTTATGCGCGGCACTGGCCCTCATGCCGGGTTGGTGCGCGTCCGGCAGGAACTGGCGAACTACGTTGATTTCACCACGGTGAACTTGCTGGACAAGCAATACAACGTACCGGGGCCGTTTGACGCAATTTTTTGCCGTAACGTAATGATTTATTTTGATAAAACGACGCAACAGGACATTCTGCATCGTTTCGCTCCGCTGCTTAAGCCGGACGGATTACTGTTTGCCGGGCATTCGGAGAACTTCAGCAACCTCGTGCGTGAGTTTACCCTGCGTGGGCAAACCGTTTATGCGCTGAGTAAGGATAAAGCATGAGTAAAATCAGGGTATTGTCCGTCGATGATTCCGCATTGATGCGCCAGATCATGACAGAAATAATCAATAGCCACAGTGATATGGAAATGGTTGCGACGGCGCCAGACCCGTTAGTCGCCCGGGATTTAATCAAAAAATTTAACCCGGATGTCTTAACGCTGGATGTGGAAATGCCGCGTATGGACGGACTGGATTTCCTTGAAAAATTAATGCGCCTGCGCCCGATGCCCGTTGTGATGGTCTCTTCCCTGACGGGAAAAGGATCGGAAGTGACACTGCGTGCGCTGGAACTGGGGGCGATTGACTTCGTCACCAAACCCCAGATCGGTATTCGTGAAGGGATGCTGGCCTATAGCGAGATGATCGCCGAGAAGGTACGTACGGCTTCGCGCGCACGTCTGTCGGCGCATAAACCGATGGCAGTACCGGCCACATTAAAAGCCGGGCCGCTACTCAGCTCGGAAAAATTGCTGGCAATTGGCGCATCAACCGGAGGAACAGAGGCAATTAGGCATGTACTCCAGCCATTGCCTCTCTCAAGTCCTGGTATTCTTATCACTCAGCACATGCCGCCGGGTTTTACCCGCTCATTTGCTGAGCGTTTGAATAAGCTGTGTCAGATAAGCGTAAAAGAAGCCGAAGACGGTGAACGCGTATTGCCAGGACATGCCTACATTGCGCCCGGCGATAGACATATGGAACTGGCGCGCAGCGGGGCAAACTATCAAATTAAGATCCACGACGGACCGCCGGTAAACCGACACCGTCCGGCTGTGGATGTGCTGTTTCATTCGGTGGCGAAATATGCGGGGCGCAACGCCGTGGGGGTTATTCTCACGGGGATGGGCAACGACGGCGCAGCCGGAATGTTAGCGATGCACCAGGCAGGCGCCTGGACCATCGCACAAAACGAAGCAAGTTGTGTGGTGTTCGGCATGCCGCGCGAAGCTATCAATATGGGTGGCGTCAGCGAAGTGGTCGATCTTAGCCAGGTAAGCCAGCAGATGCTGGCGAAAATCAGTGCCGGACAGGCAATACGTATTTGAACTAGGAGTAAAATTTTATGGCGGATAAAGAGCTCAGATTTCTGGTTGTGGATGACTTTTCCACGATGCGTCGAATCGTACGCAACCTGTTAAAAGAGCTGGGGTTCAACAACGTCGAAGAAGCCGAAGACGGCGTTGACGCGCTGAATAAACTCCAGGCCGGCGGCTTTGGATTTGTCATCTCTGACTGGAACATGCCGAACATGGACGGGCTGGAGTTGCTGAAAACCATCCGCGCGGACAGCAGCATGGCCTCCATGCCGGTATTGATGGTAACGGCCGAAGCGAAAAAAGAGAACATTATCGCTGCAGCGCAGGCGGGTGCCAGCGGCTACGTAGTGAAACCGTTTACGGCAGCAACCCTGGAAGAGAAGCTCGGCAAGATCTTCGAGAAACTTGGCATGTGAGGACTGGATAAATGATTCAACCTTCGATTAAACCAGTGGAAGAACATTCACCCAGCGATATTATTGCCCGGATCGGCAGTCTGACTCGCATGCTGCGCGACAGCTTGCGCGAATTGGGTCTGGACCAGGCGATTGCTGAAGCAGCGGAGGCGATTCCCGATGCCCGTGATCGTTTGGACTATGTAGTACAAATGACCGCGCAAGCGGCAGAACGTGCGCTGAACAGCGTGGAAGCCTCTCAGCCACATCAGGATGAGATGGAACGTGGTGCGAAAGACCTGAGCAAGCGTTGGGACGAGTGGTTTGAAAACCCCATCGAGCTGGCGGACGCCCGTGAACTGGTGACCGATACCCGTAAATATCTGGGTGACGTCCCGGGGCATACCAGCTTCACCAACGCACAGTTGATGGACATCATGATGGCGCAGGATTTCCAGGACCTTACCGGTCAGGTTATCAAACGCATGATGGATGTGGTTCAGGAGATCGAACGTCAGTTGCTGATGGTCCTGCTGGAAAACATCCCGGATCAGAGCGCGCGTCCGAAACGCGAAAACGACAGCCTGCTCAACGGACCTCAGCTCGACGCCACCAAAGCGGGCGTTGTGGCAAGCCAGGACCAGGTGGACGATTTGCTGGACAGTCTGGGCTTCTAATCTTTTTAGAATCAGTATATTACCAAAAAGCGGGCAGGGGAGAGACTACCCGCTTTTTGGCTTTCCCGCCGTTTTAACTCCACATTTATCGCTGCAACAGCGCAGATATTGCCCTGCTCAAATGGCGAAAACCCCCCGTTTTTATGCCTTACTCTGCCCATTAGACCGTGTTGACTCTGGCATTATGTCATCAAACCTGTAACCCGTGGATGTACGCCGTGGCCTCTGAAGACAGCGACGACAAAACAGAAGCCCCCACAGCGCACCGACTAGAAAAGGCGCGCGAAGAAGGGCAGATCCCCCGATCCAAAGAGCTGACATCCGTGCTTATCATGTTGGCGGGCATCTGCATTCTGTGGTTTGGTGGGGAAGCATTCGGTCGTCGGTTGTCAATCATGCTCTCCACCGGGTTACGTTTTGATCACCATATCGTCAATGACCAGAACCTGATCCTTGGGCAAATTATCATCATGCTGAAAAACGCATTGATAGCCATGTTGCCGCTGTTGACCGGCGTCGTGATCATTGCGTTAGTTGCGCCGGTGATGCTCGGGGGGCTGGTATTCAGCACCAAATCATTGGCGTTTCAGTTCTCCAAACTGAACCCGTTAAGCGGGATTAAGCGTTTGTTCTCTGCGCAGGTCGGGGCCGAGCTTGTTAAAGCGCTGATGAAGGCGCTGTTTATGGGCGGTGTGGCGGGCGTATTTCTCTGGCACCACTGGCCGGACATGATGCGTCTGATGAGCGAGTCGCCGTTTAAAGCGATGGCCAGCGCCCTTAACCTGACCGGACTGTGTGCATTACTGGTGGCGTTGAGCATTATCCCGATGGTGGGATTTGACGTGTTCTGGCAGATCTACAGCCACCTGAAAAAATTGCGCATGTCCCGTCAGGATATCCGCGATGAATTTAAACAGAGCGAAGGCGACCCGCATGTGAAGGGCCGTATTCGCCAGATGCAGCGCGCGGCGGCGCGCCGCCGGATGATGGCCGATGTGCCAAAAGCCGATGTGATTGTCACCAACCCGACGCACTACGCCGTGGCGTTGCAGTATGACGAGAACAAAATGAGCGCGCCCAAAGTGGTGGCGAAAGGGCAGGGGCTGGTGGCGCTGCGTATTCGCGAACTGGGCACTGAAAATCGCGTACCGATTTTGGAAGCACCGCCATTGGCGCGTGCACTCTATCGCCATGCTGAGATCGGTCAGCAAATCCCAGGTCAGCTCTATGCGGCGGTTGCCGAAGTGCTGGCGTGGGTATGGCAGTTGAAACGCTGGCGTTTGTCAGGCGGACAACGACCCGTTAAACCTGAGAATCTTCCGGTGCCAGAGGCGCTGGACTTTTTGAATGAGAAGGACACTGATGGCTAATCTGGTAGCAATGCTGCGTCTGCCCAGCAATCTGAAATCGACCCAATGGCAGATCCTTGCCGGGCCGGTGCTCATCATGCTTATTCTGTCGATGATGGTGCTGCCGCTGCCAGCGTTTGTCCTCGACCTGCTGTTTACCTTTAACATCGCGCTGTCGATCATGGTGCTGCTGGTGGCCATGTTCACCCAGCGCACCCTGGAATTCGCTGCGTTCCCGACCATCCTGCTGTTCACGACTTTGCTACGCCTGGCGCTGAACGTTGCCTCGACCCGTATCATCCTGATGGAAGGGCATACCGGTTCCGCCGCGGCAGGGCGGGTGGTAGAAGCATTCGGCCACTTCCTCGTTGGCGGTAACTTCGCCATCGGTATTGTGGTGTTCGTGATCCTCGTCATCATCAACTTTATGGTTATCACCAAGGGTGCCGGACGTATCGCTGAAGTTGGCGCGCGTTTCGTGCTTGACGGGATGCCGGGTAAACAGATGGCGATCGATGCGGATCTCAACGCCGGGATCATTGGCGAAGACGAAGCAAAACGCCGCCGTTCAGAAGTGACGCAAGAAGCGGACTTCTACGGTTCAATGGACGGTGCGAGTAAATTTGTTCGTGGGGATGCCGTCGCCGGTATCCTGATTATGGTGATCAACATCATCGGCGGTCTGCTGGTAGGGGTTTTGCAGCATGGCCTGTCAATGGGCGACGCGGCTGAAAGCTATACGCTTCTGACCATCGGTGATGGCCTGGTTGCGCAGATCCCGGCGCTGGTTATCTCCACCGCGGCGGGCGTTATTGTTACGCGTGTCAGCACCGACGAAGACGTCGGCCAGCAAATGGTGGGGCAACTCTTCTCCAACCCGCGCGTGATGATGCTGAGTGCAGGCGTTCTGGGGCTGTTGGGTCTGGTGCCTGGGATGCCGAACCTAGTGTTTCTGCTGTTTACCGGTGCGTTACTTGGCCTTGCCTGGTGGTTACGTGGTAAAGAACAGAAAGCGCCAGTGGAAGCCATGCCGGTCAAATTACCGGAAAACACGCAGGCGGTGGAAGCCACCTGGAGCGATGTGCAGCTTGAAGACTCGCTGGGCATGGAGGTCGGCTATCGTCTGATCCCGATGGTGGACTTCCAGCAGGATGGCGAACTGCTGGGGCGTATTCGCAGTATTCGTAAGAAATTCGCGCAGGATATGGGCTTTCTGCCGCCAGTGGTGCATATCCGTGACAACATGGATTTACCACCGGCCCGTTATCGCATCCTGATGAAAGGTGTTGAAATTGGTAGCGGTGAGGCGTATCCGGGCCGTTGGCTGGCGATAAACCCAGGCACCGCAGCCGGTACGTTACCTGGTGAACAGACCGTTGACCCGGCCTTTGGTCTGGCGGCTATCTGGATCGAGAGCGCGCTGAAAGAGCAGGCGCAGATCCAGGGCTTTACGGTGGTGGAAGCCAGTACCGTGGTGGCGACACACCTCAACCATTTAATTGGTCAGTTTGCATCGGAACTGTTTGGCCGCCAGGAAGCACAGCAGTTGCTTGACCGGGTAAGCCAGGAAATGCCGAAGCTGACTGAAGATCTGGTGCCGGGCGTGGTCACGCTGACCACCCTGCATAAAGTGCTGCAAAATCTGCTGTCCGAGAAAGTGGCGATTCGCGATATGCGCACGATTCTGGAAACGCTGGCAGAACACGCGCCGATGCAGAACGATCCGCACGAACTCACTTCCGTCGTGCGTGTGGCGCTGGGGCGTGCTATTACCCAACAGTGGTTCCCGGGCAATGACGAAGTTCAGGTGATTGGCCTTGATACCCCGCTGGAGCGTTTGCTGCTGCAGGCCCTTCAGGGCGGTGGCGGTCTGGAGCCGGGGCTGGCCGATCGTCTGCTCGAACAGACTCAGGAAGCGTTGGTACGCCAGGAAATGCTGGGCGCGCCGCCGGTGCTGTTGGTCAACCATGCGTTGCGTCCGTTGCTGGCCCGCTTCTTACGTCGCAGCCTGCCGCAACTGGTGGTGTTGTCGAATATGGAAATGTCGGATAACCGCAATATCCGTATGACGGCCACTATCGGAGGGAAGTAATGCGTTATTTTGCCTGGTTACTTGCGTTACCGCTGTTTGCTCACGCCGCCGGAGAGGGCGCGTGGCAGGCCAGCAGTATTGGCATTACGCTGAATAATCGTGGTGTGTCCGCCTCGTCAGCGCCGCTGGCTTCATCTCAGCCGGTGAACGGCTTAATGACGCTGGTTGCCTGGCGTTATGAACTGAATGGGCCGACCCCGGCGGGCTTATTAGTTCGCCTCTGTTCGCAAACACGCTGTGTTGAGCTTGATGGTCAGAATGGCACAACCACCGGCTTTACCGGTGTCCCGGCCATTGAACCATTGCGTTTTGTCTGGGAAGTCCCTGGTGGCGGGCGCCTGATACCGGCGTTGAAAGTGCAGAGTAATCAGGTGATCGTCAATTACCGCCAGCCTGCCAACAACGGGTAGCCGTTTCGTTGTTAACCCTCTCAATCAGTTAGTCTTCTTCGTCGCGTAAATCCTGCCGTTTGGCAGGATTTTGCTGTTGGCATCTCATTTTTGACCCCGTCTTTTGAAGCAAAAGAAACGCTGTTTTATAAATCAGTGAAGCGCGTGATGGCTCTCTTTGCATTTTTGCCAGTGCCGCCCTTTTACTGGCAGAAACAGAAAGGTTTCCCATGGCGCATCCTCTTACTTTAGCCGTGTAAGAATTTCCTTTGGCGCAGCCGTAATGCCAGGGGTCCCCAATAATGAATAGGGTTGACGGCAATGAAAACACGAAAAATTGGATTGGCTAATTACCTCGCCTACGGCTCAGGCGATTTTCTGGGGGCGGGCACGACCGCGTTGACCGCAGCATGGTTACTTTATTTCTACACAACCTTCTGTGGCCTGACGCCTATCGAAGCGACATTTATCTTTGCAGCCGCGAGGGTGCTGGATGCTGTCGTCAGTCCGCTGATGGGCTTTTTAACCGATAACTTTGGCACAACCTGGCTGGGTAAACGCTTCGGTCGTCGTAAGTTCTTTATCCTGCTCGGTATTCCCTGTGTCTTCAGCTACTCGATTATGTGGGTAGGGGAGATGAGTTTCTGGTATTACCTGCTGACCTATCTGCTGTTCGATGTGGTTTACACCATGATTCTGGTACCGTACGAAACGCTGGTACCGGAAATGACAGATGACTTTAAACAGAAAACCAAATTCTCCGGGGCGCGCATTTCTATGGCGCAAATGTCAGCCATTCTGGCCTCTTTCCTGCCCGGTATTCTGCTGACGCACTTCGGTAAAGAAAACCCGATCTCCTTCTTCTACGCAAGCCTGGTGTTCTCGGTACTGTGCGCAATGATGCTGACGTTTGTCTGGTGTTTCACCTGGGAACGCCCGCGAGAAGAGTGGACAGAAGCGGCTCTGCGCGCAGAGGAAGAGAAAAAGAGCCTCACCCTTGGTCAGAGTCTGCGCCGCTTGTTTGTTGAGCTTAGCTCGACGCTGCGTATCAAAATTTTCCGCCAGCACCTTGGTATGTACCTCGGCGGTTACATCGCACAAGACGTATTTAACGCGGTATTCACCTATTACGTGGTGTTCGTGCTGATGCAGGAAGCCTCCCTCGCGTCTAACCTGCTCGGCACGATGGCGATTTTCCAGTTTATCGCCGTTATCGCCATGATCCCGTTGTGCATCCGCTTCGGACCTGCGCCGTCGTACCGTATGGTCGTGGTGTTGTTTGGTTTGAGTGCTGCCTCTTACGGTGTCCTTTATTGGGCGGGATTAAGCGACATTTATGCGTTGCTGCTGCTGGTTTCCGCCATTGCGGGCCTGGGCCGTGGCGGTATCAACTATGTTCCGTGGAATACCTACACCTACATTGCCGATATTGACGAAGTGGTGACCGGTCAGCGTCGCGAAGGTATCTTCGCTGGCATTATGACCCTGACACGCAAAGCCTCGCAGGCAGGTGCGGTGATGCTGGTGGGGATTGTGATGCAGGCGTCGGGCTTTGTTTCCGGGCAAAAAACGCAGGTGCCGGAAGTAAGTCATACCATCCTGATGATCATGTGCTTCGGCACCATTGCGGTGCTGTGCTGCGGCTTCCTTGTCTCGCTGCGCTTTAAACTGAACCTGAAAACCCACAGCGTGTTGCGCGAAGAGACGGCCAAAATGCGCCAAAGCGGTCGCGCCATGCCGGAAAACATCACACCACAAGCGCGTGAAACCGTGGAGATGCTGGCGGGGATGCCATACGAATCGCTGTGGGGCAATAACAACATCGGCTACCTGAATCGTAATAAACCTGCCGCGCCTTCACTGAAGAAAGGTGCGTCACTGAAATCGACTTATAACTGAGGTGAGAAATATGAAGGTTTGGCCTGTCAAACACAGTCCGTTATTGCGTCAGCCAGAGCGTTTTATCGCCCGTGATGAACTGAAGGCGTTGATCCGCAAGATCACGCATAACCTGGTGAATATTCACGATAACACCGGCGAGTTTTTATTGCGGCTCGACGATGGGCGTGTGATTGATACCAAAGGCTGGGCCGGCTGGGAGTGGACACACGGTGTCGGTTTGTACGGTATGTATCAGTATTATCGCCAGACAGGGGATGAAACCGTCCGCGAGGTGATTGATAACTGGTTCGCTGACCGCTTTGCCGAAGGCGCCACCACGAAGAACGTCAACACCATGGCGCCCTTTCTGACGCTGGCGTATCGCTATGAAGAAACCGGCAACCCGAGCTATCTGCCGTGGCTGGAAAGCTGGGCTGAGTGGGCAATGTACGAGATGCCGCGCACTGAGCATGGCGGTATGCAGCACATCACGCTGGCGGAGGAAAACCACCAGCAGATGTGGGACGACACCCTGATGATGACCGTTCTGCCGCTGGCAAAAATTGGTAAGCTGCTTAACCGGCCGGAGTATGTCGAAGAGGCGGTGTATCAGTTCCTGCTCCATGTGCAGAACCTGATGGACAGAGAAACTGGCTTGTGGTTCCACGGCTGGAATTACGACGGGCAGCACAACTTCGCCCGTGCCCGTTGGGCGCGCGGCAATAGCTGGTTGACCATCGTGATCCCGGACTTCCTCGAACTGGTGGATCTGCCGGAAAATAACGCGGTGCGCCGCTATCTGGTGCAGGTGTTGAATGCGCAGATCGCCGCGCTGGCCAATTGTCAGCATGAGAGTGGGTTGTGGCATACGCTGCTGGATGATGCCGACTCTTATCTCGAGGCTTCCGCCACCGCCGGGTTTGCGTACGGCATACTGAAAGCGCTGCGTAAGCGCTATATCAGCGCCGATTACGCAGAAGTGGCGGAAAAAGCGGTGAAGGCGATTGTCGGCCACATTTCGCCGGAAGGGGAGTTGTTGCAGGTGTCGTTTGGTACCGGGATGGGCAGTAATCTGGCGTTTTATCGTGAGATCCCACTGACCTCCATGCCGTATGGCCAGGCGATGGCGATGCTCTGCCTGACGGAGTATTTACGCAAATATTTCTGACGATACGGCAAAAGAAAAACCCCGGAATTCCGGGGTTTTTTATCCTTGCATGAACACCACCTCCTATGGAGGTGGTCAGCAACAAGTTGGCTCTGCCAATAATGCTACTCATGGGAAAATCCGAATCCGTTATCCCCATAACTGATAAGGATTTAACCATGAGTAGATTCCAGAGAGCATCTCATGTGCTCTGGTGTTGTCAATATCATATCGTTTGGACACCCAAGTACCGATTTCGCATCCTGAGGAACAATGTTGGCAAAGAGGTCTATAAACAGATAAGGATCTCAAGTGAACAGCTCGGGATAGAAGTGGTGGAGCTGAATGTCCAGATAGATCATGTTCATTTGCTGGTAAAAGTGCCACCACGGCTTTCAATTTCCCATGTAATAGGTCACTTAAAGGGTAAAACAGCCCTTCGATTGTTCAGTAAATTTCCTTACCTACGGAAGAATAAGTTGTGGGGCAATCACTTCTGGGCACGGGGTTACTGCGTGGATACCGTAGGTATAAACGAAGAAATGATAAGAAAGTACGTGAAGTACCAGGAAAAGCATGAAGTTGAAGAGAGCCAACTTCCACTAAAAGAGGTGTGAAGGGAAGGCTCTCAGAGTCTGGACTTAGTACGCCCCTATGGGGCGCTATCAATGCCACCTGCTATGCAGGTGGTTTTTTACGCCTGACGATAAGGGCAAGTGCGATTGGGCAGGACGGGTAACACGCGTGTCAGCCACCCGGCATTAACACTTACATACGCTCGACGGTCTCGATCCCCAGCGTATCCAGACCAAGCTTCAGCGTTTTTGCGGTCAGCAGCGCCAGTTTCAGGCGGCTAAGGCGGATTTCGTCACTCTCCGCGCTGAGGATCGGACAATGCTCATAGAAACCAGAGAACAGACCAGCCAGATCGTACAGATAAGCGCACATCACATGCGGCGTGCCTTCGCGGGCAACCACGCTCAGGGTTTCTTCAAACTGCAGCAGACGCGCAGCCAGCTGAGATTCGCGCTCTTCGCTCACCACCACCGGGGCGCTTTCCAGCGCGCTTTCTTCAATGCCCGCTTTGCGGAACACCGACAGCACACGGGTGTATGCATATTGCATATACGGCGCGGTGTTGCCTTCGAAGGCCAGCATATTGTCCCAGTCGAACACGTAGTCAGTGGTGCGGTTTTTCGACAGATCCGCATATTTCACGGCGCCAATACCGACAGCGTTCGCCAGTTTTTCCAGCTCTTCGGCAGGCATATCCGGATTTTTCTCCGCCACCAGACGACGGGCGCGTTCCAGCGCTTCATCCAGCAGATCGGCAAGTTTAACCGTGCCACCCGCGCGGGTTTTGAACGGTTTGCCATCTTTGCCCAGCATCATGCCGAACATATGGTGTTCCAGCGGCACGGAATCCGGCACATAGCCCGCTTTGCGCACAATCGTCCACGCCTGCATCAGGTGTTGGTGCTGACGGGAGTCGATGTAGTAGAGCACGCGATCGGCATGCAGCGTTTCATAGCGGTATTTGGCGCAGGCGATATCCGTGGTGGTGTAGAGGTAGCCGCCATCCTTTTTCTGGATAATGACGCCCATCGGCTCACCTTCTTTATTCTGATATTCGTCGAGGAATACCACCGTCGCGCCTTCACTCTCGACCGCCAGGCCTTTCGCCCGCAGATCGGCAACAATACCCGGCAGCATCGGGTTATACAGGCTTTCGCCCATCACATCTTTACGGGTCAGGGTGACGTTTAAGCGTTCGTAGGTTTTCTGGTTCTGACTCATGGTGATGTCAACCAGCTTGCGCCACATTTCACGGCAGTACTCGTCGCCGCCTTGCAGTTTCACCACATAACCGCGCGCGCGTTCGGCAAAGGCGGCGTCTTCGTCATAATGTTTTTTGGCTTCACGGTAGAAACCTTCCAGGTCGGCCAGAGCCATTTCGCCCGCGTTTTCCTGCTGTTGCAGTTCCAGATAAGCGATCAGCATACCGAACTGGGTACCCCAGTCGCCGACGTGGTTCGCGCGAATCACATTATGACCGAGAAATTCGAGTGTCCGTACGGAGGCATCACCAATGATGGTGGAACGCAAGTGGCCAACGTGCATCTCTTTTGCCACGTTCGGCGCAGAGTAATCGATAACGATGGTTTGCGGCTGCGGACGGGTGACGCCCAGACGATCCGACGCCAGCGCCAGGGTGACCTGCTGCGCAAGAAATTCCGGCGCAAGAAAAATATTGATAAAGCCCGGACCGGCGATTTCAACCTTACTGGCAATCCCGTCAAGAGAGAGGTGCGTCAGAACCTGCTCGGCCAGTTGTCGCGGCGCCATGCCCAGTTTTTTTGCAACTGCCATCACGCCATTAGCCTGATAGTCGCCAAACTGAACTTTTGCGGACTGACGTACCTGCGCTTCGCAATCTGCGGGAGCGCCTGCAGCAATCATGGCCTGACTGACTTTTTCTGAGAGAAGAGCCTGAATATTCACCGGGATACCTTACATTTAGGACGCCGCGTAACAGGGGCGGCGTCCGGGTGTTTAATAAAGGCGGGAGTATACTGCAAATGCCCGGTGGCGTCAGCACTGCATAACACGGTAGATTATGCGCTTTGTTATGACTTACGAGCACTGTTATGAGTAATTGGCAAACTATCGAAGAGTTGCAGGATATCGTGGAAGATTTGCCGCGTTTCACTGACGACTTGCAGAAATTCACTACCCGTCTTGGACTGAATATCGCACCATTAAACGCCGACCATATTTCACTGCGTTGCCACCAAAATACCACTGCAGAACGCTGGCGGCGCGGTTTTGAACAGTGCGGCGAACTGCTCTCCGATAACATGATCAATGGTCGACCGATTTGCCTGTTTAAACTGCATGAACCACTGTGCGTTGCGCACTGGCAATTCACCGTTGTTGAGCTGCCGTGGCCAGGTGAAAAACGCTATCCCCATGAAGGCTGGGAACATATCGAGATCGTGCTGCCGGGTGCGCCGGAGACATTGAATGCGCGCGCGCTGGCGCTTCTGGCGGACGAAGGTCTGAGCCAGCCAGGGGTGGCAGTAAAAACCAGCTCACCTAAAGGCGAACGCGAGCGGCTGCCAAACCCGACGCTGGCGGTGACAGATGGCAGGGTGACGGTGAAGTTCCACCCCTGGACGATTGAAGAAATTGTCGCCAGCGAGGATTGAAACACCAGCCTGTGAAGGCGCGCAGAACCCGGCTGAACGAAGCATGCCATGATAAAGAAAAGGGAGGAGAGATGAGCATACTGGAAATTTGTTGTTATGGCGTCGAAGACGCGGTAATCGCCCAGCAGTCCGGCGCAGATCGCATTGAATTTTGTGCCGCGCCGAAGGAAGGGGGCTTAACCCCGTCATATGGCACGCTGAAAAGCATTCGCCAGGCGGTGACGATTCCGGTGCATCCGATAGTGCGGCCGCGCGGCGGTGATTTTTGCTATCGCCAGGATGAGTTTGCCGCCATGCTCGATGATATTCACTTTCTCCATCAGCTCGGCTTTCCTGGCCTTGTCACCGGCGTTCTTAATGAGGACGGTGATGTTGATATGGCGCGAATGCGTGAGGTGATGAGCGCGGCGCAAGGGATGGCGGTCACTTTTCATCGGGCTTTTGATATGTGCGCCGATCCTGTACAAGCATTTGATTCATTGGCGGAATTAGGCGTTTCACGCATTCTGACTTCGGGGCAACAGGCATCGGCGGAAAAAGGACTTTCATTAATCACGGAACTTAATGCCCGGTCCGGTGCTCCAATCATTATGGCAGGCGCAGGGGTGCGCCCGGATAACCTCTCACTGTTTCTCACCGCGGGTGTGAAAGAGGTGCATAGCTCGGCAGGTTGCTGGACAGCGTCGCCGATGCGTTATCGCAATAAGGGATTGTCGATGTCTTCCGATGCCAGTGCGGATGAATACGCCCGCTATGGCGTTGACGGAAATGCCGTGGCGTTGATGAAGCAAATGATGGTTGATTATCGCCACTGAAACCCGTTTTTACCGCGCATCATGTCGCCCAATGTGATGCTTGCTCGTACCAGGCCCCTGCCATTAACAGGGGCCTTTTTTTATCTATAGAAAACCCCCAGCTAGGCTGGGGGTTCCGGAAAGCTTTCAGCTTTAAGCCAGTTATTAAAACCCCTTTTGATTTGTTAAAACACCTTGCGGTCTGGCAACTGCAAAAGTTCAACAAGAAATCAAAAGGGGGTCCCGATGGGGGACGAAAAGAGCTTAGCGCACACCCGATGGAACTGTAAATATCACATAGTTTTTGCGCCAAAATACCGAAGACAGACGTTCTGCGGAGAGAAACGCCTGGCGATAGGCAGCATTTTAAGAAAGCTGTGTGAGTGGAAAAACGTACGGATCCTGGAAGCGGAATGCTGCGCAGATCATATCCATATGCTTGTGGAAATCCCGCCCAAAATGAGCGTATCCGGCTTTATGGGATATCTGAAAGGGAAAAGCAGTCTGATGCTTTATGAGCAGTTTGGAGATCTGAAATTCAAATACAGGAACAGGGAATTCTGGTGCCGGGGATATTACGTAGATACGGTAGGGAAGAACACGGCGAAGATACAGGAATACATAAAGCACCAGCTTGAAGAGGATAAAATGGGCGAGCAGTTATCGATCCCTTATCCGGGTAGCCCGTTTACGGGCCGTAAGTAACGAAGTTTGATGCAAATGTCAGATCGTATGCGCCTGTTAGGGCGCGGCTGATAACAGAGCCTTACAGGCGCATCTGAAAAACCTCCGGCTATGCCGGAGGATATTTATTGTCTTACGGCTTACGGGCGATCAGTACAGCGCGCAGCGGAGCAGGATAACCTTCAATGGTTTTTGTGTTGTCCGCCGGGTCGAGGAAATCCGCCAGCGATTCGCTGGTCATCCATGACGTGCGCCGTTGCTCATCGGTACTGGTAACACTCATATCGGCGATACGCACGTCGACAAAACCGCATTTCTCCAGCCAGTTTTTCAGCGCCAGCGCGGAAGGAATAAAGTAGACGTTGCGCATCTGCGCATAGCGATCGCCTGGCACCAGAACGGCATGCTCATCACCTTCGATCACCAGCGTTTCCAGTACCAGTTCACCCTCTTTCACCAGTTGATCTTTTAACTGCCACAGATGTTCCAGCGGTGAGCGGCGATGATAGAGCACGCCCATCGAAAAGACGGTGTCAAAGGCGTTGAGCGCCGGCAGTTGTTCGATTCCCAGCGGTAACAAATGGGCGCGGCGATCGTCGCCAAGCAATTTACGCACTGCTTCAAACTGACATAAGAACAGTTGCGTGGGGTCTATCCCCACCGCCAGCGATGCGCCCGCGCCAATCATGCGCCACAGGTGATAGCCGCTACCGCATCCAACATCGAGGATAGTGCGCCCGGTTAAATCAGAGAGATGCGGCAGAACGCGTTCCCATTTCCAGTCGGAACGCCATTCGGTATCGATATCAATACCATAGAGTGAAAACGGCCCTTTGCGCCATGGCATCAGATTGCGCAGCAGGGTTTCCATCCCTTTCAGTTGCCCCGCGCTCAGTGGTTCAGCGCTGGTCGCACTCACGCCATGAACCAAATCCCGTTCTGCCGGTGTGATAAGAGGCAAAAACTCAACGGCGTTATTCCACTGTTTAAACTGCCCGTGCAGTGCTTCACGCTGCCAGGCGGAGAGTTGAGGGGGCAGGGTATCCAGCCAGTGAGCTAAGGGACCCACGGCTATTTGCTGATAAAAACGACCAAACTCAATCATGCCGCATCCGCCTTCAGGGCCACCAGAGAGCCAAAGTTAAAGCACTGGAACCACAGCTCGCTGTGTTCAAAACCGGCGGCGCGCAGGCGTGTTTTATGCGTTTCAACGGAGTCCGTTAACATGACGTTTTCCAGCATGCTGCGCTTCTGGCTGATCTCCAGCTCGCTGTAACCGTTTGCACGTTTGAAGTCATGGTGCATGTTGAACAGCAGTTCGCCGACGACGTCGTCTTCAAAGCTGAATTTCTCCGACAGCACCAGTGCGCCACCGGGGTTCAGCCCCTGGTGGATCTTCTTCAACAGCACCAGACGATCGTCGGGTTCGAGAAATTGCAGGGTAAAATTGAGCACGACCATCGAGGCGTTTTCGATTGGAATATCGCGGATATCGCCTTCAATAACGCTGACCGGTGTCGGGGCTTTATAGGCATCAATATGGCGACGGCAACGTTCGACCATCGCCGGGGAGTTGTCCACCGCGATAATTTTGCATTCAGGCTGTGCAATATTACGGCGTACGGAGAGCGTAGCGGCACCCAGTGAACAACCCAGATCGTAGACCTGCGTAGTGGGCTGCACGAAGCGCTCCGCCAGCATGCCGATCATCGAGATAATATTGGAGTAACCCGGTACGGAACGCTGGATCATATCCGGGAAGACTTCAGCTACCCGTTCATCAAAAGTCCAGTCGCCCAGGCTGGCGATAGGCGCGGAAAAAAGCGTGTCGCGGTGAGACATAGTGTAAATATCCGGGAAAACAAAGGGGCGTATTGTGCGCTAATGCAGGGAGAAAACCAACTCCCAGGGCATATACCACAGGTTTACCAGCACCATAAGCACCAGTGAACACCAGGTGGCGCTCATGCCGGAACGACGCCAGCGGAACAGCCGATGATAGTAGCCATAATAATGCATCAGGCGACCCGCGATCAGCAGCAGCCCGCAAACATGCACTATCCAGGTTTGCGCGCCGTCCATCTCCATAAAGAGCAGCAGGATGAGCGCGATGGGGATGTACTCCACCGCGTTGCCATGGATACGAATCGCGCTTTGTAGCTCGCTAAATCCGCCATCCCCATAGCTCACGCGATACTGCATACGCAGGCGGACCACATCAAATGAAAACTTCAGCAGTAACAACGCACCCAACACGGCATAAAGCGCGCTAACCATACAAACTCCCTTTAAGGCTCTGGTGACCGCTTAACAATGATAGGTGGTTCATTCAAAAAAGAGAAGATTGCCGGGGAATGGCGGGCGCGTCGCCAATGGAGGGCAGTACTGTATATAAATCCTGCCACAGTGTTTCCACCAGTTCCGGCGCCTGGGCAATATCCGGCGTGTGTAAAAAGAGATAGGGCGTGGTGGTTTGTTCCCAGAGCGGCAATTTGCTTAGCCATACTGCAAACAATTCACGGTTTTGTTGCATATTATCGCTGCCGATAAAACGCACCAGCGGGTTGTTAGCGGTGACCAGCGCATGCACCGGAACTTTGGGTTTTTTACGCTGTGCTTCTTTAACGGCTTCACTGTGCGCAACGGCGCTGTGCACCGGGCGGCTATCCAGGATCACCCGATTGACGCCGCGGGCATGGAGCCCCTGGTTCAGCGCTTTTTCGTCCTCGCCTTTGGCAAAAAAAGCCGGATGGCGGACTTCAACCCCATAGGTGAATGTGGCCGGAAGGGTGTCAATAAAAGCCCACAGCGCAGGTAAATCCTGCGGGCCGAACGCGGCAGGCAACTGGATCCAGTACTGACCAATACGGTTTGCCAGCGGCGACAGGCGGGTAAAGAATTCCGTGGTCAGGTCGGCGCAGTTGCGCAGCGCAGCCTGGTGGGAAATGGTCGCAGGAAATTTAAAGCAGAAGCGAAAATCGTCGGTGGTTTGATCGCGCCAGCGGCTCACCACCTCTGCTTTGGGCAGTGCGTAGAGCGTGGTATTGCCTTCGACGCAATTAAAATGCCGGGCATACTCTTCGAGACTGGTGATGCCAAGGCGCACCCATTTCGGGTGCGACCATTGCGGCAGGCCGATGTAAATCATAATGCGTTGACGATCTCATCTGTGCTGCGAACACGGCCAATACGCGGGAAAATGTGGGTGATGCTGCCGTGATGCTGTTCGCTGCTGCCCGCGCTGCAGGCATCTTCTGCGATCACCAGCGAGAAGCCGAGTTCCCAGGCATTACGGGCGGTGGACTCGACGCCAATATTGGTCGAAATACCGCACAGCACAATGGTGTCAATGCCGCGACGGCGTAATTGCAACTCCAGCTCGGTGCCGTAGAACGCGCCCCACTGACGTTTCGTCACTTCGATGTCACTCGCTTTTTTACCCAGCGTGAGCGGGTAATCCCACCAGTTAGCGGGCAGAGCGTGACCACCGGCTGGCGCATCTACCGGTTGTTTCAGCGCTTCGGCGAAATCGGCTGACCAGCCCACGCGCACCAGCACGACCGGCGCGCCTTTGGCGCGAAATGTTTCCGCCAGCACAGCGGCGCGCTGTACCACATCCTGCGCGGTGTGCGGGCCACCGGCGAAAGGCAGAATGCCTTCCTGCAAATCGATCACCACCAGCGCGGTTTTCTCAGCGTTGAGTTCCAGCATAATAACTCCTGAAAAATGAATGACGTCGGTAGCTACCTTACGCGTTCTGGCGTCGCGCGCGGTTTACAAATTTTGTTAAATTTTGTGAGAATGCGCAATAAGCGCGCAGCAAACGCGCGTACAGTCAGTCGCGGGCTTATCGTCAGGCAGAATTTCCAGTATAATAGCCCCCTTTTTTCATCCAGTTGTGACATACGAAAATAGCTGCTACCTAAGCGCCTGCACCGCAGGTGACGGGTCGCACGCAGCTAATTAAGGGATATCTCATGCGTACAGTATATTGCGGGCAGCTCAATCAGTCCCATGTGGGACAGCAAGTAACGCTTTGTGGGTGGGTCAATCGTCGTCGTGACCTCGGTAGCCTTATCTTTATTGATATGCGCGATCGTGAAGGCATCGTGCAGGTGTTTTTCGACCCGGACCATCAGGATGCGTTCCAGCTCGCTTCCGAACTGCGTAATGAGTTCTGCATTCAGATTACCGGCACCGTACGCGCCCGCGATGCGAAAAACGTCAACAAAGATATGGCTACCGGCGAAGTGGAAGTGTTCGCGACTGCGCTGAACATTATCAACCGCGCCGAAGCCTTGCCGCTCGACTCCAACCACGTCAACACTGAAGAAGCGCGTCTGAAATACCGCTATCTCGATTTGCGTCGTCCGGAAATGGCTCAGCGCCTGAAAACGCGTGCGAAAATCACCAGCTTTGTCCGTCGCTTTATGGATGACCATGGCTTCCTCGACATCGAAACCCCGATGCTGACCAAAGCCACGCCGGAAGGCGCGCGCGACTACCTCGTGCCAAGCCGTGTGCATAAAGGCAAATTCTACGCGCTGCCGCAGTCCCCTCAGTTGTTCAAACAGCTGCTGATGATGTCCGGTTTTGACCGCTACTATCAGATCGTAAAATGCTTCCGCGACGAAGACCTGCGTGCTGACCGCCAGCCGGAATTCACCCAGATCGATGTGGAAACCTCCTTTATGACCGCGCCGCAGGTGCGTGAAGTGATGGAAGCACTGGTTCGCCAGTTGTGGCTGGAAATCAAAGGCGTGGATCTGGGTGGCTTCCCGATCATGACCTTTGCTGAAGCCGAACGTCGTTACGGTTCCGATAAACCGGATCTGCGTAACCCGATGGAACTGGTGGACGTTGCTGACCTGCTCAAAGAGGTTGAGTTTAAAGTCTTCTCCGGTCCGGCGAACGACGCAAAAGGTCGCGTTGCCGCGCTGCGTGTGCCAGGCGGCGCACAGATCAGCCGTAAACAGATTGACGACTACGGCAAATTTATCGAAATCTACGGCGCGAAAGGTCTGGCCTATATTAAGGTCAATGAAGCGGCAAAAGGCCTGGAAGGCATCACCAGCCCGGTGGCGAAGTTCCTCAATGCCGATATCGTCAACGCAATCCTGGCACGCACTGGCGCACAAGATGGCGATATGGTTTTCTTCGGCGCGGATCACAAAAAAGTGGTTGCCGATGCGCTGGGCGCGCTGCGTCTGAAGGTGGGCAAAGATCTGAACCTGACCGACGAAGCCAAATGGGCGCCGCTGTGGGTGATTGATTTCCCAATGTTTGAAGATGACGGTGAAGGCGGTCTGACGGCAATGCACCACCCGTTCACCTCGCCGAAAGACATGTCTGCCGCAGAGCTGAAAGCAGCGCCGGAAGATGCCGTTGCCAACGCCTACGATATGGTCATTAACGGTTATGAAGTGGGCGGCGGTTCCGTGCGTATCCACAACGGCGAAATGCAGCAGACCGTGTTCGGTATTCTGGGCATTAACGATCAGGAACAGCGTGAGAAGTTTGGCTTCCTGCTGGACGCGCTGAAATACGGTACGCCGCCGCACGCAGGCCTGGCGTTTGGCCTGGATCGCCTGACCATGTTGCTGACCGGCACGGACAATATCCGTGACGTTATCGCCTTCCCGAAAACGACGGCGGCTGCGTGTCTGATGACCGAAGCACCGAGCTTCGCCAATCCGGCGGCGCTGGCTGAGTTGGGTATTGCGGTACTGAAAAAAGAGTCTGCGGAGAATAAGTAACATGCCATTTAAGCATCCCGTTTCCGTGCTGGTCGTGATTTACGCGCAGGATTCGAAACGGGTGCTGATGCTGCAGCGACGCGACGATCCCGATTTCTGGCAGTCGGTAACCGGCAGCCTGGAAGCAGGGGAAACCGCGTTGCAGGCCGCTGTGCGTGAAGTAAAGGAAGAGGTCGACATCGATATTGCTCTTGAGCAACTGACCTTAGTCGACTGTCAGCGCACGGTGGAGTATGAAATTTTTAGTCATTTACGTCATCGCTACGCACCAGGCATTACGCATAACAGCGAGTCCTGGTTTTGTCTCGCGTTGCCACACGAGCGGCAGATTGTTTTTAGCGAACATCTGGCCTACCGCTGGGTTGATGCGCCGCAAGCGGCTGCATTAACCAAGTCGTGGAGCAACCGGGAGGCGATTGAAGAGTTTGTAATTCATACCGCCTGATCGGGCGGTTTCTTGGAGAGTTTTTTATGGCAGGTCATAGTAAATGGGCCAACACCAAACACCGCAAAGCAGCACAGGATGCCAAGCGCGGTAAGATCTTCACCAAAATCATTCGTGAGCTGGTCACGGCAGCGCGTCTGGGTGGCGGCGATATCGGCTCCAACCCGCGTTTGCGTGCGGCAGTGGATAAAGCACTGGGCAACAACATGACCCGTGACACCCTGAACCGCGCCATTGCACGCGGCGTCGGCGGTGATGACGACGCGAACATGGAAACCATCATTTATGAAGGTTACGGCCCTGGCGGCACCGCGGTGATGGTGGAATGCCTGAGTGACAACCGTAACCGTACCGTTGCCGAAGTGCGTCACGCGTTCAGCAAATGCGGTGGTAATCTCGGCACTGATGGTTCTGTGGCTTACCTGTTCAGCAAAAAAGGGGTGATCTCCTTTGAAGCGGGCGACGAAGACACCATCATGGAAGCGGCGCTGGAAGCCGGTGCAGAAGATGTGGTGACCTTTGATGACGGCGCAATTGACGTTTACACCGCGTGGGAAGAGATGGGTGCCGTGCGCGACGCGCTGGAAGCGGCTGGTCTGAAAGCCGACAACGCGGAAGTGTCTATGATCCCGTCTACCAAAGCGGACATGGATGCAGAAACAGCGCCGAAACTGCTGCGTCTGATCGATATGCTGGAAGATTGCGACGACGTGCAGGAAGTTTACCATAACGGTGAGATCTCTGATGAGGTCGCAGCGACGCTCTGATGTCGCTTAATCCGCATAAAACCGGAGACGCATGATGGCGATTATTCTCGGTATCGACCCGGGGTCACGCGTCACCGGCTATGGGGTGATCCGCCAGACCGGGCGGCAGTTAACCTATCTTGGTAGCGGCTGTATCCGGACAAAAGTGGACGATTTACCGTCGCGTCTGAAGCTGATTTATGCAGGCGTGACGGAAATTATCACCCAGTTTCAGCCCGATTTTTTTGCCATCGAACAGGTGTTTATGGCGAAAAACGCCGACTCGGCGCTCAAGCTGGGACAGGCGCGCGGCGTGGCGATTGTTGCTGCTGTGAATCAGGCGTTACCGGTATTCGAATATGCCGCCCGTCAGGTGAAACAGACGGTTGTTGGCATCGGTAGCGCGGAAAAGAGCCAGGTGCAGCATATGGTGCGTACCTTGCTGAAACTGCCCGCTAACCCGCAGGCGGATGCCGCCGATGCGCTGGCGATCGCCATTACCCACTGCCATGTTAGCCAGAATGCCTTACAGGTAAGCAGTTCCCGGCTTAATCTGGCGCGCGGAAGATTACGTTGAAAAGCGCCTCATGCTGGCGCTTTTTTTATAACAGCGAACTGATTTTTTGCGCATCTTCTTCGCTGGAAGGGTTATAGACCACCATCGTCAGATCGGGTTGCCCCTCAACGGAAAAACTCGAGTACTCAAGCGACAGCCTGCCAACATGACCGTGCAGCAGGATCTTCGTCCCTTCCGCCATCTCCTCGATATCATTACTCTGCCATAGCCGGGCAAACTCCGGTGAAGCGGCGCTCAGTTCCTCGATCAACGGACGGATCTCAGCGGAAGCGCCGGCACGGGTTGCATCAGCGCGAAAGGCCGCCACCAGAAAACGCGTCAGGCCATGCCAATCCGTTTGCATGGCACGCACATGAGGCTCCAGAAACATGCGCCGCAAGATATTGCGCTGCTGCGGGGGGAGGGAGGGGTAATCCGCCAGTACCACCGTAGCCGCTTTATTCCATGCCACCACATCCCAGGTGGCGTTACGGATCATCGCCGGGCTGAGCGGCATATGATCCAGCACCTTTTGCAGGCGTTCGCTCACGGTTCCCGTCGGGTTGTAATGCACGCCGGGCGCTCGCCCAAGCCCAAGGTGAAACACATGTTCGCGCTCACGCTCAGAGAGGCGTAGCGCCTGGCAAATTCGCTCCAGTACTTCTGCGGAAGGCGTACCGCCACGTCCCTGCTCAAGCCATGTGTACCATGTCGCGCTGATACAGGCCAGATGCGCCACTTCCTCCCGACGCAGCCCGGGCGTGCGCCTGCGCGCGGTATGGAAACCCAGCGCGAGAGGATCAAGCTGCGCGCGGCGGGATTTCAGGTACTGACCGAGATCTTTCGGCTGAGTCACGCTTTGCATCCTGTTAGTCCTTATACCACGATAATGTCACTACTTTTCTCCGTTATGGATATTCATCAGGATAACAGCGCGAGTCAACATAAGGAGACACACGCATGCATGTTTTTCTGACAGGCGCTACCGGTTGGGTTGGCGCAACAGTGGCGGCGGAATTACTGGCTGCCGGGCACCAGGTGAGCGGACTGGCGCGGAACCCGGGCAAAGCGCTGGCATTACTGAACGCCGGGGGGAAGGCGGTATACGGGACGCTGGATGACCATCAACTGCTGTTTGATGTCGCAGCAAAGGCGGATGCGGTGATCCACACGGCTTTCAATCATGACTTCTCCCGTTTTGCGGATAACTGCGCGCAGGACCAGCGTGCCATTGAGGTCCTGGGCGAGGCTTTATTGGGGAGCGAACGCCCGTTGCTGGTAACTTCCGGCCTTGCGAGGCTGGTGCAAGGGCGTCTGGCAACGGAAGACGATAAACCGGGCACGGGACCCGAATACCTGCGCCGTACGGAACAGGCCGCACAGGCGCTGGCGGAAAAAGGCGTACGCACCGCCAGCATTCGTCTCGCTCCAACGGTTCATGGCATTGGCGATCATGGCTTTGTGCCGAACCTGATTGCACTGGCGAAAAAAAACGGCGTCGCTGCCTGGCCGGGAAACGGGGAAAACCGCTGGGCAGCAGTTCACCGACTGGATGCGGCAAAGGTGTACCGGCTGGCGCTGGAAACGGGTGTCACACAGTCGGTTTACCATGCCGTGGCGGAAGAGGGGATCCCGATGCACGACATCGCTTTCGCCATAGGCAGTATGCTCGGGATACCAGCGGAATCACGCGGTGCGGAACATTTTGGCTGGTTCGCCGCCTTTGCTGCCACGGAAATGGCGGCGTCCAGCGAGCGCACCCGCAACGTTCTGGGCTGGCAACCTGAGCAGCGTGATTTACTTACGGACCTTGCAGACGCCGCGTATTACGCGAATTCCTGAATCGCGCTCGCGCTTTTCCTGTATATTCGGCTGGATATCTATCCAGCCTTTTTTTATGATACAGCATTACAACTTCAGCCCTTAGCGCAGGAGCGTCACGTGATAGGCAGACTCAGAGGCATTATTGTCGAAAAACAACCCCCGTTAGTGGTGCTGGAAGCAGGAGGGGTGGGGTATGAAGTCCATATGCCAATGACCTGTTTTTACGAGTTACCGGATGCCGGTAAAGAGGCCATTGTCTTTACTCATTTCGTGGTGCGTGAAGATGCGCAACTGCTGTTCGGTTTTAACAATAAACAGGAACGGACGCTGTTTCGCGAGCTGATAAAAACCAACGGCGTCGGGCCGAAACTGGCGCTGGCGATCCTCTCTGGCATGTCGGCGCAGCAGTTTGTCAACGCGGTCGAGCGTGAAGATCCCGCCGCACTCATCAAATTGCCAGGTATTGGCAAGAAAACCGCTGAGCGCCTGATCGTGGAAATGAAAGACCGCTTTAAAGGTCTGCATGGCGATCTGTTCACGCCTGCTGCTGACCTGGTGCTGGCTTCGCCGGCAAGCCCGGCGACGGACGATGCGGAGCAAGAAGCGGTTGCCGCGCTGGTGGCGCTGGGCTATAAACCACAGGAAGCCAGCCGGATGATCAGCAAAATCGCCCGTCCGGACGCTAACAGTGAAACCCTGATCCGTGAAGCGCTGCGCGCGGCGTTGTGAGGTAGAGGATGATTGAAGCAGACCGTCTGGTGGCGCCTGCCAGTAGCAACATAGAAGAGGTCGCGGATCGCGCTATTCGTCCGAAAATGCTCGACGAGTATATTGGTCAACCGCAGGTGCGTTCGCAAATGGAGATTTTTATCCAGGCGGCTAAACTGCGCGGCGATGCGCTGGACCATCTGCTGATCTTCGGCCCGCCAGGCTTAGGGAAAACCACGCTGGCCAATATTGTGGCGAACGAAATGGGCGTGAACCTGCGCACAACGTCCGGTCCGGTACTGGAAAAAGCGGGCGATCTGGCGGCGATGCTGACGAATCTTGAACCACACGACGTGTTGTTTATTGATGAAATCCACCGTCTTTCACCCGTTGTGGAAGAGGTGCTCTATCCGGCGATGGAGGATTATCAGCTGGATATTATGATTGGCGAAGGCCCGGCGGCGCGCTCAATCAAAATTGATTTACCGCCGTTTACCCTGATTGGCGCGACAACCCGTGCGGGCTCGCTGACCTCTCCGTTGCGCGATCGTTTCGGTATTGTGCAGCGTCTGGAGTTTTACCAGGTGGCGGATTTGCAGCACATTGTGGGGCGCAGCGCGCGGTTTATGGGGCTGGAAATGAGCGATGAAGGTGCACTGGAAGTGGCGCGTCGCTCGCGTGGTACGCCACGTATCGCGAACCGCCTTTTGCGTCGGGTGCGTGATTTCGCCGAGGTGAAGCATAACGGCGATATTTCGGCTGACATTGCCGCCCAGGCGCTCGATATGTTGAATGTGGATGCCGAAGGGTTTGATTATATGGATCGCAAACTGCTGCTGGCGGTGATTGATAAGTTCTTCGGCGGGCCGGTTGGTCTGGATAACCTGGCGGCGGCCATTGGTGAAGAGCGGGAAACCATCGAAGACGTGCTGGAGCCGTATCTCATCCAGCAGGGCTTTTTACAACGTACTCCGCGCGGAAGAATGGCAACGGTCAGAGCGTGGAATCACTTCGGTATTACGCCGCCGGAAATGCCGTAAAGCTGAATACCGGGAGCATAACGCATCGCTCCCGGCACACCATTCAACTGGCGGTTTTCTTCATCATACTGCAGATAAACAGTAGCGCAGCGCACAGCACCACGGATGGGCCCGCCGGGGTATCGTACAGCGCGGAGAAAGCCAGTCCCCCCGTCACCGCAATCATTCCGATACCTACCGCCACGCCCGCCATTTGTTCCGGCGTGCGGGCGAAACGGCGTGCGGTGGCGGCGGGGATAATCAGCAGCGATGTAATAATCAGCGCGCCGACAAATTTCATCGCCACACCGATGGTCAGGGCGGTAACCAGCATCAGCAACAGTTTTACGCGCTGCAGTTTTACGCCATCGACAAAGGCCAGTTCGGGGCTGATGGTCATCGACAGCAAATTGCGCCACTGCCAGAGTAAAATCCCCAGAACGATCGCCACGCCGAGCGCGATAGCAAGTAAATCCTCCGGTGTGACTGCCAGCAGGTCACCGAACAGATATGCCATCAGATCGACGCGGATATTCGACATCAGGCTGACCACGACCAGACCCAGCGACAGCGCACTGTGCGCCATGATACCGAGCAGCGTGTCGATCGCCAGATGCGGGCGTTTCTCCAGCCAAACCAGACCGGCTGCCAGTAACAGCGTCACGGCGATAACGGCATAAAAAGGATTTACATCCAGCAGAAAACCAAATGCCACACCCAGCAAAGAGGCATGCGCCAGCGTATCGCCGAAATAGGACATCCGACGCCAGACCACAAATGAGCCCAGCGGCCCGGCGGCGCAGGCCAGCATAATCCCGGCAAACCAGCCGGGCAGTAATAATTCAATCATGAGCGTCCATTACCCTGGCGCAATACAATGCGTCCCTGTAAATCGTGGCGGTGGTTATGGTTATGGCGATAGATGCCGAGCTGTTCGGCACCACGCTGGCCAAACATGGAGATAAACTCCGGGTGCATTGAGACAACTTCCGGCGTACCGGAACAGCAGATGTGATGATTCAGACACAGTACTTCATCGGTTTTCGCCATCACCAGATGCAGGTCGTGCGACACCATCAGTACGGCACAATCCAGCTCTTTACGAAGCTGGTCGATCAGATCATACAGCGCGACCTGCCCGTTGACGTCCACACCCTGAGTGGGCTCATCAAGCACCAGTAATTGCGGGCGGTTAAGCAATGCGCGGGCAAGCAATACACGCTGAGTTTCCCCGCCGGAAAGTTTTTGCATTGGCGCCTCAACCAGATGGGCAGCCTGCACCCGTTTCAGTGCCGGAATGATCTCGTCTTTGCGTGTGCCCGGACGCAGGCGCAGAAAACGCCCCACGGTCAGCGGCAGGGTCGTGTCCAGCTGTAATTTTTGCGGCACATAGCCGATACGCAGGTTTTTGTCGCGCTTGATCACCCCGGCATCGGGTGCTACCAACCCAAGCACCACACGCACCAGCGTGGATTTGCCCGCGCCATTAGGACCGAGCAAGGTCAGAATTTTACCGGGGCATAATTTAAGCGAAATGTCAGATAAAACGCGCCATTGGCCAAACGCGACGGTGACTTTTTCGAGCGTTACAAGATTCGTCATAGCATTTAAGGGGTTGCACAAGTTGTCGAATGTTATAATATCACATCCCACATACTCATTACGATCACTAGTCGCATTATGTTACATAAAAATACGCTTCTTTGCGCAGCGTTATCCGCTGCTCTCCTCGGCGGGGCAGCACAAACTGCTAACGCTGCCGTCGTAACCTCGTTAAAGCCGCTGGGTTTTATTGCTTCGGCCATTGCAGATGGCGTCACCACGACGGAAGTTTTGCTACCCGATGGTGCCTCTGAGCATGATTATTCACTCCGCCCGTCTGATGTAAAACGCTTACAGAACGCGGACTTAGTCTTTTGGGTCGGACCGGATATGGAAGCGTTTATGGCGAAGTCCGCGCAGCAAATTCCGGCGAATAAAAGAGTGACAATGGCGGAACTTGACGGCGTGAAAACGCTACTCATGAAAGGGGCTGACGACGACGAGCATGATCACGAAGGTGATTCCCATGAAGGCGAAAAAAGTGACGAACATCACCATCATGGCGATTACAACATGCACCTGTGGCTCTCGCCAGAGATAGCGCGGCTGTCAGCGGTTGCAATCCACGATAAATTAGTGGAAGTTATGCCGCAAAGTCGAGCAAAGCTGGACGCCAACCTGCAGGCATTTGAGGCATCATTAGCCCGGGCCGATAAACAGGTCGGAGACGAGCTGGCACCGCTGAAAGGGAAAGGGTATTTCGTTTTTCATGACGCCTACGGTTACTTTGAAAAACACTACGGGCTGACACCACTCGGCCATTTTACCGTCAACCCCGAAATTCAACCCGGTGCGCAGCGTTTACATGAAATCAGAACACAGTTGGTTGAGCAAAAAGCAACCTGCGTTTTTGCTGAGCCACAGTTCAGGCCAGCGGTCGTTGAAGCTGTTGCCAGAGGGACATCCGTTCGAATGGGGACGTTGGATCCACTCGGGATCAGTATCAAGTTAGGCAAAGAGAGCTATCCGCAGTTCCTTGCCCAACTGTCTAACCAGTATGCGAGCTGCCTGAAAGGAGAATAACGAGGAAGTGAATACGTGCAACAGATAGCCCGCTCTGTCGCCCTGGCATTTAACAATTTACCGCGGCCCCATCGCGTCATGCTGGGGTCGCTTACCGTTCTCACTCTTACGGTCGCTGTCTGGCGGCCTTATGTTTATCACCCGGAAGCGACTTCCGCGCCGATCGTCAAAACCATTGAACTCAAAAAGAACGAAATCCGTTCTCTGCTGCCCGAAGCCAGCGAACCTATCGATCAGACCATGCCTGACGAAGTGGAAGATATCCCGCAGGATGACCTGGATGACAAAACCGCCAGCGATGCTGGCGTGCATGAATATGTGGTTTCTACAGGCGATACCCTGAGCAGTATCCTCAATCAATACGGCATTGATATGGGCGATATCAGTCAGCTTGCCGATGCGGATAAAGAGTTGCGCAACCTGAAAATTGGTCAGCAACTTTCCTGGACATTAACCGCGGATGGCGATCTGCAACGCCTGACCTGGGAGATGTCGCGTCGTGAAACCCGCACATACGATCGTACCGAAAGCGGTGCGTTCAAAATGAGCAGTGAGCTGCAACAGGGCGACTGGGTGAATACGGCGATGAAAGGCACCGTTGGCGGGAGTTTTGTCGCCAGCGCGCGCGACGCCGGGCTGACCAATAGTGAAATTAGCTCAGTGATCAAAGCCATGCAGTGGCAGATGGATTTCCGTAAGCTGAAAAAAGGGGATGAGTTCTCTGTGCTGATGTCCCGCGAGATGCTGGAGGGTAAGCAGGAGCAGAGTCAGCTTGTGGGCGTGCGTCTGCGCTCAGACGGCAAAGATTATTACGCTATCCGTGCTGAAGACGGTAAGTTCTATGACCGCAACGGCACCGGGCTGGCGAAAGGTTTCATGCGCTTCCCGACCTCGAAACAGTTCCGCGTTTCGTCGAATTTTAACCCGCGCCGTCTGAACCCGGTAACCGGCCGTGTTGCGCCACATAAAGGCGTCGATTTCGCCATGCCACAGGGTACGCCTGTGTTGTCTGTGGGCGACGGTGAAGTGGTTGTGGCGAAGCGTAGCGGCGCGGCAGGCTATTATGTCGCTATCCGCCACGGTCGAACCTACACCACACGCTATATGCACCTGCGTAAACTGCTGGTGAAAGACGGGCAGAAAGTGAAACGTGGCGATCGTATTGCGCTCTCCGGTAATACCGGGCGGTCTACGGGTCCGCATCTGCATTATGAAGTGTGGATCAACCAACAGGCGGTAAACCCGTTAACGGCGAAGTTACCAAGGACGGAAGGGCTGACAGGGTCGGATCGTAAAGATTACCTGGCACAGGTGAAAGAGGTTGTACCGCAGCTCGGTTTCGACTGATTCGCCTAAGAAATGTGCGTATAAAGCCGATGCCTTAACCGCGTCGGCTTTTTCTTTTGTGTGAAAGATAACGGCTCGCTACACTATCTGATTATCTTTTCTGACTTGATGTCTGGCCTGCGGAAGATGCATGGAAACGAAAAAAAATAACGGTGAATACATTCCGGAATTCGAACCTGAATTCCGGCATCCGCGCAACTGGGGCGCGTGGCTGGGCGTGCTGGCATTTGCTGGCGTGGCGATGATCCCCCCTTCACTGCGCGATCCGCTGCTGGGTAAGCTGGGGCGACTGGCGGGGAAATTCGGTAAAAGCGCGCGTCGTCGGGCGCAAATCAATTTGTATTACTGCTTTCCGGAAAAAAGCGAAGCGGAAAGGGAAGCGATCATCGACGAGATGTTCGCCACCGCGCCGCAGGCCATGGTATTGATGGCCGAACTGGCGATTCGCGGCCCGGAAAAAATCTTACCGCGTGTGGAGTGGCAGGGAAAAGAGATCATTGATGCGTTGCGCCGCAACGATGAGAAAGTGATTTTTCTGGTTCCGCATGGCTGGGGCGTGGATATTCCGGCAATGTTGCTGGCATCGCAGGGGCAGAAAATGGCGGCGATGTTCCACAATCAGGGCAATAAAGTGTACGACTACGTGTGGAACACGGTGCGCCGCCGTTTTGGCGGGCGTCTGCACGCACGTAATGACGGTATCAAACCTTTTATCCAGTCTGTACGTCAGGGGTACTGGGGCTATTATCTTCCGGACCAGGATCACGGCCCGGAACAGAGTGAGTTTGTCGATTTCTTTGCCACCTATAAAGCGACGTTGCCGGCCATTGGTCGTCTGATGAAAGTCTGCCGCGCACGCGTGGTGCCGCTTTTCCCGGTGTATGATGCCAGCACGCATCGTCTGATTGTTCAGGTGCGCCCGCCGATGGACGATCTGCTGACCGCAGACGATAACACCATTGCCCGCCGGATGAATGAAGAGGTGGAGGTGTTTGTTGGTCCGCATCCGGAACAATACACCTGGATCCTGAAATTGCTGAAAACGCGCAAACCTGGCGAGACCGAGCCGTACAGGCGCAAAGAGCTGTATCCAAAAAAATAACGGCATAAAAAAGGCCTCCTGAAACGGGAGGCCTTTTGCATTCTACACGGTCATTATTCGACGGTCAGAATACGCGTGGTATTGGTGGTGCCGATGGTGCTCATCACATCGCCCTGAGTCACAATGACCAGATCGCCGGAGAGCAGGTAGCCTTTATCACGCAGCAAGATAACTGCATCGTTGGCTGCGGCAACGCCATCGGTATAGCTATCGAAATAAACCGGCGTAACACCACGGTACAACGCGGTCAGGTTCAGCGTACGTTCGTGGCGGGAGAGGGCGAAAATCGGCAGACCAGAACTGATGCGTGACGTCATCAGCGCCGTACGCCCTGATTCGGTCATGGTGATGATAGCGGTTACACCCTTCAGGTGGTTCGCGGCATACATCGCCGACATCGCGATGGCTTCTTCCACGTTATCAAACTGAATATCGAGGCGGTGTTTGGAGACGTTGATGCTGGGGATCTTCTCTGCGCCCAGGCAAACGCGCGCCATCGCAGCAACGGTTTCAGAAGGGTACTGACCGGCAGCAGTTTCCGCAGACAACATGACCGCATCGGTGCCGTCCAGGACGGCGTTGGCGACGTCCATCACTTCCGCACGGGTTGGCATCGGGTTGGTGATCATTGACTCCATCATCTGGGTTGCGGTGATCACCGAGCGGTTTAGCTGACGGGCGCGACGGATAAGCGCTTTCTGGATACCCACCAGCTCCGGGTCGCCAATCTCAACACCGAGGTCGCCGCGGGCAACCATCACCACATCGGATGCGAGGATCACATCATCCATCGCTTCCTGGTTACAAACGGCTTCCGCACGCTCAACTTTTGCCACGATTTTTGCATCACAACCTGCATCGCGCGCAAGGCGGCGCGCATAGTTCAGATCTTCGCCGCAGCGCGGGAAGGAGACGGCCAGGTAATCAACACCGATCATCGCAGCGGTAACGATATCCGCTTTGTCTTTATCCGTCAGCGCTTCTGCGGACAGACCGCCACCGAGTTTGTTGATGCCCTTATTGTTGGACAACGGGCCGCCGACGGTGACTTCGGTGAACACTTTCATGCCCTGAACTTCCAGCACTTTGAGCTGCACGCGACCATCATCCAGCAGCAGGATATCGCCGGGCACGACATCAGCTGGCAGACCTTTATAGTCGATGCCGACTTTTTCTTTGTCGCCTTCACCTTTACCCAGGTTGGCGTCGAGCAGGAATTTATCACCGATATTCAGGAAGACTTTGCCTTCCTTAAAGGTGGAAACGCGAATTTTTGGCCCTTGTAAGTCGCCGAGGATAGCAACATGACGTCCCAGTTTTGCCGCAATCTCACGCACCTTGTCGGCACGTAATTTATGATCTTCCGGTGTTCCGTGTGAGAAGTTCATACGCACCACGTTAGCGCCGGCGGCAATAACTTTCTCAAGGTTGTTATCGCGATCGGTTGCCGGGCCTAAGGTGGTAACGATTTTGGTTCTGCGAAGCCTTCTGGACATGTAATACTCCGTTGACTGAAACAACTTGGTGTTGCGTGAACATGAATTCGGTCATCTATCGCCCTGCTGTGAAGAGCAATTTGTCTGGCCGAACAGCGTAAGAGGTTACCGCTTTATTATTAACTATTAATGGTTATCGCTTTTGACAAGCAGCTCCTTATCAAAGCGCGATTCTTTCAGTGCTTCTTTGACTCGCTTCAAGTTATCCCTGAATTTTGCTCCCCTGCGCAACGTGAACCCGGTTGCCAGCACGTCGATGACCGTCAGTTGCGCAAGACGGGAAACCATGGGCATGTAAATGTCGGTATCTTCCGGAACATCCAGCGTGATCGCAAGCGTCGCTTCACGCGCAAGCGGGGTTCCGGCGGAGGTCAGCGCAATGACCATGGCGTCGTTTTCACGCGCCAGTTGCGCAAGTTCGACCAGGTTTTTGGTTCGCCCGGTATGTGAAATCAGCACGACCACGTCATCGTCGCTACAATTCATACAACTCATGCGTTGCAGGACAATGTCGTCGGAATAGACCACCGGAACATTGAAGCGGAAAAATTTGTTCATGGCATCGTGCGCCACGGCGGCGGACGAGCCAAGACCGAAAAACGCAATTTTTTTCGCCTGGGTCAGTAAATCCACGGCACGGTTTACCGACGCCATATCCAGCGACTGGCGCACGTGATCGAGGCTGGCCATCGCCGATTCGAAGATTTTGCCGGTGTAGGCTTCTACACTGTCATCTTCATCGACATTGCGATTAACATAAGGCGTGCCGTTGGCAAGACTTTGCGCCAGATGCAGTTTAAAATCAGGGAAACCGCGCGTATCGAGGCTGCGGCAGAAACGGTTCACCGTCGGTTCGCTGACCCCCGCTTCTTGCGCAAGCGCGGCAATACTGGAGTGAATGGACTGCTCCGGCGTTGCGAGGATCACTTCCGCCACTTTACGTTCGGATTTGCTAAGGTTTTCCAGTCGCGACTGGATCTTTTCCAGCATATTCATGGGTGATAAAGCGCTCATGGTAAAACGATTCCACAAGGGGAAATCGTGATGCGATTGAATCTGATATTACCCCTGCGCGTCGCAGAAAAGTAAGCGGTTGTGAAAAACGATGTTGTTTTTTTTCATTACTTGATCAACGTCGGATTTTATCGGCTGCGTCCTGGGCAAACATCCAGCATTTTCAGGGCGAAAAAACGTATTTTTCGTCACAACAAAATAACGCACTTCCTGACAAGGCTTAACAGTTTCGGGAATGACGTAAAAGCAGTACATTGTACTGTAATAAAATTACAACTAAGACCTGGCTAAAGTACCAGGATAGCCAACTGAGGAGAATGACATGGCGGTAATACAAACAGCCCAGGCGTGTGACCTGGTCATTTTCGGCGCGAAAGGCGACCTCGCACGCCGGAAATTGCTGCCTTCCCTGTATCAACTGGAAAAAGCGGGTCAGATCCACCCGGATACACGTATCCTGGGCGTCGGGCGCGCCGACTGGGATAAAGAAGCTTATACACAGGTGATCCGTGAAGCGCTCGAAACCTTCATGAAGGAGAAGATCGACGAGAGCCTGTGGGACAAGCTCAGCGGCCGTCTTGATTTCTGCAATCTTGATGTTAACGACACCGCTGCGTTTAAACGCCTTGGCGACATGCTGGATCAAAAAAATCGCACCACCATCAACTATTTTGCGATGCCGCCGAGCACCTTCGGCGCCATCTGTAAGGGACTGGGCGAAGCCAAACTGAACGCCAAACCGGCGCGCGTGGTGATGGAAAAACCGCTGGGAACCTCACTGGCGACCTCGCGGGAAATCAACGACCAGGTGGGTGAATATTTCGAAGAGTGCCAGGTTTACCGTATCGACCACTACCTGGGTAAAGAGACGGTGCTTAACCTGCTGGCACTGCGTTTTGCCAACTCCCTGTTTGTGAACAACTGGGATAATCGCACCATCGACCACGTGGAAATCACCGTGGCGGAAGAGGTGGGTATTGAAGGTCGCTGGGGCTATTTTGACCAGGCAGGTCAAATGCGCGATATGATCCAGAACCACCTGCTGCAAATCCTGTGCATGATTGCAATGTCGCCGCCGTCAGACCTGAGTGCTGACAGCATTCGCGATGAGAAAGTGAAGGTGCTGAAGTCATTGCGTCGCATCGACCGCACCAACGTGCGTGAAAAAACCGTACGCGGTCAGTACACCGCTGGTTTTGCGCAAGGCAAAAAAGTGCCGGGCTACCTGGAAGAAGAGGGCGCTAACAAGTCCAGTAATACCGAAACGTTTGTTGCTATCCGCGTGGATATCGACAACTGGCGCTGGGCTGGCGTGCCGTTCTACCTGCGCACCGGCAAACGTCTGCCGGCGAAATGCTCTGAAGTTGTCGTGTACTTCAAAACGCCGGAACTGAATCTGTTCAAAGAGTCGTGGCAGGATCTGCCGCAGAACAAGCTGACTATCCGTCTGCAACCGGATGAGGGCGTGGATATTCAGGTACTTAACAAAGTGCCGGGCCTGGATCACAAGCATAATCTGCAGATCACCAAACTTGACCTCAGCTACTCTGAAACCTTTAACCAGACGCACCTTGCAGATGCTTACGAGCGTTTGCTGCTGGAGACCATGCGTGGGATCCAGGCGCTGTTTGTGCGTCGTGATGAAGTGGAAGAGGCGTGGAAATGGGTGGACTCCATTACCGAAGCCTGGGCTGCGGATAATGACTCGCCGAAGCCTTATCAGGCGGGCACTTGGGGACCTGTTGCGTCTGTAGCAATGATCACCCGCGATGGCCGTTCCTGGAACGAGTTTGAGTAACCTTGCTGCCGTTCAGACTCTGTTATTTTACCGGTAACATGATCTAACACAGAAATCAGGACAATTTTTCATCTTTCAGGCCCCGACTGGATTCACCAGCGGGGCTTTTTTTATTACACTGGCTGAAGCGATTTTGCCTTTGGGGCGCAGTACTTCGGTGTTTTCGGGCTGGCAGGATAAACCGTTCATACCGTGCGCATTGTTTCCCCGGACAGATAAATTTCAGGAGCCTCTATGAACCCGAATATGTTACGCGTAACAAATCGTATTGTTGAACGTTCGCGCGAAACCCGCTCAGCCTACCTTGCACGCATTGAGCAGGCGAAAAGCAACACCGTACGCCGCTCATCGCTTGCATGCGGCAATCTGGCGCACGGATTCGCCGCCTGTCAGCCCGACGATAAAGCCTCGCTCAAAAGCATGTTGCGTAACAACATCGCTATCATCACCTCCTACAACGATATGCTTTCTGCGCACCAGCCCTATGAGACCTACCCGGATATCCTTCGTAAAGCGCTGCATTCTGTTAATGCGGTGGGGCAGGTTGCCGGCGGCGTACCGGCGATGTGTGATGGCGTTACTCAGGGGCAGGACGGTATGGAGCTTTCACTGCTCAGCCGTGAAATTATCGCCATGTCGGCC
The DNA here is from genome assembly GCF_025642095.1 of Kosakonia sp. ML.JS2a. GTDB lineage: Bacteria > Pseudomonadota > Gammaproteobacteria > Enterobacterales > Enterobacteriaceae. The sequence goes on from NZ_CP106754.1 coordinate 2,184,536, forward strand.
GCGGTAGGCCTCTCGCACAACATGTTTGATGGCGCGTTGTATCTCGGCGTGTGTGACAAAATTGTTCCCGGCCTTGCAATGGCGGCGCTTTCATTTGGTCATTTACCTGCACTGTTCGTGCCGTCAGGCCCGATGGCTAGCGGTCTGGCGAACAAAGAAAAAGTGCGTATCCGTCAGCTTTATGCTGAAGGCAAAGTCGATCGCATGGCACTGCTGGAATCTGAAGCCGCTTCGTATCATGCGCCGGGTACCTGTACTTTCTATGGCACGGCCAACACCAACCAAATGGTGATTGAATTTATGGGTATGCAGTTACCGGGTTCCTCTTTTGTGCATCCGGATGCGCCACTGCGACAGGCGCTGACAGAAGCGGCTGCCCGGCAGGTAACGCGTCTCACCGGCAATGGCAATGAATGGATGCCGCTTGGCAAGATGATTGACGAGAAAGTGGTGGTCAACGGTATCGTTTCGTTGCTGGCAACGGGCGGTTCAACCAACCACACCATGCACCTGGTGGCGATGGCTCGCGCGGCGGGCATCATTATCAACTGGGATGATTTCTCTGACCTTTCTGATGTGGTGCCGTTGCTGGCGCGTCTCTATCCGAATGGCCCGGCCGACATTAACCACTTCCAGGCGGCGGGCGGGGTTCCGGTACTGATGCGCGAACTGCTCAAAGGCGGTTTATTGCATGAAGACGTGAATACGGTGGCGGGTTTTGGTCTGACTCGCTACACCAACGAACCGTGGCTGAATAATGGCGAGCTTGACTGGCGTCCGGGCGCTGACGCCTCGCTCGATGCCGATGTCATTGCCACCTTTGATAAACCGTTCTCCAGACACGGCGGCACCAAAGTACTGAGCGGTAATCTTGGGCGCGCGGTCATGAAGACCTCCGCCGTACCGGTAGAAAATCAGGTTATCGAAGCACCGGCGATTGTTTTTGAAAGCCAGCATGACGTGTTGCCAGCCTTCGATGCGGGTTTGCTGGACCGCGATTGCGTGGTTGTTGTGCGTCATCAGGGACCGAAAGCGAACGGAATGCCAGAATTACATAAACTCATGCCGCCACTTGGTGTATTATTGGACCGCCGTTTCAAAATAGCTTTAGTAACCGATGGACGGCTCTCAGGTGCATCGGGTAAAGTGCCGTCGGCAATCCACGTTACACCAGAGGCTTTTGATGGTGGATTGCTGGCGAAAGTGCGTGATGGCGATATCATCCGGGTCAACGGGCAGACGGGAGAATTAACGCTGCTGGTGGATGAAAACGAACTTGCCGCACGTCAGCCACATATTCCTGACCTGAGCGCGATGCGCGTGGGCACAGGGCGCGAAATGTTTGGCGCACTGCGGGAGAAACTTTCCGGTGCGGAGCAGGGCGCAACCTGTATCACTTTTTAAGACGACAAGATTTTAGTTCTGGCGAGAGAAAAACCTGATGAAAAACTGGAAAACGAGTGCGGAAACAATCCTGAAAACTGGCCCGGTTGTGCCGGTAATCGTAGTGAACAAACTGGAACACGCGGTGCCGATGGCGAAAGCGCTGGTTGCCGGTGGCGTTCGCGTTCTGGAAGTGACTCTGCGCACCGCTTGTGCCATTGACGCTATCCGCGCGATTGCCAAAGAAGTGCCGGACGCGATCATCGGTGCGGGTACTGTGTTGAACCCGCAGCAACTGGCGGAAGTGACCGCCGCTGGCGCGCAGTTCGCCATTAGCCCGGGTCTGACCGAGCCGCTGCTGAAAGCGGCGACTGAAGGAACCATCCCGCTGATCCCGGGCATCAGCACCGTTTCTGAACTGATGCTGGGCATGGACTACGGTCTGAAAGAGTTTAAATTCTTCCCGGCTGAAGCGAATGGCGGCACCAAAGCGCTGCAGGCCATTGCTGGTCCGTTTGCGCATGTGCGTTTCTGCCCGACGGGTGGGATTTCTCCGGCAAACTACCGTGACTACCTGGCGCTGAAAAGCGTGCTGTGCATCGGCGGTTCCTGGCTGGTGCCGGCGGATGCGCTGGAAGCGGGAGATTATGACCGTATCACCAAACTGGCGCGTGAAGCGGTAGAAGGCGCGAAACAGTAACCGTGCGGCGGGTATAACCTCGCCAGACATAAAGCCCGCTCAGTGTTAACACTGAGCGGGCTTTTTTATCCCTGAACGTCAACGGCCTTCGTCGCTGCAATCGCGCGTTGCACGGCGGTTTCGACATTGTCGGCCACCGCCAGCGCTACACCCAGACGACGGGATCCGTCGATTTCCGGCTTGCCGAACAGGCGCAACTGTACGCCTGCACCCACCGCATTATGCACATTGTCGAAGGTCACATTCTTACTGCTCAGGCGAGGCAGAATGACCGCAGAAGCAGACGGGCCATACTGGCGGATGTCGCCAACAGGCAAGCCGAGGAAGGCGCGCACGTGCAGTGCGAATTCGGAGAGATCCTGCGAAATCAGTGTGACCATGCCGGTATCATGCGGGCGCGGAGAGACTTCGCTGAAGATGACGTCATCGCCACACACGAACAACTCCACGCCAAACAGACCGTGACCACCGAGCGCCAGTACGACTTTGCGGGCAATCTCTTCCGCGCGTTGCAGTGCGACAGTGGACATCTGCTGCGGCTGCCAGGATTCTCGATAATCCCCGTCTTCCTGACGGTGGCCGACCGGGGCGCAAAAATGCACGCCATCTACCGCACTGATTGTCAGAAGCGTGATTTCAAAATCAAAGTGGACCACGCCTTCGACAATCACCCGACCGGCTCCGGCGCGCCCGCCTTGTTGCGCATATTCCCAGGCTTTGGCTAACTGGTCAGCGCGTTTAATAAAGCTCTGGCCTTTGCCCGACGAACTCATTACCGGCTTAACAATACACGGCAGACCAATCTCTTCAACGGCCTGATGGAACGCGGCTTCACTGTCGGCAAAACGGTAACTGGACGTCGGGAGCTGAAGTTCTTCTGCCGCAAGACGACGAATGCCCTCACGGTTCATTGTCAGCTTTGCAGCACGGGCGCAGGGGACAACGTGCTGGCCCTGTGCTTCCAGCTCAATCAGCGTATCGGTGGCGATGGCTTCGATTTCCGGCACAATGAAATGGGGTTTTTCTTGCGCCACCAGCGCCTTCAGCGCTTCGCCATCCAACATGTTAATGACATGCGAGCGGTGGGCGACATGCATTGCCGGAGCGTCGGCGTAGCGGTCAACGGCAATCACTTCGATGCCGAGACGTTGGCACTCAATGGCCACTTCTTTGCCCAGTTCGCCGGAACCGAGTAACATCACGCGAGTTGCTGCAGGGCGCAGCGCAGTACCTAAAAGAGTCATAGCAGCTTACCGTTGGGAAAAAAACTGCGCGCAGTATAAACGAAAACGTTTGCGTCTGTCTTTTATCACTTGCGATGGTTTTTTCATCGCGCTACTATACTGTATAAATAAACAGTTAAATGAGGCTGCATCATGGCGGTAGAAGTTAAATACGTAGTCATTAGAGAAGGTGAGGAAAAAATGTCTTTTGCCAGCAAAAAGGAAGCGGATGCTTACGATAAGATGCTCGATCTGGCGGAAGTGCTGGGTGACTGGTTAGGCGCAGGTCCGGTCACGCTGGAAGATGAAACACGTGACCAAATGGCGCTGTGGCTTGCCGAACAAAAAGAGGCGCTTAGCAGCATTCTTAAGTCCGGTAAATTGCCTGGCGCAGAAGCGCAAGAACCGACAGCGTCTCCCGCAACGGATGATGAGAGTGAGCCGACAGACACTGTCGATATTAAAAGCGCAGCCAAACGCGCAAAAGTCGCCTGATCTTGCACTGCCTGTAATTTGTACCATGCTTTGAAGGGGTAAAAACCAGGAGATAAGCATGAAAATAGCAGGGGTTTTCGCCAGTTTTCTTTTGCTGGCGGGCAGTGTGGCGGCGCATGCCGCAAACGATAAGTCGGTGAAATTTCCCTCGTGCGAGGGGCTTAACGCTGAAGGCATTGCCGCCAGCGTTAAGCGTGACTATTTGCAAAATCGCATCGTTCGTTGGGCAGACGATCAAAAAAAACTTGGCCAGGCCGATCCGGTGGCCTGGATCAGCACCAAGGATATTGTCGGCAAGGGTGATAAGTGGACTGTACCGTTAACCGTGCGCGGGAAAAGCACCGATATCCACTATAAAGTGGCTATCGACTGCAAAGCCGGTACGGCGGACTATCAACTGCAACCCAACTGACACAATTTTCCCATCTTTTGCAGAGTCAGACATTTCCTGACATCCCCTCGCTTACTCTGAGCGCACCATTATCAGTAGGCGAGGGACATCATGAGTTGGTTAAATCAATTACAATCGCTGCTTGGTCAGAAAGACGGAGCAGCATCTTCATCCTCTGGCGAGCAGGGGTTAAGCAAACTGCTGGTACCCGGAGCGCTGGGTGGTCTTGCCGGGCTGCTGGTTGCCAGTAAATCATCGCGTAAACTTCTGACCAAATACGGTACCAGCGCATTGTTGGTCGGTGGCGGTGCGGTGGCCGGCAGCGTGCTGTGGAATAAATACAAAGATCGTATCCGCGATGCTCACCAGAATGACCCCCAGTTTGGTCAACACCATTCACCATTAGATGTGCGCACAGAGCGCCTGATCCTGGCGCTGGTCTTTGCAGCCAAAAGTGATGGTCATATCGATGACAAAGAACGCGCGGCTATCGAACAACAACTTCGTGAAGCGGGCGTGGAAGAGCAGGGACGGGCGCTGGTCGCGCAGGCCATTGAGCAACCTCTTGATCCAGAGCGTCTGGCGCGAGGTGTCACAAACGAAGAAGAAGCGCTGGAAATCTATTTCCTCAGCTGCGCCGCTATCGATATCGATCACTTTATGGAGCGGAGCTATCTTAACGCACTGGGCGATGCGCTAAAAATTCCTGCCGATGTGCGTGAAGGGATTGAAGAGGATCTTAAGCAGCAAAAACATGCTCTCCCGCAATAACAACTGCGACGTTTCGCTTGCATCGCGCGTGGGTTTTGCCACCCTTATAGGTATGTAAAACTAAAAAGAACAGTGCTATGCCGCCGAAAGCGAAAAAAATCCCCCATGCTATGACTGTGCATGGTGATACTCGTATCGATAATTATTACTGGCTGCGGGACGACTCGCGTTCGCAGCCAGACGTTCTGGACTATCTTCAACAAGAAAACCGCTACGGGCACGAGGTGATGGCGTCGCAACAGGCGCTTCAGGACCGTGTGCTTGGGGAGATTATCTCGCGCATTCCGCAGCGTGAGGTTTCTGCGCCTTATATCAAAAATGGCTACCGTTACCGGCATATCTACGAACCTGGCAACGAATATGCTATCTATCAGCGTCAGTCCGCGCTCAGTGCGGAGTGGGATGAGTGGCAGGTGCTCCTTGATGCGAACCAGCGCGCGGCGCACAGTGAGTTTTATACCCTCGGCGGCATGTCCGTTTCGCCGGATAACACCATTATGGCGATTGCGGAAGATTATCTGTCCCGTCGCCAATATGGCCTGCGGTTTCGCAATCTTGAAACCGGGAACTGGTATCCGGAAATGCTCGATAACGTCTCGCCAGAGTTCGTCTGGGTCAATGATTCTGAAACGCTCTATTATGTACGCAAACATGCGACCACGCTGCTGCCGTATCAGGTGTGGCGACATACTATTGGTACCCCCGCGCAACATGATGAACTGGTCTACGAAGAGCAGGATGAAGCGTTCTATGTCGGGTTGAGCAAAACCACCTCGCAGCACTACATCACCATCCATCTGGCCAGCGCCACGACCAGCGAAGTTCTGCTTCTTGATGCGGAATTACCCGATGCCCAACCGCTGCGTTTTTTACCGCGGCGTAAAGACCATGAATACAGCCTCGATCACTACCAGCACACTTTCTATCTGCGATCGAATCGGGACGGCAAAAACTTTGGTCTCTATCGCACCAAAGTCCGTGATGAAAAGCGCTGGGAAGTGCTGATCCCGGCCCGAGACCAGGTGATGCTGGAAGGGTTTACCTTGTTTACCGACTGGCTGGTGGTTGAAGAGCGGCAGCGCGGGTTGACCAGTCTGCGGCAAATTAACCGGAAATCTCGCGAAGTTGTGGGCATCGCGTTTGATGATCCGGCGTATGTCACGTGGCTTGCTTATAACCCCGAGCCGGAAACGTCGCGGCTACGCTACGGTTACTCATCGATGACCACCCCGGACACACTGTTTGAGCTGGACATGGACAGCGGTGAACGGCGTGTCATCAAGCAGATTGATGTGGCGGGTTTTGACGCCAGCCAGTACCAAAGCGAGCATTTATGGATCCATGCGCGGGATGGTGTCGAAGTGCCGGTATCGCTGGTGTACAACAAAAATCATTTCCGCGCCGGGCAAAATCCGTTGTTGGTTTATGGTTACGGATCTTACGGCGCCAGTATGGATGCCGATTTCAGCAGCAGCCGGTTGAGCCTGCTTGATCGCGGTTTTGTGTGCGCGATTGCGCATGTGCGTGGCGGGGGAGAATTGGGGCAGGCATGGTACGAAGAGGGCAAATTTCTTCGTAAGAAAAACACCTTCAACGATTTCATTGACGTTACCGACAGCTTGCTGGCGCTGGGTTACGGTTCGCCGCTGTTCTGTTATGGCATGGGCGGGAGTGCGGGCGGACTGTTAATTGGCGCGGTAATTAACGAACGGCCATCGTTATTTCACGGTGTGATTGCCCAGGTACCCTTTGTCGATGTGGTTACCACCATGCTGGATGAGTCGATCCCCCTTACCACCGGTGAGTTTGAGGAGTGGGGGGATCCCCAGGATGAAACCTACTACCGGTACATGAAAAGTTACAGTCCCTATGACAATATCGGCGCGCACGGCTATCCGCACATGCTGGTCACTACCGGCCTGCATGACTCGCAGGTGCAATACTGGGAACCGGCAAAATGGGTTGCCAAACTGCGGGAGTATAAAACCGATGACAACGTACTGTTACTCTGCACGGACATGGATTCCGGGCATGGCGGGAAATCAGGGCGGTTTAAATCCTATGAAGGCGTAGCGCTGGAATATGCCTTCCTGATAGCCCTGGCGCAGGGAACCCTGCCGGGGCAAAGCGCGGATTACTCTTCGCCTAAATAGTGTTTCAGCGTCAGACGCAGTTCCGGGCTCATGCGCTCAAGGTTATTGAATAACCACCGCAGGTAGCCCGGATCGCGATCGGCGATTTCGGATACTGGTTTGCCCCGGTATTTACCGAACGTAAACGTCGTCAGCAGCGCGGGGCGACCGGTAATCGTCGCCATTTCATCTGCGGACCAGCCTGAGACCTGCATAATATCAATCAGCAACGCTGCGGTAATATAGCAGTCGTAAAGCGCCCGGTGATGATGCAGGCCCGGCGGCGTCTGCACGCTGAGCTTGCGGGATTTATACAGCGCCATATTACTGTATTTAATGCCCGGCCACAGGCGACGCGCCAGTTTCATCGTGCAAATCCACTCGCCAGGCATTTCCGGCAGGACGCGGCGATCAAAGCTGGCATTGTGGGCGACATACCAGTTGCTGCCGTAATAATTCGGCACAATCTCTTCTATCCATGGCTGGTTGGCAACCATCGATTCGGTGATCCGGTGTATCGCCATGGCTTGTGAACTGATGGGGCGGTCAGGGCGAACCAGATGGCTCATCGGATTGACGATTTGGCCGTCCACGACGTCAACGGAGGCAATTTCGACAATGCCCCCTTGCAGATCGCAGGTTTCGGTATCGATAACACGCAACATACCCGACTCCGTTATTTCGCTTTAGGCTCATAAGGTAAGCGGGAAAGCGACACTGAGGCCAGCCGATGCGCAATCAAGCGCTCGCGAAACCAGGTACGCAGGTGCTCTGGCTGTTCACGCTCGATGGCTTCAGCAACCACAGGCATGTTATAGCGCTCTTTAAATGCGACGCCTGCCGCGGCAAGATCAACATTGATCTTATCCATTTCGTCCTGCTCAAGTTGCGCAAGGTTCGTTGTCATGATTTTCTCCTGGGTTCACGCGGCAAAAGTTACTAAGCCTGCCGCATAAAGACAAGCACGCCGACGATGATACTCGACGCGATTATTATACAGGGTTATTCTCTGCCCCATATGTATAACAAAAAGGAATGAACAATATGCTCACATCTGCTGTTCGCCGCTGGCGCACGATCACGCTGATCGCCACGCTTTTTGCCGCTCCCGCCGCGCTGGCGCATGCGCATTTGAAAAACCAGTATCCGGCAGCGGGGGCGGAGGTTACTGCAGCACCGCAGGCGCTAACGCTCACCTTTTCTGAAGGTATCGAACCGCAGTTCAGCGGCATCAGCGTCACCGGGAGTCAGCAACAAATTATCACGACCGGCACAATCAAACGCAATGAGAATGACAAAACGCAAATGATCGTGCCGCTGGAGCAGCCGCTTATGCCGGGCCATTATACTGTTAACTGGCATGTGGTTTCCGTCGACGGGCACAAAACTCACGGCCAGTATCAATTTTCCGTGAAGTAACCATGCTGGCGACGGGGTATGTTGCGCTGCGATTCGTTCATTTTGCAGCCCTGATGATGATTTTCGGCTGCGCACTGTTCAGTGCGTGGCTGGCTCCGCATAACCTGCGCCGTTTGCTGACGCATCGTTTTCGCACGCTGCAACACGTCTGTTTGTGGCTGAATGCGGTGAGTACCGTGCTGATATTCGGCGTGCAGGGCGGAATGATGGGTGACGGCTGGCAGGATGTTTTGCGCCCGGAAATCTGGCTGGCGCTGACCGGCACACAGTTCGGTTCGGTCTGGACGCTACAAATCCTGATGGCCTTGTTAACCCTGACTGTTGCCCTGTTGCAACCGCAGAACCAGCAACGACTGCTGTTGCTGGTGGCTATCCAGTTTTTGCTGGCGGCAGGCGTTGGACATGCTGCGATGCGAGAGGGAATGGCGGGTGTATTGCAACGTGGTAATCACCTTTTGCATTTGCTCTGTGCTGCGGTCTGGCTTGGCGGATTGCTTCCGGTGCTGTTTTGCATGCAACTGGCGCGTGGGCGCTGGCATGCTGCGGCGATAGCGACAATGATGCGCTTTTCCCGCTACGGGCATTTTGCCGTCGCCGGGGTTATTCTGACCGGTATTATTAATACTCTGATGGTTCAGGGGAGCGTTTTGCCGTGGAACAGTGCCTGGGGGCGAATGCTGTTGCTGAAATGTGCGCTTGTGGCGCTGATGGTGGTAATTGCCCTTGTGAATCGGTATGTTCTGGTGCCACGACTGAGCCTGAAAAATGACATTGCCCGGCTGCAGTTTATACGCATGACATGGGCCGAAGTGGGGCTCGGCGCGCTGGTGCTGGCGGCGGTAAGCGTATTTGCAACCTGGGAACCTTTTTGACTGAACCTGGCGGAAAGAATGAAAAAAAGTGTATTGGTATTGTTACTGTTGGCCTGTTCGGGCGCTGCGCTGGCGGTGCCGCAGGTGATCACCGTTAGCCGTTTTGAAATCGGTAAAGACAAGTGGGCGTTTAATCGTGAAGAAGTGATGCTCACCTGTCGGCCGGGTAAGGCATTGTACGCGATTAACCCGAGCACGCTGGTGCAATATCCGCTGAACGATGTTGCACAACAGCAGGTTGCCAGCGGCAAAAGCAGTGGTCAACCGATTAGCATTATCCAGATTGACGATCCCAACCGGCCTGGTGAAAAGATGAGTCTTGCTCCGTTTATAGCCCGGGCCGAGACGCTTTGTTAAAATCAGTTATTAACGCACTGATTTAAAATAAAAAACCGCAAGCCTGTATTAACAAGTCTTGCGGTTTTAACATTTTGAAGCGTGACGATAACCTGATTTTTTTGACCACTTTTGTCGCGGACTGGAAAACCTGGCGTCGTCATCTATTCTTAAAGTGCCAGGCGACTTAGCCTGCATTAATGCCAACTTTTAGCGCACGGCTCTCTCCCAAGAGCCATTTCCCTGGACCGAATACAGGAATCGTGTTCGGTCTTTTTTTTGGGCACTCCAGTAATACCAGCCCGGCAGCGCGAATTCAAGCGGTTATCTCGCGACTGTTGCACTGGCGTTTGAAAGGCAATTAAAACGAAACGCGCAGAAATGACCGGGCGTTCTGTCTCTTCCGCAAATACGGTGCGCAGGCATTATTCCCTTACCAACCTCCCGGTCCACCGCCACCCGGTCCTTGCATTGGGGCTCCGCCGTGTCCACCACCGTGTCCGCCGCCAGGGCCTGGTCCCCAGAAGGGGCCAATACAACCAGAAAGAGAAAGCGCTGCGCTAAGCGCGATAACCAGAAAAATGACTTTTTTCATATAAACTCCTCGACAGGAAGCGTCAATTTATCATTAATTCATGGGGTTAACTTAAGGTAAATCTTAAAAAATTGTGATTAAATTGTGAAGAGACGCCTGAAGCATGGCGTGGGAGTTTCTGGAAGATGGCAAGCGAGAAATATAGCCAGCGGTTGGTGATATTAAAAGGCAGAGTGTAATACTCCGCCTTTTAATATTTATCAGAGAAACAGTTGGTTAAGTTTCGCCGTCACCTCATCCAGTAATTCAAAACGACGGCGATATTCAGCACGTTTTTTACTGGCGATCGCTTCTAGTGGTTTACGGGTAAATTGCGTGGGTAAACGCCAGCGCCAGGCATTCTCTTTTTCGCCTTCAATAGAAGCCCAAAATTCATCGTAGCTGGCGTGGAAATGACGACCTTTGCTTAAACGATAACGCAGTGCGCGAAAGACGTGACCGTTATCGCTGACGCCATACAGTGCCGTTACGCCAGTTTGTGCTGCCAGCTGGCTCAATACTTCCAGCAACATCTTTTTGGGGAACACGCCGTGGCAGGCGCGGGTAGCGACTTTAATGACATCACGGTTAACGCTTTTACGCGGCCCTTGTAACCCGCCAATGACCAGCGCGCGCTGACCGTTTTCGCTCACTACGCTGAATGTCGCACTGGCCAGCAAGATATTATCAGCATCACGTAGCCACAATGTACTTTCGCCCTCACGTTCTGCTTTACTGGCACAGGAAGCGTACAGACAAAAACGGCTATCATCTTTGCCTGTAAATTCAAGGATCTGGCACGATTCTGCTGCACTCAGCGCATCTGCCAGCACAGGAGGAACCTGCTCGTCGAGCCAGGTGTAATGCGCAATGATGGCATCAGCACGCTGTGCCGCATTCAGACCGCGGGTCAGATACTGGCGATGTGATTTGCTCGGCAGTGTTACCTGCGCGCTAAGCAGACGGTCAAATTCCGGGCGACGCGATAGGTTGTTCAGCATGCGGGTCGTTGGCGACCAGAAAAGCAATGAACGTAGTAGAAACTTAATACGATAATCGATCTTTTTCCAGATGGGGCCAGGAATAAGGCGACCGGTGACTAAATCGGAAATAATATGCCGATTGTAATTTGCATTAAGTTCTGTGCGCAGGCTGATATTTGACACGATGAGGACCTCTTATTGTTTCACTGCTCATTTTAGAGATCCGCAAAATACAAATTAACGCTGTCAGGTACTTTATTTACGCTTCGTTTAGGGATGATTTAGATTATTAACATGGCCCGAATATTATTCCCTTCGTCAAGGCTTTTTCTATACTAAAAATAAGGGGGAGAAATATGTACGAACGTATTGACGGCACACGCTGGCGGCATATCTGGATTGTGGGTGACCTGCACGGTTGTCACCCGCAATTAATGGGGGCATTACGCGAACGCCAGTTTGACCCTTATCAGGATCTGCTCATTTGCGTCGGTGATTTGATCGATCGCGGGCCGCAAAGTCTTCAGTGCCTCAGGTTACTGAATAAAAAATGGTTTAAAACCGTGCGCGGAAATCATGAGCAGATGGCGATTGATGCAGTGCGTTACGGCGATACGGCGATGTGGCAACTCAACGGGGGGCGATGGTTCGCAGAGCTCTCTCATGCAGAGCAGCAGCAGGCGCTGGAGGCATTGCACACCTGTGCAGCACTACCCTATATCTTCGAATTGCGCTGCGACAACGGCATCAATGTCATTGCTCACGCCGATTATCCGTCTGAGGAGTACCAGTGGGATAAAGCAGTAGACCGCGAGTCAGTGTTGTGGCGACGCGACAGGTTAAATCAGCTCTTGTCCGGCAAAGGCGGAAAAATAGCCGGGGCGGACCATTTCTGGTTCGGACATACGCCGCTGAAGCAGCGCTGTGATGCGTATAATCTGCACTATATCGATACGGGGGCGGTGTTTGGCGGTGCGCTAACGCTGGTTCAGGTGCAGTGATCAAAAATCGCTGAATTCATTGGCCGGACGCCAGAAACCGTCAATAAACTCTTCAACGGGGTAGCAGCCTCCGTGGCGCAAACGCTGATCGTCCATGGCGCGCAGGCACTGTTGCTCGGTATTGAACACATCAATGACGATATCGTCACATCCACCGTCCAGGTAGCAAACGAATAAGACCAGAGCGAACATTCCATCCTCGGTACAGTACAACGTAACGATAAGTGTAGGGGATGAATGAGGGCAGGGGAAATCAGGCGGGTAAATAACCCGTCTTACGGACGGGTTCCCTTTGGATCAGGCAAGACGCATAACCCAGGTATCAGACTTCTGATCGTAATGCTCCCGGTACAGGACCGAATGTTCGCCGTTGAGAATTGCCGGTATGCTGGTATCCGCATCCCAGGCATCAAGTTGCATACATAAATCCGGGTCAGAATCGCAGGGGATCCTTAACGTTCGTTCCCCCTGATTATCCCCTTGCAGCTCGGCATCATCGATTTCGAATGCGCCTATGCGCACGCTGGTCTTCGTCATAATGCTCTCCATTGATCGCTGATATTGTGGTACGACCAGTAAGGTCGCCCAAAATTCAGCCTGGTACAACACAGAGCAAGTTGCCAGTCAGAACGTGCTATTTTTTTGCGCGCCGTCACGCATTCCCGGCAAACAAGCGCCCATCACGCACCAGTTCGCGGGGATAGCTGTTTTTCAGTCGTGAACCGACTTTTTTGGCCAACCCCAGTGGTTGCCCCTGGAACGTCACAATCACATCATCGCGTGGTGGCGTGACTTGCGGGTAGATGTCCCGTCCGCGATACCACTCTTCGGCTTCCGCTTGCGTCAGTGGGAAGGCGAGGGGATTGTCATGTCCTGCCAGCGCAATAATGGCTTCATGCTGCCAGCGATAGCCTTTGTTGTGTGTTTCCGCGAGGCGGATACCGATGCGGGAGAAACGGACTTTCCCGATCAACGGTTCGATATTGGCCGGAAAAAGCCAGATCTCTTTATCCCGCTGCCACAGATGCAGTTCATCATCCCAGTTCAGCCCCACAGACTTCGCAGCGGTTTCCACCAATGCGGCTTCACGTGGTTTCAGCGGAGTGAAGGGGAAATTCCCCACTTTGTAGGTGGGGGCGGGCAGGGCGTCGACATCGGCAGTTTTACGCAATCGGGCGACGAAGAAACCTTCGCAGTCGTAAATTTGTGGAAAAACGTGCAGGAAACCGTCGGCGGTGAGTGCGCGCCCGGCATCGGGGAAGAGGTCGCCCAGTGGCAGAAACTCAACGGCATTTGGGTATTGATCTCTCAGCCAATGACAGATGGCTTCGTTTTCATCACGGTTGAGCGTACAGGTGGAATAAACCAGTACCCCACCGGAGCGCAATGCGTGAAACGCGCTCATAATCAGTTCGCGTTGGGTGGCGGCTATCTCCAGATTGCTGGCGACGGACCAGTTTTTCAGCGCGTCGGCATCTTTACGCACCACGCCTTCCCCGGAGCAGGGGGCATCAAGCAAAATCGCATCAAACATCCCCGGTAGCGCCGGGCCAAATACGCGCCCATCGAAATGGGTCAACGCAACGTTACGGATGCCGTTACGACTGATATTGGCATGCAGCACTTTCACCCGACTGGCGGAGAACTCGTTGGCGAGAATAGCGCCGTTGTTCTCCATCTTTGCGGCGATTTGCGTGGTTTTCGACCCCGGCGCGGCTGCCACATCCATCACCCGTTGCGGTTTTTCGCCGTCGGCAAACAGCGCCGTGACCGGCAACATGGAACTGGCTTCCTGAATGTAAAATAAGCCGCTTAAGTGTTCCGCAGTACTGCCCAGCGGCAGCGTCTCCTCATCATCCCGCTCGATCCAGAAGCCTTCTGCACACCACGGGACCGGCGTCAGTTGCCAGCCATAGGGTGACACCAGTGTCAGAAAATCCGCGACGGTGATTTTTAGCGTATTCACGCGGATGCTGCGGCGCAGCGGACGCTGACAGGCAGCAATGAATTCGTCGAAAGAGAGATGTTCCGGCATTGCGAGGCGCATTTGCGCCAGGAATTCTTCAGGAAGGTAGACAGCGTTTTGAGCCACGGAGCGCACCACAAGGAGTAAAACAGGCGCGCAGTGTAGCATAAAGGCTCCGACGCAGGCACGCCGGAGCCAGCAGGTTTAACGCGGAAGGGCCGTACCCCATTGACGCCACTCTTTGGGTTCACTTTCCAGTAACAGGAAGTGTTTACCCGGTTGAGCTTTCGGCGCCAACGGTGTATCTGGAGGCGTTGCGAAGGCAATACCACCGCGAATGAACTGATTAAAGGTACCGGTTTTCACCACCCCACCGGTCAAACCAAAGTCCAGCGTGTAGCCCGATGCCAGCCAGAATACTGAGTTGTTGCGCACCAGGTGTTGATAACGCTTGCTGATACGCATGGCCACCATCACACGATCCGACAAGGTACCAAGCGTTAATCCTGTCACGGTGCCGACTTCAATACCGCGGAACAGCACTGGCGTGCCGATGTTCATCGAGCCCACTTCCGGCGCTTCACCCACAATATTTAGCCCATCAAGGTAACGGGAGTCGGTGATAGTGGCTTCGGATATTTCAAAATCACGTCGCAGCTCGCCGCGACCCGGTTCGACATTGATATAAGGTTGCAACAGCGTATCAAGGTGCTCAACGCCTGCGGCAGAAATCTGCGGCGTGATCACCGAGAAACGCGTACCCGCACGGGCGAAGGTTTGCACATATTCCGGATAGAGCACGGCGCTTGCCTGCACTTCGTTCTTATCCGTGATCAGCTGTAAGTTCTGGATCTGCCCGATATCAATGCCCAGGTAGCGGATCGGCATTCCTGCCGCCAGTTTACCGGCGTCGAATGTATGCAGGGTGATTTGACCGCCAACCGCGCGCGCTGCGGTTTCGGAGGCATAAAGCACGCGTTTATCGCCTTTGCGAACGCGACCGCTGGCACCGCTGAGGTTATCGAAACTGATCGCACCTTTAATTGCCCGGGAAAGCGGCGACGCCTGAACTGTCAGACCGCTGCCATTGAGTTGCACTTTCGCGCCACCCTCTGCCCAGAACACACTGTTGGTGGTCAGCAGATCGCGGTATTCCGGTTTGATATGCAAATCAATGTCGAACGCATTCGCGCGCGGGCGAACGGTGATCACCTGACCCACTTCGAACTTACGGTAGAGCACCACGGAACCGGTTTGAACGTCTGGCAGGGTTTCTGCCGTCAGCGTCAGGGTGGTGGTCGGCAGGTCGCTCAGACTGTTTTCCAGCGCTTTATCAAGGTTGGCGAACAGCGGGTAACTTTTTTTCATCTCCCCTTTATCGCCGGGCAGAATGCGGATCCCGCCGCTGACCCACTCACTGGCGCTGGCGGCAAGGAACTCAACACCGTCCAGACCCACTTTCACGTCAATGCGGCTGTTGACCACAAATTTGCTGTCACCGTGCACCAGCGATCGGTATTGCGGATCGATAGCCACCGCAAAAGAGACGCCGTCATTCGTGAGGGTGCGTTCCAGCACCTGGCCTATTTGTACGCCATGCAATACCAGCGGTTGTCCCGCGTCGATACCATAGCTTTCCGGCGCGGTCAGCGTCAGCGTCAGTACTCCCGGTGCCTGCAACAGGTTTTTATCTGCCGGCAGCACCGGGAACTGGTTGCGCGGTTGACCTTCGCCCGGTACCAGCTCAAGCGTATTGCCGGTTAACAGCGAACTGATATTGGGGTTATCGAGGGAGATTTTTGGGCTACGCATCTCAATGCGGGTGGTATCGCGCAGCAGGTTGACGACGCCCGGATCAACGGTCAACTCGCCAGTGACGTTACCGCCAGGGTTGAGATCGATTTTTGTCAGCTCGCCCACTTCCAGCCCCTGGTACATCAGTGGCGTCGAACCGGCTTTCAGCCCTTGTCCGCTGGGTAAGTCCAGTTTCACCAGCACGCCGCGCTGGCTATGCGCTAAATCTTCATATAACCCATACTCATCATCTTGCGCAGCCGCTTGCGAGTCATCCGGGGAATCAAAGGCAATAGCGCCATTCACCAGCGCTGCCAGGCTTTCAAGTTCCACCTTCGCGCCGCTAAGGCTCACGTCCGCTTTCACGCCGGACACATTCCAGAAACGGCTGCCTTTCTTGACCAGGTTAGTGAAACGGCGTTCAATCAGCACATCGATGGTCACGCCTTGTTTGTTAGCATTGATGGCGTAATCGTAGACGCGTCCTACGGGAATTTTGCGAAAATAGACCAGCGACCCACTGTTCAGCGCGCCTAAATCCGGGGCATGCAAATGGATCATCAATTCACCATTATTCAGGCGATATTTCGGCTGAGTATCCAGCGCGGTGAAGTGCTCTTGCGGGTCGCCTTTTCCTGGCATCATGCCGATATAGTTGCCGCCAACCAGCGCATCCAGCCCGGAAACTCCAGCCAGCGACGCTTTCGGCGTGACCAACCAGAACTGGGTTTCGCTGCGCAGGGCATCTTTCATATTGGCTTTGATGCTGGCGCGAACTTCAATTTTTTTCAGATCGTCGCTCAGGCGAATATCCTGCACGGTACCGACTTCCACGCCCTGATATCGTACGGGGGTGCGCCCGGCAACGATGCCATCGGCGGACATAAAATCGATAGTGATGGTATTACCCCGGTCTTCATAGCTGCTCCAGATAAGCCAGCCTGCGATCAACAAGGCAATCACCGGTAACAGCCAGAACGGCGAAATGCGCCGTTTAGATTTTATACGCGCTTCAGTCGGCGAAGCGGGGGTTTCCTGACTCATGTGCATCCCAAAGTAAGCGACTGTCCAGCCATTCCACAGCAAGAATAGTCAAAATTACCGCCGCGCCGAAATAAAACGCGGCCGGTCCCATTGTAAAAGCGAGTAGCTGGTCGCGATTAATCAGTGACATCATCAGTGAAATGACAAACAGATCGAGCATCGACCAACGCCCAATCCAGGTCACAAAGCGCAAAAGCAGCAGGCGAGTGCGTAACCCCTGTTCAAATTTGAAATGGATGCTGAGAAGCAGTGTAAACAGCACAACCACTTTGGTAAATGGCACCAGGATACTGGCGATAAATACCACACCCGCCACGGCGATATTGCTGTGTGCAAGTGAAACAATACCGGAGAGAATGGTGTCTTCCTGACGCGTGCCGTTGACGTAGATAATTGAAATCGGCATCAGGTTGGCCGGAAAAAGCAGAATTAATGATGCAATCAGCGATGCCCAGCACTTTTGCAGGCTTTGCTTACGCCGCAAAGGCAGGGGAATATGGCAGCGCGGGCAGCGACCACGGGGATCGGGAATACCCGTAAAGTGGCACCCCAGGCAAATGCGCAATTGTGGATCGGGGCGTTTTGCCGGACGTTGTGGATAAAAACGCTCCCATAATTGCTCAACATTTAAGTGGACAAGCGTCATTACGCTCAGGATCACCAACGCGGCAAAGGCAAACAAGCCGATACCCGGCTGCAAGAAGGCGTAATCCTGAACTTTAATCGATGCAACGCCGATGCCCACCAGATAGATGTCCAGCATCACCCACTCTTTCAGTTTCTCCAGCATCAGCAATACCGGGCGAAGATTCATGCCGATAATATTGCCAAGCCATAAATAGGCAATCGCGGTAACCAGCACCAGCGGTGCGCCTACCGTGCAAAACAGTACCATGGCGCCGGTGAGCGGCGAGCCCTGGGCGGTCATTTGCCAGATCCCTTGCAACAGATTGGCGTCGATACGCACGCCTAACAGATACAGGTGTAGCAGCGGTTCACCCCAGGCGAAGGGCATCAACAAAATCATGGTGACCGCCATGGCCCCAAGCCGGGTGAGCGACCAGTCGCGACCATCGCGTATTTTGGCGTCGCAGCAGGGGCAAAATGCACTTTGGTGCGATTTCATAACCGGTAACGCAAAAAGCGTATCGCATTGCGGGCAGCGCTGATAATGTGCGCGGGGTAACGCTTCACCCACCCGGTGAACGGCGATTTTTTGCGTAGTCGCGAGTTGTCGAATCTTCAGTGCCATTGCGTACATCAGGAAAGGTTTGAATAAATCTATCTTAACTCATGTCGGGAACATCTTGAGCATCAACGCATTTAATGCTTATTTTAATAGGCTAAGCAGTTTTTCAAAGTAAGACACCAAAGTGGTTGGATAATGAACAAAACAGAATTTTACGCGGACCTTAACCGCGATTTTCAGGCGTTAATGGCAGGCGAAACCAGTTTTTTAGCGACGCTGGCGAACACCAGCGCATTACTGTTTGAACGTCTTGATGGGGTGAACTGGGCCGGTTTTTACCTGCTCGAAGGCGACACGCTGGTGTTAGGCCCGTTCCAGGGGAAAATTGCCTGCGTGCGTATTCCCGTTGGTCGTGGCGTGTGCGGCACGGCAGTGGCGCAGAATCGCGTGCAGCGCGTGGAAGATGTGCATCAGTTTGATGGGCATATTGCCTGTGATGCCGCCAGTAATTCTGAAATCGTATTACCGCTGTCGGTGAATAATCAGATAATTGGTGTGCTGGATATCGACAGCGTTGTCTTCTCGCGTTTCACCGCTGAGGATGAACAAGGGCTGCGCGAGTTAGTGTCGCATCTGGAAAATGTCCTTGCGGGGACTGATTTTAAAAAAATCTTTGCGCCCGTCGCAGGATAATCAACGGATAACGTAGCATTTACGGATAGCGTCATTATAATGACGCCTGTTCATGCCTGCGCTTGTTGGCAACGTCCGTTGTAATCAGGAAATTTCATGGAAAATCAACCTAAGTTGAATAGCAGTAAAGAAGTTATCGCTTTTTTGGCCGAACGTTTCCCTCACTGTTTCAGTGCTGAAGGCGAAGCACGCCCCCTGAAAATCGGCATTTTTCAGGACTTAGTTGAGCGTGTTGAGGGTGAGATGAGTCTCAGTAAAACCCAACTTCGTTCCGCTTTACGTCTTTATACTTCAAGCTGGCGTTACCTGTACGGCATCAAAGCGGGCGCAGCTCGTGTGGATCTCGACGGCAACCCGTGCGGCGTGCTGGATGAGCAGCATGTAGAGCATGCGCGTAAACAGCTTGAAGAAGCCAAAGCTCGCGTTCAGGCACAGCGTGCTGAACAGCAAGCGAAAAAACGAGAAGCCGCTGCTGCTGCCGGTCAGGAAGAGGCGCCGCGTCGTGAACGTAAACCTCGCCCGGCTCCGCGTCGTAAAGAAGGCGGCGAGCGCAAACCTCGTGCTGACAAACCTGTCGCGAAAACCCAACGCGCACCACAGCAGGAAGAGCGTCATACGCCAGTTTCAGATTTATCTGCGCTGAGCGTAGGACAGAACCTGAAAGTGAAGGCGGGGAACAATGCGATGGACGCCACCGTACTGGAAATCACCAAAGATGGCGTTCGCGTACAGCTTAGTTCGGGTATGTCGATGATTGTACGCGCAGAACATCTCTTGTTCTGAAACGGAGGCCTGGCCTGGCATGAACACTTTGTTTAAGCGCACAGCGTTGGTTGGCCTGTTACTTGTAACAGGTCATGCCCTGGCTGTGGAAGATATCACCCGTGCCGATCAAATTCCGGTGTTAAAGGAAGAGACGCAGCACGCGACAGTGAGCGAACGCGTAACCTCGCGTTTCACCCGCTCCCACTATCGCCAGTTCGACCTGGATCAGGCGTTCTCGGCGAAGATTTTTGATCGTTATCTGAATCTGCTGGATTACAGTCACAACGTGTTGCTGGCTGGCGATGTCGATCAGTTTTCGCAGAAGAAAGGCCAAATTGGCGACGAACTACGCAGTGGTAAGCTCGACGTCTTTTATGACCTGTATAACCTCGCGCAAAAGCGCCGTTTTGAACGTTATCAATACGCTCTGAAAGTACTGGAGCGCCCGATGAACTTCACGGGCAATGACACGTTCAATCTGGATCGCAGTAAAGCGCCCTGGCCGAAAGATGAAGCCGAGCTGAATGCGCTGTGGGACAGCAAAGTGAAGTATGACGAGCTGAGTCTTAAGCTCACAGGGAAAGACGAAAAAGAAGTGCGTGAAACCCTGGCCCGTCGTTATAAGTTTGCTATTCGCCGCCTGGCGCAGACCAACAGCGAAGACGTATTCTCACTGGCCATGACGGCGTTTGCCCGTGAAATCGATCCACATACCAATTACCTTTCTCCACGTAATACTGAGCAATTCAATACTGAAATGAGCCTCTCGCTTGAAGGTATTGGCGCGGTATTGCAGATGGACGACGACTACACCGTGATCAATTCAATGGTTGCAGGCGGTCCGGCGGCGAAAAGTAAAGCCATCAGCGTGGGCGATCGCATCGTCGGCGTTGGGCAGACCGGTCAGAATATGGTCGACGTTATCGGCTGGCGTCTTGACGATGTCGTGGCGCTGATCAAAGGGCCGAAAGGCAGCAAAGTGCGTCTCGAAGTCCTGCCTGCGGGCAAGGGCACGAAAACACGCATTGTGACGCTGACACGTGAACGTATTCGCCTTGAAGACCGGGCCGTGAAAATGTCCGTGAAGACCGTCGGCAAAGAAAAAGTCGGCGTGCTGGATATTCCTGGTTTTTATGTCGGTCTGACTGACGATGTTAAAGTTCAGTTGCAAAAACTGGAAAAACAAAACGTTAGCAGTGTGGTTATCGATTTACGTACTAACGGCGGCGGCGCGCTGACGGAAGCTGTTTCGCTTTCCGGTCTGTTTATTCCATCCGGTCCGGTTGTGCAGGTTCGTGATAATAACGGCAAGGTTCGTGAAGACAGCGATACCGACGGTGTCGTCTATTACAAAGGCCCGCTGGTGGTGCTGGTTGACCGTTTTAGCGCCTCGGCATCGGAAATCTTCGCTGCGGCGATGCAGGATTATGGACGTGCGCTGATTGTTGGTGAACCGACTTTCGGTAAAGGCACCGTTCAACAGTATCGCTCACTTAACCGTATCTACGATCAGATGCTGCGTCCTGAGTGGCCAGCGCTGGGTTCGGTGCAGTACACCATCCAGAAATTCTATCGTGTGAACGGCGGCAGTACGCAGCGCAAAGGCGTAACGCCGGACATTATTATGCCGACCGGGACGCAGGTGACGGAAACCGGTGAAAAATTTGAAGATAACGCACTGCCGTGGGACAGCATTAATGCTGCCACCTTTGTGAAATCTGGCGATTTGAAACCGTTTGGCGCGGAACTCCTCAAAGATCATGACGATCGTATCGCGAAAGATCCTGAGTTCCAGTACATCATGAAGGACATTGCCCGTTTCAATGCCCTGAAAGATAAACGCAATCTCATCTCGCTGAACCTGGCACAGCGTGAAAAAGAGAATGCGGAAGATGATGCTATTCGTCTTTCCCGTCTCAACGATCGCTTTAAACGTGAAGGCAAGCCGTTGTTGAAAAAGCTGGATGATTTGCCGAAAGATTACCAGGAGCCGGATCCGTACCTTGACGAGACGGTTCATATTGCGCTTGACCTCGCGCATCTGGATAAAGACAAACCGGCGGAACAACCCGCTCCCGCGAAGTAAAATCAAGCAGGCACAAGAAATTGTGCCTGTTTTTTTAACAATCCTCCATTGGCGTAAGCATTGTGCTACAAAATGTAAAGTTGTGTCTTTCTGGTGACTTACGCTGTCCCGATGCTTGAAAATACCGTGTATACCCATACGATGTGGGTAATCGCATAGTGCGTTTTGTTAAATCGAGGTTAAAAGAAAATTATGATGCGAATCGCGCTCTTCCTGTTGACTAACCTGGCCGTTATGTTGGTGTTCGGCCTGGTGCTTAGCCTGACGGGCATTCAGTCGAGCAGCGTTCAGGGCTTGTTAATCATGGCGCTGCTGTTTGGTTTTGGCGGCTCATTCATTTCATTACTGATGTCGAAATGGATGGCACTGAAATCCGTGGGTGGGGAAGTGATTGAGCAACCGCGCAACGATATGGAGCGCTGGTTGATGGATACTGTTGCACAGCAGTCCCGCCAGGCAGGCATCGCTATGCCGCAGGTGGCAATTTACCACGCGCCGGATATCAATGCGTTTGCAACGGGCGCGCGCCGCGATGCGTCTCTGGTTGCCGTGAGCACCGGACTGTTGCAAAACATGAGCCGCGATGAAGCCGAAGCGGTTATCGCGCACGAAATCAGCCATGTGGCGAACGGCGATATGGTGACCATGACGCTGATTCAGGGCATTGTGAACACCTTCGTTATCTTTATCTCCCGCATCATTGCGCAGATTGCTGCAGGTTTCCTGAGCGGAAACCGTGATGATGGTGAAGAGAGTAATGGTAACCCGTTGATCTACTTCGCTGTGGCCACCGTGCTGGAGCTGGTATTCGGTATTCTGGCGAGCATTATTACCATGTGGTTCTCCCGCCATCGCGAATTCCATGCGGACGCCGGTTCAGCGAAACTGGTGGGGCGTGAGAAGATGATTGCTGCCTTGCAGCGTCTGAAAACCAGCTATGAGCCGCAGGAAGCCAGCAGCATGATGGCGTTTTGTATCAACGGTAAGTCTAAATCGCTGAGCGAGCTGTTTATGACGCACCCGCCGCTGGACAAACGTATTGAGGCTTTACGCACCGGCGAATATCTGAAGTAAGCCGCATGCGGAAAGTAAAAAAGCGCGTCAACCGACGCGCTTTTTTTATGCCGCGCGCGGTTGCGTAATGCGTAATCCGCTGATTACCGCAGCCAGCAGGGCCAGTATTCCCGCCAGCAGCAGTGAAGAGTGTGTTCCGTTGGTATCAAACAGGTTAAACATCAGCGCCACCAGCGCGGCGCCGGAACTCTGTCCCAGTAAACGGGCGGTGCCCAGCATACCACTGGCCCCGCCACTGCGCTGCCGGGGGGCGGCGGTAATGATGGTATGGTTATTAGGCGACTGGAACAAACCAAAGCCAGCGCCGCACAGCGCCATGCGCCAGACAATATCGATATCGGCAGGTGTGGCCGGGAGCATTGCCAGTGCGAACAACCCCGCGGCCATCATTGCCAGGCCCAGTGCGCCGAGCATTCCTGCATGTACCCGCTCAATCAGATAACCGGCCAGCGGTGCCATCACCATGGTGGCCAGCGGCCAGGGCGTTAACAGAATGCCGCTTTCCACTTCACTGCGCCCAAGCGTGGTTTGCAGGAAAAAGGGCAGGGAAACCAGCGCCAGCATCTGGGCACAGAACGAACAAATCGAGGTGCAGATAGAGAGCGAAAACAGCGGAATGCGCAGCAGATCAACCGGCAGAAGCGGTACAGGCAGCCGTAGCTGTCTGCGGACAAACAACCAACCCGTTATCAACAGTACAATGATCTCCAGCGAGACCACGGTGATAGATTGCCCCTGCGCAAAACCGCTGAGTGCGGTAATCAGAAGCCCAAAAGTGAGGGCATTCATCACGGCGCTGGGCAAATCGAATTTCGGCATGGTACTGCGTGCACCGTTTGGAGGCAAAAATTTGATGGCCAGTAACAGGGCAATAATGCCCAACGGTACGTTAACCAAAAATAACCATTGCCAGGATGCCACAGAGAGTATTGCTGAGGCCAGCGTTGGCCCGGCGGCAGAAGAGACCGCGACGACAAACGAGTTAATGCCCATCCCGCGCCCCAGGCTGCGCTGGGGATAGATCAGGCGTATCAGCGCCGTGTTGACGCTCATGAGCGCAGCGCCGCCAAAACCTTGCGCCACGCGCGCCAGCGTGAGCGTAAGAAGCGAGTCTGACAGCGCGCAAAGCAGGGAGGTTAAGGTGAACAATATCAGCCCACATTGGTACACACGGCGATAACCGAACATGTCACCAAGGAAAGAGAGCGTCAGCAACGAGACGACAATAGCAATCTGATAAGCGTTAACGATCCAGATGGAGCTGGCAGGGGAGGCATGCAGATCGCGGGCGATAGTTGGCAGGGCGACGTTGGCGATGGCACCGTCCAGCACCGCCATGGCGATACCGATGACGATCGTCAGAATCGCGCCATAGCGCAGCGGCACGGGCAGGCCGTCTGTGGAACTTTTATCCATATAAATTTCAGGGCTATAATCACAGAGTTATTTGTATAATGATTCTATCATTGGTATTCCGGCTTTATGTCGCAGATTTGTAACGAAGTTGGCAAACGCGCATTGCGGCGGTTGGTCGACGAATTTATAATAAAAACCGATTCTGATTTTTATAAAACACAGGCGATGAGGTGATTAATGGCAATCGCAGATTTGGATAAGCAGCCAGATTCTGTCTCTTCAGTATTGAAGGTATTTGGCATTCTGCAGGCGCTCGGCGAAGAGCGTGAGATCGGTATCACCGAGCTTTCGCAGCGTGTCATGATGTCAAAAAGCACCGTTTATCGCTTTTTGCAAACAATGAAGTCTCTGGGCTATGTCGCGCAGGAAGGGGAATCTGAAAAATATTCTCTGACCCTGAAACTGTTCGAACTGGGTGCCCGTGCGTTGCAAAACGTTGATTTGATCCGCAGTGCGGATATCCAGATGCGTGAACTCTCACGTTTGACGAAAGAGACTATCCACCTGGGTGCGCTGGATGAAGACAGCATTGTTTACATCCACAAGATTGACTCAATGTATAACCTGCGCATGTATTCACGTATTGGCCGTCGTAACCCGCTGTACAGCACAGCGATTGGTAAAGTACTGCTGGCGTGGCGTGACAAGGAAGAAGTACTGCAAATTCTGGACGGTGTTGAATACAAACGCAGCACCGATCGCACAATCACCAGTACGGAAGATCTGTTGCCGATGCTGGATATCGTACGTCAGCAGGGCTATGGCGAAGATAATGAAGAGCAGGAAGAGGGCTTACGCTGCATCGGTGTGCCGGTATTTGACCGTTTCGGCGTGGTGATTGCGGGCTTGAGTATCTCTTTCCCGACGTTGCGTTTCTCTGAAGAGCGACTGCACGAATACGTGGAAATGCTGCATCAGGCAGCGCGGAAAATCTCCGAACAGATGGGGTATAACGACTACCCGTTCTGATAAAAAAGCCGCCTGAGGGCGGCTTTTTCGTTTTCGCATTAACCGTTATCGATCACGGTATCGCTTTTGCGAATCAATGGGCAGTTTGCCAGCCCGAAGAAACCGTTATCGGAATGAACATATTGTGCGGTACTGGTGCCGCGCGCGGTTAAATATTTACACTGCAGACCTAACCCTGCTGCATTCTCATGACTTCCGATCAGCACCCCGTAGCCGCTCAGCAAAAGCCCAATCCACACGAGTGCGATAAGGATCACACCCCGGATAAGTGTACGCATATTAGCTCCTTGCATTGTGGAAAACGTTACGCTTAGGCTACTAAGTTTACCTTGTGAAACAAGTCGAGCATTCCTAAAAAAACCGAAAGGGGATACAGTTAGTCGCGGTTTAGGGAAGCCATGATAACCTGGTTACACCTTGCAACGTTGCGGAGAGTGGAGTGAGAAAATTTAGATGGCTGATCCTGGCTGCCGTTTTGGTGGTCTGCCTGCTGCTCTGGACTCAAATGATTAACGTGATGTGCGATCAGGATGTACAATTCTTCAGCGGTATCTGCGTCATCAACAAATTCATCCCCTGGTAATGGCATTTTTTCAGTGAGAGATTTCCTTCCTTGACGCCAGTGGTAAAATGCCGCGTCTACATTGAGGTGGTGAAATGAACGAAGTAATGAATTCGGGTGCGCTTAATTTTGCGTCCCTCGTGGTTTCTTTGGTGGTTTTGGTTGTTGGTCTGGTGTTGTGGTTTTTTATCAATCGCGCCAGTTCGCGTTCAAACGAGCAGATTGAACTGCTTGAAGCGCTGTTAGATCAGCAAAAACGGCAAAATGCGCTGCTGCGCCGCCTGTGTGAATCTAACGAGCCGGAGAAAGAAGAGACGCCTGAACCGGTAAAAGCGCAGGCAAAAGAGGATGATGAGGATTTCATTCGCCTGGTGGCAGAACGCTAACCGCGCAGGAGGGCGAGATGGCCTGGAAAAATCCCTGGTATAATCCTGCTCTCCCGCATCACACGCCTGAAGGCTTCACCAACACGACGCCTGTCGTCAATCAGCCCGGAGATCTAAAACGCTGGCGCAATGAGCGCAAAGCCGCCGGGCTTCCCAAACCTCCCGCGAATGGTTACGACTGCTTTACTGAACAGTGGTGGCAAAAGGCGGTGTTGGATCATGAACAAACTGATGGTCTGTGGTGGCTGGGACATGCCAGCATCCTTTTGCGGTTGCAGGGCCACTATCTGCTGACTGACCCGGTCTTCTCTCACCGCGCATCGCCCGTACGTTTTGCAGGTCCTCAACGGCGTACGCCCCCAACGCTTGACGTTGCCGATCTTGTACAACTCGACGCTATCCTGATTTCTCATAACCATTACGACCATCTGGATAAATGGACGCTGCGCCAGTTGCTGCGCCGTTTTCCCGAGGTGCACTTTTTTGTGCCACTGGGTTTAGGTCATTGGGTCCGTCGGCTTGGCGCACGCCATGTTTTTGAGCTGGACTGGTGGCAATCTGTTGTTTTTAAGGGACTGTCGCTGACGGCTGCGCCTGCACGGCACTGGAGTATGCGAACGTTCTGGGATCGTAATCGTTCACTCTGGTGTGGATGGGTTGTTGCTTCCGACTGCCTTCAATTCTGGTTTGCAGGCGATACGGCCTATACGCCGGAGCTGTTACAGATTCCTGAAAAATTAGGTGCCCTGACTGTTGCAGCACTGCCAGTGGGCGCGTTTGCGCCACGCTGGTTCATGTCAAAACATCATATGGATCCGCAAGATGCCGTTGCGCTGTGGCAACAACTTGGGATGCCGCTGACGTTTCCCGTGCATTGGGGCGTGTTTGAACTTGCGGATGAATCACTGGATGAGCCGGTAAATGAATTGCAAAGCGCATTAAACGAAACGGCAACAGATAATCATAACTTTAGGATCCTGAAAATCGGTCAGTATTTATCCCTTACAAATTATGCAGCTTCACTTAAAAAAATGTGAGCTGTTATAAAATTGCACTGTTTTATTTTTATCGAAACGTTTTTATTGCCTTTTTGTGAGGCATTGTCATCATAATTTCATTATTTTGGTGCAAGCATTAACTTATTTGCACAACAAATATTCGATAGTAAACCCGGGGGATAGTTTCTTCCCTGGGCATAATTGTTTTAAGAATCGTCCTGGACAAGTAAGAAAGCATAACTATGCTAAAAAAGTACTGACGATATACAGTATATGCATAGCTTTTTCTTAGCGGACGTGGACGCATGGAACTTATTGAGCTATGGTAAAAAAACACCCAATACGGGGCGTGGTTCTGACGCATTGAATCGTCTGCTATAACGTTCAAAGTAATGCATAAAAGTGCGCTTGATACTTTGATAACCTTAGAATTTGTGCGACGGATCCAGACATGTTTAAAAATGGCTTGCCTTAAATTACGTATTGTGTGATAACACGTTTTGGGTCAAACGAGGTACAGTTCTGTTTATGTGTGGCATTTTCAGTAAAGAAGTCCTGAGTAAACACGTTTCGTTGAATACAGCTTCTCTGCCGAACCTTATATTAGTGCCTCAAGCAGTAATGTCTCAGTTTTCTCAGTCAATGCCTGCGGGCGAAGTATATACATTAAGGAATTTAGCAAATGGCAAAGATTAAAGGTCAAGTTAAGTGGTTCAACGAGTCCAAAGGTTTTGGTTTCATTACTCCTGCTGACGGCAGCAAAGACGTGTTCGTACACTTCTCTGCAATCCAGGGTAATGGTTTCAAAACTCTGGCCGAAGGCCAGAACGTTGAGTTTGAAATTCAGGACGGTCAGAAAGGCCCGGCTGCAGTTAACGTAACTGCTATCTGATTTCGACACCTCTGAGCTTGAAGCGCCTCGTGCGCATCAATGTCAGCGATAAAGCCTCGCCATTGTGCGGGGCTTTTTAATTTCCCCGGTACGGCAAATGGCGGTACACTTTCGCCTTCTGAGAAATCCCCTCCGGAGTCTTTATGCCTTTCAGTTGCCCACTGTGTCACGCGCCGTTAAACCGTCGTGAGAATGCCTTTGTTTGTCCGCAACGACACCAGTTCGATATTGCAAAAGAAGGCTATGTGAACTTGCTGCCAGTGCAGCACAAACGTTCACGCGATCCCGGAGACAGCGCAGAGATGATGCAGGCGCGGCGTGCATTTCTTGATGCCGGGCACTACCAACCGCTACGTGATGCTATTAGCGCCCTTTTGCACGCGAGACTGCCAGAGCAGGCGGATGCAGTGCTGGATATTGGCTGTGGGGAGGGGTATTACACGCAGGCTCTTGCCGCAATTGCAGAGCAGCACGGGGCACGCACATTTGGCCTGGATGTCTCGAAAGCTGCGATTCGTGCTGCCGCGAAACGTTATTCGCAGGTGATGTTCTGTGTGGCGTCCAGCCATCGTTTACCGTTCGAAGATAACAGTATTGATGCGCTGGTGCGTATTTACGCACCCTGTAAAGCCGGGGAGCTGGCGCGTGTTGTTAAACCCGGCGGGGTAGTGATCACTGCCGCTCCCGGTCCGCGCCATCTGATGGAGCTTAAAGGCCTTATCTATGATGATGTGCAGTTGCACGCAGAAAATGCAGGCGAGATCGCGGGTTTTACCGTTATCGGTCAGCAATCGCAGGCTTATGAGATGACGTTAACGGGTCAACAGGCCGTAGCGTTATTGCAGATGACGCCGTTTGCGTGGCGCGCGAAAGCGGACGTGTGGGAAACATTAGCGGCAACGGAACATTTCCGCTGCCAGACGGATTTCAGCATTCACTGCTTACAGCGGGACAACTAACCTGCGAAGTGGCTCCACAGGATCTGCGCGCCAATACCAATCAGTACGATCCCGCCGAGGATCTCGGCGCGTTTTCCAAGCCACGGGCCAATAAAACGACCAATCATCATCCCCAGCGTGGACATGATGAGTGTGGCACAGCCAATTGCCAGCGCAGTGGCGATAATATTAACCTGCAGGAAAGCCAGCCCGACACCGACGGCCATGGCATCCAGGCTGGTCGCGATAGCTGTAGTGACCAGCAACCAGAAACCGTGGCGTTGTGGGGTCTCCGTTGTTTCGCCATCATCACCGCTGAAGCCTTCCAGTATCATACGTCCGCCGAGAAAGACCAGCAGTACAAAGGCTATCCAGTGATTCCATTCCAGCACAAACTGGGTCGCCAGCATGCCCAGCCCCCAGCCGATTAACGGTGTCAGGGTTTCAATCACGCCAAAGATAAGGCCAGTGCGCAGGGCTTCTGAGAACCTGGGTTTGTGAAGTGTGGCACCCTTGCCGATAGAAGCGGCAAATGCATCCATGGACATGCCAAAAGCGAGAAGGATAGTTGCAGATAAGTTCATAGGTGCGTCCAGACCGGGGGTTCCATATAACACACCACTGCCCCCAGTAAATAGCAGTTGGTGTGCCAATGGTCTCGCCTGACTGATAATGTTCAGTCCGTACGTGCCACGTTTTGCAACGAGTATGTTGACACGTACATTTCCGGGTGGTGGAAATCGGCTACTCCCCAACGACGGACGCACCTTAACATATTTTGAGAATATAAAACAATAACAGGAAAATATAATTCTGTTTACCAATTGATAACGATTGTCATTTAGATTTAGGCGTGAAAATAACGTTAAATAATATAAGTATATTTGCTCTGAAATATAGCAAAGGCTATGATTGTGCGTGTTTTTTGTACGTCTGAATATAGTCTTTGCTATATCTTAACTTATTGAGTTTTAACGAGAATTTTATATATTCTTTCCAGGTCGTCGATATTTCGCACACGAATAAGCAAGCGACGCTGTTCTAATTGCATTACCAGTACACCGTCTTCCGATAAATTCATCTCTTTAATACGGTTATATTCAATCCAGACATTGGCGAAGAAAAACCCCTGCGCTTTAAAGATGATCTTTGGCGTGCGGATCCAAAAGAGATAAACGCCGAGTAATGCCAGTGCAAATAATAACCACATACTTAATGCTGCACCGCCATTTATCGAATTGTTATAGATAAGAATGACGAGCAGGCCGACAAAGATAGCGCCGTCGGTGCGGCTTCTACGCAGTAGCGGAATGGTAAGCAGAGAAGGGCCTTTGCGTCCCGGCATAATGAATTCATCATACAGGGCGAAAGCCAGTAGAGCGGCAACAAACAGTATCAGCACGATATCCGTAATCGTCATTCTTCCTCCGGTACATAAAAAAACGGGGGCATAAGCCCCCGGTTACAGCATTGCGAATTACAGACCCAGCAAGCCAATGGCGTAGCCGACAATCCCGATGACAAAGAACCCAACAATGATCCACAGTGGGTTGACTTTCTTACGCAGCAGCCACATACAGGCGAAGGTCAGCAGCAGTGGCACCAGGCCCGGCATCAACTGATCAAGAATGGTCTGCACAGTGGTGACATTCGTTTTACCCGTCTGGTCGGTGATTTGCGACACCACCAGCGGAATGTTCACATGCGTCCATTTGTTGACCAGCGCTCCCATCACAAACAGCCCGAGGATAGATGCACCTTCAGTCAGTTTCTGCAGAAAACCCCCGCCCATATCTTTAACGATATCGATACCTTTACGGTAGCCATACGCCACGCCGTAGTAGCGCGTCGCCAGACGGACAATATTAAACAGGAAAAAGAACAGTAATGGGCCAAGCAGGCTGCCGCTCATTGCGATCCCGGCGCCAAGTGCGGCGAAAACAGGACGGACAGTCCCCCAGAAAATCGGGTCGCCAACACCGGCCAACGGTCCCATCAGACCGACTTTGATACCGTTAATGGCACCGTCGTCGATCTCGGCGCCGTTTGCACGCTGCTCTTCCATCGCCAGCGTTACGCCCAGCACCGGAGCGGCAACGTAAGGATGGGTATTAAAGAACTCCAGATGACGTTTGATAGCCTGGCGGCGCGCTTCGTTATTTTCCGGATACAGGCGTTTAATCGCCGGCACCATGGAGAAGCAGAACCCCAGCGCCTGCATACGTTCGAAGTTCCATGAACCCTGGAACAGGTTAGAACGGATGAACACGCCGCGAATATCACCAGGAGTGAGTTTTTTCTCAGTCGTTGCTTTAGTCATATCAACCATGTCGCTCACCTGTTAATCCAGTTCGTTGTCGAGATCGTTAGATGCAGCCGCCTGAGCAGGACCGCCTGCAGAGCGGTTATATTTCGGGCTAAGCTGAATGTAGAGAATCGCCATCACCGTGCCAATTACCCCCAGTGACACAAGGTTAAAGTTGGTGAAGGCTGCTGTCACGAAGCCGAGATAGAAGAACGGCATCAGGTAGCCTGCGCGCATCATGTTGATGACCATCGCATAACCTACTACCACAATCATGCCACCGGCGATGTTCAGACCGCTGGTCACCACTTCCGGAATGGCATTCAGCATGCTCTGTACTTCACTGGTTCCGACAGAGATAGCCACGATCACCGCCGGAATGGCGATACGCATGGCTTGCAGGAACAGAGATGAAACGTGGATCCAGGAAAGCGCCGTCAGGTTGCCGGTTTCCGCTGCTTTATCCGCAGCATGCTGGAAGCCAACGGTGATGGTACGAACGATAATAGTCAGCACCTGACCTGCTGCCGCCAGCGGAATCGCCAGCGCGATACCCGCGCCGATGCTCTGATGCCCGCCAATAACCAGAATGGTCGAGATAATGGACGCCAGCGCCGCATCCGGCGCAACCGCCGCACCGATATTCATCCAGCCCAGTGCGATCATTTCCAGCGTACCGCCGATGATGATACCGGTTTTCATATCACCGAGGACGATACCCACCAGCGTACATGCCACCAACGGACGGTGGAACTGGAATTCGTCGAGTATCGACTCCATACCGGCAATACATGCGACAACGAACACCAGCACAATCTGAAGAGTGGTAATCTCCATTGTACTTCTCCTATAGCTAAATCAGACGTAAGTGTGAAAACTGAGTCAATCAGGCCGCCGCGGTTATTTCGCCACTTTGCTGATCAAATCCATCATTTTCAGTTTCGGGTCGTTTGAAACTTTACGGACTTCCAGCTCAATACCGCGTTCATTCAGTTTCTTAAACGCAGCGATATCTTTTTCGTCCACCGAAACGGCGTTGTTCACCTGGGTTTTTCCCTGACGATACGCCATGCCACCGATGTTGACGGAGGTAATTTTGACTCCATCTTCAACGACGCGCAGCACATCGGTCGGGTTGGTGAACAACAGCATCACGCGCTCACCCGCGTATTTTGGGTTGTTGTAGACGCGGCCCATTTTCGCCACATCCACCACATGCGCCGTCACGCCCGGAGGCGCTACCTGCGTCAGGAGTGTTTTACGCACGTTGTCCGCCGCCACTTCGTCGCTCACGACGATAATGCGTGTCACGTTTGTCTCTTTGGTCCAGCGTGTTGCCACCTGACCATGGATAAGACGGTCATCGATACGCGCGAGGCCAATCATCATGTAGTCATTTGGCCCCATCGGTCTTGCGGGAGCTGCGGCTTTTGCTGCCGGGGCAGGGGCTGGAGCGGGTTTTTCCACCGGTTGCGCCTTCAGCGCTTTCACGCCTTCGCGTCCGGTTTCAACCGCCAGCGCCACCAGCTCGTCGAAGGTGGGGTTATCATCCCTGGCCATCAGTGTCTCTACCAGCATGGGAATATTGACGCCGGCAATCACTTCATAATGCTCTTTATCGACGACAATGCGGCTGGCAGCATTAAACGGGCTGCCGCCCCATGTATCAACGAGAAATAGCACGCCCTTGCTGGTTTCCAGTTTCTCCAGTTGCGCGTTGTATTTTTCGATTAACGTTTCCGCATTTTCCCCGGGAACGAAATCAATCCAACCGACGTTCTCCTGCTCGCCCAGCAGCATCTCGGCGGTTTTGAGCAGCTGTTCTGCAGCCCAACCATGTGTGCCTAGTACAATAGCAATGGTCACTTGCTACCTCCTTCTTCTTGTCGTAAACACATCGCGACTCGATGTATTGTGAATCGGCCTGACGGACCGAATCGATTCAGATAAGGGTTTAAGAGAATACCTATGACTTTCGAGAATTATTTTAGAGAGCGAAAAAATAATTTATGTGATGAAGATCCGTAATTTAGGTTTACTGTTTTGGAAATTTCGAACCGCGAAATATCCCCATAAACTGCAAAGTCTGGTAAATCTTTGCAAAATGTAAAGTCTGTCTGTTATGTTTATCCTCCGTTTAATTTGTCAGGAGTAAAGGGCAGCAGCCCGCCGTATGGACCGTCACCGACGTCAGTTCACCTTTTGGCCTTCCCGTGCCATGCATTCCGGCGTTTTCCGCCATTTCCCAAATACGTTCGATGTCATCACGCCTGTGCGTTTCCGCACGCCGTTTAGCCATTCCTTAAGCTGGAGCTTGTTATGGAATTCCTGATGGATCCCTCTATCTGGGCGGGATTGTTGACACTGGTTGTTCTGGAAATCGTACTGGGTATCGATAACCTGGTATTTATTGCCATCCTCGCCGATAAACTGCCGCCAAAGCAGCGCGATAAAGCGCGTTTGATTGGTTTATCGCTGGCGCTGGTGATGCGATTAGGACTGCTATCGCTGATCTCGTGGATGGTGACGCTGACAAAACCGCTGTTTTCCGTTTGGGATTTCACCTTCTCCGGTCGTGATTTGATCATGCTGTTTGGGGGTGTCTTTCTGTTGTTCAAAGCAACAACCGAACTGCACGAGCGGCTGGAAAACCGCGAGCACGATAGCGGGCACGGAAAAGGCTACGCCAGCTTCTGGGTAGTGGTGGTGCAAATCGTTATTCTGGACGCCGTGTTTTCCCTCGATGCGGTGATCACCGCTGTGGGCATGGTGAACCACTTACCGGTGATGATGGCGGCGGTGGTTATCGCCATGGCCGTGATGTTGCTGGCATCCAAACCGTTGACGCGTTTCGTCAATCAACATCCAACCGTGGTGGTGCTCTGTCTGAGCTTCCTGCTGATGATCGGTTTGAGTCTGGTGGCGGAAGGTTTCGGTTTCCATATTCCGAAAGGCTACCTCTACGCTGCGATCGGTTTCTCCATCATCATTGAGTTCTTTAATCAGATTGCGCGCCGTAACTTTATCCGCAACCAGTCGCATCTGCCGCTGCGCGCCCGCACTGCGGATGCCATTTTGCGTCTGATGGGCGGTCGTCGTCGCCAGACAAATCCGCAGATTGAAGCGGACAGCCAGGCGCAAGTGCCGGTGCCTGAAGGCGCTTTCGCGGAAGAAGAACGCTATATGATCAACGGCGTGCTGACGCTGGCTTCCCGCTCGCTGCGTAGCATCATGACACCGCGCGGCGATATCAGTTGGGTGGACGCGAACCTGAGCGTCGATCAGATTCGCCAGCAATTGCTGTCATCGCCGCACAGCCTGTTCCCGGTTTGTCGCGGTGAACTGGATGAAGTGATCGGTATCGTGCGCGCCAAAGAGATGCTGGTGGCGCTGGAAGAGGGGACGGATGTCGCCGCTATCGCGTCGGCCACACCTGCAATTGTGGTGCCGGAAACGCTGGATCCGATCAAACTGCTGGCGGTTCTGCGCCGCGCACGCGGCAGCTTTGTTATTGTGACTAACGAGTTTGGCGTTGTGCAGGGGCTGGTCACTCCGCTGGACGTACTGGAAGCCATCGCCGGTGAGTTCCCGGACGCTGATGAAACGCCGGAGATTATCACCGATGGTGATGGCTGGTTGGTCAAAGGGACCACCGATTTGCATGCGCTGCAACATACGCTGGGTCTGGACAGTCTGGTCAATGACGATGAAGACATTGCCACCGTTGCAGGCCTTGTCATCTCGGCAAAAGGTCAGATCCCTCAGCCTGGCGAGGTGCTGGAAATAGCGCCGCTGCATATCACCGTTGTCGAAGCCAACGACTACCGTGTTGATCTGGTTCGTGTTGTTAAAGAGCAAGTGGATCACGACGAAGAAGAGTAATTGTTACCCCTGTATCAGTGGTAACTCGTGGCTGTTATGCCTGGCCGGCGGTGAGTTGTTTTCCGCCAGCCAGGCTGGAAAGTCGTTAATCGGCATCGGCCTGGCAAACAAAAACCCCTGCAATAACTGCACGCCCTGCTGGCGCAAATAGAGTGCTTGCTGCGGCTGCTCCACCCCTTCCGCCACCAGTTCAATATGCAACCGCTGCCCGAGGGCGATAATCATATCGGTGACCGTTGAGTTCACCGCATCGGTGCCAATCGCAGTGGTGTAGGATTTATCAATTTTCAGGATGTCCGGGTGGAGTTTCTCCAGCCAGGCCAGAGAGCTGTTGCCGGTACCAAAATCGTCAATCGCGATCTTTGTCCCTTTGCGGTGCAGTTCGCGCATCATGCGGGAATCCGCATCCAGCAATGCATCGCGTTCGGTCAGCTCAATCACTAACTGCTGTGTGGGATGCGCGTTGTACCAGAGGTTGTGCAAGTCTTTTAATAACTCGCCATGGCGCAAATGACTGGGTGCGACGTTAATACCAATATGAAATTGCGGATCGTCAGGGAACAGTTCCCGTTGGCGTGCTGTTTCAGTAATAACATAGCGGGTGAGCGGGGCGATAAGGTGGTGATCTTCGGCAATCGGGATAAACACTTCCGGTGAAATCCACCCCTGACGCGGGTTATACCAGCGCAGCAATATTTCCACCCCGGTGCACTGCAGGTTGCTGGCGCTTATCACTGGCTGGCAAAACAGCTCAAATTCATGGGCGGCCAACCCGAGGTTGATCTCCCAGGAAAAACTCATGCGACTGGCGGTCGCAAACCAGGCAATAAACCCGGTCAAAAAACTCATCATCAAGGCCAGCGGTAATTGGGAAGGCAAATGCTGTAGCGCCAGTTGTTCTGCGCCAGGGCCGCTCACGCTGATGGCAAAGGGAAACTGTGTGGAAGATTGCTGATAGTGTTTTTCATCCTGCTGTGGCGGCAACTGGTCCAT
Source organism: Kosakonia sp. ML.JS2a (assembly GCF_025642095.1). Lineage (GTDB taxonomy): Bacteria > Pseudomonadota > Gammaproteobacteria > Enterobacterales > Enterobacteriaceae. Next base: position 2,220,768 of record NZ_CP106754.1, read on the forward strand.
CACACCTTTACCTTGCACCAGATGCCGACCATTAACGCTCAGGTTGACACGCGTGATTAACGGCTCTTGCGGTTCGAGCATCAAATTACTCAACAACTCAATATTCACCACCTCCAGCACACCATTTTGTCCATCTTCGCGGGTGGGATACCAGAGAATGAGAATAGGTTGATCTTTCAGCAGTGATTGATCGGTGGAGAGCGCCATCAGCGGTTGACTGGCTGGTAAGGAGGGCTGCAACTGATGAACTGGCACATTCCGATGACCAAAGATACTGGAGCAGTACAGTATGCCGTTTTCAATCAGCGCAATGGCGCGAACGGTTTGCAGAGAGGCAGCTTGTTTGCGCAACGTCTGATGGGCATCGTCGCAGGACATGCCAACGAGCGGCGTTACGACATCACGCCCGGCGATTAACGGTTGTATGAGCCGATCGAGCGTCTGTACGGCATGACTGGTATACGCAACAATGCGTTGCTGATTTATGTTCCGCTCCGAAATAAAGCGAAACGCCAACGTGCAAATCAGGGCGACGGCGGCCACGACCACGCAAAAAATGGCCCGCTTATGTCGGTAGCTTTGAATGATCCGTTGAGCCGTTTGCATGCCATTGTCGCCTGTGGAATCCCTGGCTTGAGTTCCATGCCAGCACACTAAAAGTGTAGTGGGGAATCCAATAAACAACGAGAATATCGGCGATATATGATCGATCTGTGGCAGAAGAGCGAAAAAAAACGCCGTTCGGCTGAACGGCGTTGATGGGCGTGATGGTTAATCGCACTGAACCTTGATGGCTAACCCGCCGCGGGACGTTTCGCGGTATTTGGCGTTCATGTCTTTGCCTGTTTCATACATGGTCTCGATAACCTTATCGAGAGACACACGCGGCGCGCTGGTACGGCGCATCGCCATGCGCGAGGCGTTAATCGCTTTGACGGAAGCAATTGCGTTACGCTCGATGCAGGGTACCTGAACCTGGCCTGCAACCGGGTCGCAGGTTAAGCCAAGGTTATGTTCCATGCCGATTTCCGCTGCAACGCACACCTGTTCCGGGCTGGCGCCCAGCAGTTCGGCAAGCCCTGCGGCTGCCATGGAGCAGGCAACACCCACTTCACCCTGGCAACCCACTTCCGCACCGGAAATTGACGCATTCATCTTATACAGTGCACCAATTGCCCCGGCAGCGAGGAAATAGCGGATATAAATGTCCGGGCTGACAGACTCGATAAAGTGATCGTAATACGCCAGCACCGCCGGAACGATGCCGCATGCGCCGTTGGTCGGTGCGGTAACAACGCGGCCACCTGCGGCGTTCTCTTCGTTGACCGCCAGCGCGAACATGTTCACCCAGTCGACCACATTCATCGGATCGTTGGAGAGCTTGTCACTCGACACCAACATACGACGCAGTGCAGAAGCACGGCGTGGAACACGCAGCGGCCCAGGCAGTACGCCTTCGGTATTCATACCGCGATCGATACAGGCGCGCATGGTAGCCCATACATGCGCAAAATACTCTTCGATCTCTTTTTTGCTGTGCAGCGCCAGCTCGTTTTGCATCACCATGCCGGAAAGCGACAGGCCGGTCTCTTTGCAATATTCCAGCATTTGCGTCGCAGAATTGAACGGATAGGGAACGCTGATGGTATCGAGGGTTTCTTTGCCGAAATGCTCTTCGTCGACGATAAAGCCGCCGCCGATGGAGTAATAGGTTTTGCTGTACGTTACTCGATCGCCGTTTAAGGCGGTAATGCGCATGCCGTTTTCGTGCAACGACAGGTTGTCGCTATGAAAGCGCATGCCATCATTCTGCGGGAAATCCACTTCATGGCGACCCTGCGCCAGCAGCAGGCGACCCCGGGTTTCTACATCGCGAATGAAGGCGGGAATGGTGTCGATATCCACAGTAGCGGGCTCGTTCCCCGCCAGCCCCATAATAATGGCGATATCGGTATGGTGGCCTTTCCCGGTAAGGGACAGTGAGCCGTAAACGTCCACCACTACGCGGGTGACATCGTCCAGCAATCCTTTTTCGACCAGGTCATCGACGAACTGCTTACCGGCCTTCATCGGGCCAACAGTGTGGGAAGATGAGGGACCAATCCCCACCTTAAACATGTCGAATATACTAATCACATTAACACTCCTGACAGGGTTACCGGGGGTTCCAGTAACGATGTAATAACTGCGCATAGTGTAAGAGGGAAGGTCACTGTCAGCTTAACTATTCACATGAATTAAACTAATGCGTAACCCTGATTAAACTAATAACGCGAAGTTGATCTCAGTCTGTCAAAAAGAGGCGTTGTGCAAAGTATAGTCTATGGCTTGCGCCCGATCTGCAGCGCCAGCGCACGAATAATGCCCGCCGTCATGCCCCAAACAAAATAATGCTGATACCAGGATAACCACACGCGATGCGCGTTGCCGTGACGATGCACATCCAGCGGATGATAACGGCCCAGACGCAGCGCCTCCGCCAGCGGCATTTCAAACACGGCGGAGACTTCATCTTCACTGGCGTGGTAGTGCAAATCCGGCGGAATAACGCCAACCACTGGCGTGACCTGAAAACCGGTGACGCTATCCACCGGCGGCAGCACGCCGATCACCTCTACAGCATCGGGAGGAATGGCGACCTCTTCCTGCGCTTCTCGCAGCGCCGCAGCAATTAATGAGGCGTCACTACTATCGACCGCGCCGCCGGGAAAGGCGACCTGACCTGCATGTTTACGCAGCAGTGGGGAGCGTTGCGTTAACAGCAAACCCGGCTGTTCGCGCCGCACGATAGGCACCAGCACTGCCGCCTGGCGCGAGTGAATGGTTTGCGGGCTAAGCTGTGGCCGTAAAAGTTGAAAGCGCGATAAAAAATCTTCCAGGGTTAACGCCGGTTGTTCCACGAATCATTTCTCCAGTTGCCGCAGAATACGATTAACTTTATCAAAGGTTTCCTGATATTCCGCCTCTTCCTGACTATCAGCGACAATGCCACCGCCCGCGGAACAGTAAATCTGCCCGTCGCAGGCGGTCAGCGTGCGGATCGTGATGCTGGTGTCCATGTTGCCGCAAACGCTGATATAGCCAATGCTGCCGCACCAGGCATTGCGACGCTGCGGCTCCAGTTGATCAATAATTTCCATCGCGCGGACTTTGGGCGCCCCCGTAATCGAACCGCCGGGGAAGGCTGCACGTAACAGATCGCAGGCTTGCCGACCGGCCGGGAGTGTTGCCGTAACGGTACTGACCAGGTGATGGACGGCAGGAAATGGCTCAACCACGAACAGTTCCGGCACCCGCACCGAACCCGGTAGCGCCACGCGGCCAATATCATTACGCATCAAATCGACAATCATCAGGTTTTCAGCGCGATCTTTTGCCGACGACGCCAGTTTCTTCGCCTGTTCCGCATCAGCCTGCGGGTCGGCAAGCCGTGGAAGAGTACCTTTGATCGGCCGTGTTTCGATATTGTCACCCTCGAGGCGGATAAAGCGCTCCGGTGAGAGACTGAGTATTGCCCCCTGCTGCAAGCGCAGGAATGCGCTGAACGGGGCGCGGTTTTCACGGTTTAAGCGGCAAAAGGCCAGCCACTCATCTCCTTGATAATGCGCCTGAAAACGCTGCGCGAGATTGACCTGGTAACAGTCGCCGCTGTGCAACCAGGCGTGTACCTGGCGGAATTTTTCCCCGTACTCCTCCCGGCTCATGTTCGCCTGCCAGGCTGAGGTTAAGCGGAAATCCTCCCGCTGCGGCGCGGTTTGCGCGTTCAGCCAGGCCAGACGTGCATTGACATCGCCATGACTCAGCAGTATCACCCGCTGGCGTTGATGATCCACCACCAGCGCCCAGTCATAAATTCCCACGGACATCTCTGGCAGGGCGATATCCTGTTCAGCATGCCGGGGGAGTTTTTCAAAACGTCGCCCTAAATCATAACCAAACAGGCCTAACGCGCCGCCCTGAAACGGCAGCTCCGGGTCAGAAGCGCTGCGAAAGCCACACTCGTCGAGGGCGTGTTGTAACAGCTGCAACGGATCATCACTGGATTCTTGTGTATCGTTGAGGGTCGTGATCTCGCCGCGCGTGATGAGCGTCGTCAACGGTTCGGCCACCAGAATATCAAAGCGATTGTGTGGATGATCGGCATGGCCTGAATGCAGCAGCATGGCCCACGGCTGATGGCTGAGCGGGGCAAAGTAGTGTTCGGCAGCGTCGGGGCGCCACGGCAGAGAGATTACGGCGGGGGATAACGTCTTCATTGAACCTGACTCATGTGCGTTTTTGCTGGTGAATAGCGCGATCGCGTGGAATAATTAGCGTCAACAATTTAGCAGGAGTTCACGATGTTTGCAGGTTTACCTTCCCTTAGCCACGAGCAACAGCAAAAAGCGGTGGAACGCATCCAGGAATTAATGGCCGGCGGCATGAGCAGCGGACAGGCGATTGCACAGGTTGCAGAAGAGCTGCGCGCCACCCATACCGGCGAGCGGATCGTGGCGCGCTTCGAAGACGAAGACGAGTAACTACACTGCGGCGATAACTTTGATTTCCACTTTGTAGCGAGGGTTCATCAGTTTCGCTTGCACGGTGCAGCGTACTGGCGCATGGCCTGCCACAACCCACTCATCCCAGGCTTTATTCATCGCGGCGAAATCATTGCTGTCGGCAAGAAAAAGGGTCGCGTCGAGGATACGCGTTTTATCGCTACCTTGTTTTGCCAGCACCGCGTCGATTTGCGCCAGTGTGTTGGCGGTTTGCTCAAACGCATCGGCGTCCAGGTTCTCCGGCACGCCGGTGTAGTACAGCGTCTGATTGTGGATCACCGCATCTGACCAGCGGGCTGCTGCGTCAATTCGCACAATTGTCATAACCTTTTCCTTCTTATTCTCCATAGCGGGCAGGCAAGAGTGCCACATAAACCTGGCTGGCGTAAATCCGCACACCCTGACATAATCACTGTCGATTTAACCAGGGGGTAGTGTGACGGACGATTTTGCAACAGACGGCCAACTGGCCAAAGCGATTCCGGGATTTAAACCGCGCGAGCCACAGCGCCAGATGGCGCACGCGGTGACAGAGGCGATTCGCCATACCCAACCGCTGGTGGTCGAAGCCGGAACCGGCACCGGAAAAACCTACGCCTACCTGGCCCCGGCGCTACGCTCGGGGAAAAAAGTGATCATCTCCACCGGCTCAAAAGCATTGCAGGATCAGCTCTACAGCCGTGATTTACCCACCGTTGCTAAAGCGCTGGCGTTTACCGGGCGCACCGCGCTGCTGAAAGGCCGTTCCAACTATTTGTGCATTGAGCGTCTTGAGCAGCAAGCGCTGGCGGGCGGCGATCTGCCGGTACAGACACTCAGCGACGTGATTCTGCTGCGTTCATGGTCGAACCAAACGACCGATGGTGACATCAGCACCTGTGTCAGCGTGGCGGAAGATTCGCAAGCCTGGCCGCTGGTCACCAGCACCAATGACAACTGTCTTGGCAGCGATTGCCCGATGTATAAAGACTGTTTTGTGGTGAAAGCGCGCAAAAAAGCGATGGATGCCGATGTGGTGGTGGTCAACCACCATCTGTTTCTCGCCGATATGGTGGTGAAAGAGAGCGGCTTCGGTGAACTTATTCCGGAGGCTGAGGTGATGATATTTGATGAAGCGCATCAGCTTCCGGATATTGCCAGCCAGTATTTTGGTCAGTCGCTCTCCAGCCGCCAGCTACAGGATCTGGCGAAAGATTTCACCATCGCTTACCGGACTGAACTGAAAGATACCGCTCAGTTGCAGAAGTGCGCCGACCGGCTGGCGCAGAGCGCGCAGGACTTCCGCCTGCAACTGGGGGAACCGGGTTATCGCGGCAATCTGCGCGAACTGCTGGCGGATGCGAACATTCAGCGCGCGTTGTTACTGCTCGATGATGCGCTTGAGCTGTGTTACGACGTGGCAAAACTCTCCCTTGGGCGTTCCGCGTTGCTGGATGCCGCTTTTGAACGCGCTACGCTCTATCGCGCGCGCCTGAAACGGCTGAAAGAGATCAACCAGCCGGGTTATAGCTACTGGTACGAATGCACATCCCGCCATTTTACGCTGGCGCTCACGCCGCTGACGGTGTCGGATAAATTTACCGAAGTTATGGCGCAGAAAAAAGGTAGCTGGATTTTTACCTCTGCGACGCTGTCGGTGAATGACGATTTGCATCACTTTACAGCGCGGTTGGGTATTGAAGGTGCGGAGTCGTTACTGTTGGCAAGCCCTTTTGATTATCAGCGTCAGGCGTTATTGTGCGTCCCGCGCAATTTGCCGCAGACCAATCAACCTGGTGCTGCGCGCCAGCTTGCCGCCATGTTGCGGCCAATGATTGAAGCAAACAATGGCCGCTGCTTTATGCTCTGTACCTCGCACGCCATGATGCGCGATCTTGCGGAACAGTTCCGCGCCACCATGACCTTGCCCGTCCTGTTGCAGGGTGAAACCAGTAAAGGCCGGTTATTGCAAGAGTTCGTCAGTGCCGGCAACGCACTCTTAGTGGCGACCAGCAGTTTCTGGGAAGGGGTGGACGTGCGCGGCGATACCTTGTCTTTGGTGATCATCGACAAACTGCCGTTTACCTCGCCAGAAGATCCTCTGCTGAAAGCGCGCATGGAAGATTGTCGCCTGCGCGGCGGCGATCCCTTTGACGAAGTGCAGTTACCGGATGCCGTAATTACGCTGAAACAAGGCGTCGGGCGACTGATCCGCGATGTGGACGATCGCGGCGTGCTGGTGATTTGTGATAACCGGCTGGTGATGCGCCCCTATGGTGCGGTGTTCTTGTCGAGTCTTCCGCCCGCGCCCCGCACCCGGGACATTCGCCGCGCAGTCGAATTCCTCGCATCGCCACCGGCGCAGTAATTTGCTGCGGACTGTGGTAAGATGCGCGCCATTTTGTTGATAGTGGACTGTTATACCCATGCGAATTCTGGCTATTGATACCGCCACGGAAGCGTGTTCTGTCGCGCTGTGGAACGATGGTACGACCTTCGCGCACTTCGAACTTTGCCCTCGCGAACATACTCAACGCATCCTGCCGCTGGTTCAGGATGTCCTGCACGATGCAAAAATATCCCTCACGCAACTCGATGCGCTGGCGTTTGGCCGCGGGCCAGGCAGCTTTACCGGCGTACGCATTGGCATTGGTATTGCGCAAGGGCTGGCATTGGGCGCAGAACTGCCGATGATTGGCGTTTCAACGCTGGCGACCATGGCGGAAGGCGCATGGCGAAAAACCGGCGCAACCCGCGTGCTGGCAGCCATCGACGCGCGCATGGGGGAAGTTTACTGGGCTGAGTATCAGCGTGATGAGCAGGGCGTCTGGCAGGGGGAAGAGAGCGAAGCTGTGCTCAATCCGCAAGCTGTGATGGCGCGTCTGCAACAGCTTGATGGGCAGTGGGCCACGGTGGGCACTGGCTGGGCAGCCTGGCCGGAGATGGCCAGTACGTGTGCGCTGTCGCTCATCGAGGGTGAAACCACGCTGCCAGCCGCCGAAGATATGCTGCCAATTGCCCGTCGCTTGTTTACTGAGCAACACACGGTTGCCGTTGAGCATGCCGAACCTGTTTATTTGCGTAACGAAGTGGCATGGAAGAAACTTCCGGGCCGGGAATGAATCTCAGTAGTACAAACTGAGTTGAGGAGTCGCATCATGGCGGGTCAAAAAAGAGGTATGCGCTGGTTGCTGGCCGGTCTGGCAACGGCAGTGTTAAGCGGTTGTGTTTCTGTGCCTGACGCGATTAAAGGAACCAGTCCAACGCCGCAAGAAGATTTGGTGCGGGTAATGAATGCGCCCACGCTGTATGTCGGTCAGGAAGGACGTTTTGGCGGTAAGGTTGTTGATATTAAGAACCAGCAAGGGAAAACCCGGCTGGAAATCGCCGCTGTACCGCTGGATAGCGGCGCGCGCCCGGTGCTGGGCGAGCCTTCGGTTGGTCGTATTTATGCAGACGTGAACGGCTTTCTTGATCCTGTCGACTTCCGCAATCAGTTAGTCACCGTCGTCGGTCCTATCACCGGTACCGAAGAAGGGAAAGTGGGCGACGCGCCCTATAAATATATGGTGATGCAGGCCAACGGCTACAAACGCTGGCGTTTGACCCAACAGGTAGTGATGGCGCCGCAGCCTGTCGACCCCTGGTTTTGGGGACCGGGGCCAGGGCCACGCCACTGGCACTCCGGGTTAGGGGGTTGGGGCTGGTATCCGCCTGAGCCTGCCCGTGTTGAGACTGTCGTGACAGAGTAATTCCTTGTTATAACAAGAGAAAGAGACAGCGGCCTGGCCGCTGTTTCTGTCTATAGCGGTTTATAAGAAAAATAATTAGTGACGCGCTTCGCAACCTTCGGCTCGCTTAATTAATAAACTGGTACGCTGAGTTAATATTATGTTAACGGCTTGTTTATTAACTGGGGTTGTGATGACCAAAAATACTCATTTCAGAGGTGATGCATTGAAGAAGGTTTGGCTTAACCGTTATCCCGCAGATGTTCCTGCGGAGATCAATCCCGACCGTTATCAATCCCTGGTTGAATTATTCGAACACTCCACAGCACGTTATGCCGATCAACCCGCGTTTATCAATATGGGCGAGGTGATGACATACCGGAAGCTGGAAGAGCGCAGCCGGGCATTCGCCGCCTATCTTCAGCAAGGTCTGGGGCTGAAAAAAGGCGATCGCGTCGCGTTGATGATGCCAAACCTGCTGCAATATCCGGTCGCGTTATTTGGTATTTTGCGTGCCGGGATGATTGTGGTGAACGTCAACCCCCTGTATACCCCGCGCGAGCTGGAGCACCAACTGAATGACAGCGGCGCGTCCGCGATTGTGATTGTCTCGAACTTCGCCCACACCCTGGAGAAAGTGGTTGATAAAACCCAGGTGCGCCATGTGATCCTGACTCGCATGGGCGATCAACTGTCGTCGGCAAAAGGCACGCTGGTGAACTTTGTCGTCAAATACGTTAAGCGTCTGGTGCCGAAATACCATCTTCCGGATGCCATTTCATTCCGCCGCGCGTTGCAAAGCGGTTATCGCATGCAGTACGTCAAACCTGAGGTGATTGCGGACGATCTCGCCTTCCTGCAATACACTGGCGGAACCACCGGGGTAGCGAAAGGGGCGATGCTGACTCATCGCAACATGCTGGCGAACCTGGAGCAGGTGAATGCGACATATGGACCGTTGTTGCACCGCGGCAAAGAGCTGGTAGTGACGGCGCTTCCGCTGTATCACATTTTTGCGCTGACCATGAACTGCCTGCTGTTTATTGAACTGGGCGGGCAAAACCTGCTGATCACCAACCCACGTGATATCCCGGGGCTGGTTAAAGAGCTGGCGAAATACCCGTTCACCTCGATGACCGGGGTAAATACGCTGTTTAACGCGCTGCTGAATAATGACGAGTTTCGCAAACTGGATTTCTCCTCGCTGCACTTGTCCGCAGGCGGGGGGATGCCGGTGCAGCAAGCGGTGGCGGATCGCTGGGTCAAGCTGACCGGGCAGTATTTGTTGGAAGGTTATGGCCTGACTGAATGCTCGCCGCTGGTGAGTGTAAACCCGCACGACATCGATTATCACAGTGGCAGCATTGGTCTGCCAGTGCCGTCCACCGAGGCCAAACTGGTGGATGATGAGGGGAATGAAGTCGCGCCGGGCGAACCCGGGGAGCTGTGTGTGAAAGGGCCGCAGGTGATGCTGGGTTACTGGCAGCGACCGGATGCGACGGATGAAATTCTGCGTGACGGCTGGCTCTACACCGGTGACATTGCCGTGATGGACGACGAAGGTTTCCTGCGTATTGTCGATCGCAAAAAGGACATGATTCTGGTCTCGGGTTTTAATGTCTACCCGAACGAGATTGAAGACGTTGTGATGCAGCATGCCGGGGTGCGGGAAGTGGCTGCCGTGGGCGTCCCGTCTGAAAACAGCGGTGAAGCGGTGAAGATCTTCGTCGTCAAAAAAGAGGACAGCCTGACGGAAGATGCGCTGATTGCGTTCTGCCGCCGCCAACTGACGGGCTATAAGGTGCCGAAGCTGGTGGAATTCCGCAGTGAATTGCCAAAATCGAACGTCGGTAAGATTTTACGACGAGAATTACGTGACGAAGCGCGTGGCAAAGTGGACAATAAAGCCTGAGCTATGCATTAATCGCCCGAACGCCGGTTAAGCCGGCGTTTTTTATGGGTGCAAACTAAAGAGATAATGATTTGAATTACCAGATGATCACGACGAACGACGCACTGGCGGCGTTGTGTGAAGCCGCCAGTGCGTTTCCGGCCATTGCCCTGGATACCGAATTTGTCCGCACCCGTACTTACTACCCGCAACTGGGGCTGATTCAGCTCTATGACGGTGAGCATGTGGCGCTGATTGATCCGCTGTCTATTACCGACTGGACGCCGTTTCGCAACCTGTTGATCAATACGCAGGTGACCAAATACCTGCATGCGGGGAGCGAAGATCTGGAGGTTTTCCTGAACGCGTTCGGCGTACAGCCGCAACCGATGATCGATACCCAAATTCTCGCTGCATTCTGCGGTCGTCCGCTTTCATGGGGCTTTGCCGCCATGGTGGAGGAGTTCACCGGACTGGTTATCGATAAGAGCGAGTCACGTACCGACTGGCTGGCGCGCCCGCTGACGGAACGTCAGTGCGACTATGCCGCCGCAGACGTGTGGTATCTACTGCCAATTGCCGGCAAGCTGCTGGCGGAAACGGAACAGGCCGGTCGACTGGACGCCGCGCTGGACGAATGTCGCTTGATGATGCAGCGTCGCCAGGAAGTGCTGGCACCGGAAGAGGCATGGCGCGATATCACCAACGCCTGGCAGTTGCGTACGCGTCAGCTTGCCTGCCTGCGCTTGCTTGCGGACTGGCGGTTGCGTAAGGCGCGCGAGCGTGATCTGGCGGTGAATTTTGTCGTTCGGGAAGAGAACCTGTGGGCGGTCGCGCGCTACATGCCTGCCAGCATGGGCGAACTGGACAGCATCGGTCTCTCCGGCAGTGAAATTCGTTTCCATGGCAAAACGCTGCTGGCGCTGGTTGCGCAGGCTCAGGCGCTACCGGAAGAGGCGTTGCCGGAACCGCTACTGAATCTGATGGATATGCCGGGTTATCGCAAGGCATTCAAGGCCATTAAAGCGCTGGTGCAAACCATTGGTGAAAGCGAGAAAGTGAGCGTTGAGCTGCTGGCTTCACGCCGGCAGATTAATCAGTTGTTGAATTGGCACTGGAAATTGAAACCGCAGACAACCGCACCGGAATTAATTAGCGGTTGGCGGGGAGAAATGATGGCCGATCAGCTGAAAAAATTACTGGATGAATATCCACGATAATAACTGTAAATAATTACAGGGTATTCCGTGTAATAAACAAAAAAGGCAGAAATTATCTGCCTTTTTTTAATGCCTGCGCGAAACGTTATTTATTTCGTTTCTTCTGCTTCCGGCAGGGTAACGTTAAGTTCCAGAATGGAAATATCGTCCCCTTTTTGTTCCAGTTGAACCGTCACCATCTCTGGATCGATTTGTACATACTTACAAATCACTTCCAGAATATCCCGCTTAAGCTGCGGTAAATAATGGGGTTCAGCGTCGCTGCGGCGACGTTCTGCAACAATAATTTGCAGGCGTTCTTTAGCAATGCTGGCAGTGTTCTTTTTTCTGGAGAGAAAAAAGTCAAGTAATGCCATAACTTATCCTCCGAACAAGCGTTTGAGGAAACCTTTCTTCTCTTCTTCAATGAAGCGGAAAGGACGATCTTCTCCTAACAGACGTTCCACGGCATCGGCATAGGCTTTACCCGCGTCTGCGTTGACATCCAGGATAACCGGCTCACCCTGGTTTGACGCGCGTAACACGGACTGATCTTCCGGGATCACGCCAACCAGTTTGATTCGCAGAATTTCCAGCACATCTTCCATGCTCAGCATGTCGCCGCGGTTAACCCGCCCCGGGTTGTAACGGGTCAACAGCAGGTGCTCTTTAATCGGTTCTTCACCATTTTCGGCGCGGCGTGATTTCGACGCAAGAATACCGAGAATGCGGTCAGAGTCACGCACTGACGACACTTCCGGGTTGGTGGTGATAATGGCTTCATCGGCGAAATAGAGCGCCATCAGCGCGCCGGTTTCGATACCCGCAGGGGAGTCGCAGACAATGAAATCGAAATCCATTTTCTTCAGATCTTCGAGCACCTGCGCCACGCCTTCACGGGTCAGCGCGTCTTTATCGCGGGTCTGCGATGCCGGAAGAATATAGAGATTTTCGGTGCGTTTATCTTTGATCAACGCCTGGTTCAGCGTTGCATCACCCTGGATAACGTTGACGAAATCGTACACGACGCGGCGTTCGCAGCCCATGATGAGATCCAGGTTGCGCAGCCCAATATCGAAATCGATAACGACGGTTTTCTTGCCCTTCTGGGCTAAACCAGTAGCGATGGCCGCGCTGGAGGTGGTCTTGCCAACGCCCCCTTTACCCGAAGTAACAACAATAATGCGTGCCATAGGAGTTCCTTGTTAAAAGGGCTTAATTTAAGGGTTGAATTGTCAAAGCGTTGTCCGCTAACCGCAAACGTGCCGCTTTGCCATAATAATCGGCCGGGATTTGATCGCTCAGCCAGTATTCTCCCGCGATGGAAACCAGTTCCGGCGTGAGGTGTGTGCAAAAAATTTGTGCCTCGCGATCGCCGCTAGCTCCCGCCAGCGCTCGCCCACGCATCATGCCATAGACATGGATATTGCCGTCGGCAATCAGTTCAGCGCCTGCGCTGACGTGGCTGGTGACAATCAGATCACAGTGTGGTGCATAAATCCGCTGACCGGAACGAACCGGGGTGTCAATCAAGCGTGTTTTTGTGACCGGGGTAACAATGGGAGTGGGTTCAGGAGCGATGGCCTTACGCGGCGCTTTCTCTTTACCTTCTGTCAGTAGGGGGAGCCCGGCGCGCTCGATTTCCGCTTTCAATTCGCTGTCTTTACAGCCGCTAATACCCACGACGCGCAGACCGGTTTCGGTAATACTCTGCTGTAGCCGGGGCCAGTTAACCGGGCCTTCCAGCGTGGAGACATTGATGACAACGGGAGCATGCTGCAAGAAAGCAGGAGCCTGAGCGATTTTGTCTTCTAACGCCTGACGAATAACCTCGGGTTTTGCATCATGCAAGTGAACCACTGATAAGGTAAAACTACTGCCTTTTAGCTCGATGGGCGTGTTTGACATCCTGACCTTACTCATTTTGCTATTATCACCCGATCGTTGAGTGATATTCCGAAGACTATCAGGCATGTTATAGTCACTGTTATATTCAGGCAAGTAACCACCCGCTAATTCCGAGTAATAAGTATGTTTTGTGTGATCTATCGAAGTGCCCGTCGTGAACAGACTTATCTGTATGTCGAAAAAAAAGACGATTTTTCCCGCGTACCGGAAGCGTTAATGCAGAGCTTCGGTCCACCTCAGTTGACGATGCTTTTTCCGCTCGATGGTCGTAAAAAATTGGCTGGCGCGGATTTGGATAAAGTAAAAGAAGCATTGGTCACGCAAGGCTATTATTTGCAGTTACCGCCACCACAAGAAAACTTATTGAAACAACACCTCGCGGGTTTAGGCAAACAATAAACCCGAAACGTGAAAGGACGGCTCTTTGAGCCGTTTCTTATTTGTACCTTCGACACAGGCGGCAACGCGTTGGTATTTGACAAACTGCCGGGTGGCGCGGATAGTCATTTTTCGCTCATGTTCAATGTGTTACCGGAGGTGGAATAAATGTATCAGCATCACAACTGGCAGGGCGCTCTGCTGGATTACCCGGTGAGTAAAGTGGTTTGCGTTGGCAGCAACTATGCGAAACATATTAAGGAAATGGGGAGCGCTACCCCGGAAGAGCCGGTTCTGTTTATTAAACCCGAAACGGCGTTGTGCGACATCCGCCAGCCGCTCGCCTTGCCACAGGATTTTGGTTCTGTGCACCATGAAGTGGAACTGGCGGTGCTGATTGGCGCAACGCTGCGCCAGGCCACGGAAGAACATGTCCGTAAGGCCATAGCCGGATACGGCGTGGCGCTGGATCTCACGCTACGCGATCTGCAAAGTAAAATGAAGAAAGCCGGGCAGCCGTGGGAAAAAGCCAAAGGTTTTGATAATTCATGCCCGATTTCTGGCTTTATTCCGGCGGCGGAGTTTGCCAGCGACCCGCAAAACACGACGCTTGGTCTGAAAGTGAATGGCGAAGTCCGCCAGCAAGGCACGACTGCCGATATGATCCACAAAATCGTGCCGCTGATTGCCTATATGAGCCGCTTTTTCACGCTGAAAGCAGGCGATGTGGTCCTGACAGGCACGCCAGATGGCGTCGGCCCGCTGCAAAGCGGTGATGAGCTGGACGTGAGCTTTAACGGCCTTTCCCTGACGACCCGCGTACTTTGACACAGTTTGCCGCCTGGAACTGGCGGCAAAACTTGCATCCGCATGCCAGACTGGTTATAAGGTGCTCCCTGGATTTCAATGGCGGATTTTATCATGAACGACACTCCTTTCTGGCAAAGCAAAACTCTCGACCAAATGACGGACGCGGAGTGGGAGTCGTTATGTGATGGTTGCGGGCAGTGCTGCTTGCATAAGCTGATGGATGAAGACACCGACGAAATCTACTTTACCAATGTTGCCTGTCGTCAGTTGAATATCAAAACCTGCCAGTGTCGTAACTATGAGCGCCGGTTCGAGTATGAACCTGATTGCATAAAACTGACCCGCGAAAATCTCCCGACCTTTGAATGGCTGCCGCCGAGCTGCGCTTACCGTTTACTGGCCGAGGGTAAAGCGTTACCACTGTGGCACCCGCTGCGCACTGGCTCCAAAGCGGCAATGCACGCCGAACGCATTTCCGTGCGCCATATTGCTGTGAAAGAGTCTGAAGTCCGCGACTGGCAGGAGCACATCCTCAACAAACCTGAATGGGCGGATTAACGCTCAGACACCCCAAAACACGTCGATAATTACCGACGCGATAAGCAGCCAGCAGGGCAGAGAAAAGTAAAAAACGCCTCACTACACGCCGGTTACGAGAGCGGGCAACCTTTCACGCTTGTATGTTGGTCTCAGTGTGGCGTTGTTAAATCGCAGCAATGTCCGGGCGGTAAACTTCATGCAACTGCGCTATGGCCTGGAACCGGGAAGGTAATGCAAAAAAACGCTCCCGAGGGAGCGTTTTTTTAGCGACCAAAGAGATCGCGTTTTTTCGGTTTGAACGGTTGGGCAATCAGCACTAACAGCGCAACGACCAGGTAAGCCACAAAAATGCCCAGCAGCCACTGCGGCATCTCCAGCGTCAGAAACGACCATTGACGCTCAGCGCAGTCGCCGGACGCGACAAACACTTGCGGGAGCCATTTATCCAGCGGCAGCCACGTCGGGAAACGGGCGGCAAAATCGCAGGTCATAAACGGGGAAGGGTGCAGCTGAATCATCGTATGTTCCCAGGCAAGCTGGATGCCGCGCCATGCGCTATAGATCCAGATTGCCAGAGCGACGTAACGTAGCGGCGTTTTTGGCGCAATCGCGCCGACAATTCCGGCACCCATCACGCCAAACAACGCGCTGCGTTCATAAATACAGAGTACGCAGGGTTTCAGCAGCATGACATGCTGGAACCACAGCGCGACCATTTCAAGTGCGAACGCCGTCAGCGCCATTAATAACCACGCGCCGCGCCCGCGCGAGCACTTGTTCAAGTATCGCAACATAATCATTTCCCTGGGAGATGCTTTGAAAAAGCAGTGTAAACGAAATCTCTCTACAGGCCACTAGCGGCTGGTAAAATATTACGTAATTGAATGTTTATCATGCGAAAAGTCAAACCAGACCACGAAGCGATGTCATATCCGGCAAAAAAGAACGGGCATTTTGCGCTGCATCAGTTTCGGATGAAAGCCATATGACTTATGAGGTTAAGCGCCGCTAAATAGTCAAAATGGCGTACCGATCCCCTTTTTTCTTCTTTTCGCATGCTACCTGCCCCCGACGGGGTCTGGTATGATGAGTCCTCTTTGCTAATGCTGTGTAATGGAAATCTCACTATGGTCATTAAGGCGCAGAGCCCGGCGGGTTTCGCGGAAGAGTACATCATTGAAAGTATCTGGAATAATCGCTTCCCTCCGGGATCCATTCTTCCTGCTGAACGCGAACTCTCTGAACTGATTGGCGTCACCCGTACCACATTGCGTGAAGTTTTACAGCGTCTGGCCCGTGATGGCTGGCTCACTATTCAGCATGGCAAACCCACCAAAGTGAATAACTTCTGGGAAACGTCGGGTCTGAACATTCTGGAAACGCTGGCGCGTCTCGATCACGAAAGCGTTCCGCAGTTGATCGACAACTTGTTGTCGGTGCGCACCAACATTTCCACTATCTTTATTCGTACTGCATTCCGTCAGCATCCTGATGACGCGCTGAAAGTGCTGGCCAGCGCGCGCGAGGTGGAAGACCACGCTGACGCGTTTGCCGAACTCGATTACAACGTTTTCCGCGGGCTTGCTTTTGCCTCCGGCAATCCGATCTACGGGTTGATCCTGAACGGTATGAAAGGGTTGTATACGCGCATTGGTCGCCATTACTTCTCCAGTCCGGAAGCACGTAGCCTGGCGCTTGGTTTCTATCACAAGCTGGCGGAAGTGTGTGAGCATGCGCAGCACGACCAGGTCTACGAACTGGTGCGTCGCTACGGTCATGAGAGCGGTGAAATCTGGCACCGGATGCAAAAAACGATGCCAGGTGATTTGGCCTTACAAGGGCGATAAGCAAAGTTACCCCTCTGCGGCGCAGAGGGGATTTCCATTACAGTGTGTTAGAGCGTTGCGGGCAGCGCTCTAACAGTTCCACGCTACCATCTTCATTTTGCTGCTCCAGCAGCACATCAAATCCCCACAGCCGATGCACATGCTTCAGAACTTCGCGACGACCTTTATCCAGCGACGCGCGATTGTGCGGAATGTAACGCAGCGTCAGCGAGCGATCGCCACGTAAATCCACGTTCCAGACCTGAATATTCGGCTCCAGGTTGCTCAGGTTGTACTGGGACGACAGTTTGTTGCGGATCTCCCGGTAGCCCTCTTCGTTATGAATCGCGGCAATCTCCAGGTAGTTATTGCGATCGTCATCCAGCACGGTAAAGAAGCGGAAGTCACGCATGATCTTCGGTGACATAAACTGGCTGATAAAGCTTTCATCCTTAAAGTCGCGCATCGCGAAATGCAGCGTTTCCAGCCAGTCAGAACCGGCAATATCCGGGAACCAGTACTTATCTTCATCGGTCGGCGACTGGCAAATCCGCTTGATGTCCTGGAACATGGCAAAGCCCAGCGCATAGGGGTTGATGCCGCTATACCACGGGCTGTTATAGGGCGGCTGGAACACCACATTGGTATGGCTGTGCAGGAACTCCAACATAAAGCGGTCGGTGACTTTGCCTTCGTCATACAAGTGGTTGAGGATGGTGTAGTGCCAGAACGTCGCCCATCCTTCGTTCATCACCTGAGTCTGTTTCTGCGGGTAAAAATACTGGCTGACTTTGCGCACGATGCGCAGGATTTCGCGCTGCCACGACTCCAGCAACGGCGCGTTTTTCTCCATAAAGTAGAGCAGGTTCTCCTGCGGCTCCGCCGGGTAGCGACGCGCCTGGGCGACCGCCACCTCTTCGTCGCGTTTCGGCAGCGTACGCCACAGCATATTCACCTGGCTTTGCAGATACTCCTCGCGGCTTTTCTGGCGCGCTTTCTCCTCCTGCAGCGAGATTTTCTGCGGGCGTTTGTAGCGATCCACACCGTAGTTCATCAGCGCATGGCAGGAGTCGAGCAGTTTTTCCACTTCATCCACGCCATAACGCTCTTCACAATCGGTAATGTATTTGCGGGCGAAGATCAGGTAATCGACAATCGAGCTGGCGTCAGTCCAGCTTCGGAACAGATAGTTGTTTTTGAAAAACGAGTTATGCCCGTAGCAGGCATGCGCCATCACCAGTGCCTGCATGGTAATGGTGTTCTCTTCCATCAGGTAGGCGATGCAGGGATTCGAGTTGATGACAATTTCATAAGCCAGCCCTTGCTGACCATGTTTGTAAAGGCGTTCCGTCTCAATGAATTTCTTACCGAAAGACCAGTGAGGGTAGTTAATTGGCATACCTACGCTTGAGTAGGCATCCATCATTTGTTCTGAGGTGATCACTTCGATTTGATGCGGATAGGTATCCAGCCGGTAGAGTTTCGCCACCCGGTCGATCTCTGCCAGGTAAACATCCAGCAGATCGAAAGTCCAATCGGGTCCATCGCTCAGACGAATAGAATCCTTATTCATTGAGTCAATCGTAGCCATTAGCGCGCCCTCGTTGTTAACAACACTCTCTGTATGGAGCGTCTCATTTCAAGCATAGAACACGCAATAGAATCTGTGGCTAAGCCATAGGTTTTTCTTCGCGATTTTTTCTTCTCGAGGCGGCGCTGAAAGACTGTTTTGTAGTTTTTTGTTCTGCGCTTAAAAGGCGTTCAGCAGGAGATGCTAAATACGTTTAACCCTTGTGATATGGCGAACCTGTGAGAGATGTCACCATAAAAAAGGCATATGTTGAATAATATTTTCATCTGGGTTATCAATTTGTAATTAGATGATTGTGCTTTACTCATGGGAGAGGGATATGCAAGTTGTTGTCTTAGGTAGCGGGGTGGTGGGCGTCACCAGCGCATGGTATCTGCGTCAGGCGGGTCATGACGTGACGGTGATCGATCGGCAGCCTGGCCCCGCGCAGGAGACCAGCGCCGCCAATGCCGGGCAGATTTCACCTGGCTATGCCGCGCCCTGGGCTGCACCAGGCGTGCCGCTGAAAGCGATTAAATGGATGTTTCAGCGCCATGCGCCGCTGGCCATCAGCCTGGATGGCACATCATCACAGTTAAAATGGATGTGGCAAATGCTGCGTAACTGCGACACCCGCCACTACATGGAAAACAAAGGACGCATGGTGCGTCTGGCGGAATACAGCCGCGACTGTCTGAAACTGCTGCGGGAAACCACTAATGTTCAGTACGAAGGGCGGCAGGGCGGTACATTGCAACTGTTTCGCACCGCTGAACAGTATGAAAATGCGACCCGCGATATCGCTGTTTTGCAGGATGCCGGGGTGCCCTACCAATTGCTGGAGGCGGCACGTCTGGCGGAGGTTGAACCGGCGCTGGCGGAAGTCGCGGGTAAACTGGCGGGCGGGCTGCGCTTGCCGAATGATGAAACCGGCGACTGCCAGCTCTTTACTCAACATCTGGCGCAGATGGCCGCCCAGGCGGGAGTGGTGTTCCGCTTTAACACACCGGTGGATCGCCTGCTGTACGAAGGCGAGAAAATCTACGGCGTGAAATGTGGCGACGAGGTGATCAAAGCCGATGCCTACGTGATGGCGTTTGGATCCTGGTCCACCGGTTTACTGAAAGGGATTGTTGATATTCCGGTCTATCCGCTTAAAGGGTATTCCCTGACTATCCCGATTGCACAAGAAGATGGTGCGCCGGTATCGACCATCCTTGATGAGACTTACAAGATTGCCATTACCCGTTTTGACCAGCGCATCCGCGTGGGCGGAATGGCGGAAATTGTGGGTTACAACACCGAGCTGCTGAAGCCGCGCCGTGAAACGCTGGAGATGGTGGTGCGCGACCTGTTCCCGCGCGGCGGCCACGTTGAACAGGCTACCTTCTGGACGGGGTTGCGGCCAATGACGCCGGACGGCACGCCGGTTGTCGGGCGTACTCCGTTTAAAAATCTGTGGCTCAATACCGGACACGGTACGCTGGGCTGGACAATGGCCTGCGGTTCCGGTCAGTTGATAAGCGATCTGATTTCCGGCGCGACGCCAGCGATTCCGTCTGATGATCTTGGCGTGGCGCGCTATCTGTCGGGTTTTACGCCTGCGCGTGCGCAGCACTTACACGGCGTTCATAACTGATATAAGGAATAGTGATGTCTCGTCCGGTTCTGGCCACCCTGGATTTACAGGCGCTGGCCAATAACTTGCAGGTTGTTCGCCGCGCAGCGCCATCAGCAAAAATCTGGTCGGTCGTTAAGGCAAACGCGTACGGGCACGGTATCGATCGTGTCTGGCGTGCGCTTAATACCACAGACGGCTTCGCCATGCTGAATCTGGAAGAAGCCATCCTGCTGCGTGAACGCGGCTGGAAAGGACCGATTCTGATGCTGGAGGGGTTTTTCCATGCGGATGAGCTGCCGCTGTTTGATAAGTACCGCCTGACTACCAGCCTGCACAGCAACTGGCAAATTAACGCGCTGCAAAATGCGCGTCTGCAAGCACCGCTGGATATCTATCTGAAAATTAACAGCGGAATGAACCGGCTGGGTTTTCAGCCCGAGCGCGTGCATGGCGTCTGGCAGCAGTTACGTGGTCTGGCAAACGTGGGTGACATCACGCTGATGTCCCATTTTGCTGAGGCGGAACATCCGCAGGGTATTATCGCGCCGATGGCGCGTATTGCGCAGGCCGCTGAAGGCATAGTTGCGCCGCGCTCGCTGGCAAACTCGGCCGCCACGCTCTGGCACCCGGAGGCGCATTTTGACTGGGTGCGACCCGGTATTGTGCTCTATGGCGCGTCGCCCTCGGGCGATTGGCAGGATGTCGCCACCAGCGGTATTCGTCCGGTAATGACGCTGAGCAGTGAAATTATCGCCGTACAAACGCTGAAGGCTGGCGATACCGTGGGGTATGGCGCACGCTACCGCGCCGGTTCAGAGCAGCGCATTGGCGTGGTCGCCTGTGGCTATGCCGATGGTTATCCGCGACTGGCGCCGACGGGGACCCCCGTACTGGTGGATGGCATCCGTACAACTACCGTGGGGGCGATCTCAATGGATATGTTGACGGTGGATTTAACCCCTTGCCCACAGGCCGGCATTGGTACGCCGGTCGAGCTATGGGGCAAGGCGATTAAAATCGATGAAGTGGCTACGGCGTCCGGCACGGTCGGGTATGAATTGATGTGCGCATTAGCACCGCGCGTCCCGGTAGTGACAGTGTAAAACACCCTGAGGCGGTTATTCCGCCTCTTCTTCTGCTACCCGGACACCGACTTTCACCACGGCGTTGTCCGCCTTTTCTGCCACGGTCCAGATCATCCCGGCAAATTCCACCTGGTCGCCAACCACGGGCGCAGCACCCAGCAACTGTTGCACGATATCGCCCAACGTCTGCTGTTTATCCCGGTATTCCAGCCCGTCTTCCAGTCCGTAAATCAGCGCCACGTCGGCAAATTTGGCATTCGCTTCAAGAATAAAATCGCCGAAAAAGCGTTGATCCAGCGCCACCGGGGGCGACTGGCTGAACAGTTTGCCCAGCGCGGGCAGGTCACGCTCACGGCCAATGACGCACAGGACATCGCCTTCACGCAGCCGGGTGCTGCCCGTCGGGTGCAGCAGGCTGTTACCACGGAACAGAGCGGCAATGCGTGTCTCTTCCGGCATGTGCAAATCGCGAAGTGCTGCGCCTACACACCATTTATCGGCGCTCAACTGATAAACAAACTGCTCCCACGGATTATCCGGATGAATATCCAGACCCACGCGTGAGACCGGCCAGCCTACCGGCGGAACCACCACTTTGGCTTTTTTCGCCGCCCAGGAGAGAGAGGTACCCTGAAACAGCAGTGAAATCAGCACCACGAAAAACGCCACGTTGAAGAACAGACGGGCATTGTCCAGCCCCGCCATCATCGGGAAGGTGGCAAGAATAATCGGCACCGCGCCACGTAGTCCCACCCAACTGATAAACACGCGCTCGCGCAGGTTAAAGCCGCGAAACGGCAACAGACTGGCGAACACCGACAGGGGACGCGCAACAAAAATCATCCATGCTGAGAGGATGAGCGCGGAGAGGGCGATTGGCCACAAATCGGAAGGCGTCACTAATAATCCCAGCACGAGGAACATCGCAATTTGCGCCAGCCAGGCCAGCCCGTCAAAGTTTTGCAAGATGCCGAAACGGTTGCGGATGGGGCGATTCCCAAGCACAAAACCGCACAGATACACTGCCAGGATCCCGCTGCCGTGTAAGGCAGTGGTCAGGGCAAACACCAGGATACCACCGCTGAGCGCCAGCAACGGATACAGCCCTTGCGGCAGGGCAATGCGATTGATCATCTGTTGCAGCAGATAGCCGCCCGCGCCGCCAAGCAGAATGCCGAGACCGAACTCCTGCACGATATGCACCAGGAACATCAGATCGAGATCGGCCTTATGCTTCTGAATCATCTCAATCAGCGTAATGGTCAGAAATACCGCCATCGGATCGTTGCTGCCGGATTCAATTTCAAGCGTCGAACCCACGCGTTCGTTCAGCCCTTTGCCGCCAAGCAGTGAAAACACCGCTGCTGCATCGGTGGAGCCGACAATAGCGCCGATTAACAACCCTTCCATGATGTTGAGTTTAAACAACCAGGCCGCCATCATGCCGGTCAGGCTGGAGGTCACGAGTACCCCAACGGTTGCCAGAGAAAGGGCCGGGCCAAGGGCAACGCGAAAGGAGCTGGCGCGGGTACGCATACCGCCATCAAGCAGAATGATCGCCAGCGCGAGGTTACTGACCATATAGGCGAACGGATAATTATCGAACGGTATGCCGCCAATGCCGTCTACGCCGGCCAACATACCAATCGCCAGAAAAATGACCAGAATCGGAATTCCGAGGCGTGATGAGAAGGAACTTAATAAAATACTGCAGGTTACAAGAACTGAACCCAGAATAAACAGACTGATTATCGCCTCAGCGTCCAATGTTATGCCTCTCCTTATCACGTCATGACAAATCCGAAACCCGGGCTGCGTCCGGCAGCCTGGATCCATTCAACGCATTTATAATAACGGCAGAAACAACGTTTTAATAAGGGCATTAAGCGCTTTTTTTATACCGACATCACGGGATGACCCGACAGGGTCAGTTGAGATTTTTCAGCATGTTGCAAAACAGCGTGGGCGCCTAACGGTAAGGTGACGGTTTGCGGCTCATGACCAAACGCCAGTCCGCTGATCAGCGGAATGTCCAGCCGCGAACGCAGGTATTCAACCATCGTAGTAAGAT
The DNA here is from genome assembly GCF_025642095.1 of Kosakonia sp. ML.JS2a. GTDB lineage: Bacteria > Pseudomonadota > Gammaproteobacteria > Enterobacterales > Enterobacteriaceae. Next base: position 2,243,918 of record NZ_CP106754.1, read on the forward strand.
TGTAGCCTGCATCGTACTCGTTGGGTTGTGCATGGGTGAAACTGCCGAGCACCAGTGCGTTTTGTCGCGCCAGAATACCCGCTTGTAACAGTTGTAATAACATGCGCTCCACGCGGTAGGGGTGTTCATTGATATCTTCCACCACCAGAATACCGCCTTCGATTTGAGGTAACCAGGGCGTACCAATAAGCGAAGTCAGCATGGCCAGGTTACCGCCCCAAAGCTGGCCTTCAGTATGGCAATGCGGGCCTTCGCCTTGCCACTCCACGGTATAGGTTTTATTGCGTAATGCCCGCCAAAAATGTTCAACGGTGAATGCATCCTGCGGCTCTGCGCCAAAGTTACCCGCCAGCATCGGCCCGCTAAAGGTAATCACATTGCCCGTGGCCAGCAGGCCTGACTGAAAAGCCGTGAAGTCGCTGTGACCGCAAATCAGCAGTGGCTGTTGCTGCTGTCGTTCCGCTATCGCCTGCCAGTTAACCTCGCTCAGCAAGCGGCTGGCGCCATAACCGCCACGTACCGGCATAACAATCAGGTTCTCGCCGGGCAATTGCGCCAGCGCATTGAGATCGGCGAGTCGTTGTTCATCGCTACCGGCAAACCGCTCGCAACGGCGGGTAATCACCTGCTGATTGCGGACATGATGCCCCTGTTGTTCAAGCTGTTTAACGGCAGAGGCAGCAGCCTGCTGATTGATGCAATAACCGGAAGGGGCGATCAGGTGGAAGGTGGACATGGCATTTCCTTGCTGACATCTATAGCGAAACAGTTATCATGCCGCTTACCTGTGTCGTTGTCATCCGCAGTGATGAATACCCCGAATAAGGATTACTGGTGTGAAATTGAGATGGTTTACTTTTTTAGTGGTCTTACTGGCCGGATGTAGCTCAAAACAGGATTACCGTAAGCCGGACTGGAACCCGGAAGTCCCGGTGAAACGCGCGATGCAGTGGATGCCGATAACCGAAAAAGCCGGTGCAGCGTGGGGCGTAAGCCCACGGCTTATCACCGCAATGATCGCGGTCGAGTCGGGCGGCAACCCGGATCTGGTGAGCAAATCTAACGCCGTTGGCCTGATGCAGTTAAAAGCCTCGACTGCGGGGCGCGAAGTCTACCGCCATATGGGATGGAGTGGTCAACCGTCCACCAGCGAACTGAAAAACCCGGAACGCAATATCTCAATGGGCGCTGCCTATCTCAGTATTCTCGAACATGGGGCGCTTGCTGGCATCCGCGATGAGAAAGTGATGCAGTACGCGCTGGTCGTTTCATACGTGAACGGCGCTGGCGCGCTACTGAGGACCTTCTCCTCCGACAGAAGCGAAGCGATTGAGGAAATTAATGATTTGAGCGCAGACGCCTTCTTAAAACACGTGGTGGATAACCACCCCGCGCCACAGGCGCCGCGCTATATCTGGAAAGTACAAAAAGCGATGGACGCGATGTAATTAGCGCACCCGACTGGCGCGTTCGCGCGCCTCGCGCTCCAGGGCAAAAATGATGCGCTGGAGTTCGCGCTCCACGCCCGGGCTGACATTTAAAAAGCGAAAACTGAGACGTGGCGTACTGATTGTTTCGTTTTTGCCATCCACCACTTTACGCTCGCCGATGGCGATCAATTGCGCATCAAAATAGAACTGTCCCCAGGATGCCATATCCAGCTCAATTTTTGTAAAGCGCATCCCCGGTTCCAGCTTTTCAGGTACCGGGCCTTCCAGTAATGCACCCATCCCGCCCAGCGAAAGATCGTAGAGACGGAAGCGAATTTCTGATTTATCGGGCATCAGCGCTTTACAGAAGTAAGCGGGATGCAAAGGGGCGATGATACGGAAATATTCACGGCGCTGGATAAACCACAACGTCTCCGGCAGTGGAGTAAGAAAGGCCGGTAAGGCCTGATAATCTCCCGCCGAGAGTGCACCCAACGTAAATTCAACTTTTGCACCCTGCGTTTCGGCGGTCACGGTGACTTTCCCGGCGCGCTGTACCGCATTATTCTCGTAATCCTGACTACCAAAATCCATGATCAGCTCTTCTGGATTCGCGTCCAGTATTTTACTGATGAACTGGCCTCCGCCCCAGGTGATGCAGACAGGCACCTGGTTTTTCTGCAAATCGCGCAATACTCCCAGCACGGCCAGCGGATTTTGTTTCAGGAACTGCTCACTGTAATTACTCACGCCGAATGGCTCCTTGATGACTGACACACCGTCGTTGTTATATCGGCATTTCATCGGAGAACTTAATACAAACCGACACAATTTTTTTAAGTCAGATTTGGATTAAGTCCGTGAGAAGAAAATGCTTTTACCACCGCCAACTATACTGTAGTCAACGCATCACCATTGTGGCTAGTGCGCGTAAACGAGACGAGTAAAAGGAGTTGAATAATATGGGTATTCTCGCGTGGATTGTCTTTGGCCTGATTGCAGGCGTTATCGCCAAGTTTATTATGCCCGGGCGGGATGGCGGTGGGTTTATTTTGACCTGTATTCTGGGGATCGTTGGCGCTGTAGTCGGTGGCTGGCTCGCCACCCGGCTTGGTTATGGTGGAGATATCACGGGGTTCAATTTACACAGTTTTATTGTTGCGGTAGTCGGCGCCATCGTAGTGCTGGCGGTATTCAGATTGCTGCGCAGGTAGTCTGGCTCCGGTTTCACAGCCCCGTGTCGTGAAACCGCCAGGTATGGTCTGAACGTTCAACCGGTATTGCCGTCATCTTCGCTGAAAGCCTGCCCTGGCCAGCGTTCCCTGATGATTTCAACGCTGCAGCGCCGGCCGCAGCGTTCCTTCTGCTTACACCGTTGGAACTGTGCCCCCATCAATAACATACTCCGTCCCTGTGATCGTTGCTGCACGTGGTGAACCCAGGAACAGGATGAGATTCGCCACCTCAATGGGTGTTGATGGACGCCCTATTGGTATACCCCCGAGCGAGTTCATGATGATCTTTTTCCCGCCTTCATAGTCGGTTCCTGCCTGCAGGGCGAGCCGCTCGGCCAGTGCCACTGATGCCTCTGTTTCGATCCAACCAGGCGCCACACGCAGTACGCGAATACCTTTTGGCGAGACTTCTTTCGACAGACTTTTACTGTACGTCGACAGTGCCGCTTTCGCTGCCGCATATCCTGTCGTCGATTCCGGTAAGGGCAGCTCGCGCTGAATTGATGTGACGTGAATAATGACACCGGCTCCCTGCTCAAGCATGCCAGGCAGCAATGCACGATCCAGCCGGACCGCTGGCAGGAGATTGAGGTTTAGCTCCTGCTGCCACTCTTTTTCGCCGAGCGCTGCGAATCCGCCACCTGGTGCTGTTGAACCGCCAAGCACATGAACAATGATGTCAACGCCCCCCAATCTGGCCTTTACCGCTTCCGCCACCTGGCGGCAACCTTCGACAGTTGTCAGGTCTGCTGTGACGAAGTGATCCGCGAAGGTTTCATCAGGTTGCGTTCGTGCCGTGGTTAACACCTGCGCCCCCTGTTCGTGGAACAGGCCGACCACCGCTTTCCCGACACCTTTGGTGCCCGCGGTCACCAGTACACGTTTTCCTTGTAATTCCAGATTCATGGTCATCAGATGAACTCCCCGTGCAGGGCTATGTACCCTTTGGTTTGTGATGCCGTCATCTTCGCCATATAGTGTGAAATCATCAAGAACGCACGAAAAAGTGAGTAACAGCCTAATGAGTAAGGTTTACACCCCTGACACCGCTGCACTTGGCGTAGAACAGGTACTCCGGCTTCTGGAAGGTCGATGGAAATTGGTCATCCTGTTTCATCTGCTCGACGGGAAGGTGCAGCGCTACTCCGATTTTGGCAGACTGATCCCCGGCATTTCTCAAAAGATGCTGAGCCAGCAACTCCGCCAACTGGAAGCCGACGGAATCGTATCGCGGAAGCTGTATCCGCAAGTGCCGCTTAAGGTTGAATATCGCTTAACGGAGTGGGGGCAAGCGCTGTGTCCTGCGCTCGATTCCATGCTGAAATGGGCAGAAAAACGGGAAGCGTTGCAATCACCTCCTGAAGCTTCTTAAGCATTGTCGGCTGTTTGCCGGGCGGAAAAGGGACGCCAGCCTTCCACTCACCTTTGGCGAAGGGAAAGCGGCGTTTACTGGCTAATGTAAATTAGCGCTATTGTGATAACGATTAAATAGAGACACTGGTGAGGTGGACTACAAACCCAGTTCGCTCAGACCGGGATGGTCGTCAGGACGAGGCCCCAGTGGCCAGTGGAAAAGACGTTCAGATTCGTTAATCGGCATATCATTGATACAGGCGTAACGGCGTTGCATTAAGCCATCGGCTGCAAATTCCCAGTTTTCATTACCGTAAGAACGAAACCAGTTGCCGGAATCATCATGCCATTCATAGGCGTAACGGACAGCAATCCTGTTTCCCTCAAAAGCCCATAGCTCCTTTATCAACCTGTATTCCTGTTCTTTTTTCCATTTGCGTTGCAGAAATGCTTTAGCCTCGTCGCGGTTTTGCGCAAATTCCACACGATTGCGCCATTGGGTATCCAGTGAATAGGCAAGGGCGACACGTTCCGCATCGCGACTATTCCAGCCATCTTCGGCCAGACGAACTTTTTGAATTGCCGTTTCACGCGTAAACGGGGGTAATGGAGGGCGGTTAGTCATGGCGAGATCCTCGATAATGGTAAGTAGACAGGTCTGTCTATCGGTGATAATCTGGACTTCCAACATAACCTTGTCAACAGTCACTCACGATGAACGTTAAAACAGGCATACCGGAAAAACGCAGTGCGAAAGAGAAAATCGTGCAAACCGCGCATGAACTCTTTTATCTGTACGGCATTCGGGCCACCGGCGTCGATAAAATCATTGAATGCGCCCAGGTAACGAAAGTGACGTTTTATCGTCATTTTCCCAGCAAAAATGCCCTGATCCTGGCTTATCTGGAGTATCGGCACTCGCGTTGGATCGACTGGTTTAACACGACGATGGCCGGGCATATGCAGGCAGGGGCAGGCGACATCAGTGCGCTACTTTCCACACTGCAAGACTGGGCAGATGCGCCTGATTTTCGTGGGTGCGCATTTCTGAATGCCACCTCGGAAATGGGCGAAGCGTTACCCGATGTGATACAGGTGACCCGCACGCATAAGTTTGCGGTTGAACAGGCCTTAGGCGTTCACTGGAATCGTGCCGATCCGGCACTGCTGTCAGCCAGTGTTATGGCGTTGGATGGCGCCATTATGCATATGCAAATGGGCAGGCCAGCGAATGAAGTGCTCGCTCAGCTTGGCATGGTTTTAACCGCGCTGCTTCACGAGGAGACGGCGTGATCTCTTCCTGAACCAGGAACGCATTTCAGGAAGAGATCAGGGCGTATTTATTGCGCCACTTTTTGTGGCGCAGGCGCGGTCTGCGCCGGTTGTTGAGTGGGTTGCGTTTGCGGCACGTTGTCACACGGCTTTTCTTTAGGGCACACCAAATCAAGCATTTTCAGTGTGACGCCGTTGGTCCAGCCAAACCCGTCCTGCAACGGATATTCGCCGCCGCCACCGCCAGTTCCGGTGCTGCTGACGTCGTATTTTTCGACCAGTTTCTTCTCGCGATCGTAGGTGTGCTGCACATTGGTGAGAAAACGCCAACTCACATCCATCGCCAGTTTCTGATGATCATAGTTTTGCAGGCCAGCGGTGGCTATCCATTGCAACGGTGCCCAGCCATTCGGGGCATCCCATTGCTGCCCGCTGCTGACGGTAGTGGTGGAAATACCGCCAGGCTTTAACAAACGCCCCTGCGTTGCCACGGCGACTTTATCGGCTCTGTCTTTGGCGGCAGCATTAACAAACAGTGGATAGAGCGTGGCTGCGGTCAACTGATTCCGGACTTTTTTGCTCTTCAGATCGTAGTCCGCATACCAGCCTTCTTTATCGTTCCACAGATTGGCTTCAATGGCTTTCTGCCGCGCCGTCGCCAGCGCTTCATACTGGCTGGCTTTTGCCGTATCGCCGGAGACTTGCCAGCCGCGGGCCAGCATTTTCTCCATTTTAAACATCAGGGCATTCAGATCGACGGGCACGATGCTGGTGGTGCGGATAGTCCCGAGCTGGTTGGGATTGTCCATCCAGCGCGAGCTGAAATCCCAGCCGGACGCCGCCGCAGAGCGTAAATCGCGGTAGATGTCGGTGGCGGGGCGGTTAGGGTTATTTTTCGCCGTGGTGACATCGTCAAGCCATGACTCAGGGCGGGGCGTGTCGCGATCGTCCCAATAGCGATTCAGTACCGAGCCGTCGCTCAGTTTTACCACGCGTTTATTGGCCTGGCCCGCTTGCAGATTATCAACGCCATCCATCCAGTAGCGATACTCTTTTTCCATCTGCGGCAGGTACGTTTTCAGGGCTTCATCGCCGTCGTGCGTGGCCAGCAATTCAACCATCAGGGCGAAGAAAGGCGGTTGCGAGCGACTCAGATAGTAACTGCGGTTGCCGTTAGGAATATGTCCCCACGTATCAATTTCATGGGCGAAGTTAGTTACCATATCTTCGATTTTGTCCCAGTGATCGCTTTCCGCAAGGCCCAGCATGGTGAAGTAGCTATCCCAGTAATAGACTTCGCGGAAACGCCCGCCAGGAACCACATAGGGCGTCGGCAGCGGCAGCAACGAATCCCACTTACCCGCGCTGTTGGTTGTCCGCGTCAGTACGGGCCATAACCCGTCAATATGTTCACGCAGACTCTGCCCGGCAGGCGGAACGTACTCTTCACCCTCTTTGGGTAGCGTGAAGTTCACATCTACAAAATGGCGCAGATCAAAACTGGTTTGATTGCGCTGCATACGGTAATCCGCGAGGATCATTAATGGATCGCCATTAGGCACGGCATCGGCGAAGGTTTTTTGATCCGGAAACAGTTTTGCGCTTTGCACGTCGCTAAACAGGGGGCCGAGCAGAACATCCGGCGGTTGCGGGGTGTTTTGCGCTTGTTCCGCTATCGCCTGAGGGATTGCAATAAGCAATGCCGCACCAAACGCGATTTGCATCGCCAGCAACAGGGAGCGCGGGTGTCGCAATACAGGTCTTGCCATCGATTATTCTCCTTAACGGTACAGCGGTGCTGCTGTCATCAACCTTGCAGAAAACCTTAGTCGAATATCAGATGTATAGCGTGTCGCGTTTGGCATTTTGCGCTCTTCCAGATAATTTACCCGTCTGGCTATGAACAGAAAAAAGCCAACTGCAAACAGGGCGGTGTCTTTTTACCCGATAAGTGTCGCAATAATGATCATTCATAGGTAATTCGTTTGGATATATTGTCCGCAGTCAATCTTGCTTACAGTCCAAAACAGGCTGAAGTGTGCGTCGGGTCAATATTGCTGAATGGTTTCATTTATCTGTTCTTTATTTGGATGTAGCGTGACTTAATACTTTGGCGGTAATAAATCTCATGCCAGGGCATAAAAAATGTTGCATGGTGGAACAGTCACCCAGGGGACTATCCATGGAGGAAATAGCTTTTTTTTAGTTAAATATATTTCAAAAAATATCCAAAAAATAACTGTAATAATCCGATTAGGTGACTAATCCATACTGTTAATCCGGGAAATGAACTACCAGATATTGTAGGTTTTCAGTATCTCCCTGCTTTTTAGGATTCATCCTATCTCAAAATTCAATATATCCTCTACCTCTCATTCATTTGAAATATCTATTAATTATCATGATGTTATGCGTTAGTTTCTATGCATTATTAATTCATTTAAGAAGTTTCCTTTGCGGTACTGAACTTAAGTGAAACTCCTTCTTGGGAATAATCCTATTTTGTTAAAAAATTAAATAATACTATTTCGACAGGTCGGATTTCATATTGAATAGAATCATCTGTTCTGTAAAATCATGTCACGATAGTCAATGAAAAGTAATATTATTGCAGCCTTGTCTCTGGCAAGACTCGTGCGGTAGCTATGCCTTTTTATTCATTATCAGAGCGTTTAGCTGGACAAGGATAAGGGTGATTCGGAGCCATCCGAATGAGTCTTTCCAAAACGCTCCTGTTTAACACAGTAATATATTTGCAATGGAAAAAACTCTATGAACATGCGAATGGTATTGGCTCTTCTTTTTGTCTTCAGCGTTTCTGCGTGTAAAGCACCGCCTAAACCCGCTCCAACTGATGACACTATCGTCACCAGCGAAGTGAACGGCGTGACCCTGACTCACCGTTATGCGGTACATCCTCCGAAAGAGTTTGAACCCATCAAACAAAACTATCGCGCACTTTACCCTGCGTCCGTCATGAGCTCGCCGGATTTTGGCGGCAAAATGATCCGTCAACTGGAAGCCGGCAAAACCTACGTGGTGTTGGGGCAGGTTGAGCATTTTTGGATGGCGTTGGCCGATGACGGTCAGGAAGAGTTGATCGGGTATGTTCCGATGCGTGCAGTCGTGAAAAGCGAGCTCTACGATGAAACCTTGCGTAAAGACAGAAGACGTAAGGTGACGCCGAAAAAACAAACTTGCGTCTCTGTCGATGGCAGCAGCAAGGCCTGCAAAAACGCGAACTCTGGAACCTGGATCATCGATTAATCCAGCTGTGACGAGCGCCAAGCTATGAATAATAACTCTGTTGTACGCCAGATTACCCTGGTATTTTTCTTTGTGCTGGCCACCCTGGCCAGCGGTTGTGGATCTTCTTCACACAGCGTACCTACCAGCTATAACCTTCAGTTCAGGGCTCATCCGCAAATTAATGAGTCCGCCCCTCTTAAAGTCAGGGTGTTGCTGTTGAAATCGGACGCGACCTTTATGTCGGCCGATTTCTGGTCGCTGCAAAACAACGCAGATAGCGTACTTGGCGCCAACCTGCTGAACAGTGATGAATTCTTCCTGATGCCCGGTCAGCTTTCAAAAACGCTGAGTGGGAAAAGTGCGCCGGAAGCTCGCTACATCGGCGTGATGGCGGAATATCAGTCGCTTGACGGCAAAAAATGGCGGATGTCCTTACCTCTTCCTGTTCAGGGAGATACTCGCTTCTACGAATTCTGGAAATCGTCGTCGGATGAACTGGAAGCCAACATCTTCCTTGACGTCAATGGAATACGCGTGATTACCAGATAGCGCCAGCCTTAACAGGAAAACAGTATGAATAAAGCAGAAAAGGTCGTGTGGACCGAAGGTATGTTTCTGCGTCCTCATCACTTTCAGCGTGCAGAAAGCTACTTGCAACACCATATTCGTGAGTGGGGGACACTGCAACGCCCGTACCTTTGGGGCTACCTTGATATCGAACTGGACGACGCAATGCTTCGCCAGGGCTGTATTGCACTGAGCTACGCCAGCGGTTTGCTGCCGGATGGTACATTCTTCTCTTTCCATGATGCCCGCCAGGCGCCCACACCGCTGGCCATCCCCGACAACATCAGCAATGAGCGCGTAGTGCTTGCTCTGCCTGCCCGCCGCGGCGGTCGTGATGAAGTTATTTTCAGCGAGGAAAAAGACTCGCTGGCGCGATACGTCACCTGGGAAAGCGAAGTGGATGATGATAACGCTCTGTCGGTGGGGCCGGCTGCTGTGCAGTTCGGGCGTTTACGCCTGAAATTGATGCTGGAAAAAGATCTCAGCGCCGAATGGACAGCCATCGGCGTGGCGCACGTGCTTGAAAAACGTAATGACAACCACATTCGCCTCGATACCCGCTACATTCCGCCGATGCTGAACGCGGTTAATAATGCACCGCTCTTCGCCATGGTGAATGACCTGCAGAGCCTACTGACTCAACGTAGTCAACAGATCGGCCAGCGTCTGCGCCAGCCTGGCCGCTTTAATACTTCAGAAATGGTGGAGTTCACACTGCTGGCGCTGATCAACCATCACGTTGGACAGGTTGCGCATCTGAAGACGCTCCCGTCAATCCATCCGGAAGAGCTATGGCGCAGTTGGTTGGCATTTGCTACCGAGTTGACGACCTGGACGGCTTCACGCTCGCCGGATGAGACGTTGCCCGTGTATGACCATGACGATCTTGCCGGTTGCTTTAGCAAACTGCAGTTGATGCTCCGTCAAGGGCTCTCGCTGGTGATGGAAGAACACGCGATCCAACTGCCTCTGACCGAGCGTACTCACGGGTTGAATATCGCCACGCTGCCAACCACCACCATGGCACGGGAGTTCGGTTTTGTCCTTGCGGTAAAAGCCAGTGTGCCTGGCGAAATCCTGCAAACCCATTTCCCTGCGCAGATGAAAGTGGCGCCAGTTACGAAGATCCGCGACTTGGTCCAGTTGCAGTTACCCGGCATGAAACTGCGCACCATGCCCGTCGCGCCGCCGCAAATTCCGTGGCATGCCGGTTATAACTATTTCGAGCTGGAAAAAGGCGGCGAACTCTGGAACGAAATGGAGAAATCCGGGGCTTTCGCGCTGCATCTCGCAGGTGAATTCCCGGGTCTTGATATGGAGTTTTGGGCCATCCGTAGCCCGACTGAATAATACAGCGAGCATACAATATGCAGGAACAACAAGCCTCCGGCAGTGATGCCGCTCTGGCAGGAGCCAGCGGGAGTAATCCCCTGGTCGCAGCGGCGAATCCGCTGCTCAATGCGATACCGCAAATCCGCCATTCGGTTTCTCATGATGATCAGGCGGGTCTGCGTCAACATTTGATTGATGAGATCCGTCGTTTTGAAGTGCGCTGCCAGCAATCTGGTCTGGCTTACGAGGTGATCGTTGGCGCGCGCTACTGTTTGTGCACCGCACTCGATGAAGCCGCAGCGCTTACGCCGTGGGGCAGTCGCGGTGTCTGGTCAGGTAGCGGCCTGCTGGTGACGTTCCATAACGAAACATGGGGCGGCGAGAAGTTCTTCCAGTTGCTGGCGCGGTTGTCGCAAAACCCGCGCGAACATATCGCACTGCTGGAGTTGATTAACTTCTGCCTGCTGCTCGGTTTCGAAGGGCGCTACCGCGTAATGGACAATGGCCGTACGCAACTGGAAACCATTAAACAGCGCTTGTGGCAAATGATCCGCGGTGTCCGTGGTAATTATCCACCGGCGTTGTCGCCGCACCCGGAAGATCAACCCGTGATGCGCAAACTGTGGCGTCCTGTGATCCCGCTGTGGGCGTGCGCCGGGCTGGCGGGCTTCCTCGCTTGTCTGTTTTACATCGTACTGAACTGGCGTCTGGGTGACAGCACCAATCCGGTGCTGGCGAAGATCTACCAGACCGCGTTGCCGGAAGCGTCAATTCAGCAGCCAGCGCAGAGTCTGCCGCCAGTGCTCAATTTGCGCGCTTTCCTGCGTCCGGAAATTCAGGCCGGGTTGGTCGCTGTTCGTGACGAAGCAGACCGCAGCGTCGTGACTTTAAAAGGGGATGGCCTGTTCGCGTCGGGTTCGACCGTAGCCCGTGACAGCTATGAGCCGGTGATTAACCGGGTTGCGCAAGCGATGAATAACGTCAGCGGCAGAGTGTTAGTGGTGGGGTACAGCGATAACGTACCGATCCGCAGCGCGCGTTTTGCCTCGAACTATGAATTGTCGCTCGAACGTGCGCGCTCGGTGCAGTCACTGCTGCAAAAACATCTTTCGCGTCCGGAACGGGTGAAAGCCGAAGGGCGAGGGGAGATGGATCCTGTTGCGCCGAACAATAGTGCAGAAAACCGCGCTCGCAACCGTCGTGTGGAAATTACTTTGCTGGTGTCGCCGGATAACACGGCCGCCGAGCTGAACGGACTGCCGCAAGGAAACTAAGGATGAATATGTTGCTTTCATTGCTGACTAACCGCATTTTGTGGGGTTTCCTTGGCGTAACCGGGCTGGCTGCCGTGATCTGGATGATTGGCCCGCTGCTCTCCGTCGTGGATTCCCGACCGCTGGAGTCAGAGCAAAACCGCATGATCACCATTGCGGTGATGTACCTGATTTGGGTGCACAGCCATATTGTGCCGCGTTTGTATAACGCGTGGCTCAACCGCAAGCTGATGGACAACCTGAAAAGTGAAGAGGCGAAAGATCCCAGCGAGCGCAAGCGCCTGACTAACGAAGATCAGGTGCTGAATGAGCGTTTCGAAGAAGCGGCTCAGGTACTGAAAAAAGCCCACTTTAACCAACCGGGGCAACGTGGGCAGTGGGCTCAACGCTTCAGCACGCAATATCTCTATCAACTGCCGTGGTACGTCATTATTGGTGCTCCGGGTTCAGGTAAAACCACGGCGCTGGTTAACTCCGGTCTGCAGTTCCCGCTGGCGGATCGCTTTGGTAAAACCGCGCTGCGCGGTATTGGTGGTACGCGTAACTGCGACTGGTGGTTTACCAATGAAGCCGTGTTGCTCGATACCGCAGGGCGTTATACCACCCAGGAGAGTGAGCAGGCGCAAGATGCGGGTGAGTGGCTCAATTTTTTGGGACTGTTGCAAAAATACCGCCGTCGCCAGCCAATTAACGGTGTCATTGTCACCATCAGCATCGCTGATCTGTTAACTCAGTCAGCAGAAGCCTCACGCGAACAGGCGCTGAATTTGCGCCAGCGTCTGACTGAGTTACATGAGCAACTGGGCATTCGCTTCCCGGTGTATGTGCTGGTCACTAAGGCCGACTTATTAAAAGGTTTCCGCGCCTATTTTGCTGGTTTTGATAAAGCGCAACGCGACCAAATCTGGGGCTTCACTTTCCCCTGGGAGAAAGCGAAGCTGGCGGATTTTGATCTGCAAGGGAGCTTTATTCAGGAATTCGCACTGCTGCAACAGCGTCTTGATGCGGGATTGCCTGATACGCTACTGCGTGAAAGCGATGCGCAGGCGCGTGCGGAGTGTTTCCTGTTCCCGCAGGAGTTTGCCGCTCTGCGCCCATTGCTGTCTGACTATCTGAACGCGATTTTTGCCCGTTCCAACTTTGAGACCGAATTCTCGCCGCGCGGTATCTACTTTGCCAGCGGTACGCAGGAAGGTCTGCCATTTGACCGGGTGATGGGTGAGCTGAACCGCGCGCTGTCACTGCCGCAGGGCAAGTCCGGCGATAACTGGGATTCGGTCAGCAAAGATGAGCCGGTGCCTGGAGGTAAAGGGCAGAGTTTCTTTATCAAGCACCTGCTGCAAAATGTGATTTTTCAGGAAGCGGGCATTGCCGGGCAAAACCGCTGGTGGGAGTTGCGTAGCCGCGCTGTCATCTGGTCCGGTTATGCGGCATTGCTGGCGCTGCTGATTATTATTAGCGTGCTGTGGTTCACCAGTTACGGCAACAACCGGAATTATCTCGATGAAGTTCAGGCGAAAGTCCCGGCGCTGGATCAGCAAATCAAGGCGTTGCGTAATCGCCAGCAGGGCGATCTTTTTGCGCTGTTGCCGCTGCTTAACGGCCTGTCTGAATTACCGCAAAGTGAAGCCTTTGATATCAATAACCCGCCTGTCACCCGCCGTATGGGGCTGTATCGCGGTAATGATGTCGCAGATGCCTCGCAAACGCTCTACCAGAAAGCCTTGCAGCAGATGTTGTTGCCGGAAGTGGCAATGCGCATTACCACCTGGCTGCGCAACGATAACGGTAGTGATGTGGAATACAGCTATGAAGCGCTGAAAGCCTACCAGATGCTGTATCAGCCGAAGCATTATGACGGCAAGTTCCTGCTCTCCTGGGTGATGCTTAATCTGCAGCGCAACTTGCCGCAAAACGTTACCAAAGCACAGATTAATCAGCTTGAATGGCATCTGCGCCAGTTGCTGGAGCCGCAAATTCAGTCGTCGCCGTATGCAAAAGACGATGCGCTGATCGCCCGTGAACAGGCAATGATCAACCAACAGCCGCTGTCGACGCGCGTTTATGGCCGTCTGAAACGTCTGCTGGAGCGTGACGACAACCTTAAACCGGTGTCGCTGGCAACGTTAGGTGGCCCGCAAAGCGAACTGGTTTTTTCGCGTAAAAGCGGTAAACCGGTTGGTGAGGGGCTGCCTGGCCTCTATACACCGGATGGCTACTGGAACGTTTTTAATGCGCAGATTGTCCCGGTCACTACTTCATTACATGAGGACGATGCCTGGGTACTGGGCTCCACCACGCAGCCGGAGGATAAGCAGCAGACCGATAATGCTGTCCGCCAACTGTATGCCCGCGACTTCATCACGCTGTGGGATGGCTTCTTAAGCGATATTCAGCTTAACAACAGTGCCGACCTGAACCAGCGAATTAATACGGCACGTCTGCTTTCCGGTAATAACTCGCCGCTGCGCCGTCTGGTGATGAACCTGAGCCAGATGCTCAAACTTACGCGTGAAGAGCCGGGCGACAGTAAGGATAAAGCGCAAGAGAGTGGTAATCGCGGTACGCAGATGCTCGAAACCTTGTTCAGCAATCACGACGGTGCGGCAGCGGTGACCAACGCTGCGGCAAGTCAGACGCCAGAACAGCGGGTGACGGAACACTTCGCGCCGATCATCGAACTGGCGCAGCCGCTGGAAAAAGGTGGCAAAACCATCGTCTTTGATGATTTTTTGAAACAGGTGGATGAGTTGTATCGCTATCTTACTGCCGTGCAAGATGCCGCCAACAGCGGCATGCCACCGCCCGGCGGTGAAGCCATTAGCCGGTTACAAGCCAGCGCCGGGCGTTTACCGGGTGGTCTGCAAACCATGTTCAGTAATATGGCGGTAGGCGCGAGTAGTGATACCCAACGTCGGGATCTGGAAAATGTGCGTAAGCGCATTAGTGTTGAAGTCGGCAGTTTTTGCCGTCAGGCGATTGCCGGGCGCTATCCGTTGGTACGTTCCGCTAGTACAGAAGTCACGCCGGACGATCTGGCGCGCATGTTTGCACCGGGTACCGGATTAATGGACGTGTTCTTCCGCGACAACCTGACGAATAAAGTCGATACCACGCAGTCCAACTGGCGCTTTATGCCGGGTATTGATGGCAAAACCCTGCCGGGAAGCGAAGGGGTGCTGGTGCCGTTTCAGCAGGCGCAATCTATCCGCGATGCCTTTTTTGCCAACGGCAGCGCGACCCCGTCATTCCGTACCACGGTGCGTACGGTGCGGATGGATAACACTATCCTTACTATGACGCTGGACGTCGATGGTCAGATTTTGCGTTACAGCCACGGTCCGCAGGCGGTTCAGGTCGTAAGCTGGCCTGGTTCAGGCGGCACCAATCAGGTGCGTATGCAATTAGGCCTGACCAACGGTACTACCGCGACGCTGGTCACGAATGGGGCCTGGGCATTGAATCGCTTCTTTGATAAAGCGCGCGTCAGCCCTGGCAGCAGCAGCCTTAGCCGCCAGGCAACATTCACGGTTGACGGGCATCAGGTCACGCTGGAGTTTGCGCCGAACAGTATCCGCAACCCGTTCCAGCTTCCCCGCTTCGCATGTCCTTGAACTGCAAAGGAACGCCAATGACTACGACTTCTGCAATTAGCTGGTATGGAAAACTGCCCAGTGCGGGCGATTTTTTACAGCGTCGTTTTCCGGACGCGCTGCAGCGTCAGTGGTCCCACTGGTTTCAGGTGGGGCTGATGACCTGGCAAAAAGAGGAACAACGTGCAAGCGACAGGCAGTTCGGCAACGCACCGATCTGGAATTTCGTTGTGCCGCCGATGCTGGGAGGCCAGCAGGTGCAAATGGGCTGTTTATTACCAGGACGCGACAGCGTCGGGCGGCAGTATCCGGTTTGCGCGCTGATGGCGATTAACCCGCTGGAGTGGTCTCCGCGTCATCTGGCGCAGGCGGGTGACTGGTACCAGCATCTTGGACGGACCTTATTGCACGCTGTTCGCAATGGTTACTCGCCGGAGCAGCTCGATCAGGCCTTGCTGTCGATCCCCCCAGTGCAGTTGGTGGAACCGGAATCACGCTCAGAAATTCTGGACGTAATTGGTTACGAAGGCGATGGCGAAACGTCCATTGGCTGGCGACAAGCCGCTGAGTGTTTTGATCCGCTGCGTCAGATCAGTTTTTGGTGGACCAACCGCAGCGACGGTTACCCGCTTTACACCCATGTGCATAGCGGCAATTTTACCGGTCAGTTGTTTACGCTGTTGTTTGATCCGGCTGGGGGGGCAAGGCCAGGACGACACGGTCTTTACCCACCCATGTTTGAAGAATAAGCAGGTTGCGGATGACGATTGAAACTTTACTTACTCCGGTTAGTCCGGAGCAGCCTTGTGGTGAAAACCTGGAATACGACGCCGACTTTCTGGCAATGGAACAGGCAAGCCAGGGCAAGGCCGAACAGCAATTCGGCAGCACAATAATTCCGGCTGAACCTGCAGACTGGAACCGCGTGGAGAAACTGGCTACCAGCTTGCTGGAGCGGACAAAAGATATCCGGGTGATGCTGGCGCTAACCCATGCGTGGACCCGCCGTCGTGGTCTTGAGGGTTATGCTGACGGCTTGATGTTGTTGGGGCAGGCGCTGGCGTTGTACTGGGATCATCTGTGGCCATCGCTGAACGATGGCGGCGAGTTCGACCCGTTCTACCGGATTAACGCGCTGGCAGCGCTGAGCGACAAGTCGGACCTGACTGCCACATTGCGCCAGGCCACTTTGCTGCGCAGTAATGGCGATGAGCTGAACGTGCGTGATGCACAGGCGTTGCTCGACGGGAGTAAAACCGAATGTGCGGGCTATCCTGGCGGGCGGGTACGTCTGATTGATGAGCTGACGCGCGGCGGTCAACCGGGCATTGAGGCTATCGGGCAAATCGAAGGGCGTTTGCAAACGATCCGTTCATGGCTTCTGGAACAACTTGGCGAAAGCGGGGTGCCGGAAATGGAGCAATTACTGAAAAGCGTCGGGATCATTGCCGGCGTCAGCCGTGCAAACCATAGCGATGCGTTGCAGGAAACGCCGGAACAACCGGCGCAAACAACCAATGAGCCGCACCCCGTTGCCGTACCACTGCCAGCCATGGCGGACTGGCGCAGTGCACAAGTGACCACGCGGGCGGATGCGCAACTGATGCTGGAAAAAGTGAAGCAGTATTTTACCCAGCATGAGCCGAGTCACCCCGCGCCGTTGATGATTGACCGCGTTCAGCGGTTAATCGAACTGGATTTTATGGAGATTATTCGCGATCTGGCGCCCGATGGCGTGAATCAATTGCAAAACATCTTTGGGCGTCAGGACTGACGCGTACCGCGTTATGACCGCAGGCACGTCGCCTGCCGTCTAACCTTCACCGCGCATATTCGATGGAGAACATCATGGCAATAAGTAACAGTGGTCAGAAATTTATCGCACGTAACCGTGCGCCGCGCGTACAGATCGAGTACGACGTGGAAGTGTACGGCGCGGAGCGCAAAATCCAGCTTCCGTTTGTAATGGGTGTTATGGCGGACCTGGTCGGTAAGCCGGTGGAGAACTTACCCTCCATTGAGGATCGTAAATTCCTTGAAATCGACGTCGACAACTTTGACGAGCGCATGAAAGCGCTGAAACCGCGCGTGGCGTTTAACGTAGACAACACCCTGACCGGTGAAGGTCGCCTGAATGTGGACTTGACCTTCGACAGCATGGATGACTTCCTGCCGGATGCCGTCGCCCGCAAAGTCGAACCCCTGAACAAACTGCTGGAAGCACGTACTCAGCTTTCCAACCTGCTGACCTATATGGACGGTAAAAACGGTGCGGAAGAGCTGATCGCCAAAGTGTTGCAGGATCCAACACTGCTGAAGTCCCTTAGCCAGTTACCCAATAGTGACGAAGCCGCGCAAGGTAAAGAGGAGTAAACCATGAGCAATCCTTCTCAACTGCAAGAACAGCAGCAGGGCGCACAGGCTTTTAGCCAGGATGAATTTAGCGCGTTGCTGAGCAAAGAGTTCCGTCCAAAAACGGACCAGGCACGTTCCGCCGTAGAAAGCGCGGTGAAAACGCTGGCCCAGCAAGCGCTGGAAAACACCGTTACGTTTTCCAACGACACCTACCGCACCATTCAGAATCTGATTGCCGGTATTGATGAAAAACTGTCGCAGCAGATTAACCAGATCATTCACCACGAAGAGTTCCAGAAACTGGAAAGCGCCTGGCGTGGTCTGAACCACCTGGTGAACAACACCGAAACCGACGAGATGCTGAAAATTCGCTTTATGAGCATCTCCAAGCAGGAACTTGGCCGCAACCTCAAGCGCTTTAAAGGCGTGGGTTGGGACCAGAGCCCGCTGTTCAAGAAAATCTATGAAGAAGAGTACGGCCAGTTCGGTGGTGAACCGTTTGGCTGCCTGGTCGGCGACTATTACTTTGACCACAGCCCGCAGGATGTGGAACTGCTTGGCGAAATGGCGCGCATCGGTGCGGCGGCGCACTGCCCGTTTATTACCGGTACAGCGCCAAGCGTAATGCAAATGGAGTCCTGGCAGGAGCTGGCGAACCCGCGCGACCTGACCAAAATATTCCAGAATACCGAATACGCTGCCTGGCGTTCGCTGCGTGAGTCAGAAGATGCACGCTACCTCGGTCTGGTCATGCCGCGCTTCCTGTCGCGTCTGCCGTACGGTATTCGCACCAATCCGGTGGACAGCTTCGACTTCGAAGAAGAAACCGATGGCGCAAACCACAATAACTATTCATGGGCTAACGCCGCCTATGCGATGGCAACCAACATCAACCGCTCATTCAAAGAGTACGGCTGGTGTACATCAATCCGCGGCGTGGAATCGGGTGGTGCGGTGGAAAACCTGCCGTGTCATACCTTCCCGAGCGATGATGGCGGTGTGGACATGAAATGCCCGACCGAGATTGCGATCAGCGACCGTCGCGAAGCCGAGCTGGCGAAAAACGGCTTTATGCCGCTGATCCACCGCAAAAACTCCGACTTTGCTGCCTTTATCGGCGCGCAGTCGTTGCAGAAACCGACGGAATACCACGATGCTGATGCCACCGCCAACGCGCGCCTGGCTTCGCGTCTGCCGTATCTGTTCGCCTGCTGCCGCTTTGCGCACTACCTGAAGTGCATCGTGCGCGACAAAATTGGTTCTTTCCGCGAACGTGACGAAATGGAACGCTGGCTGAACGACTGGGTGATGAACTACGTCGATGGTGACCCGGCGAACTCCTCCCAGGAAACCAAAGCCCGCAAACCGCTGGCAGCGGCGGAAGTGCAGGTGCAGGAAATCGAAGATAACCCGGGCTACTATGCCGCTAAGTTCTTCCTGCGTCCGCATTATC
Source organism: Kosakonia sp. ML.JS2a (assembly GCF_025642095.1). Taxonomy (GTDB): domain Bacteria; phylum Pseudomonadota; class Gammaproteobacteria; order Enterobacterales; family Enterobacteriaceae. Next base: position 2,263,031 of record NZ_CP106754.1, read on the forward strand.
AACTGGAAGGTCTGACGGTATCTCTGCGTCTGGTATCTAAACTGCCGTCGCTGAAAACCAAGGAAGCGTAAGTAAAACAGGCCGTAAGCCATGTGTGTTTGCGGCCTGAAGGATTTTGTCAGGGATCGAGGAAAGGGAATGAAAATTCATACAGTGATAGCAAGCAGTCTGCTGATTTTATCGGCGATGGCCTGCGCGCAGACACAACGTTATGAATACCCCAGAAGCGAATCGTTGCCGGAAGATGATGCGTCGATTTTCCCGCGTGATCCTGCATTGCTTACCCACCAAGATCTCCACATGAGTGGAGAACGCTTTTTCAATGCGTGGACATCAAGAACCAACGAGCGTGAGCGCATTAAAGCCGATCTCTATCTGTTGGGGGTACTGGATACCACGGAAGGAAAAGTCTGGTGTGGTTATAACAGGCTAAAAACGATTTCGATACATGAAGTGGTATATTCGTATTTTACTGCGCAGCCGGCAGCGCGTTTACAGCAAGAACGCGCCACTACGCTTATTCTTGAAGCAATGACTCAAAACGGTAAATGCAATAAAAGAAAATAATCGTGAAAAAGATGATACGTCGGAATTATCTGATTTCGGAATTGTGCCATTTTCTTTAATAAAGTGCGGATACATTAAGCTACACACAGAATTGATGAATTATTCCTCTCATGTCGAGGGAATGAGTATTTCTGAATAGATATATCATCTATTCGGGAATAATAGAGGCAGAGGTAAAATATGGACGGTTTTATTCGGCCCCATGCTTACCCGTTTGCCATATAAGCGCTTTTTCGAAAGCAATATTTATCATTAACGAAGAGTAAATATTATGGCTATTGATATGTTTCTGAAGGTCGATGGAGTTACGGGTGAATCTAAAGACTCTAACCACACCGGCTGGACTGATATCACATCTTTTTCCTGGGGTGCATCACAACCTGGAAATATGAGCGTTGGCGGTGGCGGCGGTGCCGGTAAAGTCAATTTCAACGACCTGCATGTTAACGCACTCATTGATAAATCGACTACCGCTATCCTGAAACACTGCGCCAGCGGTAAACACCTGACCAAAGTTGAACTGTCTGTTTGTAAAGCAGGCGGTCAGCAGGTTGAATATGCACGCATTACTCTGGAAGATGTGCTGGTAACATCTGTTCAGTACACCGGTGCAGACAATGGCGACACCGTGGGTGTTACCTATGCATTCCAGGCTGCGAAAGTGAAACAGCAGTACTGGGAGCAGTCTTCTTCTGGCGGTAAAGGTGCTGAAACTTCCGCAGGCTGGAACATCAAGGAAAACAAAGAAGCGTAAGCACTCATGGCGATCCCGTAAGGGATCGCTACTCTTTTCGGAATTGGGTATGGCGAACTCTCTTATTTTTGTAAAACGCCTCCGGGAAACCAACAATTCTACTATTTCGACTTACAAAATATCCGGATGCATAATCAAAGGTTATTGTATTGAGCGTCCAGGGCCAGCATACGAATGCGTCGGGCCCGGAACGTTCAAGGGTATGCTAAAGCCGATGTTGTGTGTGCTTTGCGCTCTGCCAGCCATAACCTCTCAGACGCTGAAAATGGCGTATTGCAAGTATACTAATTGCCCGGCCGAGGAAAAGTAATAAAAAATGCCCGGATGCACAGATAAACTTAAACAGCACTACACACAGCTCTTCACCGTAGTCACGCTTTTCGCAGCGGCAAACGCCATTGCAGCGACACCCGCAGAAGGGATTAGCGGACAGTGGCGCATTGTTAGCGTCAATACCGATCAGCGCGCCATGACCTATCCCGCCACTAAATACAACGACCCGCGGCTGGTGGGACGAGTCCTGAACTTCGGTCAGGATGCCATTCGTGGCGATGCAGATGGCGATATTGACTGCCAGCAACCGACATACCGTTCGCAGCCAGAAATGACGCTGAATGCCGCCATTCAACAAACGTCCGGCGAACACAATGACGCGCCGGTTACCCCGGTGGCGGAGGATTACGAGCTAAATATTCCCGGTGATCAAAAAATTACGCCGCTGCTGGTCAGCTGTAAGCAGGGCAGTTTGGGGCCGGACGGCGTGGTGATGAAAAACTGGGTCGCGCAGATCGCTGCTGACCGGTTGATCACAAACTGGTCTGAAAATGGTTATTTAATGTTGCAACGGGTAAAACCTGGCGAAAAAACCGCGCCGGGTTTTTCATGTAACGTTAAGCTAAGCACCGTTGAAAAAACCATTTGTGACAGTGATGAACTCTCTGCCTGGGATCGCAGTGTTACCGATGCATACCAGACCTGGCAGTCAGAGCAGGAAGAGATCCAGCCGGCAGATAAGGCGGTAATGGACACGATGAAATCAGAGCAGCGGGCATGGCTGGCGAAACGTAATCAGTGCCAGAGTGATGCGGCCTGCATCGAGAAAGCCATGCGTGAGCGCGTCTCTGAGATCATGAGCAAGGTTTATTAGCAGTTCGATAAAACAAGGACAGGTTTTGACCTGGCGCGTCCGTGCCGGGTTACACCGCCACCGTAAAGACTTGTTGTTGTCAAACGCAGCCGCTTTGACAAAAAACGGCGCCGTTTGAGTGCACATAACTCCAGCAGGAATACGCGATGCGATTCACTATTATTACCAGTAAGCCCGGTCACCAGCCGCCGCAAAGCCGCTGTGACTTTTATCCTCCGGGCGGCACCATTGGCCGCGGCACTGATAACAACCTGGTGTTGCCGGACAATGACCGCTCAATCTCTCGTCTGCAAGCGATCGTTCATATTGCCGGGAACGGCGAGTGCCGTATTACCAACCGCGGCAACGTAACCCGCGTAGTGTTGAATGATATTCCGCTGGAGCGCGGACGTCAGGTTGAGCTTCAGGATGGCGATATTCTTGGCATTGATGACTATCGCATTGAAGTCACCGATCTTATTCAGGATACGCAACCGGTGAGCCGTATGGCCGCCAGCATGCAAGCGGAAATGTTCCCGCCGCCGGTTCAGGCAGCGAAACCTGCGCCAGCCCGTGCACCGACTGCTGCGCGTGGCGCCTCGTCGGAAAATGCGCCAGCGTCAGTACCGACGGAGATTTGGGACAGCCTGATGCAGGAGTTCTCCATTTCCGACAGCATCTCCAGCAGTCGTACCAAGCCGCAAGATCCGCAGAATCTTAACCCGTTTGCGGCACCGAAAGAGCCGGAACGCAATCCGGAAGATCCGCTCTCATTACTGAACAACAACGAACCGCTGGTCACACCGAAATCGCTGGCTTCCGACCAGTTATTCAACGACGAGCAGTTGTTTAAAAACGACAGCATCTTCAACGACGCTACCCCGTCTGCGCTGGTTCCTCCGGTCGAACACGCCTCAAAACTGCCAGCCGCAGATCAGGATGAACTTGATCCGTTGGCGCTGTTCGGCGGTGGCGGCAGCAGTGCTCCGCAGGCACGTAGCGACGATCCATTAGGCCTGCTGAGCGGTGCGGCGCCGTTAGCCAGTGTGGACGATATTGCACCGATAAAACCGACATTCTCAGAGCCGCCCGCGCCGCGCGCGATTATTACTGAGCCGGTTGTCAGTGAACCCCCGGCAAACCCGCAACCGATCATTACCGACCTGAGCGCCAGCGATCTCACCGGCACGCCACTGTTTGCTGATGATGAACCTGTTACTGCACCAGAAGAGAGTAGCGAACCGCAGGACTATGCAGGGATCACGTTGCCGACGCCACAGGCAGTGCAGCGCAGCGCTGCTCAAACGCCGAGAGGGCGCCTGCGTATTGATCCGGTACAGAGCTATACCGCGCAAAGTACGCCATCGACCAGCAGCACCGGTGATAGCGGCGATGTGCTGAAAGGCGAATTGCTGGATGCCTTGCTCGAAGGGATGGGGCTCGGCGATATGCAACCGGTCCCGCAGTTCGATAAAGAAAATATGCGCCAGTTCGGCCAGATGCTGAGTATGTTTTCGCAGGGCACCGTTGCGCTGTTATCCTCACGCTCCATCCTGAAACGCGGTGTGAAAGCGGACATGACCATGGTGCTGGATGATGCCAACAACCCGTTCAAACTGCTGCCTTCCGGGAAAACGGTACTGATGCAGATGTTCGGCACGCGTATGCCGGGCTTTATGCCACCGAAAAAATCCGTGCGCGATGCGCTGATTGACCTGCAAGCGCACCAGCTAGGAATGATCTCCGGTATCCGCGCCATTATCGCGGCGATGCTGCAGTCGTTTAACCCGGAACAACTTGAAGAAGATGCCAAACGTGACGGCGCGACGGCGCGGCTCGGTGTGTTATCGAACCGGAAAGCTGCGCTGTGGGACTACTTTGTGCGGACGTACGCGCAAACCGCCGGTGAGATTGACGATGACTTCCACACCCTGTTTGGTGAAGCGTTCCTGCACGCTTACGACATGGAGGTCAACCAATACAAAGACTCACAAAGCGGATCGGAAGAATGAATATCAGCACCGCCTCAATATCCCGACAAGGCGAACGTGCCAGTAATCAGGATCAGACCGGTGAAACCATCGGTGAGCGCGCCGCGTGCTTTGTGGTCTGCGACGGTATCGCCGGCTTGCCCGGCGGTGACGTGGCGGCGGCGTTGGCGCGTAACGCGATCATCGCGCAGTTTGACGGTGATGCGCACCTGAATGCTCAGTACATTCGTCGGTATGTGAACGACGCTAACCGCGCTATCCGCGAAGAGCAGAAAGCGGTGCAGGATTATCATCGCATGGGCACAACCCTGGTCAGCTTGTTTATCGACAGGGATTATAAGCTGGCCTACTGGGCGCACGCAGGAGACAGCCGTTTGTACTTGTTCCGCCGCGGCTGGTTGTATCATGTCACCACTGACCACAGTCTGGTGCAGCAAATGAAAGATGCGGGCCACCAGGTTGAAGGGATTAACGGTAACTTGCTTTACTTCGCGCTTGGCCTTGGCGAGGACGAGCGGGAACCCAGCTACAGCGATGTGGTGCCGATTGAAGATGGCGACGCCTTTTTACTGTGCACCGATGGCTTTTGGCACGGCGTGACGGAAGAGCAGATGCAGCAATCCCTGCACATGGTTAATACGCCGGACGAATGGCTGACGTTAATGAATCAACTCCTGCTGAAAAACAGTGTCGGGGCGCAAACCCAGCAGGACAACTATAGCGCCGTAGCGGTGTGGATGGGCACGCCTCAGGAGACGACGCTGTTGCATTCGCTCTCTGAAGCCGCTCAGTTTTTCCCTCTTCGTGATTGATACAGCTTACAAGGACTTTTATGAAACTTTGGCTACCGGGATTGGCGCTGCTCACTGTGTGCGCCAGCGTCCATGCAGAAAACTACCGCATCGTGCAATCGCCTTCACAAAAATTAGATGTCTGGATCGACAACATCGCGGATAACACCCCCAAAAGCTGGTGCGCCCGTGAACTGCCTCTGCGTATTGTCGCCAACGGTGATAAAAAAACGTCGGTGTTGAATAACTTTTTGCCGCGTGTTGGCTCGTTGCTGGAAAACCAGTGCGGCACGCTGACTCAGGTTCGCTGGAAACTGACCGATCCGCAGGGCGCGACGCTCGCGGAAGGGACCGCAGATAAAGCGAAAGAGTGGGCGCCTGTTGTTACCTCCACCGGCTCGTCCTCTTCAGCAACGACCTCAGCGGTGCTGACGCCGCCAACCGGTCGTGCGGAAGATCTTTCGCCTCAGGCGAACCGTGCACCGTGGCAGGAGTTCACTTTGCAGGACGGTTGCCATCTGCGCACCTTCTGGCAGGGAGACGCCAGCGCGCCGGCGCTGTTTATTCCCGCAAAAGAAGATGGCAAATGCGAGAAAGGCGGCTGGCTGAATGGTCGCAACGAAGTCACACAGCTTAGCGATGGCGTGGAAAAAAAAACCACCATGACCTTTGTTCATGGCTTCCCGGTGAGCGGTTTGAGCGAGAGTGTTGACGCCGATCGACTGCTGATCACCACTGTTAATAACGAGCGTATGGTCGCCAGCGAAGGGACGCTGGCGCAAAGCTGGATGATTCTGCCCTATGTGCACGGTCTGAATGGCTGGAAGGCAAATGGTACTGTTGCGGTGGAAATTTCCCGCGATGTCGCCAGCGATGAAACCCGTCTGCGCGCGCGTCTTGAAGAAGTGCGTAAAGTCTGGACCCCGTGGTTTGAACCGGGCACCCGCCTGAATATCCTGCTGATTGATTCGTTGCACCCACAGTTACGCGACCCTGCGGTCGGGACCTACAAAACCCTGAACTAAAGGAGCGGCCATGAACACTCTGTTACAACAACTGGCGGGTGAATCACTGCACGAGAGTCTGGCTAAGTTGGAAAGCCGTATCCGCACACAACCGGGCGATGCGGACTTACGCGCCGCGTTTGCGCAGTTACTGTGTCTTGATGGCAACTGGCCGCGCGCGCTGGCGCAGTTAAAAAGCTGGGCTGCTCTGAAGCCGCAGGCTCAACCGACAGTGACTCTGCTGGAGCAGGCGATCAGTGGTGAACAACAGCGTGCAGAGGTGATGGCAGGGCGTGTTCGCCCGGTGACACCTGACCGCCAGTGGCCATGGCTGACATCGATGATGTCAGCGCTGGAAGCGGAATCCGTTGCGGCTGGCGCACTGCGTGAAGCGGCGCTGGAGGCGGCCGAAGCGAATTCCGGTCAACTGACCACTCAGGACGGGCAGACGGTTGCGTTCGACTGGCTGATGGATGGCGATTGCCGTTTGGGCCCGGTATGTGAGGTTATTGTTAATGGCCGCTATTTCTGGTTACCGTTCAGCGCTATTTCCGCCATGCAGTTCCAGCCGCCCGCAAGCGTAACCGATCTGGTGTGGCGGCATACGCTGGTGCGCTTGCAGGATGGCAGCGAGCAGGTGTGCCAGATCCCGGTGCGCTATCCGCTGAATAAGGATGCTGAGGATCGCTTCAAACTCTCCCGCGTGACAGAGTGGCAGACGCTGCCGGGCGATCTGTCGCAGTATGTTGGCTTCGGGCAGAAGGTGTGGCTGAACGACAGCGCGGAGTTCTCCTTACTGGACCTCGCGACAATCAGTTTCAATGTGGAACCGTCGCATGAGTAACTCTGCGCAGGGTCAGGACAGCGATCTGCTGCGCAGCGGCTGGCGCTCCCGTCGTGGCAAAGAGACGGTCGGCGCGCGCGATAAGATGCAGCCCTCGTTGCTGGATCGCCTGACCGACGATGCGCCGGATAAAGTGCAGGAACCGGTTAACAGTAATCTGGTTTCCCATGCTGCACTGCGCCGTCATGTTCTGCGTGATCTGCAATGGCTATTTAATACCATCAACAATGAAGCCCAGCAGGATCTCTCTGGTTTTGATGAAGTGCGCCGCTCGGTGGTGAATTTCGGCGTTTCGCCATTGGCGGGCAAGCGCATGTCTGATATCGAATGGCAGGATATCCAGCGCAAGCTCACCGACGCGATTTTGCATTTTGAACCGCGCATTTTACCGCAGGGATTACAGGTGCGCTGTGTTTCTGATACCCAGTCACTGGATCTGCACAACGTCCTGTCAATTGAAATCAAAGGCCGCCTGTGGTGCGTGCCTTATCCGCTGGAGTTTCTGTTCCGCACCGATGTGGACCTTGAAAACGGGCATTTCGAATTGAAAGACGCGGGGTAACGATGGAAAGCAAATTACTCGAATACTACAACCGTGAACTGGCCTGGCTGCGTGAGATGGGGCAGGAGTTCGCCGGGCGCTACCCGAAAGTGGCCGGTCGCCTTGGCATGCACGGCATGGATGTGGCCGATCCTTACGTCGAGCGTCTGATGGAAGGTTTTGCGTTCCTCACTTCACGCGTGCAGCTAAAGATGGACGCGGAGTTTCCTCGCTTTTCTCAGCGTCTGTTGGAAATGGTCGCGCCAAATTATCTTGCGCCAACCCCATCGATGGCGATTGCCGAGCTGCAACCGGACAGCGCAAAAGGGGATTTAAGCCACGGATTTGTGGTACCGCGCGGCACCATGATGGACAGCCAGGTGATGAAAAAAAATGGTGTCACCTGTAGCTATACCACCGCGCATGATGTGATGCTGCTACCGCTGACGATCACTCAGGTTGAGCTGGGAGGCGTTCCCGCCGATCTGCCGCTGGCGCAGGTGGGATTGAGCCAGCGTGGTGCGCAGAGCGCACTACGCATTCGCCTGAGCTGTGATGGCCCGGTGAACCTGAGCCATCTGGATTTTGATCATCTTGAACTGTTCCTCAGCGGCCCGGATATGCAGGCGCTGAAACTGTTGGAACTGCTGATGGGCCATCAGGTCGGCATGCTGTGCCAGGCCAATGGGCAAAAAACGCCGCCGATCGTCCTGGCCGACGATGCCCTGCGCCAGGAGGGATTTAGCGCCCATCAGGCTCTGTTACCGGACGATTTGCGTAATTTTGATGGCTACCGCTTGTTGCAGGAATACTTTGCCTTCCCGGCACGTTTTCTGTTTATCAGCCTGCACGGTTTGCGCCCGATGCTGGCGCAAAGCGGCGAAGCGAAGTCCTTCGATATCATTATTCTGCTGGATAAAGCTGATGGGCAACTGGAGCGTGTGGTTGATAAAACCCACCTCGCGCTGCACTGTACGCCAGTGGTGAATCTGTTTCCGAAAATTGCTGAACGGCAGAAACTCAGCGACAACCTGCACGAATACCATCTGGTGGTGGATAACATTCGCCCACTGGATTACGAGATTTACGCAGTCACCAAAATTCACGCCAGCGTGGATGGACAACGCGACGAGCAAACTTTCCGTCCGTTCTGGAGTAGCTGGAGCCAGGATAATGGCAACTATGGCGCTTATTTTTCGCTGCGCCGCGAACAGCGCGCGCTTTCTGAGCATGCCCAGCGCTACGGTACGCGCACCGGTTATATCGGCTCCGAGGTATTTGCCTCGCTCGTTGATGAGCAACACGCGCCATGGCGTGAGGATTTACGTTACATCACCGCTGAAGTGCTCTGTACCAGTCGCGATCTGCCGCTGATGCTGCAACAGGAAATCGGTAATTTCGTGATGCCGGATTCCCTGCCAGTGAAATCCTTACAGTTACGCAAAGGCCCGACGCCACCGCGCCCGGCGCTGGCGGAAGGGTTGAGCACCTGGCGGTTGATCAGCCAGTTGCAGATGAACTATCTCAGCCTGATGGACGGTGATGATGGTGAAGGGGCGGCCGCGCTGCGCCAGCTGTTAGGACTGTATACCCGACTGGCGGAAGCGCCTGTTGCGCGACAGATTGAAGGCGTGCGCCACTGCGTGCTGGAACCGGTACATCGCAGGGTCCCGGAGCCGGGGCCGATTGTTTTTGCCCGCGGTACTGGCATCACGCTGACCGTCGATGAGCAGGCATTTTCCGGTTTCAGCCCCTATTTGTTTGGCAGCGTGCTGGAGCGCGTATTCGCCCGGCTGGTGGGAATGAACAGCTTCACCGAGTTTACGCTCAAAAGTCAGCAGCGTGGTGAAATTGGCTACTGGCCGCCGCGGATGGGCAAGAGGGCGCTGATATGACCGATACGCTTGCCGGTCCGCCGGTCATCACCCGCGCAAATGCGCTGCCGGAGTCCTTCTGGCAAAACGTGATGGCAACACCGTGGCGTTACGATCTCTTTACCTTGCTGCGCCGCGTGGATGCACGGGGAGGGGAGCGCTATCCGCTGGGGCGTGCGCCGCTACCGCGATTTGAATCGCTGCGCATTGGACAGAAGCCGTCGCTGGGCTTTGCGCCGTCAACGCTGGCGGGCGTCAGCAAACGCAAAGACTCGCCGCTGTACGACATCTCGATCTTAAGCTTCGGTTTGTTCGGCCCCAATGGCCCATTGCCTGTCCATCTGACGGAATATGCCAGCGAGCGTATCGATCATCACCAGGATACCAGTCTGAGCGCCTTTGCCGATGTGTTTCATCACCGTCTGGCGCTGCTGTTTTACCGCGCCTGGGCTGATGCGCAGCCCACGGTGTCACTCGACAGGCAGGACAATAAACGGTTTGAGCAGTATATCGCTTCGCTGGTGGGGATGGGGCAACCCGGACAACTTGAAAAAGGCAGCCTCAGCGCCCACGCCCGTTTTGCGCTGGCCGGGCATCTGACCCGTAATGGACGCGATCCGGAAGGGCTGGAGAAGATCCTGCGCAGCTATTTTAATGTGCCGGTGAAAATTGTTGAAAACGTCCCTCAATGGATGCCGCTCAGTGAACGCGAGCGTGCGCGGTTACAGGGGGGGCGACATGCGCCACGTCTGGGGCAGTCTGCATTTCTGGGGGAAGCGGTACGCGATGTGTGCCATAAATTTCGCATCGAAATTGGTCCCTTACCCGTCGATACCTATCGTCGGTTTTTGCCGGGTGAACAGTATGTCACCGCGTTACGCGACTGGGTGCGCCAGTATCTGGGCATTGAGTATCAGTGGGCGGTGAAAGTGATTTTGCGCAGCGAAGATGTCGCTGGCGCAGCGCTGGGCGGTGCAGGTCGCCTGGGGTACAGCGCCTGGCTGGGAGCGCAACCGCAGCCAGAAGCGCGTGGAGATTTGGTTTTCAGCCCGGAGGGGTAACCCTTCCTGTTTTTAATCTGACGTACAACTAACGGATGAACTCATGTCAGAAATCAGCCGCGCCGTTTTGTTCGGCAAACTCGATACGCTGTTATTTACCTCGCTGGAAAGCGCCACCGCGTTTTGCAAACTGCGTGGCAACCCTTATGTAGAACTGGTTCACTGGTTGCATCAATTGATGCAGCAATCCGGCGGCGATCTGCAACAGGTTATCCGCCACTTCTCGCTGGATGAGCAAGCATTAACCCGTGACATCGTCGCCGCGCTGGACAAATTGCCGCGCGGCGCCAGTTCAGTCTCTGATTTATCTGAACATATTGATACCGCCGTGGAGCGCGCCTGGGTTTACGGTTCGCTGAAGTTCGGTGTTAACCGTATTCGCGGCGGGCATCTGCTGGCCGGGATCCTGAAAACCTGGAGCCTGGCGACGGTGCTGAAAGGCATCTCTCCGCAGTTTGAACGCATCAGTGCTGACGCGTTACTGGATAATTTCGACAGCATCTTTACTGACAGCAAAGAGACGCAGCAGTCGGTTGCGGCGCTGGATGACAGCAGCGCGGCAGTACCGCAGCAGCAAGGTACGCTGGCGCAGTATGGTCAGGATCTGACGGCTCGCGCGCGTGACGGAAAAATTGACCCGGTGGTCGGGCGTGATGAAGAGATCCGCCAGATGGTGGATATTCTGATGCGTCGCCGCCAGAACAACCCGCTGCTGACCGGTGAAGCCGGGGTGGGTAAAACCGCCGTGGTGGAAGGCCTTGCGTTGCGCATTGCCGCAGGGGATGTGCCGGAACCGCTGACCAGTGTGCAGCTATGGCTGCTGGATATCGGCATGTTGCAGGCTGGTGCAGGCATGAAAGGCGAATTCGAAGCCCGTCTGCAATCGCTGATCAACGAAGTTCAGTCCAGCCCGACGCCGATTATTCTGTTTATCGATGAGATCCATACGCTGATTGGCGCAGGTGGTCAACAAGGGACCGGCGATGCCGCAAACCTGCTGAAACCGGCGCTGGCGCGTGGTCAGTTGCGTACCATTGGCGCGACCACCTGGGCGGAATACAAAAAATACATTGAGAAAGATCCGGCGCTGACTCGCCGTTTCCAGACGGTACAGGTCGCCGAGCCGGATGAAGAGAAAGCCGTGCTGATGCTGCGCAGCACCGTGTCGGCGCTGGAGAAACACCACCGCGTGTTACTGCTGGATGAGGCCGTGGTCGCAGCGGTGAAATTGTCGCACCGTTATATTCCGGCGCGCCAGTTGCCAGACAAAGCCGTAGCGCTACTGGATACCGCCTGCGCTCGTGTCGCGGTGAGCCAGAGTTCACCGCCGCCGCAACTGGAAGATTGCCTGCACCGTATGGCTGCGCTGGAAGTGGAAATAGACATCGCCACCCGTGAAGCGAAAATGGCGGCGGGTGACAGTGGTCGCGTCGCGAGCTTGCAATCCGATCTTGGCAAACTTAGCGAACAGCGCGATGAGCTGACCCGGCGTTGGGAACAGGAACAGGCGCTGGTGGATGCGATCATCGACCTGCGTGCGCAACTGCACACTGCGCAGGAAGAGGAACAGACCGGTTTACGTGAGACGTTGACGCAACAGCAGAGTGCGTTGCGCGCGTTGCAGGGCGATGCGCCGTTGTTGTTTACCTCGGTGGATGCCAACGTGGTGGCGGCCGTCGTCTCCGACTGGACCGGCATTCCGCTGGGCCGGATGGTGAAAAACGAAATTGACGCGGTGCTGAAACTGGCCGATACCCTGAACGAACGTGTGATAGGTCAGCGTCATGGTCTGGAACTGATTGCCAAACGGGTGCGTACCTCACGTGCACGTCTTGACGATCCGAACAAGCCGGTTGGTGTGTTTATGCTGTGCGGCCCGTCCGGTGTGGGTAAAACTGAAACCGCGCTGGCGCTGGCGGAATCGCTCTACGGTGGCGAGCAAAACGTGATCACCATTAACATGAGTGAGTTCCAGGAAGCGCACACAGTGTCGACGCTGAAAGGCGCGCCTCCGGGATATGTGGGCTATGGTGAAGGCGGTGTCTTAACGGAGGCCGTACGTCGCCGCCCGTACAGCGTGGTGTTGCTGGATGAAATCGAAAAAGCGCATCCTGATGTGCATGAAATTTTCTTCCAGGTCTTCGACAAAGGCTGGATGGAAGACGGTGAAGGTCGTCATATCGACTTCCGCAATACCATTATTATTCTGACCTCCAATGTGGGGACAGAACTGATTACCGCGATGTGCGCCGACCCGGACCTGATGCCGGAACCGGATGCGCTGCGCGATGCGTTGCGCCCGCCGTTGCTGCAGGTGTTCCCGCCTGCGCTGCTTGGCCGTTTACTGGTGGTGCCGTACTTCCCGCTCAGCGATGAGATGCTGGCGATGATTGTCCGGCTGCAACTGAAGCGTATTCAGCGTCGCCTGCAAGAGAACCACGGCATTGTGTCGGAAGTTGACGACAGCGTGGTGGAACAGATTGTTCAGCGCTGTACCGAAGTTGAATCCGGCGGCCGTATGGTGGACGCCATCCTTACCAATACTCTGCTGCCGTTAATGAGCCAGCTATTACTCGACGCCAGCGCCCGCGACGAGCAATATAAGCGCTTGTGCGTAACGTTCGAGCAGGGTGAGTTTCACTGTCAGTTTGCGGCGTAAAGCCATTATCAAGAGAGTTTTCCAATATGACGGATCACGATAACAACCGGAGTGTACCGAATGCGCTGCCGCCGGGATATCGCTTCAATGAGTTCGAAATTAAAGAAGTGATCGGCGGCGGTGGTTTTGGCATCGTCTATCGCGCCTGGGATCACCAGCTTGAGCGAACCATCGCGATTAAAGAGTTTATGCCTTCTTCGCTGGCCGTACGTAACGATGACATGACGCTGGTGTTACGCAGTGAACGCTTCAGCAAAGCGTTTACCGCCGGGTTAAACAGCTTTATTCAGGAAGCGCGTTTGCTGGCGCGCTTTAATCACCCGAATCTTCTGCATGTGCTGCGTTTTTGGGTGCAAAACGATACTGCCTACATGGGGACGGTGTTTTACAGTGGCACTACCCTTTCACGTCTGCGTGAAAAAAATCCCGCCCTGTTGAATGAAGCCTGGATCCGCCGCATGCTGCCGATGCTGCTGGGGGCGATCAAAACGATTCATGACGAAGGCTACCTGCACCGTGATATCTCGCTGGACAATATCCAGATTCAGGAGAATGGCTTACCGGTGCTGCTGGACTTTGGCTCTGCGCGCCGCAGTATTGGTTCTATTTCTGATGAAACCGAAACCATGCTGCGTCCGGGCTATGCGCCTATCGAACAGTACACCGACGATAATGAAAGCGAGCAGGGGCCGTGGACCGATATTTACGCTCTCGGCGCGGTGCTGCATACGCTGATTATTGGTTCACCGCCGCCGGTCAGCGTGGTGCGCAGCATTCAGGACACCTATATGCCGCTGACCCAGCGCAATCTGCCGGGTTATTCACCCTCGTTATTGCAGGCGGTTGATCGCGCGTTGGCGTTGAAAATGGAAGACCGCCCGCAAACGGTGGATGAGTTTGCCGCCCTGATTGAGATGCCGGTTGCCGGTCTTGACGATGTGCTGAGCGTGAAGCAGCCTGGCACTATGCTGGTGCCGGTTGAAGAGACGGAAGAGAAACCGGCGGTTCTCGACTGGCGACGTTATAAAGTGCCTGGCCTGGTTGCGGCTGGTGTTGTGGTGGGGCTGGTGGCGGGCGGCATGCTGTTTAGCGGCGGTTCGTCCGATGACAGTGCCGCAGCGCAAACCGCCAGCACGCAGAACGACTCTTCCGTAACGCAATCCCAGCAGACTGCACCGGAAAACAGCGCCAGTTCACAACCTTCAGCACCGCCTGCGCAATCTCAGCCCTCCACGCAGAGTGCAACGCCTGTGGCGACGCAAGGCGCGGTGGCGCAAATCTTTGTGCGCATGAACGAAGGCGAAAAACTGACACTCAACGGCGAATCCCAGTCCGTAACGCCTGCAACCAATGGCTTTGCCTCGCTGAAACTGCAACCGGGTCACTACGAACTGGTGTTGCAGGGCAACGGTCAAACCCGTAGCCAGTCCTTCAATATCGCCAAAGCCGGCACCTGGTTGATTAACCCGCAACCGAAATAGTCATTGCCCGTCGGGCACTATCCTGCCCGGTCATGCATGGGGAGATATCTCTCTCCCCATGCCTCTCATTTGTCCATTGCGTCATAATGCAATGACTGTTTATTTCAAAAATAACGATTGCATAGCCCGAAATATTAAAAGACAGAACTATGAATTTATTAACACACAGCGGTAATGGTGGCAGTGAATTTACGTTTGTCGTGTCTCGCGCCAGTGCACAAGCCGATGATAAAGTTCACACGGTCGCCGCCAGAAAAACACGTGAGCTGGAAATGACCTTAACCGACTTTCACCTTGAGTCGTCACAAATGTTGGAAGTGGATGGTTATCCGGCTGTCGAGCTTTTCTATCAGTTCAAAAATGACAATCATGTTATCTATCAACGCCAGACGTTAATTCTGCTGGAGGATCCCTCTGTGGGCAAAAAAATGGTGAGCTATGTTGGCACCTGTCCGGGGGAATTCAGTGAATATCACCAGAAACAGTACCAGGAAATTATTCAAAGCATCAAATTTCACCGGGCGAAATAAAGTGTGATATGGGTGAAATAATATATTGATGCTGAACCAGGCAAAATGGAATAAATACTATGCAGAACAGAATAACCGTAAAATTGCCGGTAGACGGCTTACTATTCTGGAAACTGACCGGGCGTGAGGCGCTGTCGGAGTCATTCGCGCTGTCGCTGACGGTGTTAGGCACCGATGCACGCGTTGATCGCAGCAAATTGCTAGGTCAGTCCGTCACGCTGGCGATCCCGACGCAGAGCATCAGTGGAACGCGTTATATCAACGGCAAAGTCACACGTGTTGCGGTCAGCGCCGTTGAACTTTCCGGTACCCGTTATGCGGTGTACCAACTCACGGTAGAACCGGATTTGTGGCCGATGAAGCGCGATCGCAACCTGCGTATCTTCCAGGGGCAGACTGTACCGCAGATTGTGAAAACGCTGCTGGGTGAATATCAGGTGAACCTGGAAGACAAGTTGACGGGCAGTTACCGCGTGTGGGATTACTGCGTCCAGTATCAGGAATCAAGTCTTGATTTTATCAGCCGTCTGATGGAACTGGAGGGGATTACGTACCACTTCCGTCACGAAGAAGACCGTCATGTGTTGGTACTAACAGATGCGGCAACGGAACTCAAACCGTTTAGCGGTTATGAAACCATTCCGTACCATCAGACCCCATCGGGCGGCAGCACCAGTGAAGAGGGGATTAGCCAGTGGGCGCTGGAAGACAGCGTAACGCCGGGGATCTATAGCCTCGACGATTATGACTTCCGCAAGCCCAATGCATGGATGTTCCAGGCGCGGCAAAACCCTGCCTCACCACAGCCGGGTAGCATTGATGTGTACGACTGGCCGGGGCGATTTGTTGAACACGGTCACGGTGAATCTTATGCCCGTATTCGCCAGGAGCGCTGGCAGGTGGAACACCAACAGATCCAGGGAACAGCGACCGCCATTGGCGTGGCGCCGGGTAGCACTTTTGCGCTGCATAATGCGCCGTTCTTCAGTGACAACGGTGAGTACCTGACTACCGAAGCAAATTACTTCTTTGAGGAAAACCGTTACGCCAGCGGCAGCGACAGTGAAACGGAACACCGCATCGATTTTACGGTGATACCAGCATCGGTGGTATATCGCCCGGCTGCGGTTACGCCATGGCCAAAAACCTACGGCCCGCAAACCGCGAAAGTGGTGGGACCGGAAGGGGAAAGCATCTGGACCGATCGCTACGGCCGCATTAAGGTGAAATTCCATTGGGACAGGATGGCAAAAGGTGACGATACCAGCTCCTGCTGGGTTCGCGTCTCCAGTGCATGGGCAGGTCAGGGATTTGGCGGCGTGCAGATCCCGCGCGTTGGCGATGAAGTTGTGATCGATTTTATCAACGGCGATCCGGACCGCCCGATGGTAACCGGGCGTGTGTATAACGAAGCCAGCATGCCACCATGGTCACTGCCGGATGATGCAACACGCATGGGGTTTATGACCCGCAGCAAGGATGGCAGCAAAGACAACGCCAGCTATTTATTCTTTGAAGACAGATTGGGTAGTGAAGCTGTTGAATTGCATTCCGAGAAAGATATGAAAGTCTCGGTGGAGAATGACAAAACGGTCAATGTGGACGGAAACCGCACTACGACAATTCTGAAAGAACAAAGAGATGATGTCACTGGGGACGGTACGTTCTATTATCGAGCCAAACGCACCACAACGGTCGATGAGGCGGAAACCACTATCTTTAACAATAGCCAGACTGAAACCATCAAGAATGGAAGAACACTGAATATTACCAGTGGTGGGGATGCTGTCAGCGTTAAAGGTGGTCGTGTCACCGATATTGAAGGGACTGAATTGCATCATGTCACTGAGCTTATGACGGAAAAATATGACAGTGGTCAGATGACGACGATTGCATCAGGTGGACGAGTAGACACTATTGATGGTGGCGCAAGCACTAATATTCTTAGCGGCGATTGGAATCAGAGAGTAAATCAGGGGTCAGTAGCTATCACGAGTAAAGGAGAATTACATATCAAAAGTGATACAAAAGTTGTTATTGAAACGCCTGAGACAAATATCACATCGAAGGGGTGGCAGGTCTCTTTTACAGGTTCATCTTCGTCGTTCACTGGCGATTCCAACTCAGTAACCGGGTTCTCAATGGCAGCAACTGCATTAAGTATTTCTGCAACCGGTACTGGTGTAACGTGGTCTCCGTTGTCTATCTCTACGACGTTAACTAGTATCACACATAAGCCTATGAGTTATACAAGGTCACTATCCAGGATAGAAGATAGTTTGCAAACCACATTTGTCGGATTACTCCACCTTTTTATTTAGAATAAGTGATTTCCATGAAAATACTCGCCATTTCAATGATGCTGTTAGGTTTTTTTCTTTTTATTTTCTTTTTCATGACCAGTGTTAGAGGTATTAAGGATAAGGGAGAGACTTTCACCTTGCTCAAAAATTGGGCGGCCATATCACACCCACAAAAAAAAGGTGAGATGGCAATCGGTACGTTGATTAGCTGGAAGCAAACGTCAACAATGAATAACTTTGATTACTATTTTATTTTTACGTTTGAAGCAGAGATTGAAGGTAAGAAGAAAACGTATAACGCTGCTGCGGTTGTTAAAGTCGCTGACATCAGTAAACTCAAAAAAGGCCTGCCAGTGACGTTTAAATACACCGGTAACCCACCGGACAAGTTAGCGGTGATCGATGTCATTTATGATCCGCAATAGAATGTATAAATCCGAAGCATTGCTTCGTCTCTGGTCTGGCAAATGCATTTGCTTAAAAAAGGTCTCAGGATCAAGGTTAAGAAAGGCAGCAAAAAACGTATTGCGGTGACAAACATGGCGGTTGCGGATTGCTGAACCTCTTCTGCATGCGCGAAAGATTTTAATTTTACCGTTCAGGAATGGCTGAAATGGAAATAGTAATGCTGAGTATCAGCATCTTCTTTGCCACGTTTTTTCTTTTAGGGTTTATCACTCTTATTGTGGTAATGCTGCGCAACGATGCGAAAAAAGAGAAAGTTAAAAAAGAGATCCGCGAACACGGAATTTTGACGCTGGCGACTATTAAACGTGCCTTTAGTCGTTCCGGTGGCAACTCAGGCTATATCAATGCCACGCTGGAGTTGGTTTTTGAAACCGAAGATGGGAAAAAAATTGCCTGTAAAGCGGATACGGTGATTGATGCGCTCTCCATGCAGAAATATCAAGCCGGTGAAAAAATTCCATTGCGCTACCTGCCAGCGGATCCGCATAAAAATATGCTCGACGTCCCCAGTACGTTTGAGTTAATGAAACGGCATTGATAGCGACGGTTAATTATTACCCTTTTAAAACACCAGCAGACATCTTTAATGATATTAGGGATAGCCAATGATGATGGAATTTATCGTGATCGCCGTTGCTCTGATCGCTATCTACTTTTTTGCCGTATTTCCGTTTTGCGCCGCAGTTGCAGCCAGGGATGACCATAAAAATCATCTACGTGGGTGATAAACAATGTGTACTGATGTTTAACGAACAGGCGTGACGAATCGGAGAGTCAACACGATATCTGAAGCCATGAAACCGACAGATCTATTAGCAGTACGTTGAGATGGGAAACTATGGAAATCGTTGCCTGTGTCGTTGCAGCCCTGTGCCTGTTACTGGCCTGTGTGCTGTTTTGTTTCCTCTTGCGGAGTGCGAAAGCGCAGGGCGACGACTACCAGATGCAAAAAAACTGGCTGGCGTTAGCCAGGCCGAAAATCGCCAGTGAAACTGTGCCAGGCCAATTACTGCACTGGAAAAAGACCTCCGCTATTAAAGGCAACGATCACTATTATATTTTGACCTTTACTACCACGCTGGCACGCCAGCAAAAGCGCTATCGTGCCGCTGCCGTGCTTTCCGCTTCTGAGGCGGCAACGCTTACAGCGGGGCTGCCCATTGTGGTGAAATACAATACACAGTCCCCAAAAAAGATGGCAGTTGTTGCCGTGAACGCGTCCACAGTGCCTGGTGATGATGAAAAATCACCTCACGATAATCACTAAGCGAACGAGCAATGTCGACAGACTGCCGATCCCCGGTAGTCGATAAAGTGCCTGCGCGTACGGGCACGGATGAGAGGGCATAATGGTTAACATTTCCGGGTTTCTGGTGTTATTGGCTGCGACACTCCTTGTTATCTCCCTTTTTGTGTACCGCATGCGTACCGTTGCACCAAAAGGGGAGGCATTATTGATCGCGGAGTGTATGGCACAAAGCAACTGGCACGGGCCGTTACGGGAAGCGCAACTGGAGTCGTGGCAGCAAACCGGCACAATGCATCAATCCGATTACTATTTTATTCTCACTTTTATCCTTGAAATAGCCCGGCAGAGGCAACAAAAATCTGCGGCATTTATTATCAGAAGCGCCGATATTGGACTCTTAAAACGAGGAATAACAGTGCTGGTGAAATATCAGGGGTTGCATGCCAAACGAATTGCAGTTGTAGAAGTCCTCTTTAATGAGAAATAACGGACGATAATGATTGAATACATGCACTCGCTTAAATACCTTGTTTATATTTTTCCGCTGGAGTTTGTGTCGACCGTTATCTAATTCCCCCGATTCGCCATCACGGATATTCAGTTCTCGTGATAATGCCGTTGTGTCATATAAACGCGCATTACACTTCGTAAACTGCAAGAGTATAAAATCGTTAATCTTCCTAAGGATGTTACATGAAGATTATTAAACCACTGCGACTGAGCGTATTAAACCGCCCGTTTCGTCTGCAGGGGCAAAACCATCTGGGTGTTTCGGTTATGGCGCTCGCCGATATGAGTGCCACACCGCAACTGCGGCCTGAAGTGGAACTCTGGCAACTGGCTGCCAGCGAGCTGCAAACCAACGGCGGTGTGCTGGATATGGCGATGCCGAAAGCCCGCGCGGAGTTTCTCGCCACCGGTTACGCATACACGCATCATCAGCAGGATAAAACCGCCTGCGCGGTACGCATTGAAGTGGATGATCTCAGCAAGACGCTGGCGGTCACTGGCGACCGTTACTGGGCGGGTTCACGCCCGACAGCACCACAGCCGTTTGAACAGATGCGTCTTGACTGGAGTCGCGCTTACGGCGGCGAAGGTTTTGATGAAAACCCCCACGGCATTGGTGCGGTAGTGGAAAACCACAACGGCACGCAATTTCGCCGGTTGCCGAATATCGAAGCGCTGCAACACCGTATTGTTTCACCCCGCGCAAAACCGGAACCGGTGAGCTTTGGTCCGTTGGACCTGCAGTGGCCACGTCGTTTCCGCCGCATGGGCAAAAACTACGACGCGCACTGGCTACAGCATGATTTCCCCGGTTTCGCACCGGATATCGACTGGCGGGTGTTTAACGCCGCGAGCCCGGATCAGTGGTGGGAAGAGAGGGACACGTTACCTCCGCAGGCAAGGTGGCGGATCTGGAATATGCACCCGCAAAAACATCTGCAAGAAGGGACATTGCCGCCGTGGCAGGCTCGCTGTTTTATCCAGCGCCAGCGCGGTGATGAAACCCTGTTTGAAGAGATAGCGCTGCGCGCCACGACTGTGTGGTTCTTTCCGCATCTGGAACAGATGGTACTGATGTGGCAGGGCAATCAGCGCATCAATGAAGACGACGCCGCAGATGTGCTGCACCTGATGCCTGCGCTGGAAAAAAACGGCGCATCCCGTTCGGTGAATCACTACCGCAAAGTCCTCAATCAGCGTCTGGATAAAGAGAAAGGTGCACTCTTTGCATTCCGCGAGAAAGATCTGCTGCCGGAGGACGTCATTGGGCCGTGGTTCGATAGCGAGGTGCAGGAAAGCCGCAGCCCGATGCGTGACAACCAGAACAACCGGGCATTGCAGTTGCGTGAGCAGCACCGCGCCAGGCTGGAAGCGCAGGGCAGTGATGTCAGCGATTTACTAAAAGCCTTTGAGGAACCTGCATTGCCTAAACTCGAGGATCTTCCCGAGTTTATTGAAGAGATGGAGCGCAAAGCGCAGGAGATGCAGCAGCAGGCCGAGGCGCGTAAAGCTGAGATGGAGGCGCGCTACCCGGAGGCCGCTGCGCTGGATAATCGCCCGCGCGGGCCGGAATCGATGCTGCGTATGCAGGAGTTGCTGGCAAAAAATGGCGACCAGCTCAGTGAAAAAAAATTGGCGCAAAGCCGTGAAGCGCTACACAAACTCTATCTGATGTCGGTGGCGCAACAGCCACCTGCCATCAAACTGACCGGCGATATTGCGTTAATTATCCGTCAGCGTGCTGAGCGCACCATGGCGCAGGGTGGCGATTTTAGCGGTCTGGATCTGACGGGGGCTGACTTCTCCGGCATGGATCTGCGCGGGGCGAATTTCCACAATGCTCTGCTGGAATGCGCAACACTTCGCGGTTGCCAGCTTGATGGCGCAGACTTCACCCAGGCGATGCTGGCGCGTACCGATTTGCAGGGCGCATCACTACGCGATTGCTGCTTCGATAATGCCAGCCTCGCACTGGCGCAATGTCGTGAAACCCAATTCCAGGGCGCGCAATTTGCTGAAACGGAGATGACCGGCGCACTGTTTGACGCCTGCGATTTCAGCAATGCCCGGATAAGCGATCTGCTGCTGCGTGAAGTGGGATTCAGTCAATGCCTGTTCCGGCACGCGCAACTCAATAACTGCGTGTTTATGGAACTGACATTGCCGCAACCGGACTTCAGTCATGCGCAGATGAACAAAACCAGTTTTATCAAATGTGAACTGCACAGCGCGGTTTTTGCCCGCGCGCATCTTGATGGATGTTCATGGGTCGAGAGCCAACTGGAATCCGCATCGTTCGCCGCGGCAACGTTGATCACCTGCGCAGTAGCGTCCGGCGGGACGCTTGCCGGAGCCAATTTTAACGGGGCGTATCTCAAGCAGAGCAACCTTCGCCAGGCGGTGCTGCACAGGGCGACATTCGCAAGGGCAAGGCTGGATAACAGCGATCTTAGCGAAGCGCAGTGTGAAGCGGCGGATTTCAGCGGCTCAACCCTGACCGGCAGCATGTTTATGCGTACCGATTTCCGTCGTGTGCGTTTTAACGACGCTAATCTGATGGGTGCGATGCTGCAAAAAAGTCGTCTCGAAGGGGCCGATCTCAGCTATGCCAACCTGTTCCGTGCCGATCTCTCGCAATCCATCACCGATCAGCAGACACAATTTCAGGGCGCATATAGCAAGCGGGTGAAAACGCTGCCGAAACGTGACGGGGACGTAATATGAGCGCATTAACGGCGGCAGAGCTGCAACAAAAAGTGAAGGGCGGCGAAGCCATTGCAGAGCTTAATCTTGATGGCTGCGACCTGCGGGGATGTGATTTATCGGGTGGGATCTTTCAGGAGGTCTCCTTGCAGGGCGCTAACCTTGCGGGAGCCAATCTGACGGAATCCGTCTTTACCGAGTGTCTGTTTAACCGGGCGATACTCTGTGAGGCGCAGCTGCAAGAGACGGTGTTCAACCAGTGTGAAATGCAGAGCATTGACGCGAATAGATCGGCATTCGTCCGCTGCGTGTTTAACGAGTGCGGGCTGGATGGCGGCAATTTTTCTCACTGCACCTTCGACACCACCCAGTTTATGCGCAGTCCGTTGGCGAACAGTCAGTTCACCGGATCGACGTTTGAGCGGTCAACCCTGTTTGAAAGCCCGTCTGGCGAGGCAATGCTGAACAACTGCCATCACTTGATGACCACGTTTTACGGTATTGATTTACGGCAGACCGATCTCAGCGGTAGCCAGTTTGAACGGTCAGTGTTTTTCAACTGCGATCAGCGAGGCAAAAACTACGCGCAGCATAAGTTTACCGGCTGCCAGTTTACCGATAGTCAACTGGATGGCGCGGACTTTTCCGGTGCACAGCTGACGCAGTGCAACTTTAAAGGCGCATCGCTTAAAGCGGCGCAGCTACGTAATGTTAACGCTACGCAAGCGCTGTTTATGGAGGCCGATCTGAGCGGCGCGCATGCGCAGTCCAGTCTGTTTGACCAGGCCATTTTTGTGGGCGCGGTGCTGCGACAGGCGAATTTCAAACAGAGCCGTTTTTTTCAAAGCATCCTGCAACAGGTGGATGCGCAGCAGGCGGATTTTACCCTGTGTGATTTTACCTACAGCGATTTTTCCGGCGCGGATGTGCGTGAGGCGGATTACCGGGGCGCAGCGTTTTCCCGTACCCGTTTTCATCGCGCCCGTCAGGAGGGCGCGAATTTTGCCGATCGCAAAGGCATCCTTGAATATGACGAAGAGTTACTGGCGGCGGAGGCCTGGAGTGCCGAACGTCAGAGCAGAATCTACGGAGATAAAGCATGAACAACATCAACCACCAACTGGCAATAGCGGCGATGCCTGCCGGGCAATGTTCTGCGCAGGTCACCCACTGTTTTGCTGATGGCAGTCTGATGGTCGAGAGTGAAGGGCGCGGCTGGCACTGTCGTCGGGCGGTTAGTTGTGTGATCGCACCGCAGGCGGGCGATACGGTATTAATTGCGGGTGTGGACAACCAGATGTGGCTGTTGGCCGTGCTGGAACGCGCCAACCCGCACTGCGCCGAACTGAATGTGCCGGGGGATCTGCATATCTCCAGCAGTGGCGCATTAAGTCTCAGTAGCGAAGCGCTTAACGTCAGCGCCAGTACCGGTGATTGCCATATCAGCGAGATGACTTACAGCGGCGAGAAAGTATCGGCATGGGTGACCCTGTCGCGGGTGGTCGGCAAACGTGCAGAATCTGTCTGGCAGACCGTCACGCAGATAAGTCACAACCTGTTTCGCACCACGCGCCAGACCGAGCAGGTGCGCGCCGGGCAGCTGGATATGAAGGCCGAAGACTATATGCGTATGCACGCGCACAATACGGTGATCACCTCCAAAGCGATCACGAAAGTGGATTCCGAACAGATTCATATGGGGTAAGGAACGATTATGTTTGCAAATTGCCAGCTAATGGGCGTGGATCTCGCTTTTCCCGACGTCTGCCTGACGCCAATGCCGGCACCGACGCCGATCCCCTATCCGGATATTGCGCTCGGGCCAACGGCTATCCCTAACGCGCTGAATATTCTGTTTATGGGCATGCCAGCGCACAATATGGCCACCGTCACGCCTTTGACCAATGGCGACAACCCCGGCGTAGCCACTGGCGTGGCCTCCGGCACGGTGATGGGGCCTTCACGCCATCTGACCGGGGCATTTACTGTGTTGCTGAAAGGAACGCCCGCCACGCGCCTGACCAGCGTCAGCCTGCAAAACTCCACCAATGCTATCGGCATGCGCATTGTACCAAGCCAGTTTAAGGTATTGATGCTGGCACCGTAGGCGGTTTCAGTGAATACGATGAACCTGTCAATCACATTCACGGCGGTACTGCTGGCGGTGGCCGCCAGCAAATGCTTCGCGCAGCCGCCGCACCCCGATTCTCAACCGTTATGGCACTTTGCTGAACAGTTGAAGGGGATTATCGGGGCGGCGCCGGATTCGCTGAATTGCATCATTAAAACGCCCGTCACGCGGATCAATCCTGATTTTGCCGACCGTTTAACCGCCCGCTCCTTCACGCTGGCGGGGGGACCTGGCATTAACGACATAGAAATTCGCATGGCTTATGGTCACCCTCAGCAGATCGCCATTGTAACTTTTGAGGTGGTAAATACGTGTATTGAGGTAAGCGAGGCAAAACGCCAGTTCCCGGGATTAAAACTGATGTGGGTGCCACGCGGTGAGTCAGTCAACGAGACCTTTTCCTGGGTAGCGCCCGTTGATAAAAACGGCAACGGTATTGGGCTGGGCTTTGCCCAATCGGAACCCTCATGTTTAAAAAACATCGCTATCCGTGATTTTTCCAGTGAAATGTCTGCTGCAAATCGTCGCGTCAGGGAATGACGTTTGCCGGGTGCCACATCGGTAAAAATAGATCGCCTCTCAACAGGATGAATACATCTCTGGCTGTCCGGCTGGCGATGAGAGAACCGGTACGTACAACATGCAGCAAGGTAAATGCGGTTACTCTTTGCGCAGGTAATCTCGTACATAAAGAAAATTCTGGTGAATCAACCTGTAAACTGGCTTAAATAATCACTTATATCGGCAACAGACTTTTGAACGGTGGCAGGTTATGACTAAAGGTTTCCTCTTTTCTGTCTCGCTGTTACTGGCGGCGTCCGCCAGAGTGTGGGCGCAAGCGCCGCTGGGTGAAAGCGACTTCACCGTACAGCTGAACCAGCATCCCGTCGCGCTGGGTCAGGCATGGAATGACGCGCTCAGCGCCTCTCTGGGGGAAACGACTTATGACGGCTTTGTCGGCGAAGTTCCTTTTGGCGACGCCAGTTATAAATTCTACCGTCATAACTTTGATGGCTTCGATATCTACAGCGCTAACCTGTGGTGGGATGATCAGGGGAAAAGCGTCGACAGCTATATTGTCGGGCAGATAACCTTGCACAGTCCGGCCTTGCATACCGCACGCGGGGTTGGCCCTGGCAGCACAAAAGAAGCCATTATCAGTCACTATGGCCCCGGTGAAACGGATAACAGCGACGGAAGTGAATGGATCAGCTATTCGTTTAACAACAAACACATCGCTTTCTCACTGGTTGGCGGTAAAGTCGACAGTATCAATATTAATTTTGATGATGACTAAGCCCTGGCAGCGTGACATAGCTTTCGACTGAGGCTGGTTATGCACGACGGCAAGACCTTCAGGATTTCGTCACGTTTTCCGATGCGGAAAACGGCATGTGGCGGGATGTCGTTGATTACTGGCAATAAACTCAAAGGTGCTGGTGCGGTTTGCCACAGCACGAGCCGTGTATAGCGCAGACGACTGTTGACGATATGCGGTTTAGTGTACGCATAAAAAAACCGGCGGATTTCTCCGCCGGTTACGCTTACCTTACTTCTGGCTGCAGCCAGCACACTGTTTGTTCTGGATCTGCTGGAAGAAGTCATTCCCTTTATCATCCACCAGAATAAACGCCGGGAAATTCTCCACTTCAATCTTCCAGATTGCTTCCATTCCCAGTTCCGGATAGGCCACGCACTCCAGGCTCTTAATGCTCTGCTGCGCCAGAACCGCCGCCGGACCACCAATACTCCCCAGATAGAACCCACCGTGTTTAGCACAGGCATCGGTCACTTGCTGGCTGCGGTTGCCTTTTGCCAGCATGATCATGCTCGCACCGTGTGATTGCAGCAGATCAACATAGGAATCCATACGGCCAGCGGTGGTTGGGCCGAGTGAACCCGACGCATACCCTTCCGGTGTTTTCGCCGGGCCTGCATAATAGATCGGGTGATCTTTCACGTACTGTGGCAGCGGTTCGCCGTTATCAATCAGCTCTTTCAGCTTCGCGTGAGCGATATCGCGCGCCACGATGATGGTGCCGTTCAGCGACACGCGCGTAGAAACCGGGAATGCGGAAAGCTGCGCGAGAATCTCTTTCATCGGCTGATTCAGATTGATTTTCGCCACATCGCCTTCACCCTGCTGACGCAGCGCTTCCGGAATATACTGCCCCGGATTGTGCTCCATCTTCTCAATCCAGATCCCTTCACGGTTAATCTTCGCTTTGATATTGCGGTCGGCAGAGCAGGATACACCCATGCCGATTGGGCAGGATGCGCCGTGGCGCGGCAGGCGGATCACGCGGATATCATGCGCGAAGTATTTACCGCCAAACTGTGCGCCAAGACCCAGGTTCTGCGCTTCCTGCATCAGTTCCTGCTCCAGTTGCACATCGCGGAACGCCTGACCATGTTCATTACCTTCGGTCGGCAGGCCATCGTAATAACGTGTCGAAGCCAGTTTCACGGTTTTCAGGGTGGATTCTGCCGACGTACCACCGATGACGAATGCGATATGGTAAGGAGGGCAGGCCGCTGTACCCAGGGTACGCATTTTTTCGACCAGGTAGTTTTTCAGTTTCGCCGGCGTGATCAGCGCCTTGGTTTCCTGGTACAGGTAGGTTTTGTTCGCGGAACCGCCGCCTTTGGCCACGCACAGGAACTTATACTCGTCGCCATCCACGCTATACAGATCGATCTGTGCAGGCAGGTTGGTGCCGGTATTCACTTCTTTATACATATCCAGCGGGGCGTTCTGCGAGTAACGCAGGTTATCTTCGGTATAGGTGTTATACACGCCGCGCGCCAGAGCAGCTTCATCACCGCCACCGGTCCATACGCGTTGACCTTTTTTACCCATGATAATCGCCGTGCCGGTATCCTGGCAGGTCGGCAGCACGCCTTTCGCGGCGATTTCCGAGTTGCGCAGGAACTGCAGGGCAACGTATTTATCGTTTTCGCTGGCTTCCGGATCGTTCAGAATCGCGGCGACTTGCTTCTGGTGGGACGGACGCAGCAAAAATGACGCGTCGTGAAAGGCCTGTTGCGCCAGCAGTGTCAGCGCCTCGGGCTCGACTTTCAGTACTTGCTGGCCGTCAAAGTCGGCAATCGAAACATGCTCACGACTCAGCAAATAATATTCCGTATTGTCTTTCGCCAGCGGGAACGGATCCTGATATACAAAGGGTTTGTTCGACATAGCTCTTCACTCCATAAAATAAAACCGCCGGGAAAGCCCGACGGTTATGAATCAGAACATCATGGAAATCCACGGATAACCAATCAACAGCAGGGCGGCGAGGAAGATGGCGCCAAAGATGGTGCCAAGACGCCAGTAATCTTTGGTCGGCAGATAACCGCTACCGTAGTAAATCGGGCTTGGGCCGGTGCCGTACGGGGTGATGATGCCCATCACGCCGAGTGAGGTACACAGCACCAGTACCACAACTTCCATATTGATACCCGGGATAGTGGCGGCAATGGTCAGCATGGCCGGCAGCAGCGCCGTGGTGTGTGCGGTGGTGCTGGCAAACAGATAGTGCAGCAGGTAGAACGCCAGCAGCAGGGCGATAGTCGCCATACCCGGAGATATACCGGCCATCAGCACGCCGCCTTCTTTACCCAGCCAGGCGATAAAGCCAGTGGAAGAGAGGCCATCAGCCAGTGCTACCAGGGTGGCGAACCAGACGAATGTGTTCCAGGCCGGTTTGTTGCTGGTAATATCGTTCCAGTTCAGTACGCCGGTCCACAGCATCAATACCACCACCAGCAAAGCCGCCAGCGCAGGTTCGATAAAGTCAGCGGCGAAGATCCACATCAGCAGCGCGCAGCATACAAACACCAGCAGCAGGATTTCGTTACGGGACAGTTTGCCCAGTTTTTCCAGCTCGCGGCTCGCCCACAGCGGCACTTCATCATTCACTTTCACTTCAGGCGGGTAGAACCAGTAAGCCAGCAGCGGCATGGTCAGAATCAGCAGCACACCCAGCGGCAGGAAGGCGATAAACCAGTTGCCCCAAGAGATGCTAATTCCGACGGTGCTTTTCACCAGCGCCAGCGCCAGCAGGTTCGGTGCAAGCGCAGACAGGAACATAGAACTGGTGATACACGCGGCAGTAATTGCCACCCACATCAGGTAGGAACCGATGCGGCGTGAGCTCGGATCGTTCGGTTTTGAGCCATACAGCGGCGGCAGGTTGGCGATAATCGGGTAAATGGTCCCGCCGCTACGTGCGGTGTTGGATGGCGTAAACGGTGCCAACAACAGGTCGGCGAAGGTAATCGCGTAGCCGAGCGTCAGGCTGCGACGACCCAGATATTTCACCAGGATCAGCGCCAGACGACGACCAAACTGGGTCTTATCGTAACCGGCGGCGAACATAAAGGCGCCGAAGATCAACCATACAGTGGAGTTACCGAAACCGCTGACCGCCCATTTAAAGGACTGAGAGGCCATTTTGAATTTCGGGTCAGCCAGTTGTTCAGGGCTGAACAGCAGCCACTGGCTACACAGCGCGATAACCACCACGCCGGTCATACCGATGACTGCGCCCGGCAGCGGTTCAAAAATCAAACCGACGATCACACCGACGAAGATAGCGAAGTAGTGCCATGCATACGGCGGAAGACCTTCCGGCACCGGAACAAACAGCAGGAGCACTGCGACGACTATCGGCAGCGCCATCATTAGCAGGCGGTTTTTATTTCCGTCCTTTGCACTGGCTGCGTTAGCAGATGGTGCGGTGGTTGTTTTCTCTTTCATAATGAGCATCTACGAGTAGTTAAAAATTCGTTGGCATTACGGAACAGATTGGCGATTTATTTAGTTACAAAAGTTTCTTTAGTTATTAAACGCCTTTTTTCTTATTCCAGGTCCGGTTACTTAACGCAATTTCTACGGCGATAAATAAAAATTTGTGTGTATTTCTATATTGCTCTTACGCCCGATAATACTCTTGATTGAGATCAAAAAAACGAAAAAGCGAGCTGACTTTTTAATAAGTTGAATACCCCTGTAGTGTTATGGGGTTATTTGGCGAAAATTTCGATAAATGTTAAAAAACGGTGCTGATAATAAATCTCATTTTCGCCAGTTTTGATTTTAACTCATTGAAATTAAAGTGTTTATCTAATAATGAAAAACCGTTTCATTTATAGCGATGGTAATCATGTTGTTACCGGTAATTAATGTCATGTGAACGTGTTATTTAAAAATGATAATACAGTAGTGGTAGTGCTGTTATTCAGGGTATTAAATAGTTTATTAACTAACGTAATTAATTTGGTAAGTAAAATTCGCGGTATATTAAATACACGACATAAAGATTGAAAAACATAACGAAAAATAAAATCTGTCACCCCATTCAGAATTTTTAATTTTAAGACTTTGGAGTTTTTATATGACCAGTAGCGAACGCATTCTCAGCCCCTTTACATTACCGAATGGCGCAGAACTGAAAAACCGTTTGTTAATGGCACCCATGACCACCTGTACAGGCTATTTCGACGGTACCGTCAGCAGTGAGCTGGTGGAGTACTATCGGGCCCGCGCCGGTAGCATTGGTACTATTATAGTCGAATGTTGCTTTGTCGATGATCTCGGTCTGGCTTTCCCGGGTGCAATCGGTATTGATAACGACGAAAAAATTGCCGGACTGGCAAAAATCGCCGCTGCTATTAAAGGCGAAGGCTCAAAAGCGTTGCTGCAGATTTACCACGGCGGCCGGATGGTAGAGCCGAAGCTGATTGGCGGCCGCACGCCGGTTGGTCCAAGCGCAATCGCTGCGCCGCGTGATGGCGCTGCAACGCCGGTTGCCATGACCAC
The DNA here is from genome assembly GCF_025642095.1 of Kosakonia sp. ML.JS2a. Taxonomy (GTDB): domain Bacteria; phylum Pseudomonadota; class Gammaproteobacteria; order Enterobacterales; family Enterobacteriaceae. The sequence continues at coordinate 2,293,442 of NZ_CP106754.1, forward strand.
CGCTGAAGTGGAAGCGATGGTAGGAAAATTTGGTGAAGCCGTACGTCGCGCCATCCAGGCGGGGTTTGACGGTGTCGAAATTCACGGCGCCAACACCTATCTGATCCAACAATTCTTCTCGCCAAACTCCAACCAGCGTGACGACGAGTGGGGCGGCAGCCGCGACAACCGCGCGAAGTTCCCGCTGGCCGTGCTGGAGATCACCCATAAAATGGCGCGTCAGTATGCCGACGATGCGTTTATCATCGGCTACCGTTTCTCGCCGGAAGAGCTGGAAGTCCCCGGCATCCGTTTTGATGACACCATGTACCTGCTGGAAAAACTGGCGGCGCGCGGTGTGGACTACCTCCACTTCTCCGTTGGCGCTGCGCTGCGCCCGTCGATTAACGACACCAGCGACCCGACGCCGCTGATTGATAAATATTGTGCGATGCGCTCAGCGACATTAGCGCAGGTTCCGGTGATGGGCGTGGGCGGCGTGGTGAACATTGCTGATGCCGTACAGGGGATGGATCACGGTTATGACCTGATCGCCGTAGGTCGTGCGTGCATCGCTTATCCGGACTGGACCGCGCGCATCGCCAGCGGTGAAAATCTGGAACTCTTTATTGACAGCACCCAGCGCGAAGCGCTGCAGATCCCGGAACCCCTGTGGCGTTTCTCGCTGGTGGAAGCGATGATTCGTGACATGAGCATGGGCGAAGCGAAATTTAAACCGGGCCTGTTTGTCGAAACCGTGCAGGATGACGTTAACGAACTGGTTATCAATGTCAGCCTCGAAACCGATCGCATCGTCGACATTGAACTGGCGTCCAGCCCGGTGCAAACCGTGGAGTTCACCAGCAGTTTTGAAGAGATCCGCGGTCGCATTCTGGATGCAAATACACCGCACGTGGATGCTATCTCCGGTGCGACCAGCCAGAGCGAAGCGGTGAAAAAAGCCGTCTCGAAAGCCATGCTCAAATCCAGTAAAGCACGCGTGGCGGAAGAGGGCGGCGAGCCTGCAGGCCCGAAAAGTTATGATGTTGTAGTGGTGGGCAGCGGCGGCGCCGGTCTGGCAGCGGCAATCCAGGCGCATGATGAAGGCGCCAGTGTGCTGATCGTTGAGAAAATGCCGACCATCGGCGGTAACACCATTAAAGCTTCCGCCGGGATGAATGCCGCGGAAACCCGCTTCCAGCGTGTGAAGGGCATCCAGGACAGCAAAGAGCTGTTCTACCAGGAGAGCCTGAAAGGTGGCGGTAACAAAAACAATCCGGAACTGCTGCATCGCTTTGTTGAGAACGCACCGGAAGCCATCGAGTGGCTGGCGCGTCGAGGTATTATGCTGAACGACATCACCACGACTGGCGGCATGAGCATTGACCGTACTCACCGCCCGCGTGACGGATCAGCCGTTGGCGGCTATCTGATCAGCGGCCTGGTGCGCAACGTGAACAAACGCGGCATCGATGTGATGCTGGACACTTCCGTAGATGACATTCTGTTTGAGCAGGGCGAAGTGTGTGGCGTACGTCTGCTGACCGAAGAGCAGGAATCCCTGACCGTTCAGGCGAAAAGCGTGGTTGTTGCGACCGGTGGTTTCAGCGCCAACAGCGCAATGGTGGTGAAATACCGCCCGGATCTGGAAGGTTTTGTGACCACCAACCATAAAGGCGCGACCGGCGGCGGTATTGCTTTACTGGAACGCATCGGTGCGGGCACCGTGGATATGGGTGAAATTCAGATCCACCCAACGGTTGAGCAAAACACCTCCTATCTGATTTCGGAATCCATTCGCGGCGGCGGCGCTATCCTGGTCAGCCAGCAGGGCAACCGTTTCTTCAATGAGATGTCGACCCGTGACAAAGTCTCGGCAGCTATCATCGCCTTGCCGGAGCATTACGCCTACATCGTGTTTGACGAACATGTCAGAGCGAAAAACAAAGCGGCGGATGAGTATATCGGTCGTGGGTTTGTCACCAGCGCCAGCTCGCCGCGTGAACTGGCGGATAAACTGGGTATGGACCACCATGCGTTTCTCGCAACGCTTGAGCGTTACAACGGTTTTGTTGAAAAACAGCATGATGACGACTTTGGTCGCACCACCGCGCTGCGCGCGCCGATCAATGAAGGCCCGTTCCATGCGATCCAAATCGCACCGGGTGTTCACCACACGATGGGCGGTGTGACCATCAATACCGAGACCGAAGTGCTGAATGCGGCGCAACAGGTTATTCCGGGTGCTTACGCGGCGGGTGAAGTGGTTGGCGGTATTCACGGCGGCAACCGCATCGGCGGTAACGCCGTGGCCGATATCATTATCTTCGGCACCCTGGCAGGTCATCAGGCGGCACTCCGCGCAAAACGCAGTTAACAATCGTGCTACACTTCAGGCCTGCACGCTTGCAGGCCTGATAAGCAAAACGCCATCAGGCAGTTCTCAGGGAGCATGCGATGTCTGATAACCGCGTCTGGAGCTACTCCGCCGTTCTGATGGGGTCGCCTGTCCTGCTTAAACTCTTTTCCCATGATGAAGCCCTCGCATCACGCGTGTTTTCGCTCGTCAAAAAATACGAAGATCTTTTCACCGTTAACCGCGCGCAGTCGCAGGTCATGGACATTAACCATGCTGCGGGGCAACAACCGGTTGTCGTCAGCCGCACGGTCTTTGAGCTGATTAAATGCGCCAAAGCCGCCAGCATGGTGCGTGACAGCGCGTTTAACCTTGCGATTGGACCGCTGGTCAAACTGTGGCGCATTGGATTTAAAGGTGACAGCGTTCCGGGCGCGCAGGACATCGCCGCGCGGTTGCGTATTACCCGGCCGCAGGATGTTGTGCTGGATGATGCGGCGCATTCTGTGTTTCTGACGCAGCCAGGCATGGAGATAGATCTGGGCGCCATCGCCAAAGGGTTTATTGCCGATCGGGTACGGGATTACCTGCACCAGCAAGGCGTCAACGACGGGTTGATTAACCTCGGCGGTAATGTGCAAACGCTGGGCAATCCGCAAGGGCCGTGGACCATCGGGGTGAAAAAACCGTTTGCCGGTGCAGATGCGCTGGTGGGGTCGATTAACGTGGCGAATAAATCGGTGGTGACATCCGGTACCTATGAGCGTTATTTCGAGCAGGACGGTAAACGCTGGCACCATATTCTCGACCCGCGCAGCGGTTATCCGCTGGATAACGAACTCGACAGCGTCACCATTATTTCCGCCGATTCGTTAGATGGCGATATCTGGACGACGCTGATTTTTGGTCTTGGGGTAGAGAAAGGGTGTGCCGCGCTGCGTCAGCATGAGGATATTGAAGCGATCTTTGTCACCAAAAACCGCGACATTATCCTCTCTTCGCAGCGCCAGTTCCGCTTCACGCAGAGCGACGACAGCTACCGGCTTATTGACTGTACTGTTTAAGCAGACTGTACTGCTCAGCAATCAGTTGGTAACGGTAAACCGGGCGGCCCGTCGCGCCATAGTGAATGGTGGTGTAGAGGATATTAATTTGCGCCAGCCAGATGAGATACTTACGGCAGGAAACGCGTGAGATATTCACGGCGGCAGCCAGTTCATCGGTGGAGAACTCAATGCCCGGGTGAGCATCAATCCACTGGCAAATGGTGCGCAGTGTTTGTGCGGTAAGCCCTTTTGGCAATTTACGGGTATCGGCCACTTCCGGCGCGCCGCCATGCAGCAAACGGTCAACGTCCGATTGCTCGTAATAGGGCTGTGAATCCATCTGTTTGCGTTTCTCCCGCCATGAGGTCAGCGCCTCTTCAAAACGCGGGAACTGGAAAGGCTTAATCAGATAATCCACCACGCCATAGTGCAGCGAGGTCTGAATGGTGTTGGCATCGGCGGCGGAGGTGATCATGATCACGTCGATGGCGCGGTGGGAGGCGCGAATAATCGGTAGCAGATCGAGGCCGCTATCCTGTTGCATATAGACATCGAGCAGCACCAGATCGATGCCGCGCAGCGGATCGTTAATTATCTCCCCGGCCTGCTGTAGCGTGGATGCTGTGCCGCAGCACTGAAAACCGGGTATCTGCGCCACATACATGCGGTTCAGCTCGGCTACCATGGCATCGTCATCAACAATTAATACATTTATCACGCGGTCTTCCTTTCACTATCCCAGGGGAGATGGACAAAAAATTGAGTAAACACGCCGGGTTCCGACTCAACGGTAATCGTGCCGCCAAGTTCCGTGAGCTGTTGGCTGGCCAGAAACAGCCCCACACCCCGGTTATCGCCTTTGGTGGAGAATCCTTTACGGAAAATCGCCTCGATGTGATCCGATTCAATGCCCGGACCATCATCACTGACTTCTCCAATCAGCCAGCCATCCTGATAATGCAGCAGCAGGCTCACTTCGCCTTCCGCCTGATTGCTCATCGCATCCAGCGCGTTCTCAATGAGATTCCCCAACACGGTGACCAGTACGGTGACCTGTTTCGCATTGGGGTTTTCCGGCACCAGGCTCTCATCTGCCAGCGTCAGCGTAAAGCCGCGCTCCTTCGCCCGGTTGATTTTACCTAACAGAAAACCGGCGACGACCGGCGATTTGATCCGGTGCTGGATAGCGCCAATATCCGTTTGGTAATTCTGCGCGGTTTGCAGCACATAACCTTCGAGCTTGTCGTAGCTTTTCATATTCAGCAGGCCAAGGATCACGTGCAGTTTATTCATAAATTCGTGGGATGTTGTGCGCAGCGCATCAACATAGTTCACCATCCCGTCCAGCCGCTGCATCAGCTGGCTCACTTCCGTCTTATCACGGAAGGTGCTGATTGCGCCAATTACCGCGCCCTGGCTACGCACCGGTACGGTATTGCACAACAGCAACAGCCCATTATGCCCCAGTTCCCGGTCTTGCAGCGCGTTACCGGTTTTTAACACCGTTAGCAGCTCATCCATTAGTGGCCCGTGGCTGGTCTCACCGCTGGGGTTATTGGTCAGCAGCATTTGCCGCGCGGCATGGTTCAGCAGGGTGACGCGGCCATCGGCATCGACGGCGATCACGCCCTCTTTTAACGACTGTAACATCGCCTGGCGTTGTTTGAACTGCGCCGAAATCTCATACGGCTCCAGCCCTAACAAAATCCGCTTCAGCACGCGCACCAATTGCCAGGTGCCGAGTGTGCCCATGAGCGCACTGAACAACAGCGTCCACATCACCGCCCAGCGGCTACGGCTGACCTGTTCATCCACTTTACTCAGTGAAATCCCGATCGACACCACACCAATTTGCCGGTGATTGTCATCATAGACCGGCGTGAACACACGCAATGCCGGAGCCAGCACACCCCGGTTGACCGCCACATTTTCATTACCGTTAAGCGCGGGCTCCAGATCGTTGCCAATAAAATGCTGGCCGATGATCGCCGTATTCGGGTGTGAATAGCGGATACCCTGCATATCGGTCACCACCGCAAACAGCAGATCGTTACGAATAGTGATTGCCTGCGCCAACGGCTGGATCACGTTGCTGTCAGGGGGCAGACGCAGACCGCGTTTCACCTCTGGCGCATCAGCGAGCGTGCGGGCTACCGCCAGCGCCGTCTCTTTTACGCCGTCACGCGTAGCGTTGCTGATTTGCCAGAACCACAGGGCAAACGCCAGCAGCAATACCGAGCCGATAACACTGCAAACCATCAGCGTGACCGTGGTGCTGAGCTTCATGGGCCGCTTACGGGGTCTCACTGCGGTGGACGTCATATCGTTCATAACAAATCCGATTATTAACAACAAGGTATCTATTATCGCCGATGGGGGGCAAATCATAAAGCGATGTAAAAAAATGAAAACTTACAAAAGGTAGTGTGAAGCGTGACCCCATTCTCAGGTCCGGCATATAAATAACCTTATAGTGAGTGTGGAACCATTGAGAAGGAGCAGTCTATGAGCAGTAAGCCAAACGGTTCGATGATGGAACGCCGCCACGCCGACAGCACGAATATTGACCGTCTCGCCACCCACGACATGCTGGCGCTCATCAATCAACAGGATAAGCAGGTTGCTGATGCCATCACGGCTTGTTTAGCGGATATCGCCCGGCTGGTGGATACTGCCAGCGCTGTCGCCAATCGCGGCGGTCGGGTGATTTGCATCGGTGCTGGCGCTTCAGGGCTGACGGCGGTTGAGTTCGCCAGTGGTTTTGCCCAGGACAACACTCACCCGTTGGTGGGGATGATGGCCGGTGGCGTGAATGCCAGTGCAGCGGCGCAGGAGGCGGCGGCCAGTAACTATGAACGTGGCGCGCACGATCTGCAGCAGCTGCGTTTCTCCGCCAACGACATGCTGGTCGCGTTGTCGGCGAGCGGTAAAACGCCGTGGACGTGGGGTGCACTGCGTTATGCCTGGTCGATGGGGGCACGCGTGGCGCTGGTATGTCGGGGGCATGATAGCGAAGCTGCGCAGCTTGCCGATATCGTGCTGGCGCCGGAGATTGGCGCAGAAGTGGTGAGCGGTTTCACGGAACCGAAAGCCCGTCTTGCGCAACAGCAAATCCTTAACATGCTCGCCACCGGGCTTGCTATCCGCACCGGGCGGGTTTACAGCAATCTGCGTGTGGATGTGCAGGCCAGTAATGTGCACTGGGCTGAACGGCAAATTGCGATTGTCATGGCGGCAACAGAGTGCACCCGTGAGCAGGCGAAAAGCGCACTGGAAGCAAGCCGTCACCACTGCCGGACTGCAATTTTAATGCTGCTCACCGGGCTTCCCGCCGGGCAGGCGCAGGCGATCCTGGCAGAAAACCACGATCAGTTGCGCATTGCGCTGCAGGAGGCAACGCTGCAACACGCTGAGTCAGAATAAACCCTCACCGCCGGATAGCCTTGCGCTTATCCGGCGGAATAATGCTACCCATCGCGATGTCTTCCCGTTTTATTTTTTATCCTGCTTAATGCGCAATATTTCCGTTAGGTTAACGCAATACGCAGATATTAATTCCACACAAAATGGAGAGGCTCTTTTTTTAATTAAAAAAAGTAACCCGCTATTTATTGCAGCATTTAGCGAGAATGTGAATGGTATTTTAAAATAACGTAAAAGTGCGTTAATATATGTTCACTCGAATTTTACTTGCTATGTAAAGATATAATTATGCCTGCAATGAAGAAGACAACGATTTCGCTGACTGCGGTCGCGCTGCTGTTCGCTTCGGCGACCAATGCGTACGCGGAAGAGACACAAAAAACCGATTTTCTGCTGATTGGCGGCGGCATCATGAGCGCCTCGCTGGGCACCTGGTTGCAGGCGCTGCAGCCAGACTGGAAACAGGTGATGGTAGAAAAACTGGATGGCGTGGCGCTGGAGTCCTCCAACGGCTGGAATAATGCCGGCACCGGCCACTCTGCCAATATGGAACTGAATTACACGCCGGAACGTGCGGACGGTTCTATTGATGTCAGCAAAGCGCTCGAAATTAACGAGCAGTTTATGATCTCCCGCCAGTTCTGGACCGCACAGGTCAAGCGCGGCGTTCTCAATAATCCGCACTCGTTTATTAATTCCACCCCGCACATGAGTTTTGTCTGGGGCGATAATGTGAATTACCTGGAAAAACGTTATGCCGCATTGCAGCAGACCACGTTATTCCAGGGAATGAAATTCTCCACCGACCATCAGCAAATTAAACAATGGGCGCCGCTGGTGATGGAAGGGCGCGATCCGCAGCAGAAAGTCGCCGCCACCTGGACTCCCGTCGGCACCGACGTCAACTACGGCGAAATTACCCGCCAGTTAGTGGGGAGCCTGAAAAAGAGCAGCAACTTCACCCTGCAAACCTCGTCGGAAGTGACCGACTTTAAACGCAATGCTGATAACTCCTGGCATGTGACCATCAAAGATGTTAACAACGGCAACGAACACGCCATTGATGCGAAATATGTCTTTATCGGCGCGGGCGGCGGTGCGTTGAAACTGCTGCAAAAAACCGGTATCCCGGAAGCTGACAACTATGCAGGCTTCCCGGTTGGCGGTTCCTTCTTGATGACGGAAAACCCGGCGATCACCAGCCAGCACCAGCAGAAAGTGTATGGCCAGGCTTCCGTCGGTGCGCCGCCGATGTCCGTTCCGCACATTGATGCCCGCTTTATTGATGGCAAACGTGTGGTGTTGTTTGGGCCGTTTGCCACCTTCTCGACGAAGTTCCTGAAAAACGGTTCATTCTTCGACCTGCTGAGCACCACTACCACCAGCAATTTTATGCCGATGACCCACGTCGGGCTGGATAACTTTGATCTGGTGAAATACCTGGTGAGCCAGGTCATGCTGAGCGATGACGACCGCTTTGCGGCGCTGAAAGAGTACTACCCGAATGCGCGTAAAGAAGACTGGAAACTGATCCAGGCGGGGCAGCGTGTACAAATCATCAAGAAAGATGAAGATAAAGGCGGGGTACTGAAACTGGGGACAGAAGTGGTGGTCGATCAGCAAAAAACCATTTCCGCCTTGCTCGGTGCGTCACCGGGGGCATCCACTGCCGCACCGATTACGCTGAATGTGATCAAGAAAATGTTCCCGCAGCAGTTTGCCTCGCCGCAGTGGCAGAGCAAAATCCACGAAATCGTACCGAGCTATGGCCAGGAGATGAACGGTAATGTGGCGCTGACCCAGCAGGTCTGGGATGACACCGCCGCAACGTTGCAACTCGCCAAACCGCCGGTGATCCAGATGAATGCCCAGGGCACTGCGCCTGCGGCCGCTCCGGCAGAGCAGAAACCGGCCAGCGCGCCACAGCACGATATGGCGCTGTAAATGAAAAAAGCCTCTGTTCGCAGAGGCTTTTTTTGTTGCTATTTCCCGCGTTTGGTGCCGGCAGAAAATGTTCTGGAATTACTGCTGCGCAGCGGTTTTTTTCAGCTCAATACGTTTGATTGGGCCGACAATCACCACAAAACTGAAAATTGCAATCAGGGCATGGACGGCAACGAACACCAGCGCCCACTCAAAATGCCCGGTAGCTTTTACGATGTAACCAATCACCACCGGCGAAATGATCCCTGCGCAGTTGCCGCAGAGGTTAAAGAACCCGCCAGCCACGCCAGCCATCTCTTTCGGCGCGGTATCCGACATGACCGCCCAGCCCAGTGCGCCAATTCCTTTTCCGAGGAATGCCAGCGACATAAAGAACACCACCAGGTAAATCGAGTCCACGTAGTTACAAAACACCATGACCATCGACAGCAGCATGCCAAGGACAATCGGGGTTTTACGGGCAATCGACAGCGACTGGGTGAGACGCAGAATGCGATCCGAAATGACACCGCCCATTAACCCGCCCAGGAAGCCGCAAATCGCCGGGATGGCGGCAATAAACCCAACCGTTTTGATATCGAGCCCTTTTTCCATCGCCAGGTAGAGTGGGAACCAGGTGATAAAGAAAAACGTTAACACGTTAATGCAGTACTGACCGAGATAGACCCCCAGCAGCATACGGTTAGTGATCAACTGCTTAAACGCGCCAAAATCCACTGCCGGACCACTTTTCACTTTGCGCTGATCCATATCCACCAGCGCGCCGCCCTGGCGGATATAGTCGAGTTCTTCGCTGTTAACACTCGGGTGATTTAACGGGTTATGCACCACTTTGGCCGCCGCGAAGGTGATCACAATGCCCAGCGTACCCATAAAGATAAAGATCGATTGCCAACCGTAGTTCAGCGTCAGCCAGCCCATGATGGGGGCGAAAATGGCGGTGGCAAAATACTGTGCAGAGTTAAAAATGGCGGCGGCAGTCGCGCGCTCTTTTGACGGGAACCAGGCGGCAACAAAACGGCTGTTGCCCGGCATGACCGGCGCTTCAAACAGGCCAACCAGAAACAGCAGAATGGTGAAGCAGATGATGGCGCCGAAGCCGTGGAAGATCTCCACGCAGCCTTGCAGCAGAGTGAAGACTGACCACATGCACAAGCCGCAAAGGTAGACTTTTTTCGACCCGAAACGGTCAAGCAGCCAGCCGCCAGGAATTTGCGCCAGGCAGTACGCCCAGGCGAAAGCGGAGAAGACCCAACCCATTTGCCCGGGGTTGATGCCCAACGCGGCGGACATATCTTTGCCGGCAATCGCCAGCGTCGACCGATCCCCCACGCTTACCGCTGTAATAATGAAGAGAATAATAACGATATGCCATCTGACATTCGTTTTTCTGGCGTGCGTGACACCCTCAAGATTATTAACCTGACTCATGTGAAACCACCTTAAATTTAAATGAAATCCAAAAATGTTGATAATGGATTCATTTCATTCAGGTGTTACTGAAGTGAATTCATTATTAACATCATGGAAACGTAATCTGTTTTTATTTAACGCGGCGATGAATTCAAATTCATTGTCCTGCTCATTATTGCGTGGGTAAAAGATAGGATTTACGCCATAGCGAGGCAATGTGCATTTGCATAACAAAGCGATTTCTTTTTTCATTTCTTTACGTTATGAGAAAATTTGTTTGAAGTTGATCACAAAAATAAACGCCAGTGAGATAAATATTACCGCCGCCGCTGTGGTTTATTTCGCCTCCGGCAACAGTGCTTCGATTGACAACGCGCTACCTTCAGGATGACGATGACCACTTTGCCGCCGATTTGCGAGGAGCCGTTATGAAAACCGCCGTTGTTTTTCGTCATGTCCCGTTCGAGGATTTAGCCACGCTTGCCGATGTGCTGCATGCCCAGGGTTACCACTGGCGCTACATTGATACGCCGGTGAGTTCACTCACTCAGCTTGATCCGCTGGCGGCGGATTTGCTGGTGGTGCTGGGGGGGCCAATCGGCGCATACGAAGAGCATCTCTATCCGTTTCTTGAGCAGGAACTGCGACATATTCGCCAACGGCTGGAGCAGGGGAAACCGGTGCTGGGCATCTGTTTAGGCGCACAACTGATGGCGCGGGCGCTGGGTGCAGATGTCGCGCCGATGGGGGTAAAAGAGATTGGCTATGCGCCGCTAAGCGTGACGGCAAATGCACAGAGCGCGCTGCTGTCGCCACTGGACAATCTGCCCGTGCTGCACTGGCACGGCGATCGCTTCGCCATCCCCGACGGCGCAACACATCTTGCCCGCAGCAGCCTTTGCGATAACCAGGCGTTTATGGCAGGCCCACATGCGCTGGCATTTCAGTTTCACCCTGAGGTGAGTGCAGTGGCGTTAGAAGGCTGGCTGGTGGGGCACGCCTGCGAACTGGCTCAGGCCGGGATCGACCCGCGAGAATTACGCCGACAGGCCGCGCTTTACAGCCCGGCACTGGCAAATGCCGCGCAGCAGGTCATTGGCAACTGGCTCAGCAATCTGGCGCAGTAAATCCTTTTTTACTCTGCGCGAACGCTTTATCCCTGTCATTGTTCGCGCAGGAACACTTTTATTGACCATCTGTTTTAGTATTCCCCGTCGCGGATAGAAATAACGCTATAAATATCAGCAAATAATATTTTTATTGCCCCGCAAATTCCTTTCTGGCCTGTGCCTTGCAATTCCCTCGTGCTGATTGACGAACGCACTTTGCTTATCAAGAGGAAATATCATGACACGTAAACTGGCTATTTACGGCAAGGGGGGGATTGGTAAGTCAACGACGACGCAAAATACCGCCGCCGCGCTTGCCTGGTTCCACGGTAAAAAAATCTTTATTCACGGCTGCGATCCGAAAGCAGACTCCACCCGGCTTATCCTCGGCGGGAAACCGCAGGAGACGCTGATGGATGTGCTACGCGACCAGGGCGCAGAGAAAATTACCAATGAAATGGTAGTGAAAACGGGGGTCTTTAATATCCGCTGCGTGGAATCCGGCGGGCCGGAACCGGGTGTGGGCTGTGCGGGTCGTGGGGTGATCACCGCCATTGATTTAATGGAAGACAACAAAGCCTACGCCGACGATCTCGATTTTATTTTCTTCGATGTACTGGGCGATGTGGTGTGCGGCGGTTTCGCCATGCCGATTCGCGACGGTAAAGCGCAGGAAGTGTATATCGTGGCTTCCGGTGAGATGATGGCTATTTATGCGGCAAATAATATTTGCAAAGGCTTAGTGAAATACGCCAAACAGAGCGGCGTACGCCTCGGTGGAATTATCTGTAATAGCCGTAATGTTGACGGTGAAAAAGAATTTCTTGAAGAGTTTACTGCGGCCATTGGTACCAAAATGATCCACTTTGTACCCCGTGACAATATTGTACAAAAAGCGGAGTTCAACAAGAAAACCGTCACTGAATTCGATCCGGAGGCAAACCAGGCGCAGGAGTATCGCGAGCTGGGGCGTAAAATTATCGAAAACACCGATCTGGTTATCCCTCACCCGCTGACCATGGATCAGCTGGAAAAAATGGTTGTGAAATATGGTCTGAGCGACTAACTCCGCCGTTATTGTTAGCGGTTAACTTGCACGCTTTCCCGGAAGGGGGAACCACGATGCCTTATCATGAGTTTGATTGCAGTAAATGTATTCCTGAGCGTAAACAGCACGCGGTGGTGAAAGGCGAAGACGAAGATTTAACCTCTGCGCTGCCGTTGGGATATTTAAATACCATTCCGGGAACCATTTCTGAGCGCGGCTGTGCTTATTGCGGCGCAAAACATGTCATCGGCACACCGATGAAGGATGTTATCCATATTAGTCACGGTCCGGTGGGGTGCACGTATGACACCTGGCAGACGAAGCGCTATATCAGCGATAACGACAACTTCCAGCTGAAATATACTTTCGCCACTGACATGAAAGAGAAGCACATTGTTTTTGGCGCAGAGAAAGTTTTAAAAAATAATATTATTGAAGCATTCGATGCACATCCGAATATTAAACGCATGACCATTTATCAGACCTGCGCCTCGGCGTTAATAGGCGACGATATTGCCGCGATTGCTCAGGAGGTGATGGACGAGCGTCCGGAGGTGGATATTTTTGTCTGTAACTCGCCAGGTTTTGCCGGTCCCAGCCAGTCCGGCGGGCACCATAAAATCAATATCGCCTGGATTAACCAAAAAGTCGGCACCGTTGAGCCAACCATTACCAGCGATTACGTCATTAACTACGTGGGCGAATACAACATTCAGGGCGACCAGGAAGTGATGGTCGATTACTTCAAACGCATGGGTATTCAGGTGTTATCGACTTTTACCGGCAACGGTTCCTACGATGATTTACGCGCCATGCACAAAGCGCACCTGAATGTGCTGGAGTGCGCCCGTTCAGCAGAATACATCTGCAACGAACTGCGGGTGCGTTACGGCATTCCCCGCCTCGATATCGACGGCTTCGGTTTTGGCCCTCTGGCGGATTCATTACGCAAAATTGGCCTGTTTTTCGGCATTGAAGACAGAGCGCAGGCGATCATTGATGAAGAAGTGGCGCGCTGGAAACCGGAACTGGAGTGGTACAAAGCCCGGCTGAAAGGCAAAAAAGTGTGCCTGTGGCCTGGCGGCTCCAAACTGTGGCACTGGGCGCACGTTATTCATGAAGAGATGGGTGTCGACGTTGTGTCGGTGTACACCAAATTTGGTCATCAGGGCGATATGGAAAAAGGCATTGCCCGCTGTGAAGCCGGCGCGCTGGCGATTGACGACCCCAACGAGCTCGAGTCGCTGGAGGCGATGTACACGCTGAAGCCGGATGTCATTTTTACCGGAAAACGACCCGGTGAAGTGGCGAAGAAAATCCGCGTGCCGTATCTCAACGCCCACGCTTATCACAATGGCCCGTATAAAGGGTTCGAAGGTTGGGTGCGTTTTGCCCGTGATATTTACAACGCCATTTACTCGCCTGTTCACCAACTGGCGATGCTCGACATCAGCCAGCAGGAGATCCCTACAGGTCAGGGCTTCGCCACCGCGCGGATGCTCTCTGACGTTGCACTGAGCGAGGCGGAGCGCAACGACCCCCACACGCGTGAATATACCGGCGGCTATGACAGCGTCAGCAAGCTGCGCCAGCGCGAATATCCGGATTTCTCCGGCGAGACACCACGGCGTCAGGAGGCGGTATGACACAGGATGAACAAGTGGAACTGATGGTGGATTACATCATGAAGCACTGCCTGTGGCAGTTTCACTCCCGTAGCTGGGATCGGGAAAAACAAAATGCCGGCATCCTCGGCAAAACCCGTCAGTTGCTGTGCGATGAGACCGTGGAGCTGGCGACGCCTGCTGACCGCTGTTACTGGGTTGACGCCGTGGTGCTGGCAGATGCGTACCGCAGTCGTTTTGCCTGGCTTTCGTCGATGAGCCACGAGGCGATTACGGCATTAATCGGTGCGCTGCATCAGCGGCTCGATTATCTGACCATTACCGGTTCGCTGAATGCCGAACTGACCGACCAGCGTTACTAAGGGGCTGACCATGTCTTGTGAACTCAAAGCGAAAGATCGCACCGGGGTCATTAATCCCATTTTTACCTGCCAGCCTGCCGGGGCGCAGTATGTCAGCATTGGCATCAAAGACTGCATTGGCATTGTGCACGGCGGCCAGGGCTGCGTGATGTTTGTGCGTCTGCTGATTTCGCAGCACCTGAAAGAGAGTTTTGAAATCGCCTCATCGTCGGTGCATGAAGATGGTGCTGTCTTTGGGGCGCTGGATAGGGTTGAACAGGCGGTCGATGTGCTGCTGATGCGCTACCCGCATGTGAAAGTGATCCCGATAATCACCACCTGTTCTACTGAAGTTATTGGTGATGATGTCGATGGGGTGGTGCGCAAGCTGAACGAAGGACTGCTGAAAGAGAAGTATGCCGGGCGCGAAGTGCACCTGATCCCTATTCACACGCCGAGTTTTGTCGGCAGCATGATCAGCGGCTACGACGTGGCGGTGCGCGACATCGTCAAATACTTTGCCCGTAAAGGGGAGGCGAACGGCAAAATCAACCTGATAACCGGCTGGGTTAATCCGGGTGATGTGACCGCGCTGAAGCATTTACTTGAAATGATGGACGTGGACGCCACTGTGTTGTTCGAAATCGAAGATTTTGACTCACCGCTGATGCCGTCGGGCAATACGGTTTCGCACGGCAATACCACCATTGCCGATCTCACCGATACCGCTAACGCCAGCGCCACACTGGCACTGAACCGTTATGAAGGGGCGAAAGCGGCGCGTTATCTGGAAGATAAATTCCAGGTCCCGGCACTCATCGGCCCGACGCCGATTGGTATCCGCAATACCGACACCTTCCTGCATAACCTGAAAACCCTGACCGGCAAGCCGATTCCGCCTGCGCTGGTGCGCGAGCGCGGCATTGCGCTGGATGCCATCACCGATCTGGTGCATATGTTCCTCGCCGATAAGAAAGTGGCGATATACGGCAACCCGGACCTGGTGGTGGGACTGGCGGAGTTCTGCCTCGATCTGGAGATGAAACCGGTGTTGCTGCTGCTGGGCGACGATAATGCCACCTACGCCAGTGACCCGCGGATCGAGGCGCTGCAACAGCAGGTCAGCCACAAAATGGAGATTGTCACCAATGCCGATTTATGGGAGCTGGAAAAACGCATTACTGACGGTGAACTGGAGCTGGATTTGATCCTTGGTCACTCGAAAGGGCGTTTTACCGCCATTGATAACCAAATCCCGATGGTGCGTGTCGGTTTCCCGACCTATGACCGCGCCGGGCATTACCGCCACCCGGTGGTGGGGTATGCCGGGGCTATCTGGCTGGCAGAACAGATGGCGAACACACTGTTCACCGACATGGAATACAAGAAAAACAAAGAGTGGATCCTCAACGTCTGGTAGCGCCAGACCCGATGCCGGGGCGTGCCCCGGTTTTTCCTGACTAAGGAGGAGACAATGGCTCAGTTACTGTTTGAGACCGATGAACAGCGTTTCAACCGTTGTTACCAGCATGCGCACGGCTATCACCGCCGCGCGGGTTTGCTGGTGGCACAAACGCAGTCCGCCAGTCTGGTTTTCAATGTCGCGGCGATTGCGGTGGAGTGCTACCTGATAGCGCTCTGCTCATTGCATGGCAATATGCCGTTTAACCACAACTACCGCAGCCTGCTCACCAGTGCTGAAGAGAAGACGATGTTTAGCGACACCCTGCGCAGCAACATCCTGGCGCTGGATACGATTTTTGGTATCTGCTCGCTGGACGATTACCACCACGGCACGCCGGACAGTGATGATAAGCAGCGCATTTTGTCGATTTGCGATGATCTCGATGCGCTGATCAGCAACGAGCAGCAGCGGCTGCGGGAGCAGGCCATATGACCGACGGGCTGCACGGGCATCCGCATGCTGAAATGCGCCGCGACGAGCGGGAGA
Source organism: Kosakonia sp. ML.JS2a (assembly GCF_025642095.1). GTDB lineage: Bacteria > Pseudomonadota > Gammaproteobacteria > Enterobacterales > Enterobacteriaceae. The sequence goes on from NZ_CP106754.1 coordinate 2,309,677, forward strand.
TTACCGATCCGGCGCAAATCGATGCCATTTTGCAACAAGGCCGGGTGATGTATATCGCGCTGGCTGCGAATGACATTCCATTCCTCGTGCCGGTGTTTTACGTCTGGAATGGCGTCTCGCTGTGGTTTCACTCGGCGCGCAGCGGCAGCAAAATCGACATCATGCGCAAGAATTCACGAGTCTGTTTTGCCGTATCGAATTTTGACGGGATTATCGACGATCCCCTGGCCTGCAACTATGAGGCTCGCCACCGCACGGTTATCGGGCTGGGGAAAACCCATTTCGTTGATGACGAGACAGAGAAAATCACCATGCTGCACCAGTTGATGGCGCGTTTTAGCGATAAAACCTTCACTTTTCCCGCCGCCAATGTGAAAGCCACACAGGTTGTACGCATTGATATCGACTCGCTAAAGGGCAAACAACACGGCTACTGAAGTGGGAGGCGAGATGAAGATTGCCATATTTATTGATGCCCAGGGCGCTATTGCACCACTGACCGCGCCGGGAACTGTCACACTCTATCACCCGCAACCGGACGGCTGGCAGGTGTGCCGGACACTGGTATTTGACCTGTCGGCAGTGACATCGCTTGCGGAGATCCGCGAACGGACGCTGAGCATGCTGGCGCAGTTGCCTGGCTGCCGCCATTTTGTCGCCCATGAGATTCACGGTGCGCAACTGGCCTGGCTTGATGGCATGGGGCTGACCATGTGGCAGTTTCGCGGAACGCCTGAGCAGGCACTGGCCGCTATCGTCCGGCAACAGCCCATACCCGAAGAACCGGTGGTGGTGTTACCGGAAGCCTTTATCCGCCCCGGAACAGAAGAAGGGGAGTTCTATGTCGACCTGATTGCCGCGCTACGCTGCGGTGGCGACCATACGTCGAAGCGCCTGTTGTTACCACTGCTGCAGCGAGAGGCGTTCCGTCGGCTGGAATTACGCTGTGACCACGTGCCCAAATGGTTCTCGCGACTGGAGGGGTATCAATTTGCGGTCAGTGATGAAAACGCGGCCCGGGGAGAGTTACAGGTCATTGTCAGTAAAACCGCCTGCTGATGTCTGAAAACCGACATCCCTGTTCCCGGGCGAACACTTCGTATTGCGCGCCGGGCAATGCTCTGGTTTTAAAATATAATAATCAACAACTTATCCTGTTTTGTTTTTTTCTCTGAGATGGCGCTGATTTTGCACCGTCTTCCCTTATGCCTGAGACCAGATTGTTCGGGGGAATGCCATGCGCGTTGAGAAAAGAGAACTGGCCGTTGCCAGCCGGTTACCGCAGACGTTGTCGTTCAGTTGCCGTCTGGGGGAGTGCCGCTCGGAACTGATGCCGCTGCTGTCTGAGGTCAGTAAAGTGGTCAGTGCGGGGGGGAGCTTATCCCGCACGCTGAAACTGGTGCTGGAGCTGATGCAAAAGCATATGCAGGTGATACGCGCCATGATCACCCTGTATGACGCCAGTTGCGACCAGATTTTCATTCACGAAAGTTATGGCCTGTCGCCGGAAGAAGCAGAAAAAGGCGTTTATGCGCCAGGGGAAGGCATTACCGGCAAGGTGATTGAAACCCGCCAGCCGATCATCGTACCGCACATTGCCGATGACCCGCTGTTTCTGAATCGTACCGGTAGCTGGGATAAGCAACGTGACGGGCAGCACTCGTTTATCTGCGTGCCAATCATTCGCGGGTTGAAGGTGATGGGCACCATCGGCTTTGAACGGGTCTACAACAATACCCAGCTACGTTTTCTCGATCTCGAAGTGCTGCGGGTGATTGCCGCGATCATTGCCCAGGCGGTGGAGTTGCATTTGCTGGATCACGCACACCAGAAGATCCTGCGGGCGCAGGCCTCCCGACAGGCCAGCGACAAATTCAAACCGGCGAACATTATTGGTAATTCGCGCGCCATGCAGTCGGTTTACCGGTTGATAGAAAAAGTGAGCCATGCGCGCACTACGGTATTGATCCTTGGTGAAAGCGGCGTCGGCAAAGAGCGTGTCGCCACGGCCATTCATCAGAACAGCCACTGTGCGGGCGGGCCGTTTATCAAATTCAACTGTGCATCTTTGCCGGAAAGCGTCATTGAGAGCGAATTGTTCGGTCACGAGAAAGGGGCGTTTACCGGAGCCATTTCCCGGCGTGCCGGACGTTTTGAAGAGGCGGATGGCGGGACGCTGTTTCTGGACGAAGTCGGCGAATTATCTCCATCGGCGCAGTCGAAGCTGCTGCGGGTTATTCAGGAGCGCAGTTTTGAACGCGTGGGGAGCAATGAGACCGTGCAGGTGAATGTTCGCATTCTCGCCGCGACCCATCGCGATCTCGGCGAAATGGTGGAACGGGGCGCATTCCGGGAAGATCTCTTTTACCGGTTGAATGTGTTTCCGATAACCATTCCTCCGCTTCGGGAACGGGGCAGCGATATTTTGCTGCTGGCGGACCATTTTAACGCCCGCTTTGCCAGAGAGCAGGGCGTTGAGCTGCCGACTATCGCTACGCCAGCGCTGAATATGTTGCTGAGCTACGCCTGGCCTGGCAATGTGCGGGAACTGGAAAATGCGATGGAACGGGCCGTGCTGCTGGCAGATGAAGGCTTCATTCATAGCTACCATCTGCCCATTAATTTACAGCCGATTATCGAGCATCTGACGGAGCAGGAAGGTCTGGAAGCGCGGCTGGCACGCGTGGAATACGACATGATTGTCGAGGCCTTAACCAGGTATCAGGGCAACGTTTCGCGTACCGCCAGTTATCTGAATATGACCCGCCGGGCGCTGGGACTGCGACTGGATAAATACCAGCTCAGTTATAAACAGTACCGCAGCAAAGCGTAATGCAGGTCAGCCTGCCTGGCGTTTTTCCAGCCGCCGGTAAAGTGTGCTGCGCGAAATCCCCAGTTTTTTGGCGGCGAGACTCATATTCCCTTGCGCCTCGGCAATCGCGCTCTGCTCATCCACCTGCGCCACAACGGGCTCAGGTTGCCGGGCAAGTGTGATTTCACCTGGCAGGTCCGCCAGCGTGATGCGATCGCCATCTTCCGCCAGCGCCATTAACACGCGCAACTGGCTGAGTAGCTGGCGCACATTGCCGGGCCAGGGGCGGTGGGCAAGGACGCTAACGACCTCATCGCTCAGCGTCAGGTCACGGCATGGCGCGCCCAGCTCATGCCACAATTTATGAATAAAGTGCTCAACCTGCGGCCATTCGCGCAGCGGGGGAATGCATAAATGAAACTCCTGAATGCGGTACAGCAAATCCTCGCGAAACAGCCCGGCCTGCACCCGCGTGGTCAAATCCTGGTGGGTGGCGCAAATCAGGGCAAAATTCACGTTCCAGGTCGTGTTAGCGCCAAGCGGGGTCACTTTTTTCTCCTGCAACACCCGCAACAACCGGGTCTGGAGCGCCAGCGGCATATCGCCTATTTCATCAAGAAACAGCACGCCGCCATCTGCTTCACGACATTTGCCGATATAGCCTTTCGGACTGGCGCCGGTAAACGCACCCGGCACATAGCCAAACAGTTCGGATTCGATCAGATGCTCCGGCAATGCGGCGCAGTTAATGGCGACAAAATTGCCGTTACGCCACTGGCTGCGGGTGTAAAGCTCGCGCGCCAGATACTCTTTGCCGCAGCCAGTTTCCCCCGTCACACACAGGGCGATCCCGGCGTTGACGATGCGCAGCGCTTTCTCTTTTTCGACTGTCAACGCATCCTGTGGTTGCGCCGTACCGCGCCCGCTGTAACGGCGAGCGGGCAATGTCTGTCGGGTGTAATAGCGGCGGTTATTGCTGGCGTCCTGGACGGTCTCACCTGTGTGCGCATCAATGCCAGGGAACAGCGTGTCGATATTCAGCGCGCCAAAGTGGCCGCAGGTCAGAGAGAACTCGTCCATTGCCAGCTTGTTCGCGCCGAGCAGGGTGGTGTCTTCAAAAATCAGTAACAGCTCGCGGGCGCTGCCGAGCACCGCCTGGTCATGATGCAGGCTGAGCAGCCAGCGATTCGCACCCAGCGCGCTCATGGCCCACGCATGTTCTATCTCACAGACTGCACGACGGATAAGTGCCGCCGCATCGCGCCGCGGAGCCAGCGCCGGGGTTGACATATCGAGCACGCCAGCAATATGCCCGTCCGGGCGAAATACCGGCGCAGCAGAGCAGAACAACCCGGCGTTACGGTTCAGGTAATGCTCACTGCCGGAGACTTCGCAGTGTTGCTGCAACGCCAGCGCCGTGCCTATCGCGTTCGTACCGCGTGCATGCTCTCCCCACAGATTGCCGGGCGAAAGCGCGTAGCGCTGGGCTTTATGCAAAAAGTCGCTGTTGCCGTGGGTTTCCAGCACCAGTCCGGTGGCATCGGACATCACCATAATCGACGGATGACTCGCCAGCTCCGTCGCCAGACGCGACAGCATCGGCGCAACAAGATGGTTTACCCAACTGTTCTCCGCTCGCGCATCTTTTAACTGGGTGTTGGCGACCCAGGGCTGGGCGTCGTCATCGCGGGTCAGTCCATAACTGAGACTGCGTTGCCAGGAGTCTTCAAGCTGACAGGGTAGCCCGACAGGGGATTGAGCGGGGGCTAAAAACCGTGCGCGTTGCGGCATGTGACTCTCCGGCGGTTAGGGTGTTGCATTTATGTAGCATAAAGGTGTCCCGCATGTAGCGATGTGCAACACACTTCCTGGAGAGAATCCCATCGTTCTGTGTCGCCATGATACAGAGTCAGCCTGACCGGTTTTTGTAATCCTCTGATTTCCATGCAAACAGAAGGATTTTTTATCCATGGATACGATGCTGGCATAAGAACTGCTTATGTTCCCGTGTCCGCATCTGAGCGAGACGCCTCACCTGTACCGATAATAAAAGAGGAACATCTTATGAAATACGCTCATCCTGGCCACGCCGGCGCTAAAGTCTCTTTTAAACAACGTTATGGAAATTACATTGGCGGTAAGTTTGTTGATCCGGTGGAAGGGCGTTGGTTCACCAATACCTCACCTGTGACCGGGGAGGTGATCGCTGAGTTTCCACGTTCTGATGCGGTGGATATCGAAAAGGCTCTGGACGCAGCGCATGCTGCCGCCGACGCCTGGGGAAAAACAAGCGTGCAGGATCGTGCCAATGTGCTGCTGGCCATTGCCGACCGCATTGAAGCCAATCTGGAAGTGTTGGCCTTAACCGAAACCTGGGACAACGGTAAACCGATCCGCGAAACCCTCGGGGCGGATCTGCCACTGGCGGTTGATCACTTCCGCTATTTCGCGGGCTGTATTCGTGCACAGGAGGGAACCGCGGCGGAGATCGACAGCAATACCGTCGCTTACCATATTTATGAGCCGCTGGGCGTCGTAGGGCAGATTATTCCGTGGAACTTCCCGCTGCTGATGGCGGCCTGGAAACTGGCTCCGGCGCTGGCGGCGGGGAACTGCGTGGTGTTGAAACCGGCGGAACAAACGCCGCTGGGGATCTGCGTGCTGATGGAGTTGATTGGCGATCTGCTGCCTGCTGGCGTACTCAATGTAGTGCACGGCTTCGGTACGGAAGCCGGTGAACCGCTGGCACGCAGCAAACGTATTGAGAAAATCGCCTTTACCGGCTCCACGCCTATCGGGCGACATATTCTCTCTTGCGCGGCGGAAAATATTATCCCCAGCACCGTCGAACTGGGCGGTAAATCACCCAACATCTACTTTGAAGATGTGATGAACGGTGATGAAGGTTTTATTGATAAAGCCGTCGAAGGCGTGGTGCTGGGCTTCTTTAACCAGGGCGAAGTCTGTACCTGTCCGTCACGTGTGCTGGTGCAGGAGTCCATCTATCCGCAGTTCGTCGAAAAAGTCATCGCCCGCATGGCCAACATCCGCAAAGGCGACCCCTTTGACACCGACACGATGATCGGTGCGCAGGCCTCGCAGGAGCAGTACGACAAGATCCTCTCTTATATCTCCATCGCCCGCGATGAAGGCGGCGAAATCATTACCGGTGGCGCGCATGTGGAGCATGGCGGCGGGCTGCAAAACGGTTTCTATATCCAACCAACGTTGATCAAAGGCCATAACGGCATGCGCTGTTTCCAGGAAGAGATTTTTGGGCCTGTGCTCGGTATCACCACGTTTAAAGATGAAGCCGAAGCGTTGAGTATCGCCAACGATACGGAATTCGGTCTGGGCGCTGGCGTGTGGACACTGGATATCAACCGCGCATGGCGTATGGGACGCGGCATTAAAGCGGGACGTGTCTGGACCAACTGTTACCACCTCTACCCGGCGCATGCCGCGTTCGGGGGGTATAAAAACTCAGGGGTCGGCCGCGAAACGCACAAGCTGGCGCTGAGCCACTATCAGCAGATCAAAAACCTGCTGGTGAGCTACAGCGGTTCACCGCTGGGGCTGTATTGATAAACCACATCAGGATGAGGTGATGACATGCAACTGAAAACCATGAAAGCGGCGGTAGTCAAAGCGTTTGGTCAACCGCTGGTGATTGAAGAGGTGATGGTGCCTGGCGTTGAGCCAGGCAAAATCCTCGTGAAAATTGAAGCCACGGGGGTGTGCCATACGGATCTGCATGCCGCAGACGGTGACTGGCCGATCAAACCTAACCCGCCGTTTATTCCCGGTCATGAAGGGGTGGGCCGCGTTGTAGCGGTCGGGCCAGGGGTGAAGCATGTAAAAGAGGGCGATCGCGTGGGGGTGCCGTGGCTCTACTCCGCCTGTGGTCACTGTGAGCACTGCCTGGGCGGGTGGGAAACCCTCTGCCATTCTCAGCAGAACGCCGGTTACTCAGTCAATGGCACTTTTGCGGAATATTGCCTGGCCGATGCCAGCTATGTCGGCATCCTGCCGGACAATGTGGAGTATCACAGCATTGCGCCGATCCTCTGCGCAGGTGTAACGGTCTACAAAGGTTTGAAAATGACCGAAGCCCGGGCGGGTGAGTGGGTGGTGGTCTCGGGGATTGGCGGGCTGGGTCACCTGGCTATTCAGTATGCGGTGGCGATGGGTATGAACGTCGCGGCGGTGGACATCGACGACGATAAGCTGGCGTTTGCCCGCCGTCTGGGCGCATCGGTGGTGGTCAATGCGCGGCAGGAAGATCCCGGCACGCGTTTCCACACCGAGTTTGGCGGCGCACATGGCGTGCTGGTCACGGCGGTTTCGCCCAAAGCGTTTGAACAGGCGACAACCATGATGCGCCGTGGCGGCACGATGGTGCTGAACGGGCTGCCGCCGGGCAAATTTGACCTCTCTATCTTTGATATGGTGCTGGATGGCATTACCGTTCGCGGCTCGATTGTCGGGACGCGCAAAGATTTGCAAGAGGCGCTGGATTTCGCCGGGCGTAATAAAGTGCATGCGGAAATTGCCGTTGAACCGCTGGAGAACATCAACAGCATTTTTGAACGTATGCGCGCCGGGAAAATTACCGGGCGTATTGTTGTGGATATGTCGAAGTAACACACTGATAAAACGGGGCGCGATGCCCCGTTTTTGACAGACAAAAAACGACGCCGTGAGGCGTCGTTCAGTCAGAAAACCCATAAACCATTACAAACCACGTTTTGCCATCACCTGCGCCAGTTCAACCAGCCGGTTGGAGAAGCCCCACTCGTTATCGTACCAGGCGAGGATTTTCACCAGATTGCCACCGATCACCAGCGTTGATAAACCATCAATGATTGAGGAGCGCGGATCGCCCTGATAATCGCTGGAGACCAGCGGTTCGTCGCTGTAACCCAGAATGCCTTTCAGCGGTCCGGCTTCCGCCGCATTGCGGAAAGCGGCATTCACCTCGTCGGCGGTCACGTCGCGTTTGAGAGTCACGGTCAGGTCAACAATGGAGACCACCGGCACCGGAACACGCAATGAATAACCGGTCAGACGCCCCTCCAGCGCCGGGATCACTTTACCCAGCGCCTTCGCCGCGCCGCTGGAATACGGCACGATAGACAACGCTGCCGCCCGCGCGCCGCGCAGATCTTTTTCCGGTTGGTCGTGCAGTGCCTGGCTGTTGGTATAGGCATGGGTGGTGTTCATTAACCCGTGCTCAATACCGAAGGTCTGATGCAGCACCTGCGCCGCTGGGGCAAGGCCGTTGGTGGTGCAACTGCCATTACTGACCACGAAATGGCGCTGTGGATCGTACTGCTCATCGTTGACGCCCAGCACGATAGTCAAATCATCGTTTTTACCCGGCGCGGAGATAATGACGCGTTTTGCGCCGCCGTGCGTGATGTGGACTTCGGCTTTTTCACGGTCGGTAAAGAAGCCGGTTGCTTCAATCACAATATCCACGCCCAAGTCGCGCCACGGAATATTGGCCGGATCGCGCTCGCTGAAGACGCGTACTGCTTTTCCGTCGACCCATAATTGCCCCTCACCAGCGTCCACCGACACGGGCAGGGTGCCCAGCAACGAATCGTGTTTGAGTAAATGCGCAAGGGTTTTACTGTCGGTCAGATCGTTGATGGCCACAATGTCCACCTCTGCGTTGCCCAGCGCTGCGCGCAGCACATTACGCCCGATCCTGCCAAAACCATTAATGCCGACCTTTACCATGATTGACTCCTTCTTATGCGGTATCTGCGTTTACTGTAGGTCGGCGTTGATTTGGCGTAAACGACAAAAAAGGATCACTTTACGCCAGATTGCGGCTGTGGAAGCGCTGGCGATATTCGCCGGGCGTCAGGTGAAGCTGGCGCTCAAAAATACGCCGCAGATTAATGCTGCTGCCAAAACCACTGGCTTCGGCCACACGCTCCAACGTGTCGCGGGTCTGCTCCAGGCGGTTGCGTGCCTCGGCCAGACGCGCTTCGGCAACATAGCGCGCAGGCGGCGCGCCGGTTTCACGGGTGAAGACACGGGTGAAATTGCGCGGGCTCATTGCCACACGTGCCGCCAGTTTCTCCACGGATAAATCCCCGGCCAGATTGGCGAGGATCCAGCTTTGCAACTCGCTGATAGGTCCGCTGCTGCTGGCAGGCTGCAGATGAAAACGGCTGAACTGCAACTGCCCACCGGGACGATGCAGGTACATCACCAGATCCTGCGCCACATCGCGGGCGAGGGTAAAACCATAGTCGTCTTCCACCAGCGCCAGCGTCAGGTCAAAGCCGGAGCTGACGCCACCGGAGGTCCATACCGGGCCGTCCTGGATATAGAGCGGGCCATGTTCGACCTGTACGCGGGGGAAGCGCGTTTGCAGGGTGTCCAGCAGCCGCCAGTGGCTGGTAGCGCGACGCCCGTCGAGCAACCCTGCTTGCGCCAACAGCATGGCGCCGCCGCAGATGGAAACCACCCGCCGGGCATGAGGGGCGGCAAGCCGCAGCCAGTCCACCACCGCGGTGCCTTCTTCTTCATCCATACCGCGGCCGGTGATCATGATGGTATCCCGGGGCTCGCGGGGATCAAGTTGCGGCAGCCGGAAGTCAGCCAGCAGGTTTAACCCGGACTGACCATGAATGACCTGGCGGGGTTGTGTGGTGGCGAGGGTGATTTGGTAGCGTGGCTGAGATGTGCCATCCGTATGCAGCCGGTTGGCCTGCATCAGAATATCGGCGACACCCGCGGCTTCGAACAGCATGCCGCCATCAGGGACAATAATCAGGAATGTTTTCATGTCCTGAAAAGTACGCCAATAACATTATAAGTCAACAGGCGCAGGCGGCTTTCTCATCAACACAGAGGCGGGGAAATGTTTACCGGTGATGCTGATCTAAATCTGAAACGCGGCTTTTGCCAAGCAGGCAAATTTTTAAATCGCTACTATAAAGAGAAGGGGTAAGAAATTTATGTCAAGCGCACTGCGCGAGGAATTATCCATGGCTATAGCAAAAGCGTATAATTTAAAGCAGGCATATCAAATGATTAGCTCAGGAAAGCACACTGAAGTCGAGCTGGCCTTTGATGTCGATGCCGATGCGTTTTTTATGTTATCGACGAATTACGGCATGACCGGGGCGAAAATTACCCGTCGCGATAATCATTTTGTGCTGCGGCTCGAAGCGGAAGCGTCCTCTGCTTCCCATTGAGTGACGACGGTTGTCGGCAAGTATTACCTTCGGGTGGCAATGTGTGAGCATCGCCGTCCGAAAACCGTTTTTCCCCCATCTTTGGGGCTGTCATCTCTGCGTTACATTGATGCCGTTAAATAACCACGAGCCTGGCCACTGACACTGCTTCATCCGGCTTATGGCTTCATTGGTTGTTACCTCATCTTTACGCCAGCTGGTTTGCGGGCGTACACAAACTCGTTATCTGTCGTTATTCCCGGCCGCGTGCCGGTTTTTTTTTGTCGATCAGCCCGCGCGAAGACCGCTTGCCAGCTGCGTGAAGGCGTCTATCACTTTGGGCAGCGTGGCCTGCGGATCCTCGCTGGCGGCTACCCACAGGGCGGCATTGAGTGCCGCGCCATTAAGCAAACGGGCGGCGGCCTCCACGTCGACGGGCTTCATTATGCCATCACGCAACATTTCGCTTACCGCTTCCCGCGTGGCCTGTAAACAGGCATTCTGGCTGGGCCAGCGCGAGGGATCGCCAAGAAAAGCAGGGCCATCCAGCAGCACAATGCGCTGCACTTCAGCATCCAGCGCCATTTCGATATAAGCGATGCCTTCCGCCAGCAGCCTTTCCCAGGGGGAGGTGATCTCTGCCGCCCGGTTTCTGGCGCGTAATGCCATTTCGCTGTCCAGTTGGGCGACAACGGCGGCGAGCAACCCCTGTTTATCACCAAAATTATGATACAGCGCGCCGCGTGTCAGCCCGACACTGGCGGTTAATTCGTCCATGGATGCGGCGGCAAATCCTTTCTCCGCAAATGCCTTACGGGCGGCGGTAACCAGTTTGCTGCGGTTCTCTTCCATCGTTTCAGCGCGACGTTTGGCGGCCATACTCTCTCCTGTATTCAAATACGCATCGTATGTGAATTGACATACGCCGCGTATGTGTGCTCTATTTCACATACGGCGTGTATATTAAATCATTGCTGCCCGCCGTGCATCCGTCCTTAACCGGCTATCAGCTAAAGGTGACTTATGATATTGCGTGAACCCATTTTCCCCGCTAACCGCCATGCGCTGTATGAGGAGCATGGTTATTCCGCGGCAATACGCTCCGGCGATTTAGTGTTTGTCTCCGGCCAGGTTGGCAGCCGCAGCGATGGCAGTCCGGAACCGGATTTTGCTGCGCAGGTGCGACTCGCATTCGACAATTTACAGGCCACGCTGGCTGCCGCCGGTTGTTCGCTGGATGACATTATCGATGTCACCACTTTTCATACCGATCCTGAAAATCAGTTTGCGACGATTATGCAAGTGAAGCAGGCGATATTTCCGCAGCCGCCGTACCCCAACTGGACGGCAGTTGGCGTCACCTGGCTTGCGGGGTTTGATTTTGAAATCAAGGTGATTGCCCGCATGCCGTCATAAAAAAAGCCTGCGAACCTTTTCAGGCATCGCAGGCTTTATTGGCGAGAGAGGCTTACAGCAGGTCGAAGCGATCCAGGTTCATCACTTTCGTCCACGCGGCGACGAAGTCAGTGACAAATTTCTGTTTGCCATCGTCGCTGGCGTACACTTCCGCCAGCGCGCGCAGGATGGAGTTAGAACCAAACACCAAATCAGTACGCGTTGCCGTGTATCTCACTTCACCGCTCTTACGGTCGCGGCCTTCGAACAGCTCAGCTTTTTCGTCAGTGGCTTTCCATACGGTGCGCATATCCAGCAGGTTGACGAAGAAGTCGGTGCTCAGCACACCCGGTTTATCGGTAAAGACACCGTGTTGGCTGCCATCGTAATTTGCACCCAGCACACGCAGGCCGCCAACCAGCGCAGTCATTTCCGGTGCGGTCAGCGTAAGTTGCTGTGCTTTATCAATCAGCAGCGTTTCGGTGGTAATACCGTCCCACACGCGACGATAATTGCGGAAGCCATCCGCCAGCGGCTCCATCAGACTAAAGGACTCAATATCGGTCTGATCCTGGCGTGCATCCACGCGGCCCGGCGTAAAGGGCACCGTCACCTGCACACCCGCCGCTGCCGCCGCTTTCTCGATGCCGACAACCCCCGCCAGCACAATGACATCCGCCAGTGAGGCTTTCGCCGATGTTTTCTGGATGCTTTGCAAGGCTGGCAGCGCTTTTGCCGCGATGGCATTCACTTCCCAGTCCTTTTGCGGCGCGAGCGCCAGACGTGCGCCGTTTGCGCCACCGCGTTTGTCACCACCACGGAACGTGGAGGCCGACGCCCAGGCTACCGAGATCAGCTCGCTGACGGATAAACCGGACTCGCCGATAGCCGCTTTCAGGTTGGCGATATCCGCGCCATTCGGCTGATGAACCGCTGCTGGCAATGGATCCTGCCAAATCAGATCTTCTTTTGGCACTTCCGGGCCGATATAACGGGATTTCGGCCCCATGTCGCGGTGGGTCAGTTTGAACCAGGCACGGGCAAAGGCTTCGTTGAAGGCTTGTGGATCGTTGAGGAAACGACGGGAAATCTTCTCGAAATCCGGGTCGAAACGCAGCGTCAAATCGGTAACCAGCATCGTTGGTTTGCGTTTTTTCGCCGGGTCGAACGGGTCAGGGATGATCTCTGGCGCATCTTCGGCAACGAACTGAATAGCTCCCGCCGGGCTGCGGGTCTGCACCCATTCGTATTTGAACAGGTTTTCGAAGAAGTAGTTGCTCCATTGCGTTGGTGTTTGCGTCCAGACCACTTCCAGCCCGGAAGTGATGGCGTCTGCTCCTGCACCGCTGCCGTAGTCGCTTGACCAGCCAAGGCCTTGCGCTTCAAGCGGTGCGGCTTCCGGTTCCGGGCCGACATGGCTGGCGGGTGCTGCGCCGTGGGTTTTACCCAGCGTGTGACCACCGGCAATCAGGGCGACGATCTCTTCATCGTTCATCCCCATATTGCCAAAGGTGGCGCGGATGGCGGCACCGGCAGAGGTGGGTTCGCCGCTGGCGTTCGGGCCTTCCGGGTTAACATAAATCAGCCCCATTTCGGTGGCGCCAATGGCCGCCTGGGCGAGGCTTTCCGGATGGCGGTGCGTCAGCCACTCTTTCTCGTTACCCCAGTCGATGTCGAGATCCGGTTCCCAAACGTCTTCACGACCCGCACCGAAACCAAAAGTGCGGAAACCGGCATTTTCCAGCGCCACGTTACCGGCGAGGATAAAGAGATCGCCCCAGGAAATTTTCTGACCGTATTTTTGCTTCACCGGCCACAGCAGGCGGCGGGCTTTATCGAGGCTTACGTTGTCCGGCCAGGAGTTAAGTGGGGCGAAACGTTGCTGACCCCGTCCGGAACCGCCACGGCCATCCACGGTACGATAGGTTCCTGCGCTGTGCCAGGCCATACGAATAAACAGCCCGATATAGGTGCCCCAGTCTGCTGGCCACCACGCCTGCGAGTCGGTCAGCACACCGCGGATATCGGCTTTCAGCGCGGAATAATCCAGCTTTTTGAATTCTTCGCGGTAATTAAAGGTGGCATCGAAGGGATTAGAACGGTTGGAATGCTGATTCAGCAAGTCTACGCGCAGTTGATTTGGCCACCAGTCACGGTTACTGGTTGTGCGGCCCGCTTCCGGCGATGTTTTTTTCTCATGAAAAGGGCATTGCCCGGCGGATGAGGTGTGGGATTGATCGTCTGACGTGCTCATATCTGGCTCCATTTGCTTTATGTCATGCCGTTACGATATACACTGCTTCCTGTTAAAGGTATTTGAATGAATCTACAGATTTGATAGCTAATACCTTTCTATCGGAGCGCAAAAAAACCGACAGAAAAGCGATAAATGAACTACTCACCCATAAACATTAGCAATTCCGTCACTGCCGTTGCGGTTTTTTTCGCATTGAAAGTGGTTTTGCGGTTGCGTACGCAAAAAAGATAACGTGATTAGCTGCGAGTAGCCTTCAGAGGAAGGGGACGGTTCCCCCCAGAAAACAGGGGGCGCGAAGAGTGGTCATCCGGCAGGCGGTATTTATATAATCCGGGCAAATCAATAAGAGTGATGTGACTTCTCTGGTTATTGGGTCTCCGATGGAGGAACCATGCTGCACACAATCCGTATCGTAAACAGAATTAACGAGATTCCCGCTGATAGCGCAAATACCCTCTATTTGCTTCCCGACAGTTGGGATGACTGGGGCACTTTCCGTAACAAATATTACGTTATCTATTACACCCGCTTTGGTAACCGCGAAGATCTGGGTTATATCAAAATCGGTTGCCCGCTGGAGCGGCTTGATGATCGCCGACCGATATTAGACGCGGTGTTACCTGCTCTGCCGCAAGGCTATTACGCATTAGGGCAGTCGGGGGAATATTATCAACGCGTTCGCGATCTGGGGCCTGAAACCGCGCGCGATATCCTGACAAAACTGAATGATGTGGTCTGGGATCGGCAACTGTACCTGCGACATCAGGATGACCAGGCGATGCGGGATTCCTTACAGCGTTATGTCTCCACAACGACCATTGAGGGGCAATTTCGCAATATTTTGCAGGGGCGCGCGGCGCTGACCGAGTTCCACTTTACCTACCAAAAGCAGTATCAACCGCTGCATATTGATTTTGATGTTTATCCCGAGTCGGTACCGCCAACCAATATCCACGTGCTGATTGGCAGCAACGGCGTGGGTAAGTCGACGATATTAAATGAGATCGCCGATATTGTTGTCGGTCGTTCCGCCAGCGATGACGCTAATATTTACATTAACGATGGCAGCATTTTTGCCAACGTCATTGCCATGTCGTTTGGTGCGTTTGAGAAATTCAATCCGCAATCCATCGAGAGACGCAGCCAGAATCAGGTGACCTACTCCTATATCGGTTCGAAGAAAAGTATCGAACTCGACGGTGAAACGTTGACCATCGGCAAAACCATGGATGATTTTTTCAACGAGTTTTACCAGAGTTTGCAAGCCTGTCGCTATGAACCGAAAAAAACACTGTTTCTCAACTGCGTCGAACATTTTCGCTACGACCCGATCTTAGCCGCACTGGCGCTGCCGGAGTTGCTGGAGCAGTGTGATGACAGGCAGCGGCTTTACGCAGCCTTTAATGGGCTGAGTTCCGGGCATAAGATTGTGGTTCTCAGTGTTGCGAAAATTATCGAAGTCATTGAAGAAAAGACCTTATTACTGATTGATGAACCCGAAACACATCTTCACCCGCCGCTGTTGTCTGCGTTAATTCGTCTGTTATCGACGCTGCTTGCCGAGTGCAACGGCGCGGCGATTATCGCCACCCATTCGCCGGTGGTATTGCAGGAAACGCCGAAACGCTGCGTGACGGTACTCTATCGTGACGGTGACACTGTAACGTCTGAGCGCCCCGAGCGAGAAACCTTCGGTGAAAACGTCTCTGTGCTGACCCGCTCGGCCTTTAACCTGGAATTGTCCCGCACCGGGTACGTCAACCTTATCCAGCAGATGGTGGATAAGTATCGCTATTTCGACGACATTTATCGGCAGTTCGGCGAGGAATTAGGAAGTGAGGCGTTAGCCATCCTCAGCGCATTAAGCGACGATGAAGGGGATATCTGAGTATGTACGAGCTACCGTTACCGACCGAACACCCTTTTGACATTTTTTCCTGCTTAGTGCCCGGCACGAAATTCGCCACATTGTTAGCGAATTCTGATGTGAGAGACAGCGTTTGGTTTTTTGACGAAATTTATCGCATTAAAGGCGCGACCGCGTCGCTCAATACGCTGCCGGTACTGAAGAAAGCGTTTTTACACCAGATGAGCAAAGAGGAGATGGAAAGTCTCTATAAAAACCGGTTGGTGAAGAGTACGAGCGGGCGCGATATGTACGACAACATTATGAAGACGGCGATTAACCGCACCTGCCCGCTGTGCAGTTTGCGCAAAGTCAGTACGCTCGATCACTATCTGCCGCAGGCGCACTACCCGCAATATACGTTGCTGCGCGTGAACCTGTATCCGGCCTGCATGGAGTGTAATAAAGCCAAAACCGACAAAGTGAATCCCCGCAAAGCGGAGCAAACGTACCATCCCTTTTTCGACAAACTGAGAGGGATTTTATGGCTGTCGGCGGAATACCGGGACGATCCTTCTCCGGCGCTGCACTATTACGTGAATGGCAATGTGCCGAACACTTACGCATTGCGGGACAGAATGCGTTATCACTTTAACGAACTGGCACTGGGCGATCTGTATGCCAGCTATGCCGGGCAGGCATTTTCGGATATCAAGGATGCGTTGCAGAGGGTTTACCGCAGAAAAGGTGCGGCGGGCGTGCAGAAATATTTGGCGCGTCAGTGGCGTTCGTATCGCAAATCCAATCCCAATAGTTGGGAAACCGTATTCTATGAAACACTGAAAAATTGCCCCGCCTTCTATAGCGGCGGGTTCAATAATATCGCCATGATCACATTCCCGTGATGGCATGCGGGGCTCCGCGCTGACGCGTCAGGGCTGGCCCCGCGTAGCTGGCTGAAGATGGCAGCGCCGGCGCTTTACGTCCCACTAAATTCCGCACTTGTGTCTTCAAAATCATCAGGTTATAAAAACAGTTCACCACAACAAAGGATGATGTGATGGCTGTCGTTACCCCGTTTCCCGTTGAACGCGCGCTGGCTGTGGTTAACCGCTGGTTTGATGAAACCACCGCCCGACATGCGCCGTCTCAGGTTGCATTCCCCACTGAAGATAACCCCTTGCGGGCGGCGGATTATGCGCTGACCGTTAATTGCGACGCGCAGCGCATCACGCTGGAGAGTGATGCCGAACGGTTTCGGGAAAACGATGCTGATTCGGACGACTGGCTGGGTGCCTTAACCGCAGAAGAGGTGAACAGGGTCTGGATCCCGGCCATCACCTCGCTTATCGAACAACGACTGCACGCCGCGTTTAATTACTACCGCTTTCGCGTTGACGCGCGTTTCGCCACCTGCGATGGCCTGCTGGCCGTCACCCTGCTGGATGTGGTTAATACAGCGAAAATCGACCAGCTTCGCTGCGCGATGGAGACCTGGCAACGCCAGGTACTGGAAGAGGGCGATGCCCCGACGGATACCAACTCGACGCTGTTTTATTGCAGTAATGCGCTCAACGCGGATTTGTACCCGCAGCCGGATATTGCCGGGCTGCTGCGCGGCTGCGCGCGCATTGAGCAGTTAAACCGCAGCCATCCGGCACTGGCGGAACATCGCCACTGGATGGTCTTCCAGTTGAGTGAATGGATCGAACAGCACTTTTTACCCCGTTACTTTACGGTGGAAAAATCGGGCTGGGGCGAGCGCCACTATCACCTGAAGCCGCAAGCGACGTTACTCGTTGATAGCGAGGATGGCGCGCAACCGCTCGATCTGTTGCTGTATGTGGCAGTGCTGATCCTGCGTTTTGAACCGAGCTACAGTAAACCGACCGGCTTGCAGTATCTGGCCCTGGCGCAGCAGTTGGGCAGTGAAAAAGCTGGGCGCTATCTGCGGGAAGGCAGCGGGACGCTGGCGGACTGTGAACACCGGAGTCCGCAGATGCATGGCTGCGCCAATGATGTACTGGCGCACATGACGCTGCATATGCGCGAGGAGTCCTGTGCGGCGTATCAGCAGGCTCTCGACTTTATTGTGCGGTTACTGGAGCAGGGGTTCCCGCGTCATTACCACATCACACTGAAGTCGACAGTGAAAGCCTTTCTGCCGGTTAAAGGCCTCGCGCGCTCCGATACGCACCGTTTTTTTGCGAATGCGCTGGGCTACCCGGAACTGCATGGGTTGCTGGAGCGGTATGTGCGTGTGGCTATCCATCAGTATGAATGGTATGCCGATGCGGAAGCGGAAAAAAACTGCATGCCCGGCAGCTATGCCGTCTTTGGGCTGGCACTGACCAGTGAGCGTTATTTCCCGCTGCTCTGCGACTACATGTCGCAGGTGGATGATGAACACCAGTCGGTACAGGATGCGTTTATCAGCGCTTTTATCGCGCATTACCGGCTGAATGAACAGACGCTGCCGGTGCTGGTTTGCTGTTTATGCCGCGCCACCGGGGCGCTGAAGATCAAGCTCCAGTCGCAGCTGAATGATGAATCCCTCCTGCGCCTGCTGGCAGCACAGCTGGCACGGTTACCGCCTCACAGCGTCGAACATATTCTGACGCTGGTGTGGGGGAAACGGGATAAGGTCGTGAAACTGGCGGCAAAAGCCGACGGCGATAAACAAAGTCTCTACCAGGCGCTGCTGCGTGCGGCGGACAAGGACGGCAATGTATGAGTTATATCGACGGTTACGATCATGAACTGATTGGTCAGTTAGGGTATCTGCCCATTTACCATCCACTGGAGAAGATCGACGGGGAAGGATGGGGGGCCTACGATTTCAGCGCCACGCCGGAGAATTTGGTGCTTGGCGGCGGCAGCGGTGAGCATCCGGGGCTGGTGGTGCACCATTTACCGATGCTGGCCACCCGCTTTCTGTATGCGCAGTTGAGCGATGCGGAAGAAGCGACGTTAAGCGACGGGCAGAAAGCATTTTTAGATGATCTCTACTATGCCGGGGAGGCGTTGGAGTTTTGCTGCTGGAGCGTAGCAGATTACGCCCGCTTGCAGACGATGGCGGAGAGCCCGACCTTTATGAACCCGGTTACCGCCGAAGAGCGGGTCGAGAACTGGATTGAAAAGTCACTGGGTGAACTGGTCTGGTATGCGCTGCCCGATCTGAACCCGCATCATCAGGCACTACAGGATATCTTCCAGCGTTTTGATATTTACCCCGCGATGCGCAATGTCACCATTGAACCCCCGGGCTACCCGCCAGGCGGCGGCAGAATCATCGAGAATGGCCGCGTGAAATGGGGTCATTGCCGTTGGCATGGTGGCACAACGGAACGGCAAAACTGACAAAACGTGCGGTCTTCTTGACACTCCATTGACAGTTGGCTGCCTGGTCAGTAATTTCATTTGTAATTATTGACCAGGCAAATATCATGACAAACCCTACTGATATTCCCACCCCCCGGCTTCATCTTGGTTTGCTGATCCACCTTGCAAACCAGTTCAAAGACCAGTTGATCAGCCACTATTTCTCCGCGACCGACATCACTGCGGCGCAGTTCAAGGTACTGATCAGCATCTATAAAGGGTTCAACAGCCCGGTGGAAGTCAGCAAAAACCTGCTGATGGACGCGGGTGCCATGAGCCGCATGCTTGAGCGCATGGTGAAGCGTGAGTTAATTGTGCGTAACACCAATCAGGACGATAAGCGCCAGGTCATTCTTGGACTGACCGACAAAGGGCGGGCGATTTGCGACCGTTTCCAGAATGAGGCGCTGGCCACCATTCTCGGAACGCTGACAGAACGCCTGACGCCAGACGAAGCGCAACAGCTCGTTGCGCTGCTGATCAAAATGCTGCCGGATGAGGCCACCCGCCCCCATCGCTAAGCTGTCCTGAATAAGGTTACGATAAAGATGCAAACTCCTTCTGCCCAACCGGAACGCGCGCCGGGTAAACGTAAACGCAACTTCGCCATTCTGTTCATTGTGCTGCTGCTGATCGCCGCAGGCTGCTGTGCCTGGTATTTCCTGTATGCCCGTTATTATGAAACCACCGATGATGCGTACGTGAACGCCAACCTGGTGACACTGACGCCGCAAATCTCCGGTACGGTCACTCAGGTTGCCGTTGACGAAGGTGACTATGTGCAAAAAGGCCAACCGCTGGTGCGGCTGGATCCCAGCGACACGCAAATCGCACTGCAACAAGCGGAAGCCAACCTGGCCAGCACCGTGCGTCAGGTGCGCGGTTTATACAGCACCGTCGATAATTACCGTGCGCAGGTCGAGGCGAAAAAAGTGGCGTTGCAAACGGCGCAAAATGACTATACGCGCCGCCAGAAGATTGCCGCCAGCGGCGCCATCGCCCCGGAAGATCTGGCGCATTATCGCGATGCGGTCACCAGCGCCAAAAGCGACCTTGCCGCCGTGCAACAGGCGTTAAGCACGAATCTGGCGATGGTGGATGACACGGTTATCGACAGCCATCCGGAAATCAAAAGCGCCGTTGCCACGCTGCGTCAGCGTTTTCTCGATAATGCGCGCAGCACCATTGTTGCGCCCGTTAGCGGCTTTGTTGCCAAACGCGCCGTGCAGCTTGGCATGCGGGTCGACTCCGGCACCACCCTGATGTCGATTGTTCCGCTGGATCAGGTGTGGGTTGACGCCAACTTCAAAGAGAGCCAGATGAACACCATGCGTCTGGGGCAAAAAGTGACGCTGACGGCGGATCTCTACGGCGAAGATGTCGAGTACCAGGGCACCATTGAAAGCCTGGGCATCGGCACCGGTAGCGCGTTCTCTCTGCTGCCCGCGCAGAATGCCAGCGGTAACTGGATCAAAATCATTCAGCGTTTGCCGGTGCGCATCACGCTCGATCCGCACGATATGGAGAAGCATCCGTTGCGCGTCGGGTTGTCGATGTTTGTGCGCGTCGATATCCGTAATACCGAGGGTCATCTGTTACCTCAGCAGACCGTGGCTGCACCGCGCTTTACCACAGACGTTTACCAGAACGCGCTGGACCAGGCCGATCAACTGGTGGCGAAAATTCTTCATGACAACAACCAGGCGGTAGCGTCCAACGCCCGCTAAGAGAGACGTTATGCAAGATAAGTCGGCATTTACGCCACCCAGCCTGCTGCTGGCGACTATCGCGTTGTCGCTGGCGACCTTTATGCAGGTGCTGGACACCACCATTGCCAACGTCGCGCTGCCGACTATCGCCGGTAACCTTGGCGTCAGCTCCGATCAGGGTACGTGGGTTATTACCTCGTTTGCGGTGTGCAACGCAATTGCACTGCCGCTGACCGGGTGGTTTACCCGTCGCTTTGGTCAGCTCAGGTTATTTGTCGGATCGGTGGCACTGTTTACGCTGACCTCGTTTCTGTGCGGTTTCGCCCACAGCATGACCGAGCTGATCATTTTCCGTGCGTTGCAGGGCTTTTTCGCCGGGCCGATGTTCCCGATGTGTCAGACGCTGCTGTTGGTGATTTTCCCCACCAGTAAACGCAGTATGGCGCTGGCGTTGCTGTCGATGGTGACGGTGGTTGCGCCGATTGTCGGGCCGATTACCGGCGGCTGGATCACTGATAACTACTCCTGGCCATGGATTTTTTATATCAACGTGCCAATTGGCATTTTTGCCGCCGTGGTGGTGTGGACGCAACTGCGTGCCCGCGAAGAGACCACCGTGTCATCGCCCATCGATTATGTCGGTATTGCGTTGCTGGTGCTGGGTGTCGGGTTGTTGCAGGTGGTGCTGGATAAGGGTAACGATCTGGACTGGTTCGCCGCGCCGGAAATCATCGTCATGTCGGTGCTCTCGGCGATTGCGCTGGTGTCGTTCGTGATTTGGGAACTGGGGGAACGCCATCCGATTGTCAACCTGCGGCTGTTTAAGGATCGTAACTTTGCCATCGGTACGCTGACACTGACGCTGGGCTATGCCGCCTTTTTCGCCATTAACATCATTTTGCCGCAGTGGCTGCAAACGCAAATGGGCTATACCGCCATCTGGGCCGGGCTTGCTGCCGCGCCGATGGGTTTTCTGCCGCTACTGCTGACGCCGTTTATCGGCCGCTATGCCAACAAGGTGGATTTGCGCATTCTCGCCACGCTGTCGTTTCTGACCATGGGGGCTTCTTGCCTGATCCGCGCACAGTTTAATACCAGCGTCGATTTCCGCACTGTGGCGGAAGTGCAGATGTTTATGGGGATCGGCGTGGCGTTTTTCTTTATGCCGATCACCACCATTGTGCTGTCGAACCTGCACGGCCAGGAAGTGGCGGAAGGGTCCGGTCTGGCGACCTTCTTCCGCGTGCTGGGCGGTTCGTTTGCCTCTTCACTGACCACCTGGATCTGGTCGCGGCGCGAGGTTTATCATCATGCGTCACTCACGGAGAGCGTGTCGGTCTACAACCCTGCGGCCATGGACTATCTGCATAAAATGGGTGGTGTAACGCAGCAGCACCTGGCGGCGGTGGATAAAACCATTGAGCAGCAAGCGTATATGATGTCGACCATCGACTATTTCTGGCTGTTAGGCTGGGGCTTTATGGCATTGATGGTGGTGATTTGGTTTGCACGTCCTCCGTTTGTGCGTTCCGGTGTGCCGGGCGCGCCATCGGCCGGGCATTAATGATAAAGATGAGAAACGTTATGGCACCCGTGTTACCTGGTCGTGATGGGCGTTTATTGCAGCACCGTTCGTTTGTGGCGTTCTGGCTGGCGCGAACCAGCCCCAGTTTTGGTTTCCAGATGTTATCAATCATCGTCGGCTGGCAGATTTACTCCCAGACGCACAGTGCGTTCTGGCTGGGCATGATTGGTCTGGTGCAGTTCTTTCCCTCGGTGACGCTGGCGTTGCCCGCCGGGCATATCGCCGATCAGTTCGACCGGCGGCGGGTGGTGTTGCTCGGACAGATCTGCGAATGGGTGGCGATTGTGCTGCTGGCGTGGCTGACGTGGAAAGGCGATGCCAGCGTCGGCGTGATTTTGCTGCTGATTTTTGTGATTTCTTGCGCGAAAACCCTTGAATCCCCGGCCATGGTCTCCATGCTGCCTGCGCTGGTGCCGACGGCGATTTTACCCCGCGCGACGGCGGCAAACGCGGTCTCCGGCCAGGCGGCGCAGATTGTCGGCCCGGCGCTCGGCGGGTTTTTGTATGCTGCAGGCGCGGATGTGGTCTACATCACCACCGCCGGGCTGTATCTGGTGTCGCTGCTATTGGTGATCACACTGCGTTATGAACAGGCGCAGCCGAAACGCACCCCGGCGACGCTGTCATCGCTGTTTGCGGGCGTGCACTTTATTCGTAACCGCCCGGATGTGCTGGGGGTTATCTCCCTCGATCTGTTTGCGGTACTGCTTGGCGGTGCGACGGCGTTGCTGCCGATTTTTGCTCACGATGTACTGCATACCGGGCCGATTGGCTTAGGGTTGTTGCGCAGTGCGCCAGCGGTAGGCGCTCTGCTGGTGGGCTTCTGGTTAAGCCATCGTGCGCTGAATCGCCGCGTCGGGATGATCATGTTTTTCAGCGTCGCCGGTTTCGGCGTCGCCACACTGGTCTTCGCCTTCTCAAGCTGGATGTGGCTCTCCCTGCTGGCGCTGTTTGCGCTGGGCGGTTTTGATATGGTCAGCATGGTGATCCGCGGTTCACTGGTGCAACTGGATACCCCTGATGACATGCGCGGTCGCGTGAATGCGGTGAACTCGATCTTTATTAATACCTCCAATCAGCTTGGCGAATTTGAGTCCGGGATGCTGGCTGCCTGGCTTGGGGCGGTGCCGGCCGCTGCGATTGGCGGCATCGGTACGTTGATTGTGGTGGCGTTATGGATGAAGTGGTTCCCCGGTTTGCGCCATCGTCAACGGCTGGAGAGCAGTGCAGGGTAGGGTGTCAAACGCAAAAAGCAAAAAGCACTGCCACGTGAAATCAGTGGCAGTGAAGAAGCCTGCAACCCTACCGGGAGAGTGGGAGCGGCAGGCCGGCGCGCGAAGCAATATACATCATCAGAAGGTTTCCCAGCCTGCGTCTCCCGAGGAGGCGGTCGCGGCAGCCAGGCGTGATGTCCGGTTCCCGGCGCTGCGTGGAGCGGGTTTGCTTTGCCCCCCCGGCAGGCGGAAGACATTGACCATCTCCTGCAGTTTTGTCGCCTGATCTTCCAGGCTGCTTGCGGCAGCGGTGGACTCCTGAACCAGCGCGGCGTTCTGCTGCGTGGTGGTGTCCATTTCGCTCATCGCCTGGGCAATCTGCGAGATGCCACGGTTTTGTTCGTCCGATGCGGCAGCAATTTCCTGCATCAGATCCTTCACCTGAGTCACCGAGTGGACAATGCCGCTCATGGTTTCCCCGGCGAGATCCACCTGGCGGGTGCCTTCCGCTACCTGTGCCACGGATTCGTGGATCAGGGTTTCAATCTCTTTTGCTGCCTGGGCACTACGCTGGGCAAGGGAGCGAACTTCACCTGCCACCACTGCAAATCCGCGCCCCTGGTCACCGGCGCGGGCCGCTTCTACGGCGGCGTTAAGCGCCAGGATATTGGTCTGGAACGCAATGCCGTTAATCACTGAGGTAATATCAGCAATACGGTGTGAACTGTCGCTGATATCTTTCATCCGCGCCACCGCTGTACTGACCACGCTGCCACCCGTGCTTGCGCTGTCGGATGCGGCTATCGCCAGCAGACTTGCCTGTTGGGCGTTCTGCGCGTTCTGTTTCACGGTGGAGCTTAACTCTTCCATACTGGCGGCGGTTTCCACCACGGCCGCGGACTGCTGTTCAGTACGGGCAGCTAATTCGTTATTGCCGACGGCAATCTGATTTGCCGCTGTACTGACCGAATGCGACGCGGAACGTACCATTACCAGCGCTTCCGACATGCGGTTAAGCAGGGCGTTAAAGGCGGAGATGGCCATGCCGATTTCATCCTGACGACCGGCGTCCAGGTTTTTCTCAAGATTCAGGTTCTCGCTGATGTGGACCATGCCGTCTTTCATCGCGTTAAGACGGTTGCGGATATTAAGCACGGTCAGCAAACCAAAGATACCGAGCACCAGCGTGGCGACCAGCGTTGCCCCGGCAGAGAGGACCATTGAATGTTGAATTAACGCTTTGTTAGCCTGGTTTGACTGCTCGACCAACTGGGCGTTGTAGGCGATCTGGTCGGTAAAATCTTTTGCCAGTTGGCTGATTTTACTGGCCACCAATCCCCCGGAACGCATGGTGGCAGCAATGGCGTTACGATCGTTTGTCTCGGAAATTTTAAAATACTGATCCATCACGCCACGGAAACTTTCTAAATCAGCCTGCGTTTTCTTTGATAATTCCAGGTCGTGTTGATCGGAAACCAGATCACTGAGGTAATGCTGATGCATAGCGGAAAGTTCGTCATAGACTTTTATGGCTTCTTGCTTAATTGCGCTCATCTCTGTATCGCTTTCAGCCAGGCCATGCAAATAGAGCTGCGAACGGACAGCGGTGACTTTAAACATTTCTTTATTCATTGCATCCAGACTGGGCAATATATTGGCCTGGAAATATTCTGTTTCACTGCCGATTTTTGACAATGACATCATGGCTATGACGTTGGTAACAATTAGGCTGATAATTAAAAGCGAAAAGGTCAGTAATAAGCGTTTGGTAATGTTCATAAATACTCCCGGTATTTGTTGGTGCTATCATTCAATTTTTATTGAAAAAAGGTCAGGCGGGAGTCCTTCCACAAACACATTGCCATATCTGTCTGGCATCACAACGAGGCTGTTTTGAGAATATACCTTATATTTACTGCTTATTTTAAAATAATATTGTGGAGGTTCTCACAAAAAAAGAAGCTTAAGAAATATTAAGGTATTGAATCTACAAGGTAAATTAATTACTCTGCTACGCTTTATCTTTTTATCTCCACGATTGCTTTTATTTCGATTGATATCCCTTTACCGGCACACCGACAAAGGGATATCAAATAACTAACGGGCGTTATTACATTAATGATGCTCATGACGCGTCGAAAGTTTTTGTAATACCGTAAGCTGTGCAACGGCTTCCTGCATGGCATCCATTCCGGAGGTTAATGCATGCAGGCTGCTCAGATGTTTGGCTATATTCTCACGCTCATGGGTCGTTTTATTACTCATCGCGGCAATGGTGTCAGCGGCGGTAATAGAGTGCTGCGCCATATTACTGGCGGTTTCCACCGTGTTGTTGGCGACGGCGCGAATACGCGAAATGGTGCTTACCGCCTGGTTAATATTTTCTGCCGTCGCATCCGCCTGTTCTTTAGAGGAGTGCGCGAGTCGTCTGACTTCGGTTGCCACAACCGCAAAACCCCGCCCGGCTTCACCGGCACGCGCCGCTTCTACTGCCGCATTCAGCGACAGCAGGTTGGTCTGGAAGGCAATATTGCTGATACCGCTGGTAATTTCATTAATGCCAGCGGAAATTTTTTCCAGGTCATCCAGCCCTTCGACTAATCGGTTCTGTGCTTGCTGGCTCTGCATGGCGATATCACTGATGGAGCGAATACTGTTTTCGGCTATGCCCAGCGTTTCATTCTGGGTTTGTGTTGCCGCTTCCAGCATGGGCAGTGCCGCCATCAGCGGCGCCAGCTTTTGCTGGTAGGCGACAACGCGATTAATCACCCCGGTCTGAAAATCATTGAGCGCCTCCCAGCGGCGTAGCGCGCGCTGGGCGTAATGCCCGGCATAGCTGGCGTATTCCACCGGGAAGTGGGTCATGGCTTTGACGTTGTGATTAAAAAACACCAGCGCCGATAAGGTCTGGTTAATTGGTACGCCGAGAATCTCGCCAAAACTGGAAAACCCCGCCGCCGGTAAGCCTTTAAAAAAATGGGCGTTATGCAACTGCGACTCGCTGCCGAGGCGGCGCAAGATACAGTCGTTCATCAGGATTGCCGCAGGTTTGCCCAGCGGGGCAATAAAGTTCTTCCAGTCGTGCAGGGTGGCTTGCTTAAAGTCGGTCTCTTCCAGCAGATGCAGGCGGTCGCCAAACTCCAGATCACAGAAAAAGTGAACACCATCGTCATCAATTTTGGCCACCGAGCGAATAAAATACTCATCACCGACTTTGACGCCAAACGTTAATCCCTTCAGTCTCTCCGTCAGGTGTTGCTCATCGCAACGCAGATGTTCCGCCAGCGCGGTCGTGAAATATTGCTGCTGGCCCTGTTCATCAAAGACTGACGTGACCGTGCGCGCCACCGGATCGGCCTGCGCGATAAGCCAGCTTTTCTTCAGTGGCTTAAAGTTCTGACTTTTGAAGGGGGCGAACGATTTACCGGCCGCCATTTGACAAAAAATGATCACCGCTTTGCCTTGCAGCACCTTACCGCCCACGCTTATCCAGGTGCCGTCAAACGCCAGTTTACCGCCCGCCGAGCCGCCAATGGCCAGGCACGGAAAACGGCCGCTGTTATACCAGGCTTGCATCAGGAAACCTTCCGATGCAGACAAGCCATCGCAATAGATCATGGCAAACGTGCGGTCGGAAGAGAGCGGCATTTTGACTTTCAGTCGGTCCAGCTCTTGCGTAATGGCTTTAATGCGATCGGTCGCGGTATGGGTATTTTTGACATGCAGATCAACGATATGTACTTCGTGTTCAGCGATCAGATTGTTGGGCAGCATCAACCAGCTGCCTTGTTGCCCTGCGCCATCGCAATAGGTGGTCTCCCGGCAACTGCTGCTCAGTGCACCGCTGGAAGAGAGCGTCACGACCGTCAAATGTGAAGAGGAGAAGCGCTGCCAGGCCTGGCTGACACGTGAGTAGTCGGCATTGGGCGGCACAAAGGTCATCAAAATGCCCGCTGCGCTGTTGCTTAACCCCGCTGCTGATAATGACGCGGGCAGATTCTGACAATCATAAGTACCATTGGCGGGATGGTGACGACCGCGAAGCAGTGAGGCGCCAGTAATTTTTTTTATCGCCGCGAGTACAGACATATTTCACCTTTGTTTTTATTGGGTTAATCAACAAATTGTAGGGCGGACATCCTGGTGAATTTATGGGGCTAAACAGCTAATCCTTGCGATAGCGCTTAGTAGAGTTAATTGTGAGTGTGCGATCTTTTTTGTTATTCATTCTGCAATGTTATCGCCCGCCGCTTACATAACTTTAATAGGTTATTCACAAATAACGTCGCTGTATTGGCCGGATCATCATTATTTGTTTGGTGATGGCAAATGTGCTGTCAATAATGTGATCTTGCTCATAAGAACATTCTCAATCATTGGGGGTTATAAATTACAGGATATATTCCTTAACTATTAGGGCGTTGATTTCTGTTCCGTTGGTAATATTTTTTTATGCAGTTGATTAAGTCGCTGTTTTAGCACGCAAGCGTTTTTCAGGGCCATCCTGCGTCAGGATAGCGATGCTCTTTTCATCGACGTGCTATGGCAGCGACGAATGTCTTGTTCGCTTTCTGAGCATTGATAACGTGAATATTGCCACTGATGAATGTGAGTCGACAGTGACGGGAAAAAAGAAACGCCGCTGGTTCTGTTCGTTAACAACCCTTCGTGGATATTCCCGATAATAAGAAAGAAAGCGAGCGAGAATTTTCTGTTTTATCAGGTGATGATTTATTTTTACGCCGTTGCGCTTGCTGTCTTCATATTATTGTTCTAAGCGTATTCGTTTCTGTTGTTATCTTGTTTTTGCTCTATTCTTTATATGGTGTTGATGATTTGCATGGCGATTTTTAAATAGTCAGTACGTCAATGTTTTTATCATTCAGCAAAAGGTAGTGAGTGCATAAATGATTATTTTTGTGTTTATGCGCGCTCATTTTTATTACGGCTTCGTCAGTCAATATTGGCTTGTTATTTACGGGAGAACACGCAATGAGAGCACTTACCTGGCATGGTCCGCATCGTGTGAAAGTCGAAAACATGCCCGATCCGGACTTAGCTGCGCCGGACGATATTATCCTGCGCGTGACGGCAACCGCGATCTGCGGTTCCGATTTGCACCTTTATCGCGGCAAAATACCCGGCACGCATCATGGAGATATTTTCGGGCATGAATTTATGGGGGAGGTCGTTGAGGCAGGCCCCGAAGTGAAAGCCGTCAGCAAAGGCGATCGCGTGGTTATCCCATTTGTTATCGCTTGTGGAGACTGCTTTTTCTGCCGTCTGCAACAATATGCTGCGTGCGAAAAGACCAATAGTGGCAAAGGTGCGACGCTGAACCGCAAAACCATTACGCCGCCTGCTGCCCTCTTTGGCTACAGCGATATGTATGGCGGGATACCCGGCGGGCAGGCCGAATATGTGCGGGTGCCAAAAGCTAATACCGGGCCATTTAAAGTGCCGGATACCTTGCCGGATGAGAAAGTCTTATTTCTCTCCGATATCCTCCCTACGGCCTGGCAGGCGGTCAAAAATGCTGAGGTGAAACAGGGCTCAAGCGTTGCGATTTACGGTGCAGGGCCGGTGGGACTGCTGACGGCGGCATGCGCGCGACTGAATGGCGCAGAACGGATTTTTATCATTGATCATAATGATTACCGGCTGGCGTTCGCACAGCAACGCTACGGCGCAATTCCCATTAACTTTGATAAAAACGACGATCCTGCCGCCTGGATAATTGAGCAGACGCCGGGCAATCGGGGCGTGGACGCGGTGATTGATGCCGTTGGCTTCGAAGCGAAAGGGAGCCTGACCGAAACGGTGCTAAGCACCTTGAAAATCGAAGGCAGCAGCGGGAAAGCGCTCAGACAGTGTATTGCCGCTGTGCGCCGCGGTGGAATTGTCAGCGTGCCTGGTGTGTATGCCGGGTTTATTCATGGCTTCCTGTTCGGCGACGCCTTTGATAAAGGCCTCACCTTTAAAATGGGCCAGACGCATGTTCACGCTTACTTACCGGATCTGCTTAATCTGATTGAGCAAGGGCATCTGACGCCGGAAGAGATCGTCACACACCATATGCCGCTGGAAGAGGCGGCGCGTGGCTATGAAATCTTCGAAAAACGCCAGGAAGAGTGCCGCAAGGTGATCCTGGTGCCAGGCATGAGCGCCGCAAAGGCGACACTGTAAGTTGGCTTCACGGCGGTGGAAGTCAGCACCGCCATTTACACAGAGGGAGGAAGTGATGACGACACCGTCTCTATCTATCGCCAATGAACTGGGGCGATTGTTACAGGAAAAAAAGTTGCAACTGGCGACTGCGGAGTCGTGTACCGGCGGACTGATAGCCTCTGCGTTGTGCGCGGCAGAAAATACTCCGGCGTTCTACGGTTGCGGGTTTATCACCTATACCGACGAGGCGAAAATTCGATTGCTTGAGGTCAACGCCGGGACGATAGCAACGCACACGGCGGTGAGTGAACAGGCGGTAAAAGAGATGGCCGCAGGTGCACAGCAACGTTCGGGGGCGCATGTCAGCCTGGCGGTAAGTGGTTATGCCGGGCCGGAGGGGGGAGAAGATGGCACGCCAGTGGGTACCATCTGGTTTGCATGGCAGCTTCCCGACAATACGCTTTCGACGAAAGTGAAGCTTTTTGACGGCGACAGTGAAGCGATTATTAAGCAAGCGACAAGTTATGCCATGGGAACATTAATCATGTTATTAGCCGGGTACGGTGAAGCCAGGGAATAACCTTTTTTAGCCAGTACGAAGACCGGCGAATGACATCAGAAGTTTAATCAATGTGCTGGCAATAAAGAGTGCCAGCACGCTACTGAACCACAAAAAAATAAACCACATCACTTTCCTGGCGGTGGCCTGAGGTTTATTTAACATCAGTGATATCCCTCCCCGGGATGAATTTTCCCGCGAAACACATAATAACTCCATGAGGTATATACCAGGATCAGTGGAATGATCAGCAGTGCACCTACCAGCATAAACCCCTGACTTTGCGCCGGAGCAGCGGCTTGCCACAGTGAAATATCCGGCGGAATAATATTCGGCCATATACTGATGCCGAGGCCGCTGAAACCGAGAAAGATGAGCCCAAGCGTGAGGATAAAAGGCAACATGTGGTAGTGGGGCTGTTGCAGCATTCGCCAGAGGCAGAGGCTCAGTATCACAACCAGTAACGGAACGGGGGCAAAAAACCACAGATTGGGCAGGCTGAACCAGCGCAGGGCAATGGTGTGGTGTGCCAACGGAGTCCAGATACTGATAACGGCGATGGCCAGCAATAAGGCGAGCAGCAGCGTCCTGGCAGCTGTGCGCATCGTATACTGCAAATTCCCCACACTCTTCATGACCAGCCAGGTGGAGCCGAGCATGGCGTAGGCGACAACCAGCCCGATGCCGCAAAACAGATTAAACGGCGTAAGCCAGTCCAAAGCACCGCCGCTGAAGGTGCGCTCGCTGACAGGGAAACCGTTGATCACCGCGCCGACAACGATCCCTTGTGCAAAAGTGGCGAGCAGGGAGCCCGCGAAGAAAGACTGGTCCCAAAACGATTTGTGAGCGTGCGTTGCTTTAAAGCGGAACTCAAACGCAACGCCGCGAAAAATCAGCCCGATCAACATCAGCGTGAGAGGAATCGCCAGGGCATCGGCAATCACCGCATAGGCGAGGGGAAATGCGCCAAAGAGTCCGGCGCCGCCCAGGACCAGCCAGGTTTCGTTGCCATCCCATACCGGAGCGACGCTGTTCACCATGATGTCGCGCTCAAGCGGATCCTGAATCGCAGGGAAAAGAATGCCAATCCCCAGATCGAAACCGTCCATTACGATGTACATCAGCGTGGCGAAAACGATAATGACAAACCAGATCAGTGATAAGTCGATACCCATTAGTGATTCTCCTCGCCCTGTAACCGTTCCCCGGTGGCAGACAACGGGCGCGCCGGTCTGCCATCTTCCGGGGGCTCGTCGATCGGATGCGGCCCTTTTTTGATCAGCCGCAGCATATAGCTGTAACCCACGCCGAATACAGAGCTGTAGACCACAATAAACAGCAGCAGACTCAGGCTCATTTGCAGCGTGCTGTGCGCAGACACGGCGTCTGCGGTGCGCAGCAGTCCATACACTACCCAGGGTTGCCTCCCCACTTCAGTGGTCACCCACCCGGCGAGGATCGCCACCAGACCGGCTGGCCCCATCCACAGCGCAAAATGAAGAAAAGGCCGGGCGTGGAATAAACGACGCCGGTATCGCAACCATAATGCCGCGAGACCCAGAACAATCATCAGTACGCCCATGCCCACCATCAGCCTGAATGACCAGAAAACGAGGGTGGAATTGGGCCGTTCCGCTTTGGGGAAGGATTTCAGTGCCGGAACCTGCTCATTTAATGAGTGGGTGAGAATCAGGCTGCCGAGCGCCGGGATTTCCACCGCATAGCGGGTGCGCTCCTGTTCCATATCAGGCAGGCCGAACAGGATCAGCGGTGTGGCTTCACCTGGCGGATTCTCCCAATGTCCTTCAATGGCGGCGATTTTCGCGGGCTGATGTTTAAGGGTATTCAGACCATGCATATCGCCAACAAAGGCCTGCAAGGGCGCGACAATCAGCACCATCCACATCGCCATTGACAGCATTTTGCGTATGGCGGAAGCGTCCCTGCCGCGCAACAGATGCCAGGCCGCAGAAGCGCCGACCAGCAGCGCGCTACTGAGAAACGCCGCAATGGTCATATGCAGCAGGCGATACGGAAAAGAGGGATTAAAAATGACCGCCAGCCAGTCGGTTGGCACAACCTGACCGTTTTCAATGGTGAAGCCTTGCGGTGTGTGCATCCAACTGTTGGATGCCAGGATCCAGAAGGTGGACATCAACGTGCCGATTGCCACCATGCAGGTGGCGAAAAAATGCAGGCCTGGACCTACCTTATTCCAGCCGAACAGCATCACGCCGAGAAAACCGGCTTCGAGGAAGAAGGCGGTCAGCACTTCGTAGGTCAACAACGGGCCGGTAATACTTCCGGCAAACTGTGAAAATCCGCTCCAGTTGGTGCCGAACTGGTAGGCCATCACCAGACCTGACACCACGCCCATACCGAAATTAACGGCAAATATTTTTAACCAGAAATGGTAGAGCGCACGCCAGTCGCTATTTCGTGTTTTTAACCAGAGTCCTTCCAGAACCACAAGATAGCTGGCAAGGCCGATGGTGATGGCCGGGAAAATGATATGAAACGAGACGGTAAAGGCGAACTGTAGTCTTGCCAGATGAAACGCATCCCATGCAAACATGTGGGCCACCTTCTAAAAAAACACCCCTTGTTTAAGGGGGGTGTCGCGTAAGCAATACGGATGGTTATTCCTCTCGAGGCTCGCCGCTACCCAGTTCTGCACCGGTTAGCGGGTCGACAGCAGGATCGGATTGGGTGCGTTTAGCCATTGCTTTCACCAGCGCTTCCTGCTCCTTACTGAGCGTCACCGTTGCCAGACCATCACCGCCGTCGACCGCAGGTTGCGGATTAGCAACGTACTCGAAGTGTTCATCGCTGTTCCAACTGCCGCGCGGATCATCCCCCTCCGACATGTTGTAATAGACATGAGTGTACTGTTCGACAGGTGGCAACTTGCCTGGCGGGAAATTATTGCGAATGGAATAGAGCGCTTTCTCAAATGACAGCTGATGCGCTGCTTCGCGCGTCATTAAGAAACCCAACGCGTCTTTGACACCGGGATCGTCGGTGACATTGATCAGGCGCTCATAGATGATTTTGGCCCGGGCCTCTGCGGCAATATTAGAGCGCAGATCCGCCGTTACTTCGCCAATGGTATCAATATAGGCTGCCGTCCAGGGCACCCCCGCGGAATTGGTCAGCGCGGGGCCACCGCCGTACAGTAACGAGGTGATATGGCTGTCGTTACCATTCTCCGTTAACGAACGGTAAAGCTCGGCTTCATTTTCCGTCCCTTCCGCTAACTGGCCTTTTGCCCCTTTATTGAGCATACCGACCAGCGAGCCAATAATTTCCAGATGGCTCAGTTCTTCGGTGGCAATGTCCATGAGCATCTCCTTGCGCCCGGCATCTTCATCACCCAATCCCTGGGTAAAGTAACGACAAGCGGCAGCGAGTTCACCTTGGGGGCCGCCGAATTGTTCAAGCAAAAGGTTAGCCAGTCCCGGATTGGGCGCGCTGACCCGGACGGTATACTGTAATTGTTTTACGTGTCGAAACATAAAACCTCCGGTTGCGTGGTGGTTATTTCTTCGCTTCGACGCCGTCTGCTGCATCACGAAGTAAAAATTGTTCAGTGACAACAGGCAAATGTGTCAGTGCCCAATCTGCCATCGCTTCTTCTTGCGCCAGGATTTGCTCAAATATTTCTACACTGGCGGTATCGCCAACCTTTTGCGCAGCAGCAATTAACGAGGTATAAGAGGCAATTTCAAATTGTTCGAATACATAACTACTGATAGAACCTTTGACAATTTCGTCGGAGGCAAACATTCCGCCAACGGCTTGCCCCATTGCCGCCATTTTACTGGTGGCATCTTTTAATAACGAGCGACTAATACCGTTACGATCAATGACTTCTTCCAGTAATTTAATTTGCGTCTGAGTTTCAGTCAGATGTTGCGCAATGCGCGCACGCAAATCGGGGTAATTATCGATACGGTTACTCATGGCATTAAGCATAGATTCTGCCTGTTTTTCCATAGCGTGCGCATCGCGTAGCCAGTCATGATAATTTTCTTGTGGCGTCATGATACATTCCTCAATAATTAATGTGCTTAGCAGAGAAGATTAATGTCGTCGCATAGCTATTAATGAAGAGGTTATTCAACTTCCGCTTTTTGATTAATGCTCGA
Organism: Kosakonia sp. ML.JS2a; assembly: GCF_025642095.1. Taxonomy (GTDB): domain Bacteria; phylum Pseudomonadota; class Gammaproteobacteria; order Enterobacterales; family Enterobacteriaceae. Next base: position 2,343,947 of record NZ_CP106754.1, read on the forward strand.
TGTGGCTATTTGGGTGAGCAAACCATCGGTGGTTTTTTCTTCGTCTAACGTGGCGGAGAGCAATTTTTGTGCATTTTTCAGGCCCAACTGGCTGGCGAGAGTGCACAGCGTACCGTACGAGGCGATTTCATAATGTTCCACTTTTTGCGCGGCTGCGATCAGTGCCGCATCGCGCACGCTGCCTTTTTCCGTGGCTTCGATAACTTCGTTGGCTTCGTCAATCAGTCCTTCCATTGCGTGGCATTTCATACGCTTAAGCTTAATCGAAGGCTCGGATTCAACAAGCTGATCGATACGTTCGATTTGCCCTTGTGTTTCTTCATAATGTTTTTTAAATGCCTCTGATAGTTTGCTATTTGACGCTTCCCGCGATAATTTCGTTAATGCGCGAGTAAGCTGTTTTTCTGCATTGTAAATATCAGACAAAGAGTGAATGAAAAAATCAGTTAGCGAATTGACCTGCATAAATTTTCACCTCTGGTTAAACAGGGGGTAATAGCGAGCCGGGAAACGACTCGCTGTCATTGAGTAAAATTAAACGTTGTGTAAAGCGGACGGGTAATTAAAACTTATTCACCCGATTTGCGGCCGCCGCCATGGCTCTGTTGACCGCCTTTTTTACCGGCTTCAGAAGCACGTTCCGGGTCATTTTTAAAATTACCGCCGCTATGTTGACCACCTTTACGTCCTGCTTCGGATGCTTTTTCACGATCTTCTGCGAAATTACCAGAACCGCCGCGATGTTCAGCCATGTTATTTCTCCAGTTTCGTTGTTTAAATAACGACATATTTTCAGTAAATAATGTCGTCGGTGTCGGTATCTAACTCTAGTCGGGGAGGGGAATATGTCAAAGCGGAGCGCAGAATTGTAAGGTGTATGAATTATTGATGACTTATTTGTTGTGGGTGATTGAATGTTTTTGAGGTGATGAAAATAGGCCTTTTAAAATAAAGGTGTTAAAGGATTTTTTTGGGTGTTGTGGCAGGGAAGTATTAGGAAATTTCTGTGCGGCAAGCAGGTTGAAACGCAACGGCGACACACGGTGTTTGTCGTGTGGCTAAATTTGTGGAAGAGAAAATATAATTTTATTTAATGTATTTAAGATAAATCTGACAAAGAAAAACCCTCAGGAACAGGAAATCCGGTCTGCACCTGAGGGCATGCAAATGCACACTCGTTACGCTAGTTAGTCTGCTAATAATTTGCGGTAATGCATTCAGAATATTCCTGATTTTTAGCGAAACGGCAAATCGTAACCACTTGTTAGATAAGAAAACGCCTAAGGAGAATTCTCTTTGCGTCCGTTATCCGCAGTCACTTGATAATCGCAAGCGGCTTACTATTCCTTTATCCGGTCAGCAGGATAAGGTCCTGTTTCGGCGAATCATCAGCAGACAGGTAATCAGCGAAACGGTGAGGTGACAGATGGGGTGCAATAATGAGCGGCTTCCCGGTGTGAAAGAAAATGCACGGGCGCTTAATGTTGAATCGGCGTTTCGACGGGTTGGGTTTGTTCTGTTGTTGAGCATTATTGTGGCTGCGTTGATGGGGCTTTTTTCCGGCGGCTATATGAGTTCGGCAACGACAATGAATCCCACGCACTCGTTAAAAGTGGAATATGAACGCTTTGGCCGCCTGCAAAATGAGTTCAGAGTGAAAATTTCCCCGCAATCGCTGGCCGCCGATAATTATGTCTTCAGCATCGGCGGCGCGTTCAGTGAACGTTTCCAGCCGGGTAGCGTGTGGCCGCAACCGGATCGCATGTTCAGTCAGGGGCAGACGCTTTATCTTGTCTATCACAATATTGCCGACAAGCGTGATTTCAGTGTCCGGGTGTACGTAACCCCCTCCATGCCGGGCAGAGCCGTCAACATGGTAAAGGTCAATGATGAGCCTGAAGCCCGTTTCTGGCAGTTTATTTTTCCTTAGGAGAAGAATATGGAGATGGTACTGAGAGCGCTGGCTATTTATCTTATTTTGCTGCTGGTTTTTAAAGTGGCGGGTCGTCGTGCGCTGTTACAGATGACCAGTTTCGATTTGATATTATTATTGATTATCAGTGAGGCGACGCAGCAGGCATTATTGGGGAATGACTTTTCTGTTACTGGCGCCATGCTGACGATCATTACGCTGGTGACGGCCGATATTCTGTTTGGATTGATGAAAAAATATATCTCCGGCGCGGAGGAGGTAATGGACGGCATGCCGGTCATTCTGGTGGAAAACGGCATTCCGCTGACGGACAAACTGCAAAAGGTGGATGTCTCCTGCGATGATATTTTGGTCGCCGCGCGCCAGAGTCAGGGGATCACCGAGTTAGGTAAAATAAAATATGCGATTCTGGAACGCAGCGGGCATATCTCGATTATCCCTGCCGAAGAGTAAGTTGAAAGGGATGCGTAAACTGTAGCCATTTCTCCTTCCCGGTCAGAAGAGAGCGATGCGCTGCATATCAGATTGAAGCGGCCATCCGCACTTATCCATGGCCGCAGACCTACCATGCCTGGCCGGGGCCGAACAGCAATAGCTTTATTGTCTATATCGGTCGCAACGTGCTGGGGCTGAATGTGGAACTGGATTTTACACCGCTACGCTTACGGCTACCGTTTATTGGCGGGATCGGGCGGGACAATTTGCAGAACAACGCCGGTGAAAAATGACTTTTTGCAATGTCGCTGTGCATACCGGGTCGTGAATCTGATTAACGTTCTGCTATGTACCTGACAGTTCGTCAGGTCTCTTCCTGGTCAAAGCATTTCGGGTTAATAAACGCGACGCCTTTACGTGAATAAAAACAGGTTGGTGTCGCCATTCTTCTTTATTTTCATCATATTCGCGATGCCCGGCAGGCTATTATCGGCGTACAGAAAATGATTATCAAAAACCCGGACATGTGGTACTAAGACTGAGAGACAACAAAAAAGGGTAAAGGGTAGCGGAAGATGTCGCACAGTAAAATTGCCAGAAAAGTACAAAATCTTCAGTCATCGGCAATCCGGGAATTATTAAAACACAGCAAAATGGACGGGGTTATTTCGCTTGGCGGAGGCATTCCTGACCCCGACCTGTTCGACCGCGAAGGGCTGCAAATCGCGATGGATAATGTGCTTTCCAGTGGCTGGAGAGAGGCGTTTCAGTACGGTCTGAGCGAGGGTAGCCCGGCGTTGCGTGAGGCCATTTGCCAGTTGCTGAGCAAACGGAAAATTCACTGTGATGTGGATGATGTGGTTGTGACGTCCGGCTCTCAGCAATCGTTGGATATTCTGGCGCGTGCGCTGATCAATCCCGGCGATGTGGTGGTGGTCGAGCGACCAACCTATCTCGCGGCGTTGCAGATTTTCCAGTTAGCGGAAGCGAATCTGATGTCGGTTGGCACTGACGGCGACGGGATGAACATCGACGAGCTTGAGGCGTTGGTGAAGACCACGGTGGTGAAGGCGGTGTATATCGTCCCGACGTTTGGCAACCCCGGCGGCGTGACGCTGGCTGAGCACCGTCGTAAGCAACTGGTGGAATTATCGAAGCGCTACGATTTTGTCATTATTGAAGATGATCCGTACGGCGAAATTAACTTCACCGATAAAACCTTCACACCGCTCAAAGCCTGGGCCGAGGCGATGGATAACAGTGATAACGTGATTTATACCTCCACCTTTTCAAAAATCCTGGCGCCGGGAACCCGGGTCGGTTGGCTGGTGCTGCCAGGGTGGCTGAAACGGCAGGCGGTAATTCTTAAGCAGGCGACGGACTTGCATACCAGCGCGTTATCGCAGTCCTTAACCTGGCACTATTTACAGACGGGGCGGCTGGCCGGGCAAATTGCCCTGATCCGCGATGCTTATAAACAGAAATGCCAGACGTTATCTCAGCACCTTGAAAAGACGCTGGGCGACCATCTGACGTTTCATAAGCCGATGGGCGGTATGTTTTTATGGGCAAGATTTAAATACGAACTGAATACCACACAATGGCTGCAAAAAACGCTGAATAACGGCGTTGTTTATGTTCCCGGTGAGTTCTTTTACTGCAACGAGCCAGATCATTCCACGCTGCGTATGTCCTACGTGAGCGTCTCGGAGGCGAACCTGAAAGAAGCGGTTGTGCGGTTAAAAGCCTCGCTCGATGAGACGATATAACCCCGGAGTCTTAGCGCTGTCATGATCACGATGACCACCCTTCACCACAGGCTCAGAGTATTACTTCTTCCTCCGGTGTTGCTGGTTATTTTCCTGCTGTTTGATCTGTTGGCGAGCTGGCCTGCAATAACCGATCTGCGCAGTTTATTGGCGTTGTCGTTATCGTTATGTCTGGCGGTCGGGATCGGGCTGCTGAGCCTGTATCTTGTGATTACGGGGCTGCGGCAACTGGTTCGCCACCAGACAACGTTCAATGCACTTCACGCGGATAAAACGACAACCCTGCTCACGAAGGGGTGCTACGCCTTTACGCGCAATCCGGTTTACCTGGGGTTTGTGGGTCTTCATCTCAGCGCAGCGATACTGTTGGGCAGCATTGCGGGCGTGCTGGCTACGCCTGTGCTGATTGCTCTGATCTCCGTGTTGCATATTCAGGTTGAGGAGCCGGCGATGCACCGCCTGTTTGGCCGGGAATGGGAAACGTACAGCAACAAAACCGGTCGCTGGTTGTAGCGTTTTTCGCCAATCTGACTGGCTTGCTGTACGTTGCAAGCCAGTTCAGAACCTAACGACCTACCCGTGCCTGAAGCGCAGCCGGGTAACGCTCGCCAGTGATTTTCACCCTTTCGAGGGACTGGGTTATCCTGCGCAATTCAGCGTCAGAAAGGCTGAACTCTGTGGCGTTCAGGTTTTCCTCCAGCCGATGCAGTTTTGTTGTGCCGGGGATGGGGACAATCCACGGTTTTTGCGCCAGCAGCCATGCCAGTGCAATTTGCGCAGAGGTGGCTTCTTTTTCAGCCGCCAGTTCACCCAGCAGAATGACCAGTTTTTCGTTGGCTTCAAGGGCATCAGCAGCGAAACGCGGCACTTTGCTACGGAAATCGTCGTCGCCAAATGTGGTCCCGGTTTTGATCGCGCCCGTCAGAAAGCCTTTTCCTAACGGACTGAAGGGCACAAAACCTATTCCCAGTTCTTCCAACAGCGGCAAGATTTCTTGCTCCGGTTCGCGCCACCACATTGAATACTCGCTCTGCAGAGCCGTCACCGGCTGGACGCTGTGCGCCCGACGGATAGTTTGCGCCCCGGCTTCGGACAGGCCGAAATACCTGACCTTGCCTTCAGCAATCAGCGCCTGTACCGTGCCTGCAACATCTTCAATAGGGACATCCGGATCGACACGGTGCTGATACAGCAGATCTATCACCTCCGTTTTGAGCCGCCGCAGCGAACCTTCTACCGCGTCGCGAATATGCTCCGGGCGGCTGTTTAAAATCTGCTGTTTGTTGTCGTCGCCAAAGGTAAAACCAAATTTGGTGGCGATAACCACCCGGTCGCGAAACGGTTTTAACGCCTCGCCGACCACCTCTTCATTCAGCCAGGGGCCATACACTTCCGCGGTATCAAAAAAGGTGACGCCACGTTCAACGGCAGCGCGAATCAATTCGACAGCCTCGTGGGTACGCGTTGCCGGGCCGTAGCCAAAGCTCAGCCCCATGCAGCCAAGACCCATTGCCGAGACTTCAAGCCCGGACTTACCGAGATAGCGTTTTTGCATTGCGCGACTCCTTATTTGTCATGTTATTAAACATCCAGTTTCCGGCCGGTCAGCCACTCCACCATCGCAGGGTCGCGATGAGAAAAGAAGGCGCTGGTCATGGTGTCGAGCGCAGTTATATTCAGCATGTCATCGGCGCTCAGTTGGAAGTCGAGAATGTCGAAATTCTCGACCATCCGTGCCTTCCGTACTGTTTTTGCCAGCGAAACAATGCCGCGCTGGAAGAGCCATCGCAGTACCACCTGACCTGGGCTCTTGCCCTGTTTTTCACCGATCGCGGTTAATACGGGATGCTGGAATAAGCCGTTTCTCCCTTCGGCAAAAGGTGCCCAGGCTTCTGGCTGGATGCCGCGGCTTTTCATCCACGGTGCGGCATGGAGCTGCTGGGTGAACGGGTTAACTTCGACCTGGTTTACCGCCGGAATGACGGTATTGAAGGCCATAAGATCGGCCAGCCTGTCCGGGTGGAAGTTGCTCACGCCAATGGCGCGGATTTTCCCGGCCTGGTACAGCTCTTCCATGGCGCGCCATGCACCATGAACATCGCCATAAGGCTGATGAATCAGGTAGAGATCAACGTAATCGAGTTGCAGGCGATTAAGCGAACGCTCGAACTGCGCTTTTGCGCCGTCATAATGGGTGTCCTGTAACCACAGTTTGGTGGTGACAAACAGCTCGTTGCGTGCGATGCCGCTGTGCTTCAGCGCATTGCCGACCTGAGTCTCATTCTGGTAGGACGCCGCGGTATCAATCAGTCGATAACCCGTTTCGAGAGCATCAAGGACCGCACGTTCGCATTCGGTGGGGTCGGTCATCTGAAAGACGCCAAAGCCCAGCAAGGGCATGGTGATGCCATTATTCAGTGTCACGGTTTGCATGCCTTTATCCTTTCAGTGTGGTATCTGAAAAGCATAACGGAGGGGCGGTGGCGGAATAAGTAGGGCAGCAAGCTAGAGCTAATGAGTCAGGCTCATCAATGGCGAAGTGTTATGGCTTATTGGCGTGCGCGGCTTACGGAAAGGAATGCGCCGCCCTGCGGCGGCGCGACGGTTATTTAAGACGATATTTGATTTTCTCCACCATCGCACGGGTGGAAATGCCGTAGCGGTCGTGCAGGGTTGGCAGTGCACCGGCATCGAGAAAGGCATCCGGCAGCGACACAACATCAAACTCACAACGCACGCCCTGGCGCATCAGCAAGGCGGCAACGGCTTCACTCAGGCCGCCCACGCAGGTGTGGTTTTCGGCGGTGATCACCAGGCGACCCGGTTTCGCCGCTTGCGCCAAAATGGTCTGCTCATCCAGCGGTTTGATGGTCGGCACATGAAGCACCGCCACGCTGATATTGTCCTGACGCAGTTTCTCTGCGGTTTCCAGGGCTCGCATGGTCATGATGCCGGAAGCGATAATCAGTACATCATTGCCATCTTCCAGCAGCGCCGCCTTGCCGAGCTGGAAGGTGTAATCGTATTTATCCAGCACCAGCGGAACCTTGCCCCGCAACAAACGCATATAGACCGGCCCGTTATGTTCGGCGATGGCGCGTACCGCCTGGTCGGTATCGAGCGCATCGCAGGGGTCAACGATAGTCAGGCCGGGAATGCCGCGCATAATCGCCAGATCTTCCGTGGCCTGATGGCTTGGACCGTATCCGGTGGTCAGCCCGGGCAACGCCGCGCACACTTTCACATTCAGATGCTCTTCCGCAATCACCTGGTGAATAAAATCGTAGGCACGTCGGCTAGCGAACGCCGCATAGGTGGTCACGAAAGGGGTGAAACCCTCTTTGGCCATACCGCCTGCCGCGCCCATCAGCAACTGTTCTGCCATCCCCATCTGGAAGAAGCGCGCCGGAAATGCCTGCGCAAAAATATGCAAATCGGTGTATTTCGACAGGTCCGCAGTCATGCCGACGATGTCCGGGCGTTCTGCCGCCAGTTTTGACAGGGCGACACCAAAGGGAGCAGGGATCGTCGCCTGGCCTTCATCGGCAATTGACGCAATCATCGCGGATGTTTTTAAGCGGGGCGTTCCCGCTGTGGTCTGGTTCATTACAGCACTCCTTCCGGTTTTGTGGCATCCAGTACGGCAAGGGCTTGTTGCCATTCGTCGGCATCAACACGGATAAAATGGTTTTTGTCGCGGCTTTCCAGGAAAGGAACGCCTTTCCCCATTAGTGTGTCGCAGAGGATCACGCGCGGTTGGTTTCCCGGGAAACGTTTGGCGTTTTCAAAAGCCGTAATGACGGCGGGCAGGTCGTTGCCGTCGATGCGCTGAACGTACCAGCCAAACGAGGCCCACTTATCCTGCAGGGGTTCGAACCCCAGAATTTTGCGTGAGTCGCCGTCGGCCTGCTGTTTGTTCACATCAACGACATTGATAAGGTTGGTCAGCCCGTAATGTGCGGCAGACATCGCCGCTTCCCAGGTTGAACCTTCGTCCAGCTCGCCATCCGACATGGAGTTAATCACCAGCGCCGGATTTTTTTTCTGCCGCAGGCCCAGCGCCATACCAACCGCAATGCTCAACCCCTGGCCCAGCGAACCGCCGGAAATCTCCATTGCTGGCGTATAGGTCGCCATACCAGACATTGGCAGGCGGCTGTCGTCAGAACCGTAGGTTTCCAGCTCCTCATGAGGGATGATCCCTGCTTCAATCAGCGCGGCGTAATAGGCGATGGCGTAATGACCGTGGGAAAGCAGAAAACGATCACGCTCTTCCCACTCCGGTTCCTCCGGGCGGAAATTCATGATGTGGGCGAAGGCGGTACCGAGGACATCGGCATAACCCAGCGCCTGCCCGATATAACCCTGTCCCTGAACCTCGCCCATGCGCAGGGCGTAGCGACGGATGCGCCAGGCTGCGGCGGCAACCTTCTGGATATCTCTGTTCGTCATGATGGTTTCCTCTTAGTGAATTAACATCCCGCCGTTAACATCCAGCGTGATACCCGTTGAGTAAGAGGAGAGGTCGCTGCCGAGGAACAGTGCCGCGCGGGCGATATCAACCGCATCACCAAGGCGGTTCATCGGGATCCCGGCCAGAATGTTTTCGCGCATCTGGTCGGTCAGTTTTCCGGCGGTGATATCGGTCTGAATCAGACCCGGAGTGATGGCATTCACACGGATATTATCGGGGCCAAGCTCACGCGCCATGGCGCGGGTCAGGCCCAGTACGCCCGCTTTCGCTGCACTGTAATGCGGGCCGCCGAAGATACCGCCGCCACGCTGGGCGGAAACCGATGAGATGCAGACAATGCTGCCGGAGCGTTGTGCCCGCAAGGTCGGGATCACCGCCTGTGACATGATTAATGTTCCGCGCAGACTGACATCCAGCACGGCGTCATAATTTTCACGCTTAATGTCCATCAGTTTTATCGGCTGGGTGATCCCGGCGTTATTCACCAGCACGTCAATGCGCCCATATTTGGCAATGACTTGCTCAATTGCCGCCTGCACCTGAATTTCATTGGCGACATTTGCCGCAAGGCCGGTGTGTGGCGAGCCGAGCATTGCGGCAGCGGTTTTGCTGGCCTCTTCATCTAAATCAATAATCACGACCTTCGCGCCGTTTTCGGCGAACAGTTTAGCCGTGGCAAAACCTAAACCGCGTGGGGATGCCGCGCCAGTAATAATGGCGACTTTGTCTTTTAACAACATAATTTACTCCGTTACATGTAAAGGATTCGAATATAAGCGTTATTGTGCTTCGTCAAGTGTCAAAATAATGATTAAACCGATGGCAGCGCAGGTGCCGAAATAGATAAATACAGAATTAAAACTGCCGGTGGCATCTAATAGGAAACCCGCCACCATGGGGGAAACAAAACCGCCAAGATTACCGCCGCTGTTAATAATGGACGATGCAATGGGATAGGTTTTGCTGTCGGAGACGGCCATACCGTATGCGGTGAAGGCAGGCCAGCCGATATTGAGACAGAGTCCGACAAAAAATAAACCAGTACAGACAGCCAGCGTGTTTTGCGGAATGTTCAACATAATAATCATCATGATGACCGTGGAAATTGCGGTAAATATCATGGTGGGTTTGCGTCGACGCCCCAGTAATTTATCGGAAATAAATCCGCCGCCAATCGCCCCCACAAATCCACCGATGCATGGCATACTGGCGACCAATCCCATGCGCATAAAGTCAAACCCTTTTTCTTTAACCAGATAGAGGGGGATCCAGGTCAACAGGCCATATAACACACTGACCATCATAAAATAGGCCAGGCAGTCGCCAAGGATATTTTTGGACGTAAACAGCCCTTTTACTGTACTAATCGGTGCCAGTTTTCTGACACGGATAATTTTGTCCAGTGTGGTGAATTTCGCATCCCGGCAGATATTTTCCCGCACCTGTTGCTGTTCATTGGTGTCCGCGTTGATAACCGATAACTCGCCTTCGGAAACAAACCCGCTCTCTGCCGGGCGTGATTTTACGAACAGATACCAGATAACAGCGATCGCAATGCCGGGAATGGCAAAGGAGTAGAAGACCCAGCGCCAGCCCCAGGTCATGGCAATCCACACCGCCAGCGGCGGTACGATAATAGGGGCAAACATGGTGGCAGCAATGTACACGCCTGTTGCCGTGGCTTTTTCCTTCGCCGGGAACCAGTTGTTAATGGTCGAGGCAAGGCCAACCGGGCAAGGTCCTTCGCTTAATCCAAGACCCAGCCGCACCAGTTTTAAGCCGAAAACCGAGCTGACCGTGCCCATCAGCCACGTAAAGGCGGAAAAGCCAAATATTGACAGGGCGACCAGGCCGCGAGTACCGCGCTTAGCAATAAAGAAACCGGCGGGGATCTGGCTCACGGCATAACCGAGAAAGAACATACTGGCAATGGCCCCGGCTTCGAAATTATTGATATGAAACTCTTGAATAATAAACGGAAGAACGGCGCCAATATTTGTTCGGTCGGCATAATTTATTGCATATACCGAGAATATAATCGCCAGCACCACAAAGCGATAGTTTGTTTTTTTGGCACCGGTACAGACAAGACTATCTATACGGGACATAGGGGTTTCCTCTTATCTTTCTTTTATCTTAAGGGTACATGCCGGATACAGCGATCACGGTTATTTTCAGGCCTTCGCATGCAATATACTCACCCGTAAGAATTCAAGGCATGCAAAAAAGCTCAATTGATGTTGAGAAAAATTTGATTCGTGAGTTAACGCAAATAACTCCCTGCGAAAAACAGGCTTTTTATAATTATGGGGTGAAAATTTAATCTGCGTCACAAAACAGAAATGCCCTTTGATAAAATTAGCGTTTTTGCGGGGTATTCCTGTTAACTGTTCAGACGTCGTTGCCAGGATCGGTATGAAATGAGGCAAATGCCTTGAGGAAGAGTACGCAAATGATAAAAGCAAATCCCAGGAAAGTGTTGCCGATACCGTCGTTACGTAATATTCAAACCTTTATTGAAGTTGCTAATGTCGGAAGCATTAATCAGGCTGCCGAATTGATGAATATTACCGCTTCAGCGGTGAGTCATCAGCTTTCCAGTCTTGAACAATTCATCGGGAAAAAGCTGTTAATTCGCAGTGGTAAAGGGGTTGTGCTTACGCATATAGGTGAAAAGTATCTAAAAGAAGTTTCTGGCGCTGTGAGTATTATTGGACGGGCGACCGATCAGGTAATTAATGATATTCACCATGAACACTTGCGTATTCACTCTGCGCCCAGTTTTGGTTTGCTGTGGTTAATGCGCCGCCTGAATAAATTCAGACAGCAATATCCTGACCTGAAAATAAGTCTGACCTGCTCGTATGAAAACCTGCAATTCTCTCGGGACAATCTGGATATCGATATTCGTCATGGTCTGCCGCAATGGCCGATCCTGAATGTGCACACCATTAAAAATGAGAACCTGATCCCCTTTGCCTCACGTGATTATCTGGAAGGGAAATCCATCAACGTACCTGCGGATTTATTGCGTTATGAGTTGATTCACTCCGACAGTACGTTAATAAACTGGAACACATGGCTTTCCTGGTATGGTGTGGAAAATCATGACAAAGATTATTACTTTAGTTTTGACCGTTCCTATATGAGCATCGAAGCCGCCAGAATGGGAATGGGGATTATCCTCGAGAGCAATCTGCTCGCCGATGACTATCTGCGGCAGCATAATCTGGTACCGGTATTTGAGCAGGTTTACGGTATGCCGGTGGCGGCGCATCACTTCGTTTTACCGCATGTTAACGAGCAGAAAGAGAAGGTCAAAGTCTTCCTGAGCTGGATAGACAAAGAGCTTAGCGCTTCCGGTTTTGCGATGTGACGAATATCTCAGAATGACATACAGCAGGGCGTCGACACGCACGACTTTACCGCCCTGGGAAATAAATCATTGTCAGTTTATACCGATGAAAAATATTACCAGGCTATGGGATTTAAAGATTAAGCATGCATTAAGAAAATGTGTATTGCAGAAATTATTCATCTTAAGGTCGGCCTAATAATAGCGCGCGATGATGATATTGTTCCCTCTGAGGTTATTATATGAGAATAATGTCGCCTTACACGCTGAAATGGTTACCTGGCTGTCGCGAACGCAATGATATTTCCATGTTGATTCGTGAAAGCTATTCTCAGGTTTACCATGCCACGCTTTCCGCTTGTATGCCCTGGCTGCTTGGTTTGTATGATTCACGTGGTGAGTTAAAAGCAGCCTGTGGCATCCAGACCGCCCCGCTGGGGGCATTCTATCTTGAACACTATCTCGATGAACCGGTGGAAACACTGTTGTCCTCACGGATTGCCATGCCTGTGGAACGCGGGGCGATTGTCGAAGTGGGTAACTTTGCAGCGTGCGATGGTGCGTCCGCGCGTGTGATGTATGCCGCACTTTGCCTGCTCCTGAATCGCTACCACTATGCGTGGATTGTTTTTACCGGCACCCGGAAAATCCGCAATACCTTTCACCGGCTAAATCTGCAACCGCTTCCGCTTAGTCCTGCTAACCCCGAAAGGCTGGGCGACGCTGCGCTGGAGTGGGGAGACTACTATCAGCATGATCCCTACATCATGGCAGGCGAACTGGCGGGTGGTCATCTCACCTTGAGCCAGACCAGCCTGCTGTTGAATCTGTTTAGCCATTTACCTGATGCCCCCTGGACAGTCGCTACAGGAGAACCCTATGTTTCCGGACTTGCTTAAGCAGCAGGCTGCCTGCCAACCCGACGCTATCGCTCTGTACGGTGAAACCCGGGAATGGAACTGGCTACAATACCATGAGGCTGTCGAAGAGGTTGCCCGACAATTAACCGCTCTGGGCGTAAAACGAGTGGCGTTAGAGTCAGAAAATAGCCCTGAATGGGCCATTATCGACCTTGCCTGCTTCGCGGCCGGGATTGTGATGGTTCCGGTGCCGTCCTTTTTTACCGCCGCACAAAAAGCCTGGGTACTGTCATCCGCATCTATTGATGCCCGGCTCAGCAATGAGGTGATGGAGGGGTGGCAGGTTCATGACTTCCCGTTTGGCAAACTGCACACCCGTGTGGTGGTTGATCCCAACCCATTGCCGCCCGGCACGGCGAGAGTGACCTACACCTCCGGGACGACCGGCGAACCGAAGGGCGTTTGCCTGAGCCAGTGCGGCATGCTGTGGACGGCGCAAACGCTGGCGACCGAATTAAAACCACTTAATCTTCAAAAACATATGGTTACGTTACCGCTCAGTATTCTTCTGGAAAACCTGTGCGGTATTTATATCCCACTGATACTCGGTGTGCCCACCGTGGTATTGCCACCTTCACATATCGGTTTTGACGGCTCCAGTCGTTTTAATTCTGCTCAGTTCCAGCAGGCGCTGCTGAGCTGGCGTCCACAAAGTCTGGTGCTGGTGCCGGAGTTGTTACGGGTATTGTTCGCACTGCGTTACCAGATGCCAGAGTGCACACAATCGCTGCGCTTTATCGCCGCCGGTGGCGGAAAAATATCGGAGCAGTTAATGGCGCTGGCCGCGCTCAGCGGCCTACCGATTTTTGAAGGTTATGGATTATCAGAATGCGGTTCCGTTGTCTCGCTTAACCTGCCTGGTGCAATGAAAAAGGGGAGCGTTGGCAGGCCGTTACCGGGTATTACGCTGTCGGTTGATGAGCATCAGCAACTGTGTGTCGCCAGTCCCGCGAATGCCTTGGGATACCTGGACGCAGAAGCCACATCAGCAACCGTCCCCACGGGGGATTTGGGCGAGGTGGATGAGGAGGGGTTTATCCATATTCACGGGCGGCTTAAAAACGTACAAATTAATGCATTTGGCCGCAACTTTTCCCCTGAATGGCCGGAAGCCGAAGCGATGGCTTGCCCGTCAGTACGCCGCATCGTGGTGTTCGGTGACGGGCTGGCACGTAATGTGGCGCTGGTGGATGCCGTTGACGGGCAGCGTGAGGAGGCACGTGAGCAACTGATGGCGCTTTCTGCGCGATTGCCGGATTACGCACAGCTGCATCGCTTACTGTTCACCGCTGATATTTCATTACCCGGGATGTTAACGGCCAATGGCCGCCCGCGTCGTAATGCCATCTGGCAATCTCTGCATCAGCAGATCCTCACCTGTAGTGAAGGGGAACATCATGAGCTTTTATGAGCAATTACAACGGCAGACCGCGACTGAGCGTCAGGCTTTGCTTGCCTCCCCGATTATTGCCCGCTGTAGTTACGGTGATGTATCGCGGGAGATGTACATCGAATTTCTGACGCAGGCTTATCATCACGTCAGTCACACCGTGCCACTGCTGATGTGTACAGGCAGCCGCCTTCCGGCCGCTCAGGAGTCGGTTCGTGGGGCGATTGCTGAATATATTGAAGAAGAATACGGTCATCAGGAGTGGATCCTGAATGACATCCGCGCTTGCGGCGGTGATGCAGAGAAAATCAGGTCTGGCACGCCTTGCCTGCCTATTGAGATGATGGTGGCGTTTCTCTATTACCGCATTGAACGGGTCAATCCGATGAGTCTTTTCGGCATGGTGCTGGTTCTGGAAGGCACCAGCGTGTCTATTGCCTCATCGATTGCCGCGCAGGTTGAACATACGCTGGGGCTACCAAAAGCCGCTACCACCTATCTGCGTTCGCACGGTGAGCTCGATCAGGGACATCTGCAATTTTTTGCCAGGCTCATGGATACCGTGACTGATGAGCGCGATCAGGTCGCGATTATCCATACGGCGCGCCGTGTGTATCAGCTTTATGGACAGATGCTTAATCAACTGGGGAGCAACACACGTGGATCTGACAAGTAAAACTGTGCTGCTGACCGGGGCAGGAGGCGGAATCGGTCAGGCGTTAGCGCTGGCGCTGGCAAAAAAAGGCGCGAAACTTTGCCTTGTCGGGCGTAATGAGCAGGCAATGCAGCTCCTCCGGCAGCATCTGCCTCATCCGGAACAGCATAATATCGCGGTAATGCAGACCTATTCTGATGAGGAAATTGGCGCTTTAGCCTCGTCATTCAATAGGAGTGGCAAGCTGGACATCCTGATTAACAACGCGGGATGCAGCCATTTCGCGTTATTTGAGCAGCATTCGTTTGAGGATATTCGCGAGCAGATCCGCACCAACATTGAAATACCGGCATTGCTGACACGCGCATTGCTGCCGGAAATTAACCCGGGCGGCATCGTCCTCAACATTGGCTCGATCTTCGGCGAAATTGGGCATCCTGCCTGGAGCGTTTACAGCGCAACGAAAGCGGCAATTCATCGTTTCTCCGAAGCCCTGGGGCGGGAGTTACATGACAGCGATATTTCCGTTTTGTATGCCGCGCCACGGGCAACGGAAACGGCACTGAACAATGAAGATGTGTATGCGTTGAATCGCAAACTGGGTAATGGCATGGACTCTCCTGGCTTTGTTGCCGCGCGGATTGTCCGGATGCTTGAAACGGAGCAAAAGCGATACCGCTTTGGTGCTATGGAACGCCTGTTTGTCAAACTGAATGCCTGGTTTCCGACGGTTGTGGACGGTGCATTGGGTAAAAAATTACCGGTAATCCGGGCGTTTGCCCGGCGCACGAACAGTGGAGAGAAGGAATGAAAATAATCAATGCCCTTATGGTTGCGTTGCTGATGCCCGTCTCTGTGTGCGCGCTTGCAGAGACCACCCTGACAGATTTACAGCGTGACTGGTCCGTTTGCCAGTATCAGACTCTGGAAGCCAAAAAAGAGGGGTGCTTCAGCACCTTGAGCCAGCGAGCGCATGACGCCAGCCAGGCAAAGAACGATGCGGATGCGACGCTGCTTATCTGGTCCGGGATCGTCGACAGCAGTTGGGCCGGCGCAAAAGGGGGATTGTCTGCCCTGAGCCTGGTTAAACAGGCGAAGGTCAGTCTGGAGAAAGCGATCGCCATCGACCCTGGCGCGCTTCAGGGATCGGCCTGGACCAGTCTGGGGGCGCTTTACTACCAGGTGCCCGGCTGGCCGGTAGGCTTTGGCGATAAAGACAAAGCTGACGAGATGCTAAAAAAAGCGCTCACGATCAACCCTGATGGTATTGATCCCAATTATTTCTATGGTGATTTTCTGCTAAAAGAGAAAAAAACAGACGAAGCGAAAACGTATCTGGAAAAAGCGCTTAAGGCACCCGCCCGGTCTGGTCGCGAAATTGCCGATAATGGCCGCCGTCGCGATATCGCAAACGATCTGGCAACGATTAAATAATCCCACCTGTCGCCCCGCAATGAATATTCGCGGGGTGCAGTATTACATTAACAAAATTTATCTATTGCAGTGCAGTGACGCGCGAAGTGCGCATTACCACTTGCACGTTAATTAAGATAAAAATAACTATCAAAGATAAAAGTCATTTACTTGCTTGATCGCTATCAAATTTATTCACTGAACAGCTAATCATCTTTTTACTCAAGCCGATAACATCGGTGTCAGGCTGGCATTGCCACGGCCCTTCTCCGGGGATTTCTTACTTATTGTTTGTTAAGCATTTCCTTAAGGAGCGAGCGGCAATAAGCCATCGGAGTTGAATACTTTTCTGTGTATAAGCATGTTTTTCAGTTCTCACATGCCAATAAGAGCCAGCTTTATGCATTTAACAATAAGAATACGTCCATCAAATACCGCAGCCTGGAGTGACGAATGAAACTGCTTAGAGATATCACCATAAGAAAGATGTTGTTGATTATTTTATCGATTTTTACCTTGATTTGGGGGGTAGCCACGGGATTAACACTGAAAAATTTTTCGGATACGCAGATACTGCTGGAAAACAGTTCGCAGCAAAAAGCAACGTATGCTCTGCTGGTCAAAGGTAACGATCAATATTTCCGTTCGGTAACGCGTATGCTGAGGGCAATGGATTTCCAGCAGGACGGTAAAGCTGACGATGCCGCGAAAACGTTTGCTTCTTCAGAGAAAGCGCTAAAAATCAGCCAGGATATGCTCTCGCAGTTTCGCAATGCCCAGCATGTCGATGTCAGCCCTGAACTCTCTGCGGCGATGATTAACGACTGGGAGGCGTTACTGTCCGCCATTACGCCTATGCTTGATGCTGCCCGCAATAACCAGCAGGATCAGTTCCGACAGATTTTCCGCAATACTTATCCGCCGTTAAGCGTTAAGTTCGGTGAAACGGCGGAGAAATATACCAAAGCGATTCAATCCAACGTCATGCTGGATCGGGCAAATGAATCCATCGCACAGAACAGAATCATACTGCTTAGCGCCCTGGTGGCGGGGATCCTTACGCTTTTCCTGACAGATCGCTACTTGGTAACCTTCCTGACAGCGCCGCTTAATTACATTAAAAATCACCTTGAGGTATTAAAAGCGGGCAAATTGCATGTCGAGATTAACGATTTTGGTCGTAACTGCGCCGGTCAGTTAATTCCCTATATCCGTAGCATGCAGAATAGCCTGCGTGAAACTGTGTCGGCTATCCAGGATACCTCTTCAAGCCTGTATGCCAGTACCAGCCGTATCCGTGAGGGGAACGAGCAATTGTCGGCGCGAACTGACCAGCAAGCTGCTGCGTTACAGCAGACATCCGCCAGCATGGAAGAGTTGACCTCCACCGTGAAAAATAACGCTGAAAACGTTCAGCAGGCGAGAAAGCTTTCCGAAGAGACACAGCATATCGCCAAAGAGGGGGGCGATCTGACGGGCAAGGTGGTGGATACCATGGAGAGTATTTCAGAAAGCTCGCAGAAAATATCCGATATTACAGGGGTGATTAACAGTATCTCATTCCAGACCAATATCCTTGCGCTCAACGCGGCAGTGGAAGCTGCGCGGGCTGGCGAACAAGGGCGCGGTTTTGCCGTGGTCGCCAGCGAGGTTCGTTCTCTGGCGCAGCGGAGCGCGCAGGCGGCGAAAGAAATCGAAGCCCTGATCAGTGAATCAGTCTCCCGTGTGAAAGCCGGTTCAGAACTGGTGACGACAGCCGGTGAGGCAATGGAAACCATTATCCATTCAGTAACACAGGTGAACGCTCTGATGGGGGAAATATCCATCGCCTCGGATGAGCAAAGCCGGGGGATAAGCCAGATTGGGATAGCGATGAACGAAATGGATGGTGTGACGCAACAGAACGCTGTTCTGGTGCAGGAAGCCTCGACCAGTGCGGAAGCGCTGGAGATGGAAGCCCAGCATTTAGCCAAAACCATCGCTGTTTTCGATCTTGGCGGTAAGTCATACTCATCGAAGCAGGCACCCTCTGCGCCGGTGAGTAAAGGGGGCAGAACGTCATCTGCTCAAAAAGCAGAAGGCAGTGAAAACGACTGGGAAACGTTCTGATAAACGATGGCGCGCCTGGTCTTGCGGGCGCGCCGTTCAAATCTGTGCCGCTGCGATGTACACACGCTCATGCTGTACGGCTGCTGGCGTTGATGCTAATCGATCCTTAAAAGATCATCATCCGCATAATCTGGCGTAACAGCATCATTCATCTTGCTGTCTTTCAATATCGCCAGCAGTGATTGCGCCTCATCCTGATGAAACTCTCTGATGCGTATAATGAAGACGCTCGTCAATAAATTCGTCCTCGCCATCGCGAGACTTTCCAGCCCGGAGAGGCTGTCTGTTCGCTGGTTAAAGTCGAAAAATATCGCTTGGGCGACCGTTTGCCACTCCTGTTCCGCTTCATTGATAGCAGGTATATCGGTATTCAGAAAAGGGGCGCTCTGGTTATTCGTGAGAAACTCGTAAAACTTCAATGTCGTCGTAACGGCTATCTGCGCCAGCAATCTGAACTGTTGTGCAATGTCTGTCAGACCTTTTTCAATAAACCACGAACTCTTTGCAATGTAGAGACTTGCAGCACGAAATTCCATATTCATATGCTGATTTAATCTTATAACCAGTTCGCCAGGCAACATAAGCACCTCCTGCTTAAAATAATGCGCAGAGCAAAATATTCAATACATAAGCGTTGGATAGAACATATTGATGATTCGCACGAGCGTACATCATTTGTTAACCGCGATAAAAGTTAAAAAATAGAAACTGCTTCGTACAAAGATGATTAACATCAATAAAAATACATTCTGACCAGTATGTCTTACGTCTTTAATATCGTGCTGTTTATTGAGGTGATTTGTTAAATATAAATAAAGTTAATATTATCTGTACAGTATTATTACCAATAACACAGTTGCAGAGGGTGGGTGCCGTTTTTTTTATCGCCCGGTGTGGTTGTGAGCATAAGGACTGCTAATGTCATGAATGCGATCTCGTGTTATTTCGCTTCGGCTGAGCTTTAGCGGTTCACCGCATCTTTATGGCAAAAAAATCCACGCAATGGCGTGGATTTTAGTGGGCGTTATGAGGCCGGGTGAAACTTCATAAACCAAAAAAGCAATTAGACGTTAAACAGGAAGTTCATGACGTCGCCATCTTTGACGATATAGTCTTTACCTTCTGAACGCATTTTGCCGGCTTCTTTCGCGCCTTGCTCGCCTTTGTAAGTAATAAAGTCTTCATAGGCGATGGTCTGCGCGCGAATAAATCCTTTTTCGAAATCAGTGTGGATTTTACCCGCCGCTTGCGGCGCGGTTGCACCAACCGGGATGGTCCACGCGCGGACTTCTTTCACACCGGCGGTGAAGTAGGTTTGCAGGTTCAGCAGTTCGTAACCGGCGCGGATCACACGGTTCAGCCCCGGCTCTTCCAGGCCCAGTTCCGCCATAAACTCGTCACGATCGGCATCGTCCAGCTCGGCAATATCGGACTCAACTGCAGCACAGACGGCAACCACAACAGAACCTTCTTTGGCAGCGATTTCACGCACTTGATCCAGATACGGGTTGTTCTCAAAACCATCTTCATTGACGTTAGCAATGTACATGGTCGGTTTCAGCGTCAGGAAGCTCAGGTAGCGGATTGCCGCTTTGTCTTCATCCGTCAGATCCAGCGAACGCAGCATGCCGGCATTTTCGAGCTGCGGCAGGCATTTTTCCAGCGCGGCCAGCTCGGCTTTTGCATCTTTATCGCCGCCTTTGGCTTTCTTCTGCACGCGATGAATTGCGCGTTCGCAGGTGTCCAGATCGGCGAGCGCCAGCTCGGTATTGATAACATCAATATCTTCCGCCGGATCCACTTTGTTGTTTACGTGGATGATGTTGTCGTTTTCAAAGCAGCGCACAACGTGGCCGATGGCTTCGGTTTCACGGATGTTGGTCAGGAACTGGTTACCCAAGCCTTCACCTTTGGATGCGCCTTTTACCAGACCGGCGATATCCACAAACTCCATGGTGGTTGGCAGAATACGCTGCGGCTTGACGATTTCCGCCAGCTTGTCCAGACGCGGATCGGGCATCGGTACGACACCGGTGTTCGGCTCAATGGTACAGAACGGGAAGTTAGCCGCTTCAATACCGGCTTTGGTGAGCGCATTGAACAGGGTGGATTTACCTACGTTGGGCAGGCCAACGATACCGCATTTGAATCCCATGATGTAATTACCTTAATCTCTTGATAATCAACCCGTTACTCAAAACGGATTGCAGAAAAGTGAATAACTTTGCCTATTATACACGTAACCGCTGTAACGCGCGGCAAAAAAGCCGCAGCGCACGGTTACTGCGCCTTAAAGGCGTGCAGGCGGTTAGTGGCTTTGGTCAAACCGTCTTTCAGCCAGATCTCGGTACAACGCACCGCTTCGTCTACGGCTTCGTCGATCAGCTTCTGTTCGGAAACCGGCGGTTTACCCAGTACAAAGCCGACAACTTTGTTTTTATCGCCCGGATGGCCGATTCCCACGCGTAAGCGGTGAAAATTGGGGTTATTCCCCAGTTTACTGATAATGTCCTTCAGGCCGTTATGACCGCCGTGGCCGCCGCCGAGTTTAAACTTCGCCACGCCGGGCGGCAGATCAAGCTCATCGTGCGCGACCAGAATTTCGTCCGGGTTAATGCGATAAAACGTCGCCATTGCCGCGACGGCTTTCCCGCTGAGGTTCATAAACGTCGTGGGAACCAGCAGGCGCACGTCTTCACCAGCCAGATTGATGCGCGAGGTGTAACCAAAGAATTTCGGCTCGTCGCGCAGCGGGGCGCGGGAGCGATCCGCCAGCAAATCCACATACCAGGCGCCTGCGTTGTGGCGTGTCGCGGCATACTCGGCGCCGGGGTTCGCCAGCCCGACAATCAGTTTAATCGTCACTTTTTATTCCTGACCAGATCAATGTCCGGCGCGTAGTGTACGTTGTGCAGCGCGCGATGACAAAATTCTCACAACGAAACGCGAAGAATGTTAATGATTGCTCTCATGAACCATTCGAATTTCAACGAGTTCAGTGGCTTATTTGTAAATTTATGTTAGTCGGATATGTGTAATTGTGATCGCGTCCGCAACCGCTATAAAGGTCGCTGTCTATACTTTATCCACAAGGATTGGGGTGATACCCGTCCAACCCATCGTTCCGGAGGTGACATATGAAACGCAAAAACGCTTCGTTACTCGGTAATGTGCTTATGGGGTTGGGGCTCGTGGTGATGGTTGTTGGAGTGGGATACTCCATTTTAAACCAGCTTCCGCAACTTAACCTGCCACAATTTTTCGCACACGGCGCGGTACTGAGCATTTTCCTGGGGGCTGTTCTCTGGCTTGCGGGGGCACGCGTCAGCGGCCATGAGCAGGTGTGTGATAAGTACTGGTGGGTGCGTCACTATGACAAACGCTGCCGTCGCGATCGGCAAAACCACAGCTAACAGACGCTCATATTGATAACGGTTCCCGCGGGAACCGTTTTTTTGTCTATAGAAAACCCCCAGCTAGGCTGGGGGTTCCGGAAAGCTTTCAGCTTTAAGCCAGTTATTAAAACCCCTTTTGATTTGTTAAAACACCTTGCGGTCTGGCAACTGCAAAAGTTCAACAAGAAATCAAAAGGGGGTCCCAATGGGGGACGAAAAGAGCTTAGCGCACACCCGATGGAACTGTAAATATCACATAGTTTTTGCGCCAAAATACCGAAGACAGACGTTCTACGGAGAGAAACGCCTGGCGATAGGCAGCATTTTAAGAAAGCTGTGTGAGTGGAAAAACGTACGGATCCTGGAAGCGGAATGCTGCGCAGATCATATCCATATGCTTGTGGAAATCCCGCCCAAAATGAGCGTATCCGGCTTTATGGGATATCTGAAAGGGAAAAGCAGTCTGATGCTTTATGAGCAGTTTGGAGATCTGAAATTCAAATACAGGAACAGGGAATTCTGGTGCCGGGGATATTACGTAGATACGGTAGGGAAGAACACGGCGAAGATACAGGAATACATAAAGCACCAGCTTGAAGAGGATAAAATGGGCGAGCAGTTATCGATCCCTTATCCGGGTAGCCCGTTTACGGGCCGTAAGTAACGAAGTTTGATGCAAATGTCAGATCGTATGCGCCTGTTAGGGCGCGGCTGGTAACAGAGCCTTACAGGCGCATCTGAAAAACCTCCGGCTATGCCGGAGGATATTTATTGGTGATGCGCAAGCGGCGTTGCGCATCGGGATCAAATATCGGCCAGCGCCGCGTCGCGGTTCGGGAAAAAAGCCAGCCGGCCCGGAATCGGCTGAATACCCGCGCGGGCCAGCGTACGCAGCGGCTGAAATTCCAGATTGCTGACGCGAAGCTCCGTGCCTTCCGGCAGACGGGCAACAAAGCGGCGGAAAGCATCCAGCCCGCCAGCATCCAGCAACGGTACTGCATCCCATTTCAGTACCACGATGCGTTTCCCCGCAATGCGCGTTTCCAGATCGCTGAACACACCTTCGGCAGCGGCGAAGAACAGCGGACCGATCACGCGCAGCACCAGCACATCTTCCGGCACCTCGACATTGACAGCCGCCAGGTGAGTCATGCGTGCGATGCGGCGCATAAACAGCAATGAGGCCAGTACGATGCCGACGCTGATGGCGATAACCATATCGAACAGCACCGTCAGCGACATGCAGAGCAGCATCACGATAATGTCGTCCGCCGGTGCACGGCGCAGCAGGTCAATCACCTTATGCGCCTCGCTCATGTTCCACGCCACCATCAGCAGCAATGCCGCCATGGCCGAGAGCGGTAGCCAGGAGAGCAGGGGAGCCAGCACCAGCAGCGCCATGATCACCAGCAGTGCGTGGATAACCGCCGCAATAGGGGATGTCGCCCCGGCACGCACGTTAGCGGCGGAACGGGCAATCGCTGCGGTCGCGGTAATGCCGCCAAAGAACGGGGCGATGATGTTGCCCAGGCCCTGGCCAATCAGCTCGCTGTTGGCTTTGTGTTTGGTGCCGGTCATACCATCCAGCACCACGGCGCAAAGCAGGGATTCAATTGCCCCCAGCATCGCCATCGAAAACGCGGCTGGCAGTAACGCCCGTAATGAATCCCAGCTCAGGGTAAATGTAGAACCCGGCAGATCCCACGGTAACACCAATTGCGGCAGCAGTTGCGGAATGCCGTTGCCCTGGCTGCCATCGGCCAGCACGTAGTGAAATTGTGAGCCGATAGTCGCGACATGGCCGCCGAGCAGGTTGACGACCAGCATTACCGCGCAGCCTGCCAGCAACGCAGGTAAATGGCCCGGCAGGCGCAATCGCAGGCGTGGCCAGAAGATCAGAGTTCCGAGCGTGACCACGCCGATGGCGGCATCGCCAGCATTAACGGTGGGCAGCGCCATCACCAGCGCGCCGACTTTTTGCAGGTAGTGCTCCGGCACGTGCGTCAGTTGCAGGCCAAGAAAATCT
Source organism: Kosakonia sp. ML.JS2a (assembly GCF_025642095.1). GTDB lineage: Bacteria > Pseudomonadota > Gammaproteobacteria > Enterobacterales > Enterobacteriaceae. The sequence goes on from NZ_CP106754.1 coordinate 2,367,821, forward strand.
TTGATCTGCATGGTGGCAATGGTGATGCCAATCCCGGAGGTAAAGCCGAGCGTGACGGAAAGCGGAATGTATTCGATCAGGCGGCCAAAGCGCGCCAGCCCGAAAAGGATCAGAAACACGCCGGACATCAAGGTCGCGACCAGGAGTCCTGCGAGGCCAAACTGCTGCGAAACCGGGTAGAGGATCACCACGAACGCGGCGGTCGGGCCTGAAACGCTGTAGCGGGAACCTCCGCTCAGCGCAATCACGATTCCGGCAATGGCTGCCGTATAGAGTCCGTACTGTGGCGCGACGCCGCTCCCGATTGCCAACGCCATCGCAAGGGGAATCGCAATAATCCCGACCGTTATCCCGGCGATAAGATCCCGGGTAAAGCGGGCGGCGGTATATTTTTCCTTCCAGCACGCGTCAATCAGCGCGCGGAAAGGCATAACATGAGGAGAGAGCAGCTTGTTCACAATGGTATGTCATCCGTGAATGCGTCTGTAACGGGTTAATAAATCATACAAGTTATGTTCTGAGATAAAAAAACCCGCCGTAGCGGGTTTTTTCGAAAGCAGCGATTAATGCTCGAACATGGCAGAAATCGATTCTTCATTGCTGATACGACGGATAGCTTCAGCCAGCATGCCAGACAGCGTCAGCGTACGTACGTTCGGCAGCGCTTTAATCTCCTCGCTCAGCGGAATGGTGTCGCAGACGACCACTTCGTCGATCACGGAGTTGCGCAGGTTGTTTACCGCATTACCGGAGAAAATCGGGTGAGTGGCATACGCGAATACGCGTTTTGCCCCGCGTTCTTTCAGCGCTTCCGCCGCTTTGCACAGGGTGCCGCCGGTGTCGATCATGTCGTCAACCAGTACACAGTCGCGGCCAGCCACGTCGCCGATGATGTGCATCACCTGGGAAACGTTAGCGCGCGGACGGCGTTTGTCGATGATTGCCATGTCGGTGTCGTTCAACAGTTTGGCAATGGCACGAGCGCGAACTACGCCGCCGATATCCGGAGAAACCACAATCGGGTTGTCCAGGTTCAGTTGCAGCATATCTTCGAGCAGGATAGGGCTACCAAATACGTTATCAACCGGCACATCAAAGAAGCCCTGGATCTGTTCAGCATGCAGGTCAACGGTCAGTACGCGGTCAACGCCAACGCTTGAGAGGAAATCGGCAACCACTTTTGCGGTAATCGGTACACGCGCAGAACGCACGCGGCGGTCCTGACGGGCATAACCAAAGTAGGGAATGACCGCGGTGATACGACCTGCGGAAGCACGGCGCAGGGCATCGACCATCACAACCAGTTCCATCAGGTTGTCATTGGTAGGGGCACAAGTGGACTGGATGATGAAAATATCACCACCGCGTACATTTTCATTGATTTGTACGCTGACTTCGCCATCGCTAAAGCGACCTACGGCGGCGTCGCCGAGAGAAGTGTACAGGCGGTTGGCAATACGTTGTGCTAGTTCCGGGGTTGCGTTACCAGCAAAAAGCTTCATATCAGGCACGAGAAGAACCTCAGGCATGCGTCCAGTGGTGGATAGAATCGGCCAAAATGTGCGGTCAGGGCAGAAATCTATCCATGCGGTGTATTAAAGAGCGCGATGCAACGTCTGGAACATGAGTGACGTTGTCACCGGAGCTCAGCTTGCCCGGCGATGGTTTGCGCTAGCGGCGAGAGGTTGACGCCTCGCGCGACAAAACCGTTTAGCCATTCCGGGGCTTGCTCAAGCACCTGACGAGCGGCGGATTCGGTGTCAAATTCGGAAAAGACACAGGCTCCTGTGCCAGTCAGGCGCGACGGCGCGTATTCTAACAGCCAGGAAAGCGCCGCATCAACCTCGCGAAAACGTTTTCTTGCGATAACCTCGCAATCGTTGCCGAATTCACATTTTAGTAACGTCTCAATTGACCTTTTCGGTGTATTTCTCGGCAACTCTGGATCCTTAAAGATGACCGGCGTAGGGATACTGACGCCGGGATGCGCCACCAGATACCATTTTTCTGGCGGGTTAACGGGGGTAAGAACTTCACCCACGCCTTCTGCGAAGGCGGCATGCCCGCGCACGAATACCGGCACATCCGCGCCAAGCGTCAGCCCCAGTGCTGCCAGTTCGTCTACACCCAGGTTGCAGCGCCACAGGTGGTTTAACGCCACCAACACGGTGGCGGCGTCTGAGGAGCCTCCGCCGAGCCCGCCGCCCATTGGCAAGCGTTTTTCGATGGCAATATCCGCACCGCTACCTGCCGCTAACCGCCCGGTTTCTGCGGCGCGTTTCATCAGTAAACGGGCTGCGCGAACGATGAGATTATCCTCATCGGGTACGCCATCAATCGGCGTCAGCAAACGGATCTCGCCATCGCTGCGGGGGTTAATGGTTAAGGTGTCGCCATAATCCAGAAACTGGAACAGCGTCTGTAAGGTGTGATAACCGTCAGGGCGCTGACCGGTAATGTATAAAAAGAGATTGAGCTTCGCCGGAGCCGGCCAGGTGGTCATCATTTAACGATCCAGTTATCCATTTTCAGCTTGATGCGCTGGCTACCGTCGCTCAACTCCATGTTCGCAGGCAGGGAGGGCTGGGTTTTGCTGTCATAACCGCCGTAAACCACTTTCCAGGTTTTGCCGCCCTGACTGTAATTGACTTCACTCAGGCGATACTGATCGTCAAGGGTGTAGTCGGTCGCCTCGCCCGGCAGACCCAGGATCCACTGGCGCAGGCTGTTGAGTGGAATCGGCATCCCGGTCAGTTTGCCAATCATCTCTTCCGCATCGTCAGCGGTATAATGCTGGCCTTTATTATCCACCAGTTCAACGGAACCCGGTTGTGCATTCAGCTCCAGTTCGGTGCTGCCGAGTGGGTTTGTCAGCAGAAGACGGTAGCGATCCTGGCCAGTCTGCTGCCAGAAGAAGCGGGCGTACACTTTTTGTTGGTCAGAAAGATAGGCAAAGGCGCCGCGTGTCTGATACTGGTTTAACGCGCGAACTTGCTGCTGGTGCTGACGCCATTGCGGCGCGTCAGGACTTTTGCCCGGGCCTTTTGGCGCAGTGATCGTACAGGCGGTGAGAACGAGGCTGGCCAGCGGCAGCAGTCGAATGAGGCGGGAAGCAGGCAAAGTCATAATGATGACAAATCCTTGAGATACGTTGCAGTTATTACCCCTAATGCTAGCGTCGTGATGAAACAGCGTCTACGTTCAAGTTGTCTTAAATCATTAAATTACCAATTACTCCGAAAGGGTAGTCTCTCTTTTATTGACCACGCGCATCCTGTATGATGCGCAGAGTCTAACCTTATCAACGTTGGTACTATTCCCGCGCCCATGACCCTTTTAGCACTAGGCATCAACCACAAAACGGCCCCCGTTTCGTTGCGAGAACGCATTGCATTTTCGCCGGAAACGCTTGACCAGGCTCTGGAAAGCCTGCTCTCGCAGCCGATGGTGCAGGGTGGGGTGGTGCTGTCGACTTGTAACCGCACTGAACTTTATTTGAGCGTTGAAGAGCGGGATAACCTGCACGAAGCGCTGGTGCGTTGGCTGTGCGATTATCACCATTTGCGGGAAGACGAAGTCCGCCAGAGCCTGTACTGGCACCAGGATAACGACGCGGTCAGCCATTTAATGCGCGTGGCCAGCGGCCTGGACTCGCTGGTGCTCGGCGAGCCACAAATTCTCGGTCAGGTTAAAAAAGCCTTTGCCGATTCTCAGCGTGGGCATGATAACGCCAGCGATCTGGAGCGCATGTTCCAGAAATCCTTCTCTGTTGCGAAACGAGTGCGCACCGAAACCGATATCGGCGCCAGCGCCGTGTCCGTTGCGTTTGCCGCCTGTACGCTGGCGCGGCAAATTTTCGAATCACTGGCCTCGGTGACGGTGCTGCTGGTCGGCGCCGGGGAAACCATTGAGCTTGTGGCGCGGCATCTGCGTGAACATAAAGTGCAGAAAATGATCATTGCCAACCGTACCCGTGAACGCGCGCAGGCGCTGGCGGATGAAGTGGGCGCGGAAGTGATCTCGCTTAGCGATATTGATGAGCGCCTGAAAGACGCCGACATTGTGATCAGCTCTACTGCCAGCCCGTTGCCGATCATCGGCAAAGGGATGATGGAGCGCGCCATGAAGGCCCGGCGTAATCAACCTGTGCTGCTGGTGGATATCGCCGTACCGCGCGATGTTGAACCGGAAGTCGGTAAAGTCGCTAACGCCTATCTCTACAGCGTGGACGACCTGCAAAGCATCATTCAGCACAACCTGGCGCAGCGCAAAGCCGCTGCGGTACAGGCAGAAACCATTGTCGCCCAGGAAACCAGTGAATTTATGGCCTGGCTGCGTGCGCAAAGCGCCAGCGAGACTATCCGCGAATACCGCAGCCAGTCCGAAGTTGTTCGTGATGAGCTGACGGCAAAAGCGATCGCTGCGCTGGAGCAGGGCGGCGATCCGCAGGCTATTATGCAGGATCTGGCGTGGAAACTGACCAACCGCCTGATCCACGCACCAACCAAATCTCTTCAGCAGGCTGCCCGTGACGGGGACGATGAACGCCTGCATATTCTGCGCAACAGCCTCGGGCTGGATTAGCACAACAATCTCTTATTACAAGGTGCACTTACGCCTATGAAGCCTTCTATCGTTGCCAAACTGGAAGCCCTGCATGAGCGCCATGAAGAAGTTCAGGCGCTGCTCGGTGACGCGCAAACCATCGCCGACCAGGACAAGTTCCGCGCGCTGTCGCGGGAATTCGCGCAGTTAAGCGATGTGTCACGCTGTTTTACTGACTGGCAACAGGTTCAGAAAGATATCGAAACCGCACAGATGATGCTCGACGATCCGGAAATGCGCGATCTGGCGCAGGACGAGTTACGCGACGCGAAAGAAAAAAGCGAACAGCTTGAACAGCAGTTGCAGCTTTTACTGCTGCCGAAAGATCCGGACGATGAACGCAATGCGTTTGTTGAAGTGCGCGCCGGGACCGGCGGTGACGAAGCGGCGCTGTTTGCCGGTGACCTGTTCCGCATGTACAGCCGTTATGCGGAAGCCCGTCGCTGGCGTGTAGAGATCATGAGCGCCAACGATGGCGAACACGGTGGATACAAAGAAGTGATTGCCAAAATCAGCGGCGATGGTGTCTATGGTCGACTGAAGTTCGAGTCCGGCGGTCATCGCGTACAGCGCGTTCCCGCCACCGAATCTCAAGGGCGTATTCATACTTCTGCCTGTACCGTGGCGGTGATGCCGGAGCTGCCAGAAGCAGAGCTGCCGGATATTAACCCGGCTGATTTGCGCATCGACACCTTCCGCTCTTCCGGTGCGGGCGGGCAGCACGTTAACACCACCGACTCCGCTATTCGTATTACTCACTTGCCGACGGGCATTGTGGTGGAGTGTCAGGATGAGCGTTCGCAGCACAAAAACAAGGCCAAGGCATTGTCCGTGCTGGGCGCGCGTATCCACGCAGCGGAAATGGCCAAACGCCACCAGGCGGAAGCCTCAACCCGTCGCAACTTACTGGGCAGCGGCGATCGCAGTGACCGTAACCGTACCTATAACTTCCCGCAGGGTCGCGTGACCGATCACCGCATCAACGTGACGCTTTACCGACTGGATGAAGTCATGGAAGGCAAGCTGGATATGCTGATCGAACCGATCGTGCAGGAGTACCAGGCTGACCAGCTGGCTGCGCTCTCCGAGCAGGAATAATGGACTACCAACAGTGGTTGCGTGAGGCGATAAGCCAGTTACAGTCGAGCGACAGCCCGCGGCGCGATGCGGAGATCCTGCTCGGTTTTGTGACGGGGAAGTCTCGCACTTTTATTCTGGCTTTTGGCGAAACCCGGCTCACCGCCGGGCAACAACAACAGCTCGACACACTGCTGGCACGGCGTGAGCACGGTGAGCCGGTGGCGCATCTGGTTGGCGTCCGTGAGTTCTGGTCGTTGCCGCTGTTTGTCTCGCCCGCCACATTGATTCCTCGTCCGGACACTGAATGCCTCGTTGAACAGGCGCTAAACCGCCTGCCTGAGACGCCGTGCCGTATCCTCGATTTAGGCACCGGTACCGGTGCTATTGCGCTGGCGTTGGCCAGCGAGCGTCCTGACTGCCAGGTGACGGCCGTCGATGTGGTTGCAGAGGCGGTAGCGTTGGCGCAGCGTAATGCAGAGCATCTGGGTATTGGTAACGTCGACATTCGCCAGAGCCACTGGTTCAGTGCGCTGGCCGGGCAGACGTTTTCGCTGATTGTCAGTAACCCCCCTTATATTGATGAGCAGGATCCGCATCTGGCGCAGGGGGATGTGCGTTTTGAGCCGTTGAGTGCGCTGGTCGCCGCTGACCACGGTCTGGCGGATTTAGAGATCATCATTAAGGACGCGCCAGGCTATTTGCTACCGGGTGGCTGGTTGCTGCTTGAACATGGCTGGCAGCAGGGAGAGTTGGTGCGCAACCTGTTCATCCGGCATGGCTGGCGACAGGTTGCCACCTGCCGCGATTATGGTGATAACGAACGTCTGACCCTCGGACAGTGGTCCTGCGTGGAGTGAACAGGCAATGAGTGCCTTTAACGTTCTGATAACGCTACATTTGACGTCGGTGGTCTTGACCATTAGCCTGTTTGTTTTACGCTACTGGTGGCGCTGGTCGGCTGATCCGCGCGCGCAGTCGCGTTGGGTGCGCGTGTTGCCACATACCATTGATACCGTCTTGTTGTTAAGCGGTGCGGGATTGATGTGGGTGACGGGCTATTTACCTTTTACTGTTAAAGGCGCATGGCTGACTGAAAAGCTGTTTGGCGTTATCATCTATATCGTTTTGGGTTTTATTGCGCTTGGGCGACATCGCCCGCGCAGCCAGCAGACAGGGTTTATCGCCTTTATGCTGGGGCTGGTGGTGCTGTACATCATCATCAAACTCGCCGCCACAAAAGTACCGATACTGGGGTAAGACATGAGGTCGTTAGCCGATTTCGAATTTAATAAAGCGCCGTTATGCGATGGGATGATCCTTGTTTCAGAGCTGATTCGCGATGATTTTCCTTCACAATATGTGCATGACGAACTGGAGCGGCTGCTCAGTCTGGCACGCGAAGAAATCAGCATGGCGAAGCCTCAGGACTGGCAACTGGAAAAACTCGTTGAGCTGTTTTACGGCGAATGGGGCTTTAAAGACACGCGCGGCGTCTACCGTTTGTCTGACGCGCTATGGCTGGATAAAGTGCTGGAAAATCGCCAGGGCAGCGCCGTATCGCTGGGCGCAATTTTACTGTGGGTGGCCGGGCGTCTGGATATTCCGCTGACGCCGGTGATTTTCCCGACGCAACTGATCCTGCGCGCTGAATGGCTGGATGGCGAAATGTGGCTGATTAACCCATTTAACGGCGACACGCTGGATGAGCATACGCTGGAAGTGTGGTTGAAAGGTAATATCAGCCCGGTTGCCGAGTTGTTCAATGAAGATCTGGATGAAGCCGATAACGCGGAAGTGATCCGCAAGCTGCTGGATACGCTGAAATCGGCACTGATGGAAGAACAGCAGATGGAGCTGGCGTTGCGCGCCAGTGAAGCGTTGTTGCAGTTCAATCCGGAAGATCCCTATGAGATCCGCGACCGTGGGCTGATTTATGCGCAACTGGATTGCGACCACGTGGCGCTGCATGATTTAAGTTATTTTGTTGAGCAGTGCCCGGAGGATCCCATCAGTGAGATGATCCGCGCGCAAATCAACACCATTTCGCACAAACAGATTACTTTGCATTAAGCATGTGTTCCGATTCACACTCGATAAGGCGATTCTATGAAACAAAAAGTGGTTAGCATTGGCGACATTAAGGTCGCGAACGACCTGCCGTTTGTACTGTTTGGTGGTATGAACGTGCTGGAGTCCCGCGATTTGGCAATGCGCATTTGCGAACACTACGTCACCGTGACCCAAAAACTGGGTATCCCGTACGTGTTCAAAGCCTCTTTTGATAAAGCCAACCGCTCTTCTATCAAGTCCTACCGTGGACCGGGTCTGGAAGAGGGGATGAAGATTTTTCAGGAGCTGAAACAGACGTTTGGCGTAAAAGTGATCACTGATGTGCACGAAGCGTCACAGGCGCAGCCGGTTGCTGATGTGGTTGATGTCATCCAGCTGCCAGCGTTCCTGGCGCGTCAGACCGACCTGGTGGAAGCGATGGCGAAAACCGGTGCGGTGATCAACGTCAAGAAACCGCAGTTCGTTAGCCCGGGCCAGATGGGCAATATTGTGGATAAATTCCACGAAGGCGGTAACGACAAAGTTATTCTTTGCGACCGTGGTTCCAACTTCGGCTATGACAATCTGGTCGTGGACATGCTGGGCTTCAGCGTGATGAAGAAAGTGTCCAACAACGCGCCGGTGATTTTCGATGTCACCCATGCGCTGCAGTGCCGCGATCCGTTTGGCGCTGCGTCTGGCGGTCGTCGCGCGCAGGTTGCTGAGCTGGCGCGTGCGGGTATGGCTACCGGTCTGGCAGGTCTGTTTATTGAAGCGCATCCGGATCCGGACAATGCAAAATGCGATGGCCCGTCCGCGCTGCCGCTGGCGAAGCTGGAGCCGTTCCTGAAGCAGATCAAAGCCATTGACGATCTGGTGAAGAGCTTCGACGAGCTCGACACCGAGTAAGAATGAAAAAACCCCGCAGCGCGGGGTTTTTTATGGATGCAATCTGCCGTCAGGCAAAAATCGTCATCAGATAGGCCGCAAATAACGCCAAATGCGCCGCGCCGTTCAGCACGTTAGTGCGCCCGGTTGAGAAGGAAATGTGGCACAGCACCAGCGATGCGACCATCACAATCATCTCCGGCGCGCCCAGCGCGAAGATCAGTTCGTTGCCAGTGAACCACGCAATCAGCGTGACAACCGGCACCGTCAACGAAATGGTGGCCAGCACCGAGCCGAAAAAGAGGTTCATCGCGCGCTGAACCTGATTATTCAGGACAGCTTTCAGCGCCCCCAGTCCTTCTGGTGAAAGGATCAGCAATGCCACCAGAAAACCGGTAAAGGCGACAGGTGCATTCAGTTCGCTCAGCAGCGACTCCAGCGGTTTGGCGTTCATCTTGGTCACAGCGATAACGGCAACCAGATGAATAATCAGCCACGCCGTATGCCACAGATTACCGTGCGCAGACGGTTTGCCATGGTGCGGGTCATTATCATCGCTCTCATCTTCATGTTCGTAAACAAACAGGCTCTGATGGGTTTTTGTCTGGATCAGCAGAAAGACACCGTACATAGCCGCCGAAATCAGCGCCACCAGTAACGACTGACCAATGGTGAAATTAGCGGACGGCAGCGCCATCGGGAAAACCAGCACAATAATCGCCAGCGGGAACAGGGCAATCAGGTACTGTTTAATGCCAAACAGATTCATGTACTGAGTGGCGAATTTGCGCCCGCCGAGCAGCAGCGAAAACCCCACCAGCCCACCGGTCACGATCATAATGATGGAATAGAGCGTATCGCGCATCAACGTCGGGGCCGCATCGCCGGTGGCCATCAGCGCAGAAATCAGACTCACTTCAAGAATAACGACGGAAAGGCTCAGAATCAGCGACCCGTAAGGTTCGCCGAGGCGGTGCGCAAGAACATCTGCGTGACGCACCACGCTAAAGGCGCTGGATAAAATCCCCACCAGCGCCAGAATATTAATGCCGATCACCGCTGGCAGCGACTGTGTACTTCCCCATAACAGCAGTACGCCCAGCGCCAGCACCGGGAAAATAAGGGTAGTCTCCTTGTGGCGGGTTTTAACCGCCTCGTGTGTTGTTGTCATTGTGATTCTCCATCCAGCATGCAGGTATTTGACAATTATAGTTAAAAAATTTGAACGCCTTAACATAGCAAAGCGCGGCGCCATGGTGGGGATATTTACCTGATTTTACGGGAACCTGTTTCTTTCTATTTGAATGCGGTAAAAAGTGGTGTTTGGTTTAAATAGTGTTGAATTTACATATGGATGCCTATCCTCATTTTTAACTAATTTGCTGTTGCTGGCGCAAAAAGAGAATATCGATCAGACTTAAAGATTCACCCCAAAAGGAGCCAGAGGATGCCGTATAAATCGAAATCTGATCTGCCAGACAGCGTGCAGCATGTGTTACCCGCTCATGCACAAGATATTTATAAAGAGGCCTTCAATAGCGCCTGGGAGCAATACAAAGATAAAGACGACAGGCGCGATGATGCGAGCCGCGAAGAGACGGCGCATCGCGTCGCCTGGGCTGCAGTCAAACATGACTATGAGAAAGGTGATGACGAGAAGTGGCATAAAAAGAAATAAGCGCCTTTAGCGCGTTATTCGATAGATTGTCGCTATTGCAAGCGGCCTGTGAATTGCATAAGGTCGTAGTAAGCTGCGTTGAAACGCAGCATATGTCGGGAAGGCAGCAGTAAAGCAGTCGCAAGGAAGCATGCAGTGGCGGAGGTAAAAGATGTTAACGCGTGATTTCTTGCTCAAGGCCGATTGTAAAACGGCGTTTGGCGATATAGAGGCATCGCTATTGTGGTCGGCGGAACAACGGGCGGCATCCCTGGCTGCCACGCTTGCCTGCCGTCCGGATGACGGTCCGGTATGGATTTTTGGCTATGGTTCGCTGATGTGGAACCCGGCGCTGGAGTTTGACGAATCCTGCACCGGAACGCTGGTGGGTTGGCATCGCGCATTCTGTTTGCGCCTGACCGCCGGACGCGGTACGGCTTGCCAACCGGGGCGTATGCTTGCACTGAAAGAGGGCGGTCGCACCACCGGCGTGGCGTATCGCTTGCCTGTACAGACGCTTGAAGAGGAGCTGGGCCTGCTGTGGAAGCGTGAGATGATCACCGGTTGCTACATGCCGAGCTGGTGCAAACTCACACTCGATGATGGTCGTCACGTTAATGCGCTGGTGTTTATCATGGATCCTCGCCATCCACTGTATGAGTCTGATACCCGCGCACAGGTCATCGCGCCGCTGATTGCCGCCGCCAGCGGGCCGCTGGGCACCAACGCACAATACCTCTTTTCGCTGGAGCAAGAACTGATCAAGCTTGGTATGCATGACGATTGCCTGAATGAGCTGGTAGGGAAAGTGCGGGGGCTGCTGGAAGAAGAAAAACCAGGCCCGGACCTGCAACCTGGTTTTGCCTGCTAACGGTTGCGGAGATTACGCCGCAACGTAGCTGATTGAGTGCTCAAGCGACTGGCTGTGGCTATCGATCAGCACACTCCAGATGCCGCTGTAAGGAACCGCCAGATAGGCGCTTGCACGGTTCTGTACGCTTAAGATATCCGTCTGTGTCTGAGAAGATTGGGTCTTCTCGCTCATCAGATGGATATGACAACTCTCAGAACAACGAACAACGACCGTATCTCCGCCAAATAACTTCAAACTTGCCTTTACCAACGCCATTTTCAACCCCGTAGTTGTTAAACAACGCGCTCCTTGCTGGAACAATCCCGTGCGTGATTTTGTTCACAATTCACTCATTGCATAACACCAAAGGGAAGGGGGTTAAATGCTGATTTCGATCAACTAATGACGTAACGATTAAACAAAAATGACAATGTTCGGTGGGGGAAGATGTCGGCGCGAAAAATTGTGGTTAAAACGCGCCGACAAAAGATTAAATGCGGAAATGACCCGCTGTTTCAGCGAGCTCACCCGCTTGCGAGCGCAGTGCGCCGGCAGCGGCCGCAGACTCGATCACCAGCTCGGCGTTTTGCTGCACCATGCGATCCAGATCGATAACAGCATGATTTATCTCCTGAATGCCTTTCATTTGCTCGCTGGTTGCCACCGTAATTTCTCGCATGATCACCGACACGCTATCAATGCTGGTGACAATGTCGGTCATACTTTCACCCGCCAGCCGCACGAAGCGCGAACCCGTCGCCACGCTGTCGGTGGTGGAATCAATCAGCGTTTTGATCTCTTTCGCCGCCTGCGCGCTGCGGCTTGCCAGATTGCGTACTTCACCGGCAACCACGGCGAACCCGCGCCCTTGCTCACCTGCGCGCGCCGCTTCAACAGAGGCGTTCAGTGCCAGGATATTGGTCTGGAAGGCAATTCCGTCGATCACGCTGGTGATATCGCCGATTTTCGCGGAGGCCACTTCAATGGACTGCATCGTGTTGATAGCCTGATTTACTACCTGTCCCCCGCGGGATGCGGCTTCGGATGCGACATGAGCCTGGTTATTCGCCTGGGCTGCCGCATCGGTTGATTGCGCGACGGATGCGGTGATCTGCTCCACAGCGCTGGCGGTTTCACGCAGGCTGGAGGCGGCCTGTTCCGTACGGCCAGAGAGATCCTGGTTACCGGCTGCAATCTCTTGTGCGGCTTGCTGCACGGAGTTACTGGAGTCGCGCAGTTTACCCATCACGACCGAAAGCTTGTCGCTGAAAGCGTTAAACGCCTGAGCGATTTGCGATACCTCGTCGTTGCCATCGGTCGGCAGTCGCTGGGATAGATCGTTGGTTCCGCTGCTGATAGCATGCATAGCATCACGGACGGTCAGGAGGCGTTTAAGCAGCGTCGAGACAATCCAGTGCATAATCGCGCCGGTGATTAACAGCAACACGATCAGCGAAATTGCAGAGGCTTTTAACTGTGCACGCAAGCCGGCGGTGGAATCGGCGCTATCCAGTGCGACAGCCAGAACCCAGTCTGTCCCTTTGACCTGACTTGCCAGCAGTTCTTTCTGCTCACCGGCATAGACCCCGGAAACCGCTTTACCGCTGCGCAAATCGGCGAAGCTGACGCCACTAATGGCATCGGTGAAGGGCTTCATCGTCAGCTTGTCATTTCCGGCGGCAATGATGGTACCATCGCTGGCAAGCAGCATACCGCTGCTGTTCGGTGTCGGGCTGATGCCTTTAACGTTGGCCACGACGCTGTCCATCGAGACGTCGCCTGCCACCACGCCTTTGAGCGTGCCGTTCTCTTTGACCGGGACGGCGAAAGTGACCACCAGAGCACCAGTGCTGGCATCCACATAGGGAGCGGTGACCACGGGCGCATCCGCTTTGACGACCTGCTGATACCATGGACGAATCGTCGGATCATAATCCGGGGGAACGCCGCCAGGGTCGGAGAATTTCGCGGTTTTCGTGGCATAGCCAACATAAACGTTAATGAAACCCCCGGCGTGTGCAATCTGCTTGAAGACCGGCACGGGATCGTCGCTCAGGGCAACGCTTTGCAGTGAGGCGATCATATTCGTTTTGGTGGCAATCCAGTCGGCAATCGCAATGCTGTGACTGGCGCTGGTGCTGGAGAGGATATTTTGCTGAGTTTGCTGGTTGTGCTGACGGGTTACCTGATAATTGATGATGGTGTTAAGAAGCAAAGCGATAACGAGGCATCCCGCTGTCGCCGCAATAATACGGGCTTTAATTGATCTGAACATTTTTATAGTACCTGCTGTGTTGTCTTTAGGGGCTATCGGCAATACAGCAGGTAAACTTGATGACGTAAGGTCATCCATAAGAAAAAAATATTAAACTCACCGCAATATTAGAACATTAATACTTTATCCGCTGCCAGCGTCCATTGCGCCAGTTCGACCAGCGTGCCGATCTCCACACCGTCAATCAGCGGCAGCGTGGTGATACCGCGTCCATCGGTACAGGTTTTACACAGTTTCACCGGCACATGCTGCGCCGTTAAAATCTCCAGCATCTGCTGGATGTTATAGCCTTCTGCCGGTTTTTGCCCGCGCAGCCCGGCGGTTACCGCGTCGGACATCAAGAACAATTTCAGATTAAGCTCCGCGTTCTGTTCACGCAGGGCAATGGCCAGACGCAGGCTGTTAAACAGTGATTCGCTACCGTAGGCGGCGCCGTTAGCCACAATGACGATTTTTTGCATCTTCACTCCCTCGATAAAAGTGCGCAGCGTCGACGCCGCGCTGAAGACGTTCATGCTACTGCGACACCGTCGCAGGGGGAAGGGCGTCGGGACAAAGAGTGTGCATGACCGATCACAGTGCCGTTGTGTCAGGATGGGAACGATAAGGATCTTCCTGGAATGTTGTCTGCGGCTGCAAAGGCGGGCTAAAAACGTTACCCTTAAAAGGTGTTTAACCCGCAACGGGATGGATCATAATCAGTGTCGTGATGCGTAACGTCATTCATTCCCCGATCATTTTACTCCTCGCATTATTGCTGGCAGGAGCTGCTTCTGCCAGCGCCCGGCAAAATCGTTTCATACAGCAAGCGGAAAATCCCTTTGATAACAACGGCGATGGCTTGCCAGATCTGGGTATGGCGCCCGAAAACAGTGCGCAGGAAAAACATTTCGCCGAAATGGCGAAAACCTTTGGTGAAGCCAGCATGACCGATAATGGCCTGACGACTGGCGAGCAGGCGCGTCAGTTTGCCTTTGGGCAGATACGGGATGTGGTCAACGATGAAGTGAGCCAGAAGGTGGAATCCTGGCTATCACCGTGGGGGAGCGCCACGGTTGATCTGAACGTTGATAATGAAGGCAACTTTACCGGCAGCCACGGGGACTGGTTCCTGCCGCTGCAGGATAATAACCGTTATCTCACCTGGAGCATGCTGGGGTTAACGCAACAGGATGCCGGGCTGGTGGGCAATGCGGGTATCGGGCAGCGCTGGATATCCGGTGACTGGTTACTGGGCTACAACACGTTTTACGACACGCTTCTTGATGATAACCAGGGCCGCGCAGGACTGGGTGCTGAAGCCTGGGGCGAGTATCTGCGTTTTTCTGCTAATTACTATCAACCATTGAGCAACTGGGATGACCAAACCACGACGCTGCAACAGCGCATGGCGCGCGGCTATGACGTTACGGCGCAGGCGAGGCTACCGTTTTACCAGCAACTGAACACCAGCGTTAGCCTTGAGCAATATTTTGGCGACAGTGTCGATCTGTTCGATACCGGAACCGGTTATCACAATCCGGTGGCGGTAAAACTGGGGCTGAATTATACCCCGGTGCCGCTGGTGACGCTGACCGCGGAGCACAAGCAAGGGGAGAGCGGTGCAAGTCAGAATGACCTCGGATTGAAAGTCAATTATCGCTTTGGCGTCCCGCTCTGGAAGCAACTCTCCGCCAGTGAAGTGGCAGAAAGTCGCTCGCTACGCGGCAGCCGCTATGACAGCCCGACGCGTAACACGGCCCCGGTGTTTGAGTATCGCCAGCGGAAGACATTGTCGGTGTTTCTGGCCACGCCGCCATGGGACTTACAGCCGGGCGAGACCGTAGAACTGAAATTGCAGATTAATAGCGTGCACGGCATCCGCTCGATAATCTGGCAGGGCGATACCCAGCTTCTGAGCCTGACACCGCCTGCTGACGGGCACAGCGCAGAGGGCTGGACGCTGATTATGCCGCGCTGGGACAGTGCGGAAGGGGCAACCAATCGCTGGACGCTCTCAGCGCTGGTGGAGGATGGTAAAGGGCAGCGTGTCGTGTCCAATACCATCGAACTGAAACTGACTGAACCGGTCATTGCGCCTCAGACAGACGCCAGTGCGGGCTGGGCGCTACCCGACCCGCAGTGATCAGAAAATACGTTCCTGGTGCACCCACACGGCGGCTTCCACACGGGACTTCAGTTTCATTTTCTTCAGCATATGTTTGACGTGAACTTTGACCGTACTTTCGGTGATATCCAGACGGCGGGCGATCATCTTATTCGGCAGCCCTTGCGCACAGTTTGAGGATATCGCGTTCACGCGGCGTCAACTGGGTAATATCGCGGTCAGTCGTCGCCCGGTTGGCGCGCAGGCTGGCTGCCAGCACCGGCGTGAGCGCTTCGCTTAATACCATCTCTCCGGCGGCGGCCTGCTGCAGGGCTTTGAGCAGATCTTCCGGTTCCATATCTTTCAGTAAGTAACCATCGGCACCGCGTTTCAGTGCCGTGACCACATCTTCTTCATGGTTGGAGACGCTGAACACCACGATACGCCCGGAGAGCGTTTTTTCCCGTAGTTTATCCAGCGTTTCCAGCCCGTTCATGCCCGGCATATTGAGATCCAGTAAAATCAGGTCCGGATCCAGTGATTCCGCCAGCTCAATGCCTTGTTCCCCGTTGCTCGCTTCGCCAGCTACGGTGATATCCGGCGCCATGCTAATTAACTGTTTAACACCGGTTCGCAGCATTGGATGATCGTCGATCAGGAGGATAGTTGCCGGTTCCTGATTACTCATGGTTATCTCCTTGCATGGATGAGAGAAATTTCTCTGGAATAAAGGTTACGACCACTTCAGTGCCACCGGATTCGACCGGACGTACCTGGCAGTCGCCGCGCAGACTTTGTGCGCGGTCACGCATAATGATCAATCCATAATGGTTGGTCCGTTCAGCATTAACCGGGATGCCGCAACCGTTGTCGCTGATGCGTAATATTACCCGGTTTTCCTGCTGTTGCACTGCAACACTGACCGACGTCGCGCCAGCGTGTTTTAATGCGTTGCTGAGCGCCTCGCGGGCGATCTGCAACAGGTGAATCGCCTGATGCGATGGCACCAGTCTGGGCGGCAACTGATAATCAAGCCGCACCTGGAAACCGAGCCGCTCGCTGAACTCCTGGCAGCTTGACTCCAGCGCCGGGCGCAGTCCAGGTTCGGTTAATTGTAAACGGAAGGTGGTCAACAGTTCACGTAATTGCGCCCATGACGTATTGAGTTCATTACGGATTTGCCCTAACAGATGCCGACTGTTCTCCGGTAAATCATCCCCCTGCATTTGCAGGCAACTGACCTGCATCTTCATACAGGAGAGCGACTGGGCGATCGAGTCATGCAGTTCGCGAGCAATCGTGGCGCGCTCTTCCATCACCATCAGTTGCTGCTGGCGGTCCTGATGTCTGTCCAGCGCCAGCGTCGCGGTCAGTTGTTCAACCAGCGTATCCACCAGTTGCTGCTGATCGTGACTTAAATGGCGACCCGGCGGCAGCGTGGCTAACAGCAAGCCGTACTGCATATGGGCGTCCGCCAGCCGCCATTTTAGCGTGGTGCCCACACTGGAAAGCGTTGGAAGGGTGCCCCGCGGGCATAAATGGCAGCCTTTGTCATCGCAACTGGCATTGGACTGGCAGGTAAATTCCTGGTGATTTTCCTCGTCTTCCATATCGTACACGCGCAGTTCAAGATCGTGCAGCAGTGTTAAATTCTGTAAGCCATTGAGGACGGGAGAGAGACGTTCACAGAGCGGGATGCGCGAATGCAGTCTATGGTTGGCTTGCCATAAAAAAGAGAGGATCTGATTTTTCTGCTCAAGACCGGCAGTTTTTTCTTGTACGCGCTGCTCCAGTACGGCGTAGCTCTCCGCCAGCTCGGCGGACATATTATTCAGCGCTTCGCCCAGTGTCGCCATCTCGTTGCGCCCGCTGATGCTTGCACGCTGAGTAAAGTCACGGTGGCTCACAGCGCGCGCCATTTGCAAAAGTTGCTGCCACGGACGGAGTAGACGAGCCCGCAGCCAGACCACCGCGAACAGCAGCAATAATCCCATCAGCAACGCCATCAGCCGGTGCAGGATCACGACCCGTTCAATGCGCTGCTCGGTGCTGTGATCGAATGCGGTGACCAGTTGATCGATGCGACCAACGAAAATGGCGATCGTACTGGCGACTTCACTGGGTTGCTGCGCGCCTTTAATCGCCGGGATCACGTCACTGTGCCAGTAACGTTGGAGTTCAGCGAGTTGTTGCTGTTGACCGTCACGCGCGGCGGCTTTCGCCAGTTCCGGGCTAAACGCCGTTTGCTCCATCTCGTCTATCAGGTATTGCTCATCTTCATGCAGGGGAATGGCGGAAAGCAGGCGGTAGCTTTGCATGCGCAGCGAACCGGCTTTGTTAATAGCGTGCGCGCTGCCCTGAACCCCTTGCACTAACCAGCCGGATATAGCCATCCCTGCCACGCCGATGGCGGTGGACAACAGCATGATCAGCGCCAGTTGATTAACCAGCGTAAGCGGTGAGAAAAGGCGTTTTAGCATAAGCAATGAAAG
Organism: Kosakonia sp. ML.JS2a; assembly: GCF_025642095.1. Classification (GTDB taxonomy): domain Bacteria; phylum Pseudomonadota; class Gammaproteobacteria; order Enterobacterales; family Enterobacteriaceae. The sequence goes on from NZ_CP106754.1 coordinate 2,385,806, forward strand.
CTCCTGAGCCGCTACCGGTGCGGATGACGCTATTGTCAGCTATCGCCTGGGGTATACCCATACCCCCAAGGTGTTACCTCTTTATTGCCGGCTGGGTAGCATTGGGTGGAACGAACAGAGTAGTGAAGGGCAGCACCGTGAAAAACCACATCTTTTTTACCCCTTTACGCTACTCATAAATGAGCATGCTGTTTTTTTGCCCGTGGAAAGGGCTGCTTTTCCTTTGATTTATATCAACTTAACTCACGCTATAAAAACTAATGTTGCAGGTATCAAACCGATCAATAGAGGTGTTTATGCAGCACTCATCCATCCCGGAAAAGAGTACGTCCACACGAGTCATTACTGAGTGGCGTCCTGAAGAACCGGCATTCTGGCAGCAACAAGGGCAGCGTATTGCCAGCCGCAACCTGTGGATTTCCGTTCCCTGCCTGCTTCTGGCATTTTGTGTCTGGATGCTTTTTAGCGCAGTGGCCGTTAATCTCCCCAAAGTAGGATTTCAGTTTACTACCGACCAGTTATTTTTATTGACTGCGTTGCCATCGGTATCCGGCGCGCTGTTACGCGTTCCTTACTCTTTTATGGTGCCTGTCTTCGGTGGTCGTCGCTGGACGGCGTTCAGTACCGGCATCATGATTATCCCGTGCGTGTGGCTTGGCATTGCGGTGCAGGATCCCACCACGCCGTACAGCACCTTCATCATTATCTCCCTGCTCTGCGGTCTGGCTGGCGCGAACTTTGCCTCCAGTATGGCGAACATCAGTTTTTTCTTTCCAAAACAGAAACAGGGCGGTGCGCTGGGCATCAACGGCGGTTTAGGGAACCTCGGTGTCAGCGTGATGCAGTTAATTGCGCCGCTGGCCGTTTCGTTCTCCATTTTCGCGGCGTTTGGCGCAACCGGCACTACCCAACCAGATGGCTCGGTGCTGTATCTGGAAAATGCGGCCTGGGTATGGGTTCCTCTGCTGGTGGTCTGTACGCTGGCGGCCTGGTTTGGGATGAACGAACTGGCGACGTCTAAAGCCTCCTTACGCGCGCAATTGCCGGTGCTGAAGCGTTCACATTTGTGGATCATGAGCTTCCTGTATCTGGCAACGTTCGGCTCGTTTATCGGCTTTTCTGCCGGGTTTGCCATGTTGTCGAAAACCCAGTTCCCGGAAGTGCAGGTTCTGCATTTCGCGTTCTTTGGACCGTTAGTGGGGGCGCTGGCGCGTTCCGCAGGCGGGGCCATTTCCGATCGTCTGGGAGGGACTCGCGTCACGCTGGTGAACTTCGTGGTGATGGCGATATTCAGCGCACTGCTGTTCCTGACGTTGCCTTCGGGTGGTACGGGAGGCAATTTCACGGCGTTCTTTTGCGTTTTCCTTGTGCTGTTCATGACGGCGGGTCTGGGGAGTGGTTCGACGTTCCAGATGATTTCAGTCACCTTCCGTAAAATGACCATGGAACGTGTACAAAAAGCTGGTGGCACCGAGAGCGAAGCCATGCGCGAAGCCGCAACGGAAACCGCGGCAGCGCTGGGTTTTATCTCGGCAATCGGCGCGATTGGCGGGTTCTTTATTCCTAAAGCATTTGGCACGTCACTGGCGTTAACCGGCTCTCCGGCAGGCGCAATGAAAGTGTTCCTCGTGTTCTATGTGGCCTGTGTGGTGATCACCTGGGCGATATATGGACGTAAAAAACAATAAACGAAGTAACTGTTGATTATCCTTGCGCGGTGACGAGCCGCGCTTTTTTTGCTTCTTAATTAGTTACAACATACTTTTCTGTTTTTGTTGTCGCCTGCTGCGGAAGACCCAGTGAGTTGTTCGGTCAACCAGTGCATCTACCCCTTAATACCTCGTGCGCGACAAAGCAACATATAATTTTGCCAGGTAATGAATAAAGTCCTTATTTATCATTAAGATAAAAAATAGAAAATGATAACTCTTTGGTAGTACTCCGTCATTTTGACGCCGAAATGAAGATCTGACGGCTTGATCGCCATCAATTCTCTTTGTCTTTGTGGGGGTTACCTTCGCGACAAATCCAGCAATGTCGATTTAGCAAGAGAGCCGAACAGGCTCCAACAGGAGAACACCCGATGAGTAAATTCCTGGACCGGTTTCGCTACTTCAAACAGAAGGGCGAAACCTTTGCCGACGGGCACGGCCAGCTGTTAAACACCAACCGGGACTGGGAGGATGGATACCGAAGCCGCTGGCAGCACGATAAAGTCGTGCGCTCAACCCACGGTGTAAACTGCACCGGTTCATGCAGTTGGCAGATTTTCGTCAAAAACGGTCTGGTCACTTGGGAAACCCAGCAGACTGACTACCCCCGCACCCGCCCGGATATGCCGAACCATGAGCCTCGCGGCTGCCCTCGCGGCGCCAGCTACTCCTGGTACCTCTACAGTGCAAACCGCCTGAAATACCCTCTGATGCGTAAACGCCTGATTGCATTGTGGCGCGAAGCAAAAGCGAAGCACAGTGATCCGGTTAATGCCTGGGCGTCAATTATCGAAGACGCCGATAAAGCAAAAAGCTTTAAACAGGCGCGTGGTCGCGGCGGTTTCGTTCGCTCTTCCTGGCAGGAAGTGAATGAGCTCATCGCGGCATCCAACGTTTATACCGTGAAAACCTACGGTCCGGACCGCGTAGCGGGCTTCTCGCCAATCCCGGCGATGTCGATGGTTTCTTATGCTTCCGGCGCGCGTTATCTGTCGCTGCTCGGCGGTACCTGCCTCAGTTTTTATGACTGGTACTGCGACCTGCCACCTGCATCGCCGCAGACCTGGGGCGAACAGACCGATGTGCCGGAATCCGCTGACTGGTACAACTCCAGTTATATTCTCGCATGGGGCTCCAACGTTCCGCAGACCCGTACACCGGATGCGCATTTCTTTACCGAAGTGCGCTACAAAGGCACCAAAACCGTTGCCATTACGCCGGATTACGCCGAAATCGCCAAACTGTGCGACTTGTGGCTGGCGCCAAAGCAGGGTACCGATGCCGCGATGGCGCTGGCCATGGGCCACGTCATGTTGCGCAAGTTCCACCTGGATAAACCGAGCCAGTACTTCACCGATTACGTGCGTCGCTACACCGATATGCCGATGCTGGTGATGCTTGAAGAGCGTGAAGGCTACTACGCTGCGGGTCGCATGCTGCGCGCTGCGGATCTGGTGGATGCGCTGGGTCAGGAAAACAACCCGGAATGGAAAACTGTGGCACTGGATAACCAGGGCAATGTGGTGGTGCCAAACGGCTCTATCGGTTTCCGCTGGGGTGAAAAGGGCAAGTGGAACCTTGAACAACGCGACGGCGGCAATGGCGCTGACGTCGAGCTGAGCCTGAGTCTGCTCGGCAAGCATGATGAGGTGGCAGAGGTTGGCTTCCCGTATTTCGGCGGAGACAGCACCGCGCACTTTGCCAGTGTTGAGCTGGACAATGTACTGATGCACAAACTGCCGGTGAAACGCCTGCAACTGGCGGATGGTTCGACGGCGCTGGTGACCAGCGTTTACGATCTGACCATGGCGAACTACGGTCTGGATCGTGGCCTTGGTGACGACAACTGCGCCACTCGCTACGACGAAATCAAGGCGTATACGCCGGCCTGGGCGGAGAAAATCACCGGTGTTCCGCAGTCGCAGATTATTCGTATTGCGCGCGAGTTTGCCGATAACGCGGACAAAACGCACGGCCGTTCGATGATTATCGTCGGCGCCGGGATGAACCACTGGTATCACCTCGATATGAACTATCGCGGTCTGATCAATATGCTGATCTTCTGTGGTTGCGTAGGGCAAAGCGGCGGCGGCTGGGCGCACTATGTCGGCCAGGAAAAACTGCGTCCGCAGACCGGCTGGCAGCCGTTGGCGTTTGCCCTCGACTGGCAACGTCCGGCGCGCCATATGAACAGTACCTCTTATTTCTACAACCACTCCAGCCAGTGGCGTTACGAGACGGTCACTGCGCAGGAGTTCCTGTCGCCGATGGCGGACAAATCCCGCTATACCGGTCATCTGATTGACTTCAACGTTCGCGCTGAACGTATGGGCTGGTTGCCGTCTGCGCCGCAGTTAGGCACTAACCCGCTGCGGATTGCTGCCGAAGCAGAAAAAGCCGGGATGAGTGCGGTGGATTACACCGTCAAATCCCTGAAAGAGGGCTCTTTGCGTTTTGCCGCTGAACAGCCGGAAAATGGCAAAAACCATCCGCGCAATCTGTTTATCTGGCGTTCGAACCTGTTGGGTTCCTCCGGTAAAGGCCATGAATTTATGCTCAAGTACCTGCTGGGGACGGAGCACGGTATTCAGGGCAAAGATCTGGGTAAACAGGGCGGCGTGAAACCGGAAGAGGTGGAATGGCATGACAACGGTCTCGATGGCAAGCTGGATCTGGTGGTGACGCTGGACTTCCGTCTTTCGAGTACCTGTCTCTACTCCGATATCGTGCTGCCGACGGCGACGTGGTATGAAAAAGACGACATGAATACCTCGGATATGCATCCGTTTATTCATCCGCTCTCTGCTGCGGTTGACCCTGCATGGGAATCCAAAAGCGACTGGGAAATTTACAAAGGGATCGCAAAATCCTTCTCTGAGCTCTGTGTCGGTCATCTTGGTAAAGAAACCGATGTGGTCACGCTGCCTATCCAGCACGACTCGGCTGCCGAACTGGCGCAACCGCTGGGCGTGAAGGACTGGAAAAAAGGCGAATGCGACCTGATCCCGGGTAAAACGGCGCCGCACATTATCCCGGTGGAGCGTGATTACCCGGCAACGTACGAACGTTTTACCTCTATCGGCCCGCTGATGGAGAAAATCGGCAACGGCGGTAAAGGCATTGCCTGGAATACCCAGAGCGAAATGGATCTGCTGCGCAAGCTGAATTACACCAAAGCAGAGGGCCCGGCGAAAGGCCAGCCGATGCTGAACAGCGCAATTGATGCGGCCGAAATGATCCTAACGCTGGCACCGGAAACCAACGGTAATGTGGCGGTAAAAGCCTGGGCGGCGCTCAGTGAATTCACCGGTCGTGACCACACGCATCTGGCGACGAATAAACAGGAAGAGAAAATTCGCTTCCGCGATATTCAGGCCCAGCCGCGTAAAATTATCTCCAGCCCGACCTGGTCAGGTCTGGAAGATGAGCACGTCTCCTATAACGCCGGTTATACCAACGTTCATGAGCTGATCCCATGGCGTACGCTCTCCGGTCGTCAGCAGCTGTATCAGGATCATCAGTGGATGCGCGATTTTGGTGAGAGCCTGCTGGTGTATCGTCCGCCCATTGATACCCGCTCAGTGAAAGAAGTGCTGGGCGTGAAAGCGAACGGTAATCCGGAAAAAGCCCTTAACTTCCTGACGCCGCACCAGAAGTGGGGTATCCACTCGACGTACAGCGATAACTTGCTGATGCTGACGCTGGGCCGCGGCGGACCGGTAGTCTGGTTGAGCGAGACCGATGCCAAAGAGATGGGCGTTGCGGATAACGACTGGATCGAAGTCTTCAACAGCAATGGCGCGCTGACCGCGCGTGCAGTGGTGAGCCAGCGTGTGCCCGCCGGTATGACGATGATGTACCACGCGCAGGAACGCATTGTGAACCTGCCGGGATCTGAAATTACCGGACAGCGCGGTGGTATCCATAACTCCGTCACCCGTATTACCCCGAAACCGACGCATATGATTGGCGGCTACGCCCAACTGGCTTATGGCTTCAACTATTACGGTACAGTCGGTTCCAACCGCGATGAGTTCGTGGTGGTGCGTAAGATGAAGAACATTAACTGGTTGGATGGCGAAGGCAATGACCAGATACAGGAGAGCGCAAAATGAAAATTCGTTCACAAGTCGGCATGGTGCTGAATCTCGATAAATGCATCGGCTGTCATACCTGTTCAGTCACCTGTAAAAACGTCTGGACCAGCCGTGAAGGGATGGAGTACGCGTGGTTTAACAACGTAGAAACCAAACCGGGCACCGGCTTTCCGACCAACTGGGAAGACCAGGAAAAATGGAAAGGCGGCTGGATCCGTAAAATCAACGGCAAACTGCAACCGCGCATGGGTAACCGTGCGCTGCTGCTCGGTAAAATCTTCTCTAACCCGCATATGCCGGAAATTGATGATTATTACGAGCCATTCGACTTTGATTACCAGAACCTGCATAACGCGCCAGAAAGCAAACATCAGCCGATCGCGCGCCCGCGTTCATTGATTACCGGCCAGCGGATGAACAAAATCACCGCTGGTCCGAACTGGGAAGATGACCTGGGCGGTGAATTCGAAAAACTGAGCAAAGATCAGAACTTCGAAAACATGCAGAAGGCGATGTACGGTCAGTTTGAAAACACCTTCATGATGTATTTGCCGCGTCTGTGTGAACATTGTCTGAACCCGGCGTGTGTGGCGACCTGCCCGAGCGGTGCTATCTACAAGCGTGAAGAAGATGGCATTGTGCTGATCGATCAGGATAAATGCCGTGGCTGGCGTATGTGTGTTACCGGTTGCCCGTACAAAAAAATCTACTTCAACTGGAAGAGCGGTAAATCCGAGAAGTGCATTTTCTGTTACCCGCGAATTGAAGCCGGGATGCCGACCGTCTGTTCCGAAACCTGCGTAGGGCGTATTCGCTACCTCGGCGTACTGCTGTATGACGCGGATGCGATTGAACACGCAGCCAGCACGGAAAACGAGAAAGACCTGTATCAGCGTCAGCTTGACGTGTTCCTCGATCCTAACGACCCGAACGTGATTGCCCAGGCGCTGAAGGATGGCGTACCGCAAAGCGTTATCGATGCGGCGCAGAAATCGCCGGTTTACAAAATGGCGATGGACTGGAAACTGGCGCTGCCGCTGCATCCGGAATACCGCACATTGCCGATGGTCTGGTATGTGCCGCCTCTGTCACCGATCCAGTCTGCTGCGGATGCCGGTGAACTGGGCAGCAACGGTATTCTGCCGGACGTAGAAAGCCTGCGTATCCCGGTGCAGTATCTTGCCAACCTGCTGACGGCGGGTGATACCGAACCGGTGTTGCTGGCGCTGAAACGCATGCTGGCAATGCGTCACTTCAAACGTGCCGAAACGGTAGACGGTGTGGAAGATACCCGTGCTCTGGAAGCGGTCGGGCTGACGAAGGCGCAGGCGCAGGAGATGTACCGCTATCTGGCCATTGCCAACTATGAAGATCGCTTTGTGGTGCCGTCCAGCCATCGCGAGCTGGCGCGTGAGGCCTTCCCGGAGAAAAACGGTTGTGGCTTTAGCTTCGGCGACGGTTGCCACGGTTCAGACAGCAAATCAAACCTGTTCAACAGCCGCCGTATCGACGCTGTGGATGTCACGATTAAAACGGAGCCGCACCCATGATTGAACTGGTGGTCATTTCCCGTTTGCTGGAGTACCCGGATGTTACCTTGTGGCAGCATCAACAGGAGGTAGTAGAGGCACTGGCGTCGGGTGAAAACCTGGCGTCCGACGACGTGCAGCAGGTGGTGAGTTTCTTTCGTGAGTTAACATCACAAACCTTACTGGATGCGCAAGCCAGCTATAGCGAGCTGTTTGATCGTGGGCGCGCCACGTCGCTGCTGCTCTTCGAGCATGTGCATGGCGAGTCCCGCGATCGTGGCCAGGCGATGGTGGATCTGCTGGCGCAGTATGAGCGTCACGGTCTGCAACTCGACAGCCGTGAATTACCGGATCATCTGCCGCTCTATCTGGAGTACCTGGCTCAGTTGCCGTTTACCGAAGCGATTGGCGGCTTGCAGGATATTGCGCCCATCCTCGCGCTGCTGCAGGCGCGTTTGCAGCAGCGGGAAAGCGCTTACGCCACATTGTTCACCGCGTTGCTGACGTTGAGCAAAACCGTGGTGGATAACGGGCAGGTCGCTGAAAAAATTGCCGGTGAAGCGCGCGATGATACGCCGCAGGCGCTGGATGCCGTATGGGAAGAAGAGCAGGTGAAATTCTTCGCGGAGCAGGGCTGTGGCGACTCCGATATTACTGCACATCAGCGCCGTTTTGCGGGGGCTGTCGCCCCGCAATATCTGAATATCACAACAGGAGGAGAGCGCTAATGCACTTCCTAAATATGTTCTTCTTTGACATCTATCCGTACATTGCCGGTGCGGTATTTCTGGTGGGTAGCTGGCTGCGTTATGACTACGGTCAGTACACATGGCGCGCGGGCTCCAGTCAGATGCTGGATCGCAAAGGGATGAACCTGGCCTCGAACCTGTTCCATATCGGTATTCTGGGGATTTTTGCCGGGCATTTCCTTGGCATGCTGACGCCGCACTGGATGTACGAGTCGTTTCTGCCGATTGAAGTGAAACAGAAAATGGCCATGATCGGCGGCGGCGCAAGCGGAGTGCTGTGTCTGGTTGGCGGTTTACTGCTATTGAAACGCCGTCTGTTTAATCCGCGTATTCGTGCGACCTCAACGGCGGCGGATATCCTGATCATGACGTTGTTGATGGTGCAGTGTGCATTAGGTCTGTTGACCATTCCCTTCTCTGCGCAACATATGGATGGCAGCGAGATGATGAAGCTGGTGGGCTGGGCGCAATCGGTGGTGACATTCCACGGTGGCGCGTCTGCGCATCTTGATGGTGTGGCGTTTATTTATCGTGTGCACCTGGTGTTGGGAATGACCCTGTTTGTGTTGTTCCCGTTCTCGCGTCTGGTGCATATCTGGAGCGCGCCGGTCGAATACTTAACACGTAAGTACCAGATAGTCCGCGCGCGTCGCTAATCGTTGACTAACCCCGCCGCGGCGGGGTTTTTTATGACTGACGCGTGGTGTGGGTAACCGCCGCGTTGCTGCGCTCGCCCCAACCGAGATTGTTGCCTGCGGCAGCCAACAGAATGAATCCACCGCCGAACATCTGCACGAAGCTGAGTGTATGACCAAACAACACCGCATCCACCACAATCGCAACCAGCGGATAGATAAACGACAGTGAGCCAATGAGCGGCGTCGGCAATTGCTGTAACGCGCCGTAGAGCAACTGGTACATCAGGCCGGTGTGCACGATCCCAAGTGTCAGCAAAATCCCCCAGGGAAATGCCCCGCTAAACGTGGGCAGATGCGCCATCGGCAGTAGCATCACGGTGCCGGTCAGGACCTGAATCAGGGCGATATGTTGTGGCGGCAGCGGCTTCAGATGGCGGGTAATCAGTGCCGTTACGGCATAGAAAAAGGCGGCGCCAAGCGCCATGGCGATGCCGGTCAGCCACTGTGCATCAGGATGGTGTAATTCACTGAGTAAGAGCAGTACCACGCCGGAGAAGGCCACCAGTAGCCATCCCCATTTAACCAGGCTAACGCGCTCGCCCAGCAGCATACTCATCAATACCAGCATAAATGGTTGCGTGTTATAGACCACGGTGGCCAGTCCCATGGAGATGCGGCTGTAGGCGGCAAACAGTAGCAACCAGTTGATCACCAATGCGACGCCGCCCAGGATGGCGAGCAATAACACCGGGTATGAAAGGCTTTTGAAGGGGTGATTACCGTAGCGAATCACCAGAAATAATGCGCCAGCACCAAACAGGCAACGCCAGAACACCACATCAATCACGGGTAATCCGCTTAGCAGTACAAATGCACCAATTGACCCGGATATCAGCATGGCAAGGCTCATTTGCCAGACGCCACGGGGGATCGTTTTCATTTTTCATCTCCAGAACAGGGTGTGCATATTGTCGAAAATCAGCGGTCAGGTTTACAGAGATGATGTAAGGTGGGTGATGAATTCTTCCTTTAATAATTAGGGAAAAGAGATGGATTACCTTATTGATGATATCGACCGCGCCATCCTGACCTGCCTGACTGAGGATGCCCGGCAGTCGCTAAAAGTATTGAGTGCGCGCGTAGGATTAACATCGCCCAGTACCGCAGAGCGCGTGAAGCGCCTGGAAGAGCGCGGTGTGATCGAGGGGTATGGTGCGCGAATCAACCTTGCTGCGCTGGATTATCAACTGCAGGCGCTGGTGCGCGTCAGACCGATGCCGGGAATGCTGCAAAAGGTAGATAAAATGATTCAGGCGCTGCCAGAGTGCATTGAATGCGACAAAGTGACGGGGGAGGACTGCTTCGTTATGCGACTGGTGGTGCGCTCTATCGAGCAACTGGATGCCTTGCTCGACAGCATTGCCGAATACGCACAGTGCAATACGTCAATCGTAAAAAGTACACCGGTTAAAAGAAGGCTGCCGCCGATTTGAAAGGGACTTGTTGTTCGACGGTTCTCGTCCTTCCCCGTGAAGCAGAACATTAAGGAAAAGCAGAGATAAAAGCAGCGGGAATATATAGAAGATGGTGGTGGGGGAAGGATAACTCGTCACTGCGTTCCTCGCCCTTCGGGTCGTTGCCTGCGGCAACGCTCACTCGCTGTCGCTCGGGTCGAACCTTAGTCGAAGGTTCTCGTCCTTCCCCGTGAGGCAGAATATAGGGAGAAGCAGAGACATAAAGCAGCGGGAATATATAGAAGATGGTGGTGGGGGAAGGATAACTCGTCACTGCGTTCCTCGCCCTTCGGGTCGTTGCCTGCGGCAACGCTCACTCGCTGTCGCTCGGGTCGAACCTTAATCGAAGGTTCTCGTCCTCCCCCGTGAAGCAGAATATAAGGGAAAAGCGGAATTATAAAATAACGGGAACGTATGGAGGATGGTGGTGGGGGAAGGATTCGAACCTTCGAAGTCGATGACGGCAGATTTACAGTCTGCTCCCTTTGGCCGCTCGGGAACCCCACCAGGGGTAATACATATTGTGATTCAGGATAGAAATGGTGGTGGGGGAAGGATTCGAACCTTCGAAGTCGATGACGGCAGATTTACAGTCTGCTCCCTTTGGCCGCTCGGGAACCCCACCACGGGGTAAAGCTAATGACTACTGACCTGCTCCCATCTCGGGAAGCGCGGCGCATCATACCAAATGACGCGCCGCTGTAAAGCGTTCAATCGCGAAAAACAAACTGGTTGTCTGCTTTTTGCACGTAATGGTGTAAAGGCAAACAATTCAATCCGTTAATGATTACAGAATAATCGTCCGATTGCCGTAAACGAACACACGTTGCGCCAATACCTGATACAACGCACGGCTCAACACGTTTTTCTCAACGTCACGGCCTGCGCGCATCATATCTTCAGCGGTGTAAGTGTGATCCACATGGATAACGTCCTGCATAATGATGGGACCTTCATCCAGATTATCATTCACATAGTGAGCCGTTGCGCCAATGATCTTCACACCACGCTCATAGGCCTGATGATAAGGACGCGCACCAATAAATGCCGGCAGGAACGAATGGTGAATATTGATGATCTTATTCGGGAAGCGGGAGACAAACTCCGGTGTCAGTACGCGCATATACTTCGCCAGCACCACATAATCCGGCTGATGTGCTTCAATCGCCTGCGCCATCAGGTTGTCATGCGCTTCGCGTGTTAAACCTTCGTGGCTCACCAGTTCGAAAGGAATATCAAAGCGCTCAACCAGTGAACGCAATGTCTCGTGATTGCCAATAACGGCCGCGATATCAACATCCAGTCCGCCATAATTGGCTTTCATTAACAGATCGCCAAGACAATGCGCCTCTTTCGTCACCAGAATCACGACCCGGCGGCGACCAGCGGGATTCAATTCACGTACGGACCCTTCCGGGAGTGCGCTATCAAGATCCGCCAGCAGTGTCGCGTCATTAAAAATGCCTTCCAGTTCGGTACGCATAAAGAAACGGCCGGTACGGTGATCCACGAATTCGTTGTTCTGCACGATATTGAGTTCGTGCTTGTAACAGATGTTGGTGATGCGCGCGATGAGCCCTTTCTGGTCAGGACAGATAGTACGCAGAATTTTTCGTTGTAATGAGTGCATTGCCGGGTAAATCCTGTTGATGATGTTTGCTATGAGGTGCTGCTCGCCTTACTGGCCACAGCACTTTTTGAATTTTTTGCCTGACCCGCAAGGGCAGGGATCGTTACGGCCAAATTGTGGACGCGCGCCGTCGATATAATACCACTGGCCGTTCTCCTTTAAGAACCGGGAACGCTCTATAATCGCCCCTGGCTTGCCTTGCTCGCTAAAACGCGCCACAAAACTGACATAACCTTCATTATCATTTTCGCCGCAAGCGTGTTCAAATACGGTTAAACCCAGCCAGGTGGTATGAGCAAAACCGGATTCGATATGCTGACGAAAATCCTCGGCTCCACAGGAGGGATGCCAGGTTTTAATCAGATATTCTGCCTGGCGTAACACGAAAGCTGTATAACGCGAACGCATCAGGTGCGAAGGCGTGGGAGCATGCTGTGCGCCAGACAGATAAGGCTGGCAACATAGGCTATACTCCAGAGCGCTACCGCAAGGACAAGATTGAGACAAAATAGCATTCCTGGAACAAAAATAACGGCGCGATTGCGTCAGGGTAGCGATATGTTAACTGAGCCGTAGCGCTGTGGCTACAGTAAGCCGGGGGAAGTGAAACACGCGTAATGAGAAGGGTAAAAGTTGGTTTGGCGCTTGGATCTGGCGCCGCCAGGGGCTGGGCCCATATTGGTGTGATTAACGCATTGCAGCGCGCGGGTGTTGAGATTGACATTGTCGCCGGGTGTTCCATAGGGTCATTGGTTGGCGCGGCGTATGCGTGCGGCCGGTTACCGGCACTCGAGAAATGGGTACGTTCCTTCCGCTATTGGGATGTGCTGCGACTGATGGATCTCTCATGGCAACGTGGCGGATTGCTACGCGGTGAACGCGTGTTCAGCCAGTACCGCGCATTACTGCCATTCGCGGATTTTGGGCACTGCCGTATGAAATTTGGCGCCGTGGCCACTAACCTCAGCACCGGACGCGAACTCTGGTTTACCGAAGGCGATTTGCATCATGCTGTGCGCGCGTCTTGCAGTATGCCCGGGTTGATGTCTCCGGTTGCACATAATGGTTACTGGCTGGTGGATGGTGCTGTTGTCAACCCGGTGCCGGTTTCGCTCACGCGTGCCTTAGGCGCAGATATTGTTATTGCTGTGGATCTGCAACATGATGCGCACTTAATGCAGCAGGATCTACTGTCGGTAAACCTGACCACAAGTGACAGCGACAGTGAAAGTGGCGCGGCACTGCGCTGGCATCAGCGCCTGCGCGAACGACTGGGGCGTATCACGCCTAAACGCCCGGTAGCACCGACGGCGATGGAAATCATGAGCACATCCATTCAGGTGCTGGAAAACCGCTTAAAACGCAACCGTATGGCAGGCGACCCGCCTGATATTCTGCTGCAACCTCTATGCCCGCAAATCTCGACCCTCGATTTTCATCGTGCCGATGCGGCCATCGCCGCGGGACAGATGGCGGTCGAAAAGAAAATAGATGAGCTACTACCGCTGGTTCGGCCAGTGGCGTAAACATAATTTAAAAGACTTCAGCAAATTCTGACAGGCGATAATCGGCGAAGCATGCCACTATTGATCTATCGTCAGGCAGGGGAGATGAAATGACGCAGCCGTTGGCCGGAAAACAGATACTGATAGTTGAAGACGAGCCCGTTTTCCGCTCGCTGCTGGACTCATGGTTGTGTTCGCTCGGCGCGACTACGTTGCTGGCGGAAGATGGCGTCGGCGCGCTGGAGCATACGGCGACGGCAAAAGCTGACCTGATTATCTGCGACCTTGCTATGCCGCGCATGAATGGTCTGACGTTGATTGAACATTTACGCAACCATGGCGATCAGACGCCGATTCTGGTTATCTCCGCCACTGAAAACATGGCTGATATCGCTAAAGCACTGCGGCTTGGCGTACAGGATGTGGTTCTTAAGCCGGTAAAAGATCTTAATCGCTTAAAAGAAACCCTGTTTGCCTGCATTTATCCCAACATGTTTAATTCTCGCGTCGAGGAAGAAGAGCGCCTTTTCCAGGACTGGGATGCATTGGTGGGGAATCCACAGGCTGCGGCAAAATTGCTGCAGGAGTTACAACCGCCGGTGCAACAAGTCATTTCCCAGTGCCGGATAAATTATCGCCAACTGGTTTCCGCCGATCGCCCTGGCCTGGTGCTCGATATTGCCCCGATTTCAGGTCAGGACTTAGCTTTTTATTGCCTGGATGTGACAAGAGCAGGGAATAATGGCGTGCTGGCTGCCTTATTGCTTCGTGCGCTATTTAACGGATTACTACAGGAACAGTTGTCGCATCAGCGTCAGCGTCTTCCGGAAATGGGCTCTTTGCTCAAACAGGTAAACCAATTACTGCATCAGGCAAATTTACCCGGGCAATTCCCATTATTAGTGGGTTATTACCATAGTGAACTTAAGAACTTAATATTAGTTTCAGCTGGTCTTAATGCCACGTTAAATACCAGTGAACATCAAATTCAAATCAGCAACGGTGTGCCGCTCGGTACATTGGGTAATGCTTACCTTAACCAATTGAGCCAACGCTGTGACGCCTGGCAATGCCAGGTATGGGGCGCTGGCGGGCGTCTTCGCTTAATGTTGAGTGCGGAATGAGCAATCGCATCACACTTTGCAGATAGCTTTACCTGTCGGTTAAAACGAGTGGTACTATCGCCGCAGATTATGCGTATTAATCCTAATTAGCTGCAACCGCGTCCTTTTCAGACCTGGTCGTTGGGGTGGTGCTGATATACTCAGACGCGAGTTAATTCATGAACATGTTCAAAGCATGAACAGTCCAGGAGATTTTCAATGGCTGCAATAAATTCGAAAGTGACTAAAGCAGTAATCCCGGTAGCGGGGTTGGGAACCAGGATGTTACCAGCGACCAAGGCAATTCCTAAAGAGATGTTGCCGCTGGTTGATAAGCCATTAATTCAGTACGTGGTCAATGAATGTATTGCTGCGGGTATTACTGAAATCGTTCTGGTCACCCATTCATCCAAAAACTCTATCGAAAACCATTTCGATACCAGCTTCGAGCTTGAGGCGATGCTGGAAAAACGTGTCAAACGTCAGTTGCTGGAAGAGGTGCAGTCTATTTGCCCACCGCACGTTACTATTATGCAGGTTCGTCAGGGGCTGGCAAAAGGCCTCGGCCACGCCGTGCTGTGTGCGCACCCTGTCGTCGGTAATGAGCCTGTCGCCGTTATCCTGCCGGACGTTATTCTTGATGAGTTCGAATCCGATCTTTCCCAGGATAATCTGGCTGAAATGATTAAACGCTTTGACGAGACCGGTGCCAGCCAGATCATGGTTGAGCCTGTTGATGACGTAACGGCGTACGGTGTTGTTGACTGTAAAGGCGCGACGCTGAATCCCGGTGACAGCGTGCCGATGGTCGGTGTCGTAGAGAAACCAAAAGCGAACGTCGCACCGTCTAATCTTGCTGTGGTTGGTCGTTATGTCCTGAGCGCTGAGATTTGGCCGCTGCTGGCGAAAACCCCTCCGGGAGCAGGCGATGAAATTCAGCTGACGGATGCTATTGATATGCTGATCGAAAAAGAAACGGTTGAAGCCTATCATATGAAAGGCAAAAGCCACGACTGCGGTAATAAACTCGGTTACATGCGCGCATTTGTAGAATACGGTATTCGTCACAATACGCTGGGTGAAGAATTTAAAGCCTGGCTGGAAGATACGGTGGGTACAGGGAAAGCATAATCTACTTCCCCTGTCGGAATTAAGCCGGAGAGAATAGCGTGCTGCGCTGATTATCTCCGGCTTTTTTATTTCTGACTGTTTCCGAACGAAGAAGAACGCGGCACTGCTGAGAAACAAACGGCACAAAACAATAAAAAGTGGCGCAGAGTTTAAACAATAAGCGTCTGGTGACGGATTGATATGAAGCTCAGCATTATATTATGAAGAAATTGTGGAGATATGTGGCGGGCGTCAAAAAAAAACCCGCCAGCGGCGGGTTTTCTGAAACCTGATGAAATTACTCAGCAAGCAGGAAGTCTTCCAGTTTCTTGCCTTGTTCATCCATTGCTTTTTTGATAACAGCCGGAGTACGGCCCTGACCAGTCCAGGTTTTGGATTCGCCGTTTTCATCAATGTAAGCATATTTAGCCGGACGTGCAGCGCGTTTTGCTTTTGTCCCGGTTTTCGCTGCAGCCATGCTGTTCAGCAGTTCTGTCGGGTCAATACCATCAGCAATCAGCATATCGCGATATTGCTGCAGTTTACGGGTACGCTCTTCAACTTCAGCGGCAGCAGCGCTTTCTTCCTCACGGCGCTCATTTACCACAACTTCTAATTTTTCCAGCATTTCTTCGAGCGTTTCCAGAGTGCATTCTCTTGCCTGCGCACGAAGAGTACGGATGTTGTTCAGAATTTTAAGTGCTTCGCTCATTGTAGTAATCTCAAACTTATATTGGGGTGGTTTGTTGGGCTAATAATAGAGCGTTAATTTGACCAGTGCAATAGCTGTGAATGTAAGGAATTCAAAAATTGCTCTTTATTTTGTCGTTTTATAAATATCGCTAACTTAAATTTTACTTGAAGAAACGCACAAAAAAGCACTTATACCATCCGTAAACACTGATGTTGTCGTTGCGCCTCTGGTGGTTTTTTGTGATTAATCTGAGTGGGGTTATAGTCATAATGGATAAATAACGACCTCGTTAATTCCGTATAGCTAATGTGCTCACATGCTTAAAATATTAATAATTTCTGGATCATAAGGTCGGAAACACTGGATTTAAATCATTTGTAAGATCATGAATTTGTAGACCTGTTTCTTTGGCAGTAACAATCGCATTGATTAACAATTGCTATATCTGTAAGCAAAGAAAAGAGCAGGGGGTTACCTTAGACGCGCAGTGGCTCCCGGTTTGTCAGATAAAATATGGTACAATCGCTAACAGTAATATCACACTTTGATTGGGGTTTTGCGCGCAATGGCACAACTTTATTTCTACTATTCAGCGATGAATGCGGGGAAATCTACGGCTTTACTACAGTCCTCTTACAATTACCAGGAAAGAGGTATGCGTACAGTGGTCTACACGGCAGAAATTGACGATCGTTTTGGCTCGGGAAAGGTGAGTTCGCGTATTGGATTATCCTCACCCGCCCGTTTGTTTAATCCACAATCATCGTTGTTTGAGGAAATTAAAGCCGAGCACGAACGCGAAGCGGTACATTGTGTACTGATTGATGAATGTCAGTTCCTTTCACGGGAACAGGTGTACGCGCTTTCAGAAGTCGTCGATCAACTGGATATTCCGGTGCTCTGTTATGGTTTACGCACCGATTTTCGCGGCGAGTTGTTTGTCGGCAGCCAGTATTTACTCGCATGGTCAGATAAGCTGGTAGAGCTGAAAACAATCTGCTTCTGTGGACGTAAGGCCAGTATGGTGCTGCGTCTGGATCAAACAGGGCGGCCTTACAATGAAGGCGAGCAGGTGGTTATTGGTGGCAATGAGCGCTATGTTTCCGTGTGCCGCAAACACTATAAAGAAGCGCTGGTAGAGGGCTCTCTGACCGCAATTCAGGCGCGAGGACGGAAGTAAGAGCGATGCTGCGCCAGGTGCTCTTTGTGCGGGGTTTGAGGCATGAATGACGTAGCTGCAGGCCCGACGTAATAACATCATCGCAGCAGATCTCTTTATGCTCAGTTGGCTTTGTATGCTGTAAACGCGACAGCGCCAAAACCTGTCGCAGATCTGTGCATTATCAGGCTGGTGTAATACAGCAATAAAAAAACCCGCCATCAGGCGGGTTTTTTGTCAGACTAAGCCATTAAGCCATTAAGCCATTAAGCCATTAAGCCATTAAGCCATTAAGCCATTAAGCCATTAAGCCATTAAGCCATTAAGCCATTTTTTTGGCTTTCTTGTCCGCTTTTGCCGGGGTCTCTGCTTTAGCTGCAGCAGGTTCACCTTCATTGAACTCACGGCCGTAGAACGTATCCAGCAGGATTTGTTTCAGCTCGGAGATCAGTGGGTAACGCGGGTTGGCACCGGTGCACTGGTCATCAAATGCATCTTCAGACAGTTTGTCCACGTTGGCCAGGAAGTCTGCTTCCTGAACGCCCGCTTCGCGAATGGATTTCGGAATGCCCAGTTCAGCTTTGATGCTTTCCAGCCAGGTCAGCAGTTTCTCAATCTTCGCAGCGGTACGGTCACCGGCAGCAGTCAGACCCAGATGGTCAGCAATTTCTGCGTAGCGACGGCGAGCCTGCGGACGGTCGTACTGGCTGAATGCAGTCTGTTTAGTCGGGTTATCGTTCGCGTTATAACGAATAACGTTACAAATCAGCAGGGCGTTAGCCAGGCCGTGCGGAATGTGGAACTGAGAACCCAGTTTGTGCGCCATAGAGTGACACACCCCGAGGAAGGCGTTAGCAAACGCGATACCTGCGATGGTTGCAGCACTATGAACACGTTCACGAGCAACCGGGTTTTTAGACCCTTCGTTGTAAGAAGCCGGCAGGTTTTCTTTCAACAGCTTCAGCGCTTGCAGCGCCTGACCATCAGAGAACTCAGAAGCCAGTACGGACACGTAAGCTTCCAGAGCGTGGGTTACCGCATCCAGACCACCGAACGCACACAGTGATTTCGGCATATCCATCACCAGGTTGGCATCAACGATGGCCATATCCGGGGTCAGGGCATAGTCAGCCAGCGGGTATTTCTGGCCAGTTGCATCGTCAGTTACCACGGCAAACGGTGTAACTTCAGAACCGGTACCGGAAGTGGTAGTGATAGCGATCATTTTCGCTTTCACGCCCATTTTCGGGAACTTGTAGATACGTTTACGGATGTCCATAAAGCGCAGCGCCAGCTCTTCGAAATGGGTTTCCGGGTGTTCGTACATTACCCACATGATTTTGGCTGCGTCCATCGGGGAACCGCCGCCCAGCGCGATGATCACGTCCGGTTTGAAGGAGTTCGCCAGCTCAGCGCCTTTGCGTACGATAGTCAGCGTCGGGTCAGCTTCAACTTCGAAGAACACTTCAGTTTCCACGCCAGCCGCTTTCAGAACAGAGGTGATCTGGTCTGCGTAACCGTTGTTAAACAGGAAACGGTCGGTCACGATAAGTGCGCGTTTGTGACCATCAGTAATCACTTCATCCAGCGCGATTGGCAGTGAGCCACGGCGGAAGTAGATAGATTTCGGAAGTTTGTGCCACAACATGTTTTCAGCTCGCTTAGCAACGGTTTTCTTGTTGATCAGGTGTTTCGGACCAACGTTTTCAGAGATGGAGTTACCACCCCAGGAACCACAACCCAGAGTCAGGGAAGGCGCGAGTTTGAAGTTATACAGGTCACCGATACCACCCTGAGAAGCCGGGGTGTTAATCAGGATACGTGCGGTTTTCATTTTCTGACCGAAATGTGCAACGCGTTCCGGCTGGTTATCCTGGTCGGTGTACAGACAGGATGTATGACCGATACCGCCCATTGCGACCAGTTTCTCCGCTTTTTCTACCGCATCTTCGAAATCTTTCGCGCGATACATTGCCAGCGTCGGAGAGAGTTTTTCGTGAGCGAAAGGCTCGCTTTCGTCAACGACTTTCACTTCACCAATCAGGATCTTGGTCGTTGTCGGAACGGTGAAACCGGCAAGTTCAGCAATTTTATAAGCCGGTTGACCGACGATGGCTGCGTTGAGTGCGCCATTTTTCAGAATGATATCCTGAACCGCTTTCAGCTCTTTACCTTGCAGCAGGTAGCCGCCATGGCTGGCGAAACGTTCGCGAACAGCATCATAAACGGAGTCAACAACAACGACAGACTGTTCAGAAGCACAGATAACGCCGTTATCGAAGGTTTTGGACATCAGAACAGAAGCCACGGCGCGTTTGATATCAGCCGTTTCATCAATCACAACCGGAGTGTTGCCTGCGCCCACGCCGATAGCCGGTTTACCGGAGCTGTATGCTGCTTTCACCATGCCCGGGCCGCCAGTGGCCAGAATCAGGTTGATGTCAGGGTGATGCATCAGCGCGTTAGACAGTTCAACAGAAGGCTGATCAATCCAGCCGATCAGATCTTTCGGCGCGCCTGCAGCGATAGCCGCTTGCAGTACGATATCCGCCGCTTTATTGGTCGCATCTTTAGCACGCGGATGCGGGGAGAAAATGATGGCGTTGCGGGTCTTCAGGCTAATCAGTGATTTGAAGATAGCAGTAGACGTTGGGTTAGTGGTCGGGACGATACCGCAAATAATGCCGATAGGTTCAGCAATGGTGATGGTGCCGAAAGTGTCATCTTCAGACAGCACGCCACAGGTTTTCTCGTCTTTATAGGCGTTGTAGATATACTCAGAAGCAAAGTGGTTTTTAATCACTTTATCTTCGACGATACCCATACCGGATTCGGCAACGGCCATTTTAGCGAGGGGGATTCGAGCATCTGCGGCAGCCAGGGCGGCGGCACGGAAGATTTTATCTACTTGCTCTTGAGTAAAGTTGGCATATTCACGCTGGGCTTTCTTCACGCGTTCAACGAGTGCGTTAAGTTCAGCGACATTAGTAACAGCCATAATGCTCTCCTGATAATGTTAAACTCTTTTAGTAAACCAGCTGTCCAATACGAGAGTATAGACAGACCGGCTGCAGGTTGCGTAAATTACAGAAAAACAGATACTTAACGCCTAACCACATGCCACTGATTTACTGAAAGAGCCTCAACGCAATAGCGCTTTTTTTACTTTCTTTAGGTGACACCAGACTACCTGGTTTTAGGTAGTATTAGCGTGATCTACGTCAAATTTCGGTGACGCTGACACCTTTCAGCAAGGTCGTTTTTGGGCGTTTGTATCAAATGTTAATGGCATCTGACTGAGCGCCCTCTAAGATTATCACAATTCCCACAACTGAATAACATGTTGTATTGCCGTTGATTTCGACAGAAATCCTGATGAATGTAATAAAGAAAACGCGTATCTTCGGCATGGATTATTCTGTCACCCCTTTCTCTCACTGAGTCTGGCGACGTTGCGGAGTGTACTGTGATTCATACATTGTTTGATTTTACGACCTGTTTTAAGTTTTTTATCGGTTTGTTCGCGCTGGTTAACCCGGTGGGCATTATTCCTGTCTTCATTAGTATGACCAGCTATCAGACGGCGGGGGCGCGAAATAAAACCAACCTCACGGCCAACCTGTCTGTTGCCATTATCCTGTGGACATCGTTATTTCTCGGCGATGCCATTCTTCAGATCTTCGGTATCTCTATTGATTCCTTCCGTATCGCCGGGGGCATTCTGGTCGTGACGATTGCGATGTCGATGATCAGCGGCAAATTGGGTGAGGATAAACAGAACAAACAGGAACAATCAGAAACTGCTATCCGCGAAAGCATCGGCGTGGTGCCGTTAGCACTGCCGCTAATGGCGGGCCCCGGCGCCATCAGTTCGACGATCGTGTGGGGCACACGCTATCACAGCGTGGAATATCTGCTGGGTTTCTCTGTGGCCATTGCATTATTCGCTCTGTGCTCATGGGGCCTTTTCCGTATGGCCCCGTGGCTGGTGCGTTTACTCGGGCAGACAGGCATTAACGTGATTACGCGTATTATGGGTTTACTGCTTATGGCGCTGGGAATTGAGTTTATCGTTGGCGGTATTAAATCGATTTTCCCCGGACTGCTGAACTGATTCACCTCCTTTATTTACTCAATGATTAATCGCTATGTATTATTTTATATATCGCATTAATTAAGTCGGGCTTAACCGGCTGTGAAGGAAAACGCAAAATCAGTAAAACATATGATGAATACGCAAAACGGCGGTAAGTATAATAAATTGCGCTAATCAGAAAAATGATTGATTATCAACGGGGTATAAGTTTTATGAATCCGACTTGTGCAGATTGTGTGCAAATGCGTCTGTTATTTCCCTCACATCATACTATTGGGCTTGCCGTGACATAATTGAAATGATATTAGTACTTTCAATCTTATCGCAGATGAATGTGCTAAAAAGTGGTCAGTTGTTGTTTTTTTGTGCAAAAAACCACGTCATCTGCCAAAATGCATTACATGGTCGTGATGCGCATTTATCTAATTGATAATCATAGATAAAAAATTCTCAGGGAGACTGTTCAGACACGTCTTCGCGGCTAACGCTGTGCCGCAAAAGAGAAATGGTTAACAAATTTGCAAATTGTATTGGCGGCAGCGGAAGGCATTTGATATTTTCCGCCCATTCTCTTTATGAGCCTTATAATTCGCAGAATAAACAGATTAGATGAGAATCGTTTTCATATATGACGTTTCTCTCCGGCATTAAGACGCGCCTCGACAGGGGAGGCGGGTGAAAGAATCGACGTAAGGTTGCCGTTTGAGCGATCCGTAATAAAAAAGTCGGTGATAGCAGCAGTAAAAAAGCAGATGTCTGATAGCGCCAAAAAGCTCCTGCGCTCATCAGGCCCCCGACAGGGGACAACAGGCTGGCGTCAACGTCAGTAATTATAATGAGTGGAGTATCAACACAATGTCCATCATCACAAAAAAAAGTCTGGTAGCAGCGGGAATTCTAACTGCGCTAATTACCGGTAACGCAGCAATGGCTGCTGACGTTCCGGCAGGTGTTCAGCTGGCGGAGAAGCAAACGCTGGTCCGTAACAACGGCTCTGAAGTGCAATCTCTGGATCCGCATAAAATTGAAGGGGTGCCGGAATCCAACATCAACCGCGACCTGTTTGAAGGTCTGCTGATTTCCGATGTTGAAGGCCACCCGACCGCAGGTGTTGCGGAGAAGTGGGACAACAAAGATTTTAAAGTCTGGACCTTCCATCTGCGTAAAGACGCGAAATGGTCCGATGGTTCGCCGGTAACGGCGCAAGACTTCGTTTATAGCTGGCAGCGCCTGGCGGATCCGAAAACCGCTTCTCCGTACGCAAGCTATCTGCAATACGGTCATATCGCGAATATCGATGACATCATCGCCGGTAAAAAACCGATTACCGATCTGGGTGTCAAAGCCATCGATGACAACACCTTCGAAGTGACCCTGAGTGAACCGGTTCCGTATTTCTACAAACTGCTGGTTCACCCCTCCGTTTCTGCTGTGCCTAAAGCCACCATTGAGAAATTCGGTGAAAAATGGACACAGCCAGCAAACATCGTGACCAACGGTGCGTATAAACTGAAAGACTGGGTGGTCAACGAGCGCATTGTTCTTGAGCGCAACACCAACTATTGGGATAACAAAAAAACCGTTATCGATCAGGTTACTTACCTGCCAATCTCTTCTGAAGTGACAGACGTGAACCGCTACCGCAGCGGTGAAATCGACATGACCTATAACAACATGCCGATTGAACTGTTCCAGAAGCTGAAAAAAGAGATTCCTAAAGAAGTACACGTCGATCCGTACCTGTGTACTTACTACTATGAAATCAACAACCAGAAAGCCCCGTTCACTGACGTTCGCGTACGTACCGCGCTGAAACTGGCGTTGGATCGCGACATCATCGTCAATAAAGTGAAAAACCAGGGCGACCTGCCGGCATACAGCTACACCCCGCCGTACACCGATGGTGCAAAACTGACTGAACCGGCATGGTTCAAAATGACGCAGGAACAACGTAACGCCGAAGCGAAAAAACTGCTGGCGGAAGCCGGTTACACGGCTGACAAACCGTTGTCATTTAGCCTGCTGTACAACACATCTGACCTGCATAAAAAACTGGCCATTGCTGTTGCTTCCATCTGGAAGAAAAACCTCGGCGCAGACGTTAAGCTGGAAAACCAGGAGTGGAAAACCTTCCTCGACACCCGTCATCAGGGCACCTTTGATGTTGCGCGTGCCGGCTGGTGTGCGGACTACAACGAACCGACTTCCTTCCTGAACACCATGCTGTCCGACAGCTCCAACAACACCGCGCACTATAAGAGCCCGGCGTTTGATAAGCTGATTGGCGATACGCTGAAAGTAACCGAAGAATCACAGCGCGCAGATCTCTACTCCAAAGCTGAACAGCAACTGGATAAAGACTCGGCGATTGTCCCGGTTTACTACTATGTTAACGCCCGTCTGGTGAAACCGTGGGTTGGTGGTTACACCGGTAAAGACCCGATGGATAATATCTACGTTAAAAACTTGTATATTATCAAGCATTAATGGCAATGAGTGGGGCAGGGAAACCTGTCCCACAGTGTCTTATTTTCATCGCAACAGAATACACATCATTCCCGGGCGGCTTTATGGTCGTCTGCAAGAGAATGTGTAAAAGGCACAGGCCAGAAGGTACGGGCAATGTTGAAATTTATCCTACGTCGCTGTCTTGAAGCGATTCCAACACTTTTTATTCTTATCACTATTTCGTTTTTCATGATGCGCCTTGCGCCGGGGAGTCCTTTTACCGGTGAGCGTGCGCTGTCGCCAGAAGTGATGGCGAATATCGAAGCGAAATACCATTTAAACGATCCGATTCTGACGCAATATTTCAGTTACCTGAAACAGCTCGCGCATTTCGATTTCGGACCGTCCTTTAAATACAAAGATTACACGGTCAACGATCTGGTCGCGGCGAGTTTCCCGGTTTCCGCAAAACTGGGCGCGGCAGCCTTCTTGCTGGCCGTGGTGTTCGGTGTGACGGCGGGGGTTATCGCCGCACTGAACCAGAACACCCGATGGGACTATTCGGTCATGGGGCTGGCGATGACCGGCGTGGTTATTCCGAGTTTCGTGGTTGCACCGTTACTGGTGATGATCTTCGCCATTATGCTGAAGTGGCTGCCTGCAGGGGGCTGGAACGGCGGTGCGCTGAAATTCATGATCCTGCCAATGGTGGCATTATCGCTGGCCTATATCGCCAGTATCGCCCGTATCACACGTGGTTCGATGATTGAGGTATTACACTCAAACTTTATCCGTACTGCCCGCGCGAAAGGTCTGCCGATGCGGCGGATTATTTTCCGCCATGCGCTCAAACCTGCGCTGTTACCGGTGCTGTCCTATATGGGGCCTGCGTTTGTCGGCATTATCACCGGTTCCATGGTGATTGAAACCATCTATGGTTTGCCGGGTATCGGTCAGCTGTTTGTTAACGGTGCGTTGAACCGTGACTACTCTCTGGTGCTGAGCCTGACCATCCTGGTCGGTACGCTGACGATTATGTTTAACGCGATTGTTGACGTGCTGTATGCCGTTATCGATCCGAAGATCCGTTATTAACACTGGAGTACGCCATGATGTTAAGTAAGAAAAACAGCGAGGCGCTGGAAAACTTCAGTGAAAAACTCGAAGTCGAAGGTCGAAGCCTGTGGCAGGATGCACGCCGTCGTTTTATGCATAACCGCGCCGCGGTTGCCAGCCTGGCGGTACTGCTGCTGATTGCGTTGTTCGTTACGCTGGCGCCGATGGTGTCGCAGTTCACCTACTTTGATACCGACTGGGGCATGATGTCCAGCAAGCCGGATATGGAGTCAGGCCACTATTTTGGTACGGACTCATCCGGTCGCGACCTGCTGGTGCGCGTGGCCATTGGCGGGCGCATTTCGCTGATGGTGGGCATTGCAGCGGCGCTGGTGGCGGTGATCGTTGGGACGCTATATGGCTCGCTGTCAGGCTATCTGGGTGGTAAAACCGACTCCGTAATGATGCGTCTGCTGGAAATCCTCAACTCCTTCCCCTTTATGTTCTTCGTGATCCTGCTGGTGACCTTCTTTGGGCAAAATATTCTGCTCATTTTTGTCGCAATCGGCATGGTTTCCTGGCTGGACATGGCGCGTATCGTTCGCGGGCAAACGCTCAGTCTGAAGCGTAAAGAGTTTATTGAAGCGGCTCAGGTTGGCGGCGTTTCAACGGTGAATATCGTCGTTCGGCATATCGTGCCGAACGTGCTGGGGGTTGTGGTGGTTTATGCATCACTGCTGGTTCCCAGCATGATCCTGTTCGAATCGTTCCTCAGCTTCCTCGGTTTGGGGACCCAGGAGCCGCTGAGCAGTTGGGGGGCGTTGTTGAGCGATGGCGCAAACTCAATGGAAGTCTCTCCGTGGTTATTGTTGTTCCCGGCGGGATTCCTGGTTGTCACCCTGTTTTGTTTCAACTTTATCGGCGATGGCTTGCGTGATGCCCTCGACCCGAAAGATCGTTAAGGAGTGCTGTCATGAGCATTACAGAAACCTCATTAGCGTCGGCGACGCGGCAGCAATCGGATCTTCTGCTGGATGTCAAAGACTTACGGGTCACTTTCCAGACTCCGGACGGCGATGTTACGGCTGTAAACGACCTGAACTTCTCACTGCGCGCCGGTGAAACGTTGGGTATTGTGGGCGAATCCGGCTCCGGTAAATCTCAGACGGCGTTTGCGCTGATGGGATTGCTGGCGGCCAACGGTCGTATTGGTGGCTCGGCCACGTTCAATGGCAAAGAGATCCTCAATTTGCCAGAGCATGTGCTGAACAAGCTGCGTGCCGAACAGATCTCGATGATTTTCCAGGATCCCATGACGTCGCTGAACCCGTATATGCGTGTTGGCGAGCAGTTAATGGAAGTGCTGATGCTGCACAAAGGCATGAGCAAAGGTGAAGCATTCGAAGAGTCTGTCAAAATGCTGGATGCGGTGAAAATGCCGGAAGCGCGTAAGCGCATGCGCATGTACCCGCACGAGTTTTCCGGCGGTATGCGCCAGCGCGTGATGATTGCGATGGCGTTACTGTGCCGGCCGAAGTTGCTGATCGCAGATGAACCCACCACGGCGCTGGACGTTACCGTGCAGGCGCAGATCATGACGCTGCTGAACGAGCTGAAACGCGAATTTAACACCGCCATCATTATGATCACCCACGACCTCGGCGTGGTGGCGGGGATCTGTGACAAAGTGTTGGTGATGTATGCCGGGCGTACGATGGAATACGGGCAGGCTCGGGATGTCTTCTACCATCCTTCTCACCCGTACTCTATTGGCCTGTTAAATGCGGTACCGCGTCTGGATGCGGAAGGCGAGTCGTTGTTGACTATTCCGGGTAACCCGCCAAACCTGCTGCGTCTGCCGAAAGGTTGTCCTTTCCAGCCGCGCTGCCCGCACGCGATGGAAATCTGTAACAGTGCTCCGCCACTGGAGGAATTTGCCCCGGGTCGCTTGCGCGCCTGCTATAAGTCGGTGGAGGAACTGGTATGAATGCCGTAACTGAAGAGAGAAAAGTGCTGCTCGAAATTGCCGACCTGAAAGTGCATTTCGACATTAAAGACGGCAAACAGTGGTTCTGGCAACCGGCGAAGACGCTGAAAGCCGTTGATGGCGTTACCCTGCGGTTGTACGAAGGGGAAACGCTTGGCGTGGTTGGCGAGTCAGGTTGCGGGAAATCCACCTTTGCGCGCGCAATCATCGGCCTGGTGAAAGCCACCGACGGTAAAGTGGCCTGGCTGGGCAAAGATCTGCTGGGGATGAAACCCGATGAGTGGCGCGAGGTTCGCAGCGACATCCAGATGATTTTCCAGGATCCGCTGGCTTCGCTGAACCCGCGTATGACCATCGGTGAGATCATTGCGGAGCCACTGCGTACCTATCACCCTAAAATGCCGCGTCAGGAAGTTCGGGATCGCGTAAAAACGATGATGATGAAGGTGGGCCTGCTGCCGAACCTGATCAACCGTTATCCGCATGAGTTCTCCGGTGGCCAGTGCCAGCGTATCGGTATTGCGCGTGCGCTGATCCTTGAACCGAAGCTGATCATCTGTGACGAACCTGTGTCGGCGCTCGATGTGTCAATTCAGGCTCAGGTGGTGAACTTGTTGCAAAAATTGCAGCGAGAAATGGGGCTGTCGCTGATTTTTATCGCCCACGATCTGGCGGTGGTGAAACACATCTCCGATCGCGTACTGGTGATGTACCTTGGCCATGCGGTGGAGCTGGGAACCTATGATGAGGTGTACCAGAATCCGTTGCACCCGTACACCAAAGCGCTGATGTCAGCGGTGCCGGTACCGGATCCGGATCAGGAAAAGAACAAGACCATCCAGTTGCTGGAAGGGGATTTGCCTTCACCGATCAACCCGCCATCCGGTTGTGTGTTCCGTACCCGCTGCCCGATTGCCGGGCCAGAGTGCGCGCAAACCCGACCGGTGCTGGAGGGCAGTTTCCGCCATGCAGTCTCCTGCCTGAAAGTCGACCCGTTGTAATCTGACGGCATGAAAAAAGGGCTGACGATTGTCAGCCCTTTCTGTTTCTGCCGCTTACTCGCGCCAGAGAATATGGCAAAGCTTATGGTCTTTCTCGCGGCATAATAAAACACGTGCGAAAATATCGTTAATTTCGCCGCCGTCCGTTTCCGCCAGCCCAATGACCACTTCAGCGAAGAAGTCCGGGTTGAGGTCATAATCCACATGCTCCTGCCAGTCTTCGCTCGGATCGAACAGCTCCGCACCGCCACGCTCTTCAAACTGTAAATTGAACAGAATGATGTCCGCCGGGTCGAGATTATCCGCCGCCAGTTCGAGGAAGATGTCATAAGCCTGTTCGAGCGTTTCGTCTTCGGTCAGGCGGTTATTCAGATCCATTTCCATGATTACCTCTTCACTTCAGTTGGGCACGTTTTACAGCAACGGACTAAAGAAGTAAAACAGTCGTTCAGCGATTCGGTGCCAGAAAGGGCGTTTGACCCATAATCGCGCATCAAGAAGCCGTGAACGGGAGATATAGTCGTCCTGTACGGCTGCCAGATCGCCACCGAATCCGGCATCGTCGATCACCAGCGTAATCTCGAAATTAAGCCATAAACTGCGCATATCCAGATTGACGGTGCCGACCAGACTCAACTCGCCGTCCACCAGCACGCTCTTGGTGTGCAGCAGGCCGCCTTCAAACTGATAAATTTTTACTCCAGCCGCCAGCAATTCGGTAAAGAATGCGCGGCTGGCCCAGCCTACCAAAACAGAATCGTTTTTGCGTGGCAGAATAATGCTGACGTCCACACCGCGTTGCGCGGCGGTGCAAATCGCATGCAGTAAATCATCACTCGGCACAAAATAAGGCGTTGTCATGATCAGATACTCACGCGAGGAGTAAACCGCCGTGAGCAGCGCCTGATGGATCAAATCTTCCGGGAACCCTGGGCCTGATGCGATCGTGTGGATGGTATGCCCGCTGGCTTCCTCGAATGGCATGATGTTGGCATCGGGCGGCGGCGGGAGAATGCGCTTGCCGGTTTCAATTTCCCAGTCACAGGAGTAAATAATCCCCATCGCTGTGGCAATTGGGCCTTCCATTCGCGCCATCAAATCGATCCACTGACCGACGCCGGCATCTTGTTTAAAGAAGCGAGGATCGACCATATTCATGCTGCCGGTGTAGGCGATGTAGTTGTCGATAAGCACGATTTTACGGTGCTGGCGTAAATCCATGCGGCGAAGAAAAACACGCATCAGGTTTACCTTGAGCGCCTCCACTACCTCGATACCGGCATTGCGCATCATCCCTACCCACGGGCTGCGGAAAAACGCTACGCTGCCTGCGGAATCGAGCAACAGGCGGCAATGTACGCCGCGTCGCGCTGCCGCCATGAGAGACTCGGCTACCTGATCCGCCATACCGCCAGGATGCCAGATATAGAAAACCATCTCAATATTGTGCCGGGCGAGCTGAATATCGCGGATCAGCGCCTGCATCACATCATCAGAGCTGGTAAGCAGCTGTAACTGGTTGCCTTTTACGCCCGCAATGCCCTGGCGGCGTTCACAGAGTTTAAACAGTGATGCGGCGACGCTGCTGTTCTCTTCGGCAAAAATACGTTTGAAATTCTTCAGGTCCTTTAACCATTTGGCGGTGGAAGGCCACATGGCGCGTGCTCGTTCAGCGCGACGTTTCCCGAGGTGCAGTTCGCCGAGTGAGAGATAGGCGATGATCCCGACCAGCGGCAGAATGTAGATAACCAACAACCATGCCATGGCGGAGGTGACCGCCCGACGCTTCATCAAAATACGCAGGGTCACACCAGCAATCAGTAGCCAGTAACCTAAGACGATCAGCCAGCTCATTACGGTGTAAAAGGTGGACATAAATAAAAATCCTTTTCAAAACGTCATTCAGTGAGTTTACGCATCCGGCTTCATCTGGCAAATAAAAACGCCCAAAAGCGCTGGTCTGACGCGGACGACAGACTATAATGGCGTTTCCGTTAAGCACTGAGTCGTAAAAATGAAGCGTAGTCGTCCGGAAGTGGGGCGCTGGCGTATGCTGCGGCAGATAGGCCGCCGGAAAGCACGCTGGCTTGAAGCGCAGTCGCGCCGTAACATGCGCATCCACGCTATCAGAAAATGCGGTGTGAACCGCCATCGTAATGTGTTGTTGTTTGCTATTTACGATATCTGATTACGTTGGGCACCGATAACGGTGCCCATTGTTATTTTATGGCCACGTGAATGTCGGCAAAGTGATGTTGACTCGATCATGAGCACGCGCTGTATGTCGGTTACGATAGCCTCATTGTTTATCCTTTTACCGCCACCCGTCTGGTGATGAGTAAGTGTTAACCTGCGGATGTTAAAATCAATGAATAAAGAAGCACTTATATTTCTTGGCATTGCCATCATCGTTGAGGTTATCGCAACGACCGCGCTGAAATCCTCCGACAGTTTTACTCGTCTGATCCCCAGCGTTATCAGTATTGCCGGGTATTGCATCGCCTTCTGGTGTCTGACCATTCCGATGCGCAGTATCCCGACAGGTGTGATTTATGCAATTTGGTCCGGTGCCGGTATTGTGTTGATTGGCATCGTGGGCTGGTTTGTGCACGGGCAAAAACTTGATCTCCCGGCGATGCTGGGAATGGGGTTGATTATTGCCGGTGTTGTCATCATTAATTTGTTTTCAAAAAGCATAGGCCATTAACCTTATAAAAAAAGTGTTCTTTCTGATTGTGTTATTGAATGCTTTTTCATATTTCTTCATTATTTCCTCATATTTTAAAAGAAAAACTAACTGTCACGCCTGGCAATTAATGAGGCGCTTATTGTCGCACGTGAAATAAAAAGAAATGCAGTTACAATAAGTGCTGAAAATAGCCATTTGCCATGTAAAGATACGTAAGTGTGATCTTGATCAACATGCGCCGTCATTTGCTCATAGAACATTGTTCAGCGAAATTAATACGTTATGAATAAATGGGACTACTATGGCACTTAAGGATTATTTTGTTAGAACGGAACCAGCAAGACGCCGCTTTGGCGTAGCCTTCTTTGTCGGCATTATTGCGGGTGTGTTATCAGCATTTGTAAAATGGGGCGCTGAAGTACCGTTGCCGCCAAGGACTTTTTCTGGCGGTCGCGATGAGTTTAATCCACCATATCTTTTCTTACGCGATTATCTGGGTATTGATCCGACCCATACTGTTTATACTTTCTCTGAACACATCATCAATCCGGTTATGGTCACGCATATTATTTTCTCGTTGGTGTTTGCCATTGGGTATTGCGTGGTAGCGGAAGTGTTCCCGAAAGTGAAATTATGGCAAGGGGTATGGGCAGGGATTGTGGCGACCATTTGCGTCCACTGGATCTCGTTCCCACTGCTCGGCTTAACACCGGGTCTGGCCGATCTGCCAGTTGACGAATACATTTCTGAGCTGGTTGGGCATATTTTCTGGTTCTGGGCGATTGAACTTATCCGCCGCGATTTGCGTAACCGCATCACCCGCGAGCCGGATGCCGAAGTACCGCTGGGTTCGCCATCTCGCTTTTAAGTGTCTCTGCATAAAAAAAGACCCGTCTGGTGCGGGTCTTTTTATGCCATCTCACAACCTTTGCCCGGCCGGGATGAAGGTTAAAATACCTTTTTGAACGGTTTAACCGTCACGTTCTGGTAAACACCCGCTGCCACGTAAGGATCGTCCTGTGCCCAGGCCTGAGCAGCTTCCAGGGATTCAAACTCAGCAATCACCGTTGAACCGGTAAAACCCGCGGCTCCCGGATCGTTACTGTCGACAGCAGGCATCGGCCCGGCGGTCAATAGACGCCCTTCATCATGCAGCAATTGCAGCCGCGCCAGGTGAGCAGGGCGCACGGACAAACGTTTCTCAAGAGAATCAGCGATATCTTCAGCAAAAATAACGTAAAGCACGGATACAGCTCCTTACCTATCGGAAAGCCATAACGTTATGTGAAAGACCGCATGACTGCAATGTAAAGATTTGCCCGATGGATAACCATGGGGAGTTTGCGGTTTTTTTACGCATCAGAAGGTCAAAATTGCCGCCGGACGTGATGGCTTGTTGAATATGATTGCTATTTGCATTTAAAATCGAGACCTGGTTTTTTAACTGACATGATTATGACTTCAATGACCCTTGATTTACCTCGCCGCTTTCCCTGGCCGACGCTGTTGTCCGTTGGTATTCACGGAGCCGTCGTGGCGGGTCTGCTCTATACCTCGGTACATCAGGTTGTTGAATTGCCCGCACCTGCTCAACCTATTTCGGTGACGATGGTTGCGCCTGCCGATCTGGAACCCCCGCAAGCTGTACAGCCACCAGAACCGGTTGCGACACCCGAGCCTGAACCGGAACCGATTCCTGAGCCGCTGAAAGAAGCGCCCGTGGTGATCGAGAAGCCGAAACCGAAACCCAAGCCGAAGCCGAAACCCGAGAAAAAAGTTGAGCAGCCGAAGCGCGATGTAAAACCGGCCGAGCCGACGCAGGCATCACCATCTG
The DNA here is from genome assembly GCF_025642095.1 of Kosakonia sp. ML.JS2a. Taxonomy (GTDB): domain Bacteria; phylum Pseudomonadota; class Gammaproteobacteria; order Enterobacterales; family Enterobacteriaceae. The sequence goes on from NZ_CP106754.1 coordinate 2,418,357, forward strand.
AGAGCAATGTGCCTGCGCGCCCGGCGACTAACCCGACACCGTCTGCGGCGACCACTAAACCGGCACCCTCTGTACCGACCGGACCGCGCGCGTTGAGTCGTAACCAGCCGCAATATCCGGCACGCGCCCAGGCATTGCGTATTGAGGGGCGTGTGCGGGTCAAATTCGATGTCACACCCGATGGTCGCGTTGAGAACGTTGAAGTTCTGTCGGCGCAGCCTGCCAATATGTTTGAGCGTGAAGTGAAAGCCGCCATGCGTAAATGGCGCTATGAGGCAGGTAAACCGGGTTCAGGCCTGATCGTGAACGTCGTCTTCCGGCTGAATGGCGGCGCGAGCATGGAGTAACGCCGCCAGCAGTATCGACTGCACCCCAAACGTCAGACTTCTGACGGATTAAGGTGCAGTTTTTTTATTCCTGCGCCGGGATTGGGCGGGGTTTCCCTTCGTTATCGACGGCCACGTAAATAAACAGTGCTTCGGTTGCTTTGTAGCGTTGACCAATCGGGTCAGACGACACTTTTTTCACCCACACTTCGATATTGATGGTTATTGACGTAGTACCGCGTTTTACGCAGCGCGCGTAGCAGCAGACGACGTCGCCCACAGCCACCGGACGATGAAACGTCATGCCATCAACCCGTACCGTCACGACACGCCCATGGGCGATCTCTTTGGCCTGAATGGCGCCGCCGATATCCATCTGTGACATCAGCCAACCGCCGAAAATGTCGCCGTTGGCATTGGTGTCTGCTGGCATTGCTAATGTGCGTAAGACAAGTTCGCCGTGAGGAGCGTCCTGAGTGGTTGTCATTGTTATCTCTTCTGTAATGAGGGATTTATGGCGGGATGCTACTACGAATTTGTGGCGGAGAACACAGAAAAAGCCAGGCGCTGGGCCTGGCGTGTCATGGTCAGGATTTATCGTCCTGCGGCGGCATATGCCGGTAGATATAGACGCCGCTAAGCACGGTGAAAATCAGCGTCAGGATGGTCAGGCCAAAGACTTTAAAATCAACCCAGGTATCAAAGGATAACCAGAACGCGACATAAATATTGGCCAGGCCGCAAGCAATAAAAAAGAGTGCCCAGGCAATGTTCAGTTTTGACCACACGGCGTCCGGCAGGGTCAGCTCTTTACCCAGCATGCGCTGAATCAGCGTCTTTTTCATTACCCACTGGCTGAACAATAAGGCAACGGCAAACAGACCGTAAATCACCGTGACCTTCCATTTAATAAACTCCACCGCATGGAATTTGATGGTCAACCCACCAAAGATGGCCACCAGCACGAACGTAATCAGCGCCACTTTTTCCACTTTGCGATAGCGGATCCAGCAGTAAATCAGCACGATGGCAGAGGCCACGATCAGCACCTTGGTCGCGGCGAAAATGTCGTACATCTTATAAACCACGAAAAAGAGCGCGAGGGGCAGAAAATCAAGAAACTGCTTCATTCAACGATTCCATCAAGAGGACTGCCCGCCGGGCAGTCAGGCTATTCACGCACGCATCAGCATATAGAGGCGGAACAGATAAATAAGTAACGCGGCTGAGATCAGATTACTCAGGGTATTGGCGATCACCGCACCCACTTCCGGGGTAAACACCGCCAGATTATGTGCAAATAGCAGCAACAGCGTTTTCGCCAGCAGCCAGCCCATCACCGCGGGTGCCACCAGGCGCATATTGGTCCAGCTAAGGCGCATACTGCTGCGCATAGAGGCGAAGATGCCGGTTTTATCCTGAACAAGGATAACAGGGGCAAACGACAGCAAAATGGCCAGTATCACACCAGGTACAATGATAAACATAATACCGATCTGCACCATAAACGTGGTCAGCAGGATCAGCAGAAACAGCTTAGGCAACACCGGGGCGCTGGCACCGATGGCGCGCAGCGCGCTAACGCGATGACCGGCTGAGATCATCTGAATCATTAACAACACGCCGCCTGCCAGAATGGCGTTGCCGATCAGACCGGAAAACGTTGACGCGGCTGACGCGCGCAGCAGTACGCTTTGCTGTTCCGGCGTCATATTTTGCACCAGTTCAAACAAACCCACGCTGCCTGCCAGATTATCACCTTCACTTAAAATAGAGAGTTGCTCTTCACTGGGCGAAAAAGCATGCCCCAGCACTGCGGTAATAAATGCGCACAACAATGCAATCAGTAAAAGGGTAACAAACTGATTACGAAAAAAATTCCCCGTGTCACGGTAAACGGATTTCGCCGTGATAGACATGCACTCTCCTTGAGTATTGCGATGTTAAATATCAGGCAATTGTACCCTGAATACATCCTCAGTGGCAGCATCACTGCTTGTATGGAAAAGCATATCTTTGTAAAGAGGCGCTAATCCGTACTGTGCACGGGCGCGATCGCAGGCTTCATTCACCAGACCCGCTTCGCCGGACATGGCAAATTCGCGACAGGGCGACGGACGTCCTTCGTAAATGCTGCACCGCGCGGATTGACCGGGTATCCCTTCCAGTGCCACGCAACGACTCTGTTTCTGATTGGTTCCGCCCATACAGCGCAAAAACGGAGTAAGTGGCTCAGTGAGTTGAGCCGGGACAGGGCCGCCAGCATCATCCGCTTCAGCCCAGTAGAAAGAGACCCGAAAATACGCACAACAGGCTCCGCACGACATGCACGGATTGAGTGAACTCATAACGTACCTGCACTTAACGACGCATCAACACATATTGTCAGGCCACTAACTTAGCGCCGCATAAACAGGCGCACAAGATGGAAACAGGGGAATTTTTTAACGTATCTGTTTGGCAAAAATTGATGTGAATACAAAAGTTAATGATTGTGTCTGGCGGTAAAAATTATCTCAGATCAATGAATGTTAAATTACAGCATCAAGTGTGATCTGTGTTAGATCACTTTGTACCCAGTTGTAGGTATATTCACGGCGCGTTAAAAACCCTAATCATGGAGTGGATATGAAAAAATTAGCCGTGGCAGCATTGATTCTGGGCAGTCTTTCCGGGGGCGCGTACGCGCACGAAGCAGGCGAATTTTTCTTTCGTGCCGGTTCCGCCACCGTCCGTCCGACAGCAGGTTCTGATAATGTGTTGGGCAGCCTGGGCAGCTTTAATGTCAGCAACAATACCCAACTGGGTCTCACGATGACGTGGATGGCAACCGATAATGTCGGTGTTGAACTGCTGGCGGCAACGCCGTTTCGCCACCACGTAGGCACGAAACCCACCGGCGATATCGCCACCGTCAGTCATCTTCCGCCGACCTTGATGGCGCAATGGTATTTTGGCGATGCCAAAAGCGCTGTGCGGCCTTATGTTGGCGCGGGCATCAACTACACCACCTTCTTTAACGAAAAATTCAACGATACCGGTAAAGAGGCGGGGCTTTCCGACTTAAGCCTGAAAGACTCCTGGGGTGCGGCCGGGCAGGTGGGGCTGGACTACTTAATCAACCGCGACTGGCTGATTAACATGTCGGTGTGGTACATGGATATTGATACGGATGTGCGCTTTAAACACAACGGCCAGCAGCAGAGTGTCAGCACGCGTCTGGATCCGTGGGTGTTTATGTTCTCCGCGGGTTACCGTTTCTGATCAGGACGCACAAGGCTGGTCAATGAACGACCAGCCTTTTTACTCCGCTTTCTCGCAATAACGGCAGGTCATGTAGGCACCCGCCACACATAACGTCAGCGGCACAAAAAAGCTGAAGTCCATCCCGGTGAACTCCATTAGCAGCACGATGGCGGTCAGCGGCATCTGCATTGAGGACGCCAGGAAGGCTGCTCCCCCTGTCAGCGCGAATTCCGCCATATCCACGTTGGGGAAAAAGGATCCAACAATCAGGAACATCAGTGCGCCAAGCAACGCGCCAATCGCCAGACCGGGTGTCAGCAAGCCACCTTCCGCACCGCTACGCAGCACCAGCCAGATACTCAATACTTTCAGGCCAATCAGGATCGCCGCCAACGGCAACGTTACGCCGCCGCCGAAGCTCAACTGTACCGGGCCGCGTCCGTTTCCCGGCAACTGGGGAAACCAGATTGAGAGCAGACCAAGGCAGGCAAAAGCGATAAAACAGAATACGGGCATCTGCCAGTTACTTTTGACCTGTCTCCGCGCGGTTTTCGTCATGCGCCGGAAAAGGCTTGCCGCATAACCGAAAAGCGGGCCTGAGAGCATTGCCCAAACGATAAGCGAAAAGGGCGCTTTCGGGGCGCTGAAGAGGTACTGGCGCTCATTGCCCAGTACCAGTGACGCGACGAATGCGGCAACGGCTGACGTGACGACAGCCGCGATCACTGCATCCCAGCTAATGGTGACCAGCAACACTTCCAGCGTGAAAATTGCGCCAGCAAGTGGAACATTATAGACCGCAGCCAGCCCTGCGCCCGCACCGCAGGCAATCACCCGTTTTGTCTCCTGTGCACTCAATCCATAAAAGCGGGCGATGCTGCCACCAAGCAGTGCGCCAACTTCGCGGGGCGCGCTTTCTCTGCCTAGCGGAGAGCCCATCGCGACAGTAATGACCTGAAGAAAGGCATGGCACAACGTGGTGACGGTGGGCATCGGCTGCGTGACATCGTTCACTGCCGTACTGACACTGACGCGTTTTTTGGCATAACGCGCCAGTAGCCACCACCCGCAGCCCGCAACAATTCCTGCCGCGCTGAGCACAGCCAGACGGCGCAGCGCGCTGGCATCGCTTACTCCCTGCAGGAAAGGCGGCCCGCCAATCAGCGACCGCTGGCTGTAGCCAAAAGCCAGATGCTGGATTTCATGTAGCAGAAGGGCTATCAACATGCCTGCCACACCGGCAAGAACGCCAGTCAACAGTAGCGCTATCCATTGGCTTTGCCAGATCGGGGAATCGGTTTTACGCATCAGGGTCATATCTGTTGTGGGGAGTCGTCATTGCTATTATCCCACAGAAAATATGAACCTCTTAACAATGTGTTATGCAAATCAGGGCACAAAGACAGTAGATCACCGCCCGACGGATCGGGCGGTGTGAGGGATTAACGGGGTAACGTCGCGGCTTTCATCTGCTGAACAAAGGTTTTCAACTCTGCCAGCATGGCAGCAGGATTATTGAGGTTGTTTTCAATGATCTTCACGGTGGCGGAACCGGAGATCGCCCCGGCAGCGCCTGCGTTAATTGCCGATGACACCTGGTCCGGCGCAGAAATACCGAACCCTTGTAATGCTGGCGCAGCATGGTATTCGGCCAGTTTTTCCACCAGATGATGCAGCGGCAGCGCGGCGCGGTTCTCTGCACCGGTCACACCCGCGCGAGACAACAGGTAGGTGTAACCACGTCCGTAGGAAGCAATCTGACGCAGCAGATCATCATCGGCGTTCGGTGGGCAGATAAAAATAGGCGCAACATTATGGCGCATTGCCGCCTGGCGGAAGGGGGCGGATTCTTCGATGGGGACATCCGCAACAAGCACCGAATCGACGCCCACTTTTGCGCACTGCGCGTAAAACTCATCAATACCGCGATTAAACACCAGGTTGGCGTACATCAGCAGGCCGATCGGAATGGCCGGGTGTTTCTGACGAATGGCCGCCAGCATTTCAAAACACTGGGTCGGCGTGACGCCGGACGCGAACGCGCGCAGCGTCGCATTCTGGATGGTCGGGCCATCGGCCAGCGGGTCGGAAAAGGGGATCCCCAGTTCCAGTGCATCTGCCCCGGCTTCAATCAGCGTGTCGATGATCTTCAGCGACTGTTCCGGTGACGGATCGCCAAGCGTGACGAAGGGGACGAAAGCGCCTTCATTGCGCGCGTTCAGCTGTTTAAACAGGTTGTCATAACGTTCCATCAGATTTCCCCTCGCGCTTTCAGAATATCGTGTACGGTGAAAATGTCTTTGTCGCCGCGCCCGGAGAGGTTGACCACCAGCAACTGCTCTTTTTCCGGGTTTTCGCGCATCATTTTCAGCGCATGGGCAAGGGCATGGGAGGACTCCAGCGCCGGGATAATGCCTTCATGCAGACACAGGGTTTTGAAGGCGTCCAGGGCTTCATCATCGGTAATGGAGACATAGTCTGCGCGCCCGATGCTATTGAGGTACGCATGCTGCGGCCCGACTGACGGGAAATCCAGCCCGGCGGAAATCGAGTAAGACTCCTCGATCTGGCCTTCGTCGGTTTGCATCATTGGCGACTTCATACCGAAGTAGATCCCCACGCGGCCATGTTTAAGCGGAGCGCCGTGCTCGCCGGTGTCGATACCGTGCCCGGCCGGTTCAACACCGATCAACCCGACAGCCGTTTCATTGATAAAGTCGGCAAACATACCAATGGCATTCGAGCCGCCGCCGACACAGGCGATGACGGCGTCTGGCAGGCGACCCTCTTTTTCGAGGATCTGTGCTTTGGTTTCCTCACCGATCATGCGCTGGAATTCACGCACAATGGTCGGGAAGGGATGCGGGCCGGCCGCCGTGCCCAGCATATAGTGCGCTGTCTCATAGCTGCCGGACCAGTCGCGCAGAGCTTCATTACAGGCATCCTTCAGGGTGGCGGAACCGCTGTGCACCGGGATCACTTCTGCGCCCATCAGACGCATACGGAAAACGTTCGGCGACTGGCGTTCAACGTCTTTTGCACCCATATAAATACGGCATTTCAGACCGAGCAGAGCGCTGGCGAGGGCCGACGCCACGCCGTGTTGACCGGCGCCGGTTTCGGCGATGATTTCCGTTTTGCCCATGCGTTTTGCCAGCAGGGCCTGACCCAGAACCTGGTTCGTTTTATGCGCGCCGCCGTGCAGCAGATCTTCACGCTTCAGATAGAGGGTGGTGCGGGTTCCGGCAGTGATGTTCTGACACTTGGTCAGCGCAGTCGGACGCCCGGCATAGTTTTTCAGCAGATCGGTAAATTGTTGCTGGAAGTCGGCATCGCTCTGGGCGCTGACAAACGCTTCTTCCAGTTGACGCAGTGCCGGCATTAGGATTTGCGGAACATACATTCCGCCAAACTCGCCAAAATACGGGTTCAGTAGTGTCGTCATTATCTCTTTCCTTAATAAGCGCGCAGCGTACGGAACACCGAGGCCAGTTTGCTGGCATCTTTAATACCCGGTTCCGATTCCACGCCTGAATTAAAATCAAGTCCGGCACAGCCGGTTTTCGCCGCCTGTACGCAATTGTCCGCACCTAAACCGCCTGCCAGCAGGACATTATCGAGTTGCTCGCCCGCCAGCAGCGACCAGTCAAACGGTTTACCGCTGCCGCCCTGGCCATTGTCGAACAGGTATTTATCCACCTGTTGCAGATGACGTGACGGCAGGCTATTACCAACGCTGAGCGCTTTCCAGATTTGCGTCTGCGGCGGCAGTACTGCACGCAATGCATCGATATAACGCTGATCTTCACCGCCGTGCAGTTGTACGGCGCGCAGACCCAGGTTGTTGGCTTTTGCCGCCACGTCTTCCACCGGAGCATCGCGGAATACGCCAACGTATTGCAGCGGCGCGCCTTGCATAACAGCCTGCGCCTGCGTTTCATCGACTGCACGGGGCGAACTGGCGACAAAAATCAGTCCGCCATAGATAGCGCCAGCCTGGTGGGCGGCATGCGCGTCTTCCGCGCGGGTTAAACCGCAGACTTTATTCTCGCCCAGCAGCACGCGTTTAACTGCGGCATCCAGATCCTCATGCGCCATTAACGCAGAACCAATCAAGAAACCGTTAGCAAAATGGCTCAGTTCCCGTACCTGGGCATAGGTATTAATGCCCGATTCACTGATAACAGTCACCCCGGCGCCAAGGCGTGGCGCAAGCTGGCGAGTGCGATTCAGATCAATGGAGAGGTCGCGTAGATCGCGGTTGTTAATGCCCACGACTTTCGCTTCCAGCGCAATCGCGCGCTGCAGCTCCTCTTCGTTACTGACTTCCGTCAGCACACCCATATTCAGACTATGGGCCACGGCAGCCAACTGACGGTACTGCGTGTCATCCAGCACGGAGAGCATCAGCAGGCAGGCATCGGCCTGGTAATATCGCGCCAGATAAATTTGGTAGGCATCGATAATAAAGTCTTTGCACAGGATTGGCTGCGGCGCGATCCCGCTGACAATCGGCAGAAAATCAAAGCTACCCTGAAAATATTTCTCATCAGTCAGCACAGAAATGGCGGACGCATGATGTTTGTAGATCCCGGCGATACGGGCCGGGTCGAAATCATTACGGATCACCCCTTTTGAGGGCGAGGCTTTCTTGCACTCCAGGATAAATGCCGTGCGCGTCCCCTGCAGGGCGTCATAAAAACGGCGTGTGCTCGGTACCACTTCATTCTGGAAGCTGGCCAGCGGCTGCTGCTCCTTGCGTGCTGCAATCCATATGGCTTTATCCGCGACGATCTTCGCTAAAACGGTCTGCATTATTTATCCTCGTGCCGCCAGTGCGGTGACTTTGTCGTAGGCTGCTCCACTGTGCAGCACATCCAGTACTTTTTGCGCGTTGGCCTGTAAATCTTCTTCGCCGTGCAAACGCATCAGCATCGCGACGTTGGCGGCCACGGCGGCTTCATGGGCTGCCTCGCCTTTACCTTGTAATAAGCGTGTCAGAATGTCACGGTTTTCTTCCGGTGTGCCGCCCGCCAGCGCCTCCTGGTGATAAGGCGCCAGGCCGAAGTCTGCGGCGGTCAACTGGTAACTTTTGATCTCGCCATCGTGTAACTCTGCTACCAGCGTTGGCGCGTGCAGGGACACTTCATCCATACCGCCGCTGTGGACCACGGCGGCACGTTGATAACCCAGCACACGCAGCGTTTCGGCGATAGGCAGCACCAGTTCAGGGCTGTAGACGCCAATCAACGCCAGCGGCGGATGCGCCGGATTAATCAATGGACCCAGTACGTTAAACAACGTGCGGGTTTTCAACTGCTGGCGGACGGGCATCGCATGGCGGAAACCGGTGTGATACTTCGGCGCGAACAGGAAGCACACGCCTAACTCATCCAGCGCATTGCGTGACTTGTCTGCATTCATATCGAGATTGATACCGAAAGCAGCGAGTAAATCCGAAGAGCCGGAGCGGCTGGAGACGCTGCGGTTACCGTGTTTGGCTACTTTCAGCCCACAGGCTGCGGCGACAAAGGCGCTGGCGGTAGAAATATTGATACTGTTGCTGCCGTCGCCGCCGGTACCCACGATATCGGCAAAAGGATAGTCCGGGCGTGGGAATGGCGCGGCGTTTTCCAGCAAGGCGGTCGCTGCGCCGGCAATTTCATTCGGGTGTTCGCCGCGGACCTTCATGCTGACCAGCGCGGCAGCCAGTTGTTCCGGTTTCAGCTCACCGCGCACCACCGCAGAAAAGAGCTGGTGGCTCTCCTGCTGGCTCAGCGTTTGCGCCTGATACAATTTTTCCAGAATCGGTTGCAGTGTATTGGTTTGCTCCAGTTTCTGTAGCGCCCATGCCAGCGTTTGCTCAAGCAGACGCGCGCCCTGGGTGGTCAGAATGGATTCCGGGTGAAACTGAAAACCGCATACGCGATCGGCGTCGTGACGGACCGCCATCACCATGCCATTAAAGTGTGCATTAATCGTCAGACCGGCCGGAATATTGCTCCCCACCAGCGAGTGATAACGCGCTACCGGTAGCGGGTTGCTCAGGCCTGCGAACATCGCCTGACCATCATGCTCAATACTGGAGGCCTTACCGTGCAGGATTTCGCCCGCCTGGCCAACATAACCGCCGTAGGCTTCTACAATCGCCTGATGCCCAAGGCAGATGCCGATAATCGGCAACTTACCGCGCATGCGGGTCAGCAGTTCCGGCATACAACCCGCTTCGGATGGCGCGCCTGGCCCAGGAGAGAGCATCAACACCGGATTTTTCATGGTTGCCAGGCGGTCAATTAAGGTTTGCGCGGGAACATGGTTGCGGTAAATCACCACGTTATGTCCACTCGCACGCAGCTGATCCGCCAGGTTATAGGTAAATGAGTCGATATTATCGAGCAGCAGAATGTCAGCCATCAGAACGTCTCCTGTGCATGATGTGCGGTGGCGATAGCGCGCAGAACCGCGCGGGCTTTGTTGCGGGTTTCGTCGGCTTCAGACTGCGGCACTGAATCCAGCACCACGCCTGCGCCGGCCTGCACGGTGGCGATGCCATCTTCAACCCATGCTGAGCGGATAACGATGCAGGTATCCAGATCGCCATGGGCAGTGAAGTACCCCACTGCGCCGCCATAACTGCCGCGACGTGCGCCTTCCGCCTGAGCAATCAGTTGCATCGCGCGGACTTTCGGCGCGCCGCTCAGGGTACCCATGTTCATACAGGCGCGGTACGCGTGCAGCACGTCAAGATCCGCGCGCAATTCGCCCACCACGCGGGAAACCAGATGCATGACATAGGAGTAGCGGTCGACTTTGGTCAGATCGGCGACATAACGACTGCCTGGGGTACAGATCCGCGCCAGATCATTACGTGCTAAATCCACCAACATCAGGTGCTCTGACAGCTCCTTGTGGTCGGTACGCATATCAAGTTCGATACGGCTGTCGAGATCGCGATCCAGGGAACCGTCCGGGCGACGCCCGCGCGGTCGCGTACCTGCGATCGGGTAAATTTCGATCTGCCGATTGTTGGCATCGTACTTCAACGAGCTTTCCGGTGACGCGCCGAACAGGGTGAAATCATCGTCCTGCATATAGAACATGTACGGACTGGGGTTGCTCTTTTTCAGCACTTCATAGGCTGCCAGCGGTGACGGGCAGGGCAAGGTGAAACGGCGTGAAGGCACCACCTGGAAAATTTCCCCTGCGCGAATCGCTTTTTGCATTTCACGCACCACCGAGCCGTACTCTTCATCGCTCTGGTTGGTATCACAGCGCATATGTTCAACGGTAACCACTGGCAGCGGCGGTGCGTCGAGATCCAACTGCTGGCGCAGCGCGTCAATACGCTGGGTCAGGCGGGCTTTCTCGCTGGCGGCGTCGCTGAACAGACTGCACTGGATGCGGGTTTGCTGTTTCTGGTGGTCGATCACCAGTAAGGTTTCTGCCAGATAGAAGCAGTAATCCGGGCAGCGGCGGTCGTGGGCAAGGGCCGGTAAATCTTCGAAGCCAGCGACCAGGTCATAGGCGAACAGCCCGCCAAAAAACATCGCTTCGCGCTCATCGGCTGGCACCACCACCAGGTCCTGCAACAGGCGGAAGGCGTCAAAAACCGAGAGTGAACAGAGGCGGGCATCTTCATCAAGCAGCGTGCTGACAGGCGGGAAGCGCAGCTCACGTCCATCAGTAGAAATCGTATTTTCTACACCGGCGGGAAGCGCGGCATCCAGCAGGGGCAATAATGCTGCGCCGTTAGCGGTCAGGGCTCTGATAGTGACAGTGTCACCTAAAGCGGTAATTCGCAGTGCAGCATCGACCAGCAGCAGGCTTTTTAAATCATTTTTGCTGTCGATATCCGCAGACTCCAGCAGTAATGTTGCCGGGCGTGCGCCGCAGAGCTGGTGGAACAGCGCCGTTGGGTTACCCCGATAGGCGGCGTTGCTGGTCAGAAGTTCGAGTGCCGGTTTTTGCGTTTGCATAATCGCTCTCATTAATTTGTTCAAAAAAAAGCCCGCTGTATGAGCGGGCCGGGGTATCGGTATGCTGAATGCGCACGTGATCTCACAGCCCTGTCAGGGAGTGCGCCACCAACGATTAGCGGAGAAATGTGCATTCATTTTAGGATACCTTGTCGTGTGAACTTGCGTACTAGTTAACTGGTTCGGTGAGGGAATGTCAACCCTCGGATTCAGAAAAACATGGCGAACCGTTATGATATGGGACAAACAATTATCCTGATAAATTAGCGGAGCCGCTTTGAGCGACACGAATTACGCCATTATTTATGATCTCCACAGCCACACGACGGCTTCCGACGGTCTGCTTTCCCCGGAACAACTGGTGCATCGCGCCGTCGACATGCGTGTGGGCACGCTGGCGATCACCGACCATGATTGCACCGACGCCATTCCTGCGGCGCAGGCCGAAATTGCCCGTGCGGGGTTAAACCTGCAACTGATTACCGGCGTGGAGATCTCCACGGTCTGGGAAAATCACGAAATTCACATTGTTGGCTTGAATATCGACATTGACCATCCGCAAATGCGCGACTTTTTGCAGGCGCAATCAGAACGGCGGTTGCAGCGTGCAAAGCTTATCGCTGAACGCCTGGAAAAGGCGCACATTGCTGGCGCGTGGGAAGGGGCACAACGCCTGGCGCAGGGCGCTTCGGTAACACGTGGCCATTTCGCCCGTTACCTGGTCGAAATGGGTAAGGCGAATACAATGGCTGACGTCTTTAAAAAGTACCTTGCCCGCGGGAAAACCGGATATGTTCCTCCGCAGTGGTGTACAATAGAACAAGCTATTGAAGTGATTCATCATTCTGGCGGAACGGCAGTACTGACCCATCCCGGGCGTTATAACCTGTCCGCTAAATGGTTGAAAAGACTGCTGGCGCATTTTGCTCAAAGCGGCGGTGAGGCAATGGAAGTTGCCCAATGCCAGCAGGCTCCTAATGAACGTGCACAGCTAGCCCTTTATGCACGTCAGTTTGGTTTGCTGGCGTCGCAAGGATCGGATTTCCACCAGCCCTGCCCGTGGATCGAACTGGGGCGTAAGCTCTGGCTTCCTGCCGGGGTTGACGGTGTCTGGCAACGCTGGGAGCAGCCGCAGAACACCACAGAGAGGGAAGTATGAGTCAGTTTTTTTATATTCATCCGGAAAACCCGCAACCGCGCCTGATTAATCAGGCGGTGGACATTGTGCGCAAGGGCGGTGTGATCGTCTATCCCACCGATTCCGGTTATGCGCTGGGGTGCAAAATTGAAGATAAAAGCGCGATGGAGCGAATTTGTCGTATTCGCCATCTGCCGGATGGTCACAACTTCACGCTGATGTGCCGCGATTTGTCCGAACTCTCGACCTATGCGTTCGTGGACAATATCGCCTTTCGGCTAATCAAAAATAACACTCCAGGCAATTACACCTTTATCCTCAAGGGGACGAAGGACGTTCCGCGTCGTTTATTGCAGGAAAAACGCAAGACCATTGGTTTGCGTGTGCCGTCGAATCCGATTGCACTGGCCCTGCTGGAAGCGCTCAATGAACCGATGCTTTCAACCTCTCTGATGCTGCCGGGCAGCGATTTTACTGAGTCGGATCCTGATGAAATCAAAGATCGTCTGGAGAAGCTGGTAGATTTGATCATCCATGGCGGCTATCTCGGCCAGCAGCCAACAACGGTGGTAGACTTAACGGATGATGCGCCAGTGGTGATCCGTGAAGGTGTTGGCGACGTTAAGCCTTTCTTATAGCGGCGCAAGTCGCTATACTACGCGGCCATTTCAGCGGCATTGCCGTACTGATGACCCTATTCGACGCCTGTGAAGGCGACACCTGAAGGATGCTCTATGAGCGAGAAACTACAGAAAGTGCTGGCGCGAGCTGGCCACGGTTCCCGCCGTGAAATCGAATCTATTATTGAAGCCGGCCGCGTCAGCGTGGACGGCAAAATTGCGACACTGGGCGACCGTGTGGATGTGACGCCGGGGCTGAAAATCCGTATTGATGGTCATCTTATTTCGGTCAAAGAGTCCGTTGAGCAGATTTGCCGCGTGCTGGCTTATTACAAACCGGAAGGTGAGCTCTGTACGCGCAACGATCCGGAAGGTCGTCCGACAGTGTTTGACCGTCTGCCGAAACTGCGCGGTGCGCGCTGGATCGCAGTAGGCCGTCTCGACGTCAATACCTGCGGTCTGTTGCTGTTCACCACTGACGGTGAACTGGCGAACCGATTAATGCACCCAAGCCGTGAAGTTGAGCGCGAGTATGCTGTGCGCGTGTTCGGCGAAGTTGATGACAATAAAGTGCGCGAACTGTCGCGTGGCGTGCAACTGGAAGACGGTCCGGCAGCCTTCAAAACCATTAAATTCAGCGGTGGCGAAGGGATTAACCAGTGGTACAACGTAACGTTGACCGAAGGCCGTAACCGCGAAGTGCGCCGCCTGTGGGAAGCGGTTGGCGTGCAGGTGAGTCGTCTTATCCGCGTTCGTTACGGTGACATTCCTCTGCCAAAAGGTCTGCCGCGTGGCGGCTGGACGGAATTGGATCTCGCGCAAACCAACTACCTGCGTGAGCTGGTTGGGCTGGAAGCGGAAACGCAGTCGAAAGTGGCGGTAGAAAAAGATCGTCGCCGCATGAAAGCCAATCAGATCCGTCGTGCCGTGAAACGGCACAGCCAGCCAGCCGGTAACCGCCGCGCTGCAGGTGGACGTACGAAGAACGATTAAAATAAAAAAGGGGCGAAAGCCCCTTTTTTATTGCAGGAAACGGCAGTGAAAAACAGGGCGCTGTATTAATAATCGATGCCGATTTGCGCTTTTACGCCCGCTTCGAAGGCATGTTTGACCGGGCGTAATTCACTGACCGTATCAGCAATTTCCAGAATATCCCGGTGACAACCCCGGCCGGTAATGATCACTGTCTGCGTCACCGGGCGGTTTGTTAATGCCGTCAGCACTGTCTCCAGTGGCAGATAATCGTAGGCCACCATATAGGTCAGCTCATCCAGCAATACCAGATCAAGCTGCGGGTCCGCCAGCATACGCTCGGCATGTTGCCATACGGCGAGGCATGCTGCGGTATCGCTTTCGCGGTTTTGCGTATCCCAGGTAAAACCGGTCGCCATGACCTGAAACTCTACGCCCAGCGGTTCCAGTAAGTTACGCTCGCCGTTCGGCCAGGTGCCCTTAATAAACTGAATGACGCCCACTTTTTTGTCATGCCCAACCGCGCGGGACGCGGTGCCGAATGCGGCGGTGGTTTTGCCCTTACCGTTGCCGGTGAAGACAATAATAATCCCGCGCTCATCTTGTGCCGCGGCAACGCGTGCATCAACACGATCTTTTACCCGCTGCTGGCGCTGTTGATAACGTTCATCGCTCATTGTGAAATTCCTGGTTTGCGCCCGGGCTGCGCATCAAAGCTCATGCCCGTTTTGCGGCGGCTGTCATCGCCCATCAGCCACAGGTAAAGCGGCATGATATCGGCAGGTGTTTTTAGTTTTTGCGGATCTTCCGTCGGGAAAGCACTGGCGCGCATGTTGGTGCGTGTACCGCCTGGATTGATGCAGTTGACCCGTAATCGGTTCTGGTACTCCTCTGCCAGTACTTGCATCATGCCTTCCGTCGCGAACTTCGAGACGGCATACGCGCCCCAGTTAGCACGCCCTTGTCGCCCAACGCTGGAAGAGGTAAACACCAGCGAGCCACTTTCAGATCGCAGTAATAAAGGAAGTAGCGCTTGGGTGAGATAAAACGTGGCGTTAATATTGACCTGCATGACCTCATCCCAGACGGCGGGAACCTGTTCGCTCATCGGTACGACATCGCCCAGCACGCCTGCATTATGCAGTACGCCGTCGAGGCGTGGCACATCAGCGGCAATGGCCTCTGCAAGTTGTTGGCAGGTTTGCGGTGTGCAGGTTGCCATATCCAGTGTGAACCACTGCGCGTGCTGGCCTTCTTGTTCACGGATAGTCTGCGCGACCTGGCGCAATTTTTCTTCATTACGCCCCAGCAGGATGACGCTGGCGCCGTAACGGGCGTAAGTCAGGGCCGCTTCTTTACCGATACCATCGCTGGCACCCGTCACAAGAATGATTCGGTCGTTTAAAAGATCGCGTTGTGGCTGATAGTGCACGCTGTCTCCTCAGGCCCGGGCCTGTATTTCACATCATATGTTGGCTTTATGCCTTAAACAGAGGGGCATTTCAATCGGTCAAGCGGAGAGTTGGACAAGGTTTACGCCGCAGAGTCGTAAAAAATTCAGTCACATGCCGCAAAAGGTCAATCGCTTACGCGAGACGCGCCGAAAGGGCTCATGTACACTGGAGCGATTGTTGAGTGGTGTAATCGAGGTGGTACGCGTGGAATTACTGTCTGAATATGGTTTGTTTTTGGCCAAGATCGCGACCGTAGTTGTGGCGATTGCGGTGGTCGCGGTGCTTATTGTTAACCTGACGCAGCGTAAGCGCCAGCGGGGTGAACTACGGGTCACTCGTCTGAGCGATCAATATAAAGAGATGCAGGAGGAGATGTCCGCAGCATTGCTGGATGACCACCAACAGAAACAGTGGCAAAAAGCGCGCAAGAAAAAGCTGAAGCTGGAGGCTAAAGCGGCAAAAGCGAGAGCCAAAGCCGGGGCAGCGGATGAAAAAGGGGAATCCCGCGTTTATGTGCTGGATTTTAAAGGCAGTATGGATGCCGGTGAGGTTAGCGCCCTCCGTGAAGAGATCACGGCCGTGTTGACGGTAGCGAAGCCGCAGGATCAGGTGATTGTCCGTCTGGAAAGCCCTGGCGGCGTGGTTCATGGTTATGGTCTTGCTGCATCGCAGTTACAGCGCCTGCGTGACAGGCAGATCCCGCTGACTATCGCCGTGGATAAAGTGGCCGCCAGTGGTGGCTATATGATGGCCTGCGTGGCGGATAAAATTGTCGCCGCGCCGTTTGCCATCATCGGCTCGATTGGCGTGGTTGCGCAGATCCCGAACTTTAACCGCTTCCTGAAAGGGAAAGAGATCGATATCGAACTGCATACCGCCGGGCAGTTTAAACGCACGCTGACGCTGTTAGGTGAAAACACAGAAGAAGGGCGGCAAAAATTCCGTGAAAGTCTGAACGAAACTCACGATCTGTTTAAAGGCTTCGTTAGCCAGATGCGTCCTGGTCTGGATATTGAAAAAGTGGCGACCGGCGAACACTGGTACGGTTCGCAAGCGCTGGAGAACGGCTTAATTGACGCGATTGGCACCAGCGATGAACTGCTGCTCGGGCTGCTCGAAGACCATGAAGTCATTGGCATTCGTTATCAACAGCGGAAGAAACTGATGGAGCGTTTTACCGGCAGTGCGACAGAGAGTATCGACCATTTGCTGATGCGCTGGTGGCAGCGAGGGCAAAAACCGCTTATGTAAACAAAAACGCGAGGCTTCGGCCTCGCGTTTTTGTTTAATCAATCAGATGATATTTTTCAGAGAGTTCGTGAGCTAAGTATTTGAACATATTAAATACCGCTGTGCTTTTCGCCGTCGGCAAACCCTGTTCATCCAGATAGTATTCACCGCTGAACACCAGTACACCGTTACGCTGGGTAACATTTGTGGCCTCTATACCGGCAAGGGTATCTTCATGATCGCGGATAAGTTGATTAGCCAGTTCAAGCAGAGCCTGGCGGTCAATAGGCTGAGATGTACCTTGCATTTTTCTACTCCTTAAAAATTCTGTCAGTCTACGCCGGGCACCGCTCAGGAGCAAATTTTCCCTGTTTTTGCAATGGGTTTGCTCAGCGGTTGTGCTGGCGTGATTTGATTTTGCATGCTAATAAAGTTGCGTAACAAATTTTATCAGGTACAGTGTGACGCTTTCGTCAATCTGGCAACAGATTTGCTTGACATTCGACCGCAACATCGTCGTGCACCATCGCCATCAGGTTAAAAAGCCTGTCAGGTCAGTCACATAAACGCTTTGTTTAACGCGCCTGGCTCAGCGTTGGGGTTGATATCCTGCGACGACGCCGCTATATCTGTGAGGCGCTTCGGCAGGGGGTGTGAAGCAAAGTGCGATGTATTGCTGGAAGAATTTAATTAGGTAAAGGTGAATATGGGTAAAGCTCTCGTTATCGTTGAGTCCCCGGCAAAAGCCAAAACGATCAATAAATATCTGGGTAATGATTACGTGGTTAAGTCCAGCGTAGGTCATATCCGTGATTTGCCGACCAGTGGCTCAGCACCTAAAAAGAGCGCAGACTCAGCCTCCACCAAAACGGCTAAGAAGCCTAAAAAGGATGAACGTGGCGCTCTTGTCAATCGCATGGGGATCGACCCATGGCATAACTGGGAAGCGCAGTACGAAGTGCTTCCGGGTAAAGAAAAGGTCGTTTCCGAACTGAAATCCCTGGCGGAAAAAGCCGACCACATCTATCTCGCAACCGACCTTGACCGCGAAGGGGAGGCCATTGCATGGCACCTGCGGGAAGTGATCGGGGGTGATGAAAAACGCTACAGCCGCGTTGTATTTAACGAAATCACCAAAAATGCTATTCGTCAGGCGTTTGAAACGCCAGGCGAACTCAACATCGACCGTGTCAATGCGCAGCAGGCGCGCCGTTTTATGGATCGTGTTGTGGGCTATATGGTTTCTCCGCTGTTGTGGAAGAAAATCGCCCGCGGTCTGTCGGCCGGTCGTGTGCAATCCGTTGCTGTGCGTCTGGTGGTTGAACGCGAGCGCGAGATCAAAGCCTTTGTCCCGGAAGAGTTCTGGGAAGTTGACGCGACGACGGCGACGCCGGGCGGTGATTCACTGCCGTTGCAGGTCACGCACGAGGGTGATAAAGCGTTCCGTCCGGTAAATCGCGAACAGACCATGGCAGCCGTAAGCCTGCTGGAAAAAGCGCGTTATACCGTACTCGAAAGAGAAGATAAACCGACCAGCAGTAAACCTGGCGCGCCGTTTATCACCTCTACACTGCAACAAGCGGCAAGCACGCGTCTTGGTTTTGGCGTGAAGAAAACCATGATGATGGCGCAGCGTCTGTATGAAGCAGGTTACATCACCTATATGCGTACCGACTCTACCAACCTGAGTCAGGACGCGGTGAGCATGGTGCGCACCTATATTACGGACAATTTCGGTAAAAAATATCTGCCGGAACATGCCAACCAGTACGCCAGCAAAGAGAACTCTCAGGAAGCACACGAAGCGATTCGTCCTTCCGACGTCGCTGTTCTGGCGGAATCCCTGAAAGATATGGAAACCGACGCGCAGAAGCTTTATCAACTGATCTGGCGACAGTTTGTAGCCTGTCAGATGACGCCTGCGCAGTATGACTCCACCACGTTGACCGTGGGGGCGGGCAATTTCCGCCTTAAAGCCCGCGGCCGTATTTTGCGCTTCGATGGTTGGACGAAAGTGATGCCTGCGCTGCGTAAAGGCGATGAAGATCGCACGTTGCCGGCAGTGAATAAAGGCGACGAATTGTCGCTTATCGAACTGACGCCTGCGCAGCACTTTACCAAACCGCCTGCGCGCTTTAGTGAAGCGTCTCTGGTAAAAGAGCTGGAAAAACGCGGTATCGGTCGCCCGTCCACCTACGCGTCAATCATTTCGACGATCCAGGATCGCGGTTATGTGCGCGTTGAAAACCGTCGTTTTTACGCTGAGAAAATGGGTGAAATCGTCACCGATCGCCTGGAAGAAAATTTCCGCGAACTGATGAATTACGACTTCACCGCTCAGATGGAAGACAGTCTGGACCGTGTAGCCAATCATGAAGCGGAATGGCGCAAAGTGCTGGACAGCTTCTTTGGTGACTTCTCCCGTCAGCTTGAACAGGCGGAACAGGATCCGGAAACCGGCGGTATGCGTCCGAATCAGATGGTTCTGACCAGCATCGACTGTCCGACCTGCGGTCGCAAAATGGGTATCCGTACTGCCAGCACGGGGGTATTCCTCGGCTGCTCTGGCTATGCATTGCCGCCGAAAGAGCGCTGCAAAACCACCATTAACCTGGTGCCGGAAAACGAAGTCCTGAACGTGCTGGAAGGCGATGATGCAGAAACCAACGCCTTACGTGCCAAACGTCGCTGCCAGAAATGCGGCACGGCGATGGACAGCTACCTGATCGATCCGAAGCGTAAACTGCATGTCTGTGGTAACAACCCAACCTGCGATGGCTACGAAATCGAAGAGGGTGAGTTCCGCATTAAAGGCTATGACGGCCCGATTGTTGAATGTGAGAAATGTGGTTCTGAAATGCACCTGAAAATGGGGCGTTTCGGTAAATACATGGCTTGCACCAATGATGAGTGTAAAAACACGCGTAAAATTCTGCGCAATGGCGAAGTTGCGCCGCCGAAGGAAGATCCGGTGCCGCTGCCAGAGCTGGAGTGTGAAAAATCGGATGCGTATTTCGTGCTGCGCGATGGCGCGGCTGGGGTGTTCCTTGCAGCGAATACCTTCCCGAAATCACGTGAAACCCGTGCGCCGTTGGTAGAAGAGCTGTTCCGCTTCCGCGATCGTCTGCCGGAGAAACTGCGCTATCTGGCCGATGCACCGCAGCAGGATCCTGAAGGCAATAAGACAATTGTGCGTTTTAGCCGGAAAACGAAGCAGCAGTACGTTGCCTCGGAAAAAGATGGCAAAGCGACGGGATGGTCTGCATTCTATATCGACAATAAATGGTCTGAAGCTAAAAAGTAATAAATTTCAGTCACATACCCTCAAAAAGGCCGGATATCCGGCCTTTTTTATTCCTCCATTATTATTCTTTGTTCGCTGCTATACACAGATGCTATAAATGATATAGTGGTTATAGCTATCTGCTTTTTTATTATGAAATCGTATTAAGCGATTACCCGTTTGCGCAATCCGGATGGTCTGTTATGAAATTACAACAGCTTCGTTATATCGTTGAGGTGGTGAATCACAATCTCAACGTCTCTTCAACGGCGGAAGGGCTTTACACCTCTCAGCCGGGTATCAGTAAGCAAGTCCGCATGCTGGAAGATGAACTTGGCATACAAATTTTTGCCCGCAGCGGCAAGCATCTTACTCAGGTCACCCCCGCAGGACAGGAAATCATCCGAATTGCACGTGAGGTGTTGTCCAAAGTCGACGCGATCAAATCGGTGGCAGGGGAACACACGTGGCCGGATAAAGGCTCGCTGTATGTTGCGACCACGCATACACAGGCGCGTTATGCGTTGCCTGGCGTGATAAAAGGCTTTATTGAGCGCTATCCCCGGGTGTCGTTGCATATGCATCAGGGGTCGCCGACACAAATTGCCGAGGCCGTTTCTAAAGGCAATGCGGACTTTGCGATTGCCACTGAAGCGCTGCATTTATATGACGATTTGGTGATGTTGCCATGCTATCACTGGAACCGCTCGATTGTGGTGACGCCCGATCATCCGCTGGCTGCCAGGCAGTCGGTGAGCATTGAAGAACTGGCGCAATATCCATTAGTGACCTATACCTTTGGTTTCACCGGTCGTTCTGAACTGGATACCGCCTTCAATCGCGCCGGTTTAACGCCGCGAATTGTCTTCACCGCCACAGATGCAGACGTTATCAAAACTTATGTAAGGCTGGGGCTTGGCGTGGGTGTGATTGCCAGTATGGCTGTCGATCCGGTATCGGATCCTGACCTCGTGAAACTGGATGCGCACGAGATTTTCAGTCATAGCACGACCAAAATCGGCTTCCGCCGTAGCACCTTCTTGCGCAGCTATATGTATGATTTTATTCAACGCTTTGCGCCGCATTTAACGCGTGATGTTGTCGATACTGCTGTTGCATTGCGTTCTAACGAAGATATAGAAGCAATGTTTAAAGATATTAAGTTGCCACAGAAATAATGACGAAGGGTATCTTCGGTATTGAAAAGATACGCTTAACTCTGCCCAAAGTTAAATTAGAATTATCTTCATCTAATTTCTCAATCACCCGCCCGGGTGATTGAGCTCACAATGCTAAGCCCGCACTGTCGCTAATTTGTGACAAAAATAGAAACTAAATTGCAGCTCTGCAAATTTCTCACTTCAATTATTTATTTCGGGTCAAAAGATTAAATCTTTCTTTGGAAATGGTGAGTAAATTCACTGGATTTTCGGCTAAAGTTCTTTTAGGATTTGTCTCAACCCATGATTAATTTTACCGATTGTTGGTGTTCAAAATGATAAGTGATGTCGATTGTACGAGGTTAGCAATGCCATCAGGAAGTGAAGAGCCGCAAAGGGACCCTGAGCTTAAGCGTAAAGCCTGGCTGGCGGTATTTCTTGGCTCTGCCGCATTTTGGGCAGTCGTTGCGTTATTGATCTGGAAATTCTGGGGTTAAAATGGCAATAGCAGGCCGATTCGAACCAGTGAAACATGTATGTCAACTTCATGACACGCCTACAAAAGCGAAAAAGAAACCTGTGACCGCTATTCCTGCTTCATGGAAACTGTCACCGCAGCAACAAGCTTTTATAGACGCCTTTGCAGAAGACACGACCAGGAAACAATAAATATATCATCAGAATAAACAGGGAGAATTATCTCTTTATTCTATGAATGGTCTTTTGTACTCATTGATTAATACACGGCATAAATGAATTGAGTAGTAACTCAGTTTTAATGAATAGATTTTCTGGTAATAGATTCATGCATAATGGTTACGGAATGAAATATTGGTCGTGGATGGGTGCGTTTTCTGTTTCTGTCCTTTTCTGGAGTGAGCTCGTTTGGATGCTCCTCCAGTAATCAAGTAATCTCCTGAAAAACCTCGCATCTGCGAGGTTTTTTTATTTCTGCTCCTGCCGTCCGCTTTTGCCGTATGTGGCAATTTGGGTTGTTATCAAAACGTTACGATAAGTTTGTGTTATCTTTAATTACAGACCCTGAAGACTATCAGGGCTTCGCAATCCCTGTGATTAAGGAGGAGCATATGTCGTCGACCCTACGCGAAGCCAGTAAGGATACATTGCAGGCAGAGAATAAAACCTGGCGCTACTACAGCCTGCCGCTGGCCGCAAAGGAACTTGGGGATATCTCGCGATTACCCAAGTCACTCAAAGTGTTACTCGAGAACCTCCTGCGCTGGCAGGATGATGATTCCGTAACGGAAGAAGATATTCGTGCTCTGGCCGGATGGTTGAAAACGGCCCATGCTGACCGTGAAATTGCCTATCGTCCGGCAAGGGTGTTAATGCAGGATTTTACTGGTGTGCCCGCCGTGGTGGATTTGGCGGCCATGCGTGAAGCGGTAAAACGCATGGGGGGCGATACGGCGAAAGTAAACCCGCTTTCACCCGTCGATTTAGTGATTGACCATTCCGTGACTGTCGACCATTTCGGTGACGACGAAGCATTTGAAGAAAACGTGCGTCTCGAAATGGAACGTAATCATGAACGCTATGTTTTTCTGCGCTGGGGCCAGCAGGCATTCAGCCGTTTCAGCGTGGTGCCGCCCGGCACCGGCATTTGTCACCAGGTTAATCTCGAGTATCTCGGCAAAGCCGTGTGGAGCGAATTACAGGATAAAGAGTGGGTCGCTTACCCGGATACGCTGGTCGGCACTGACTCACACACCACCATGATCAATGGTCTCGGCGTGCTTGGCTGGGGCGTGGGCGGTATCGAAGCGGAAGCTGCGATGCTTGGACAGCCTGTTTCAATGCTGATCCCGGATGTTGTGGGCTTCAAACTGAACGGCAAATTACGTGAAGGGATTACCGCGACGGACCTGGTGCTTACCGTGACGCAGATGCTGCGTAAACACGGTGTCGTCGGTAAGTTTGTTGAATTTTATGGCGATGGTCTGGACGCGTTACCGCTTGCGGATCGTGCAACTATCGCCAATATGGCGCCGGAATATGGCGCAACCTGCGGCTTTTTCCCCATCGATGGCGTGACACTGGAATATATGCGACTTAGCGGGCGCAGTGAAGAGCAGGTTGCGCTGGTGGAGGCCTATGCAAAAGCGCAAGGGATGTGGCGCAATCCAGGGGATGAACCGGTGTTTACCAGCACCCTGGAACTGAATATGCAGGATGTTGAGGCAAGCCTGGCTGGCCCCAAACGTCCGCAGGATCGCGTTGCACTCAGCGATGTTCCTAAAGCCTTTGCCGCCAGCGCCGAACTGGAACTGAACACCGCGCAAAAAGATCGGAAACCGGTCGATTATGTTCTGAACGGTCACCCATATCAGTTGCCGGATGGCGCGGTTGTCATTGCCGCCATTACTTCCTGCACCAACACATCAAACCCCAGCGTACTGATGGCTGCCGGTTTGCTGGCAAAAAAAGCGGTAACCCTCGGGTTGAAACGCCAGCCGTGGGTAAAAGCATCACTGGCGCCGGGATCGAAGGTGGTCTCTGACTACCTCGCGCAGGCGCGTTTAACACCGTACCTTGATGAGCTTGGCTTTAACCTTGTTGGCTACGGGTGCACCACCTGTATCGGTAACTCCGGTCCGCTGCCGGAGCCGATTGAACAGGCTATCCGCCAGGGGGATCTTACGGTGGGGGCGGTACTTTCCGGTAACCGTAATTTTGAAGGGCGCATTCATCCACTGGTCAAAACAAACTGGCTGGCATCACCGCCGTTGGTGGTGGCGTACGCGCTGGCCGGGAATATGAATATTAATCTGGCTACCGATCCGTTGGGGCACGATCGCAAAGGTGATCCGGTCTATCTGAAAGATATCTGGCCATCCAGCCTGGAGATTGCCCGGGCGGTTGAGCAGGTTTCGACGGAGATGTTCCGCAAGGAGTATGCCGAAGTCTTTGAAGGCACGCCGGAGTGGAAAGCGATTGAGGTTGAACGCTCGGACACCTACGGCTGGCAGAGCGACTCAACGTATATTCGTCTTTCGCCCTTTTTTGACGATATGGGTGCGCAACCTGAACCGGTCAAGGACATTCACGGTGCGCGGATCCTCGCCATGCTGGGGGATTCGGTGACCACCGATCATATTTCGCCGGCAGGCAGCATTAAAGCGGATAGTCCGGCAGGGCGCTACCTGCAAAGCCATGGCGTGGAGCGGCGCGACTTTAACTCCTACGGTTCCCGGCGTGGCAACCATGAAGTAATGATGCGCGGTACGTTCGCCAATATCCGTATCCGTAATGAAATGGTACCGGGTGTGGAAGGCGGAATGACACGCCATCTGCCGGGGAGCGAGGTTGTGTCGATTTATGACGCCGCAATGCGCTACCAGCAAGAGGCAACGCCGCTGGCAGTGATCGCCGGTAAAGAGTATGGCTCGGGTTCCAGTCGCGACTGGGCGGCAAAAGGGCCGCGCCTGCTGGGTGTCCGGGTGGTGATCGCCGAATCGTTCGAACGCATCCACCGCTCGAACCTGATTGGTATGGGGATCCTGCCACTGGAGTTTCCGCAAGGGGTGACGCGGAAAACGCTGGGACTAACTGGTGAGGAGAAACTCGACATCGTAGATCTCAGTGATATTCAGCCCGGCGCCGCATTACCTGTGACGCTGACCCGGGCGGATGGCTCACACGAGGTGTTGCAGTGCCGATGCCGGATTGATACGTCAACCGAACTGACGTACTACCGCAATGATGGGATCCTGCATTACGTGATACGCAATATGCTGAACTGAACAAAAAGGCCTGCATCTGCAGGCCTTTTTTACGCTGTTTGTTACACGTTACTTCAGCAGGTGGCCCATTTTCTCGGCCTTGGTGTCGAGGTAATGGGCATTTTTCGGGTTACGCCCAACAATCAACGGCACGCGCTCAACAATATTGATGCCTGCTTCGGTGAGGATTTCAACTTTACGCGGGTTGTTGGTCAACAGACGCACTTCATCGACACCCAGGAGTTTGAACATATCAGCGCACAGGGTGAAGTCTCGCTCGTCGGCGGCAAAACCAAGCTGATGGTTTGCTTCAACAGTATCGTAGCCCTGATCCTGTAACGCATAGGCGCGGATTTTATTCAGCAGGCCGATGTTACGACCCTCCTGACGATGATAGAGCAGCACGCCGCGGCCCTCTTCGGCAATATGGTTCAATGCTGCTTCAAGCTGGAAACCGCAATCACAACGCAAGCTGAAAAGCGCGTCTCCCGTCAGACACTCCGAATGCACACGCGCAAGAACGGGCAACTGCCCGGAAATATCACCAAAGACAAGGGCCACGTGATCCTGCCCGGTTGCCAGTTCTTCAAAACCCACCATCAGGAAGTCGCCCCAGGGGGTAGGCAGTTTGGCTTCTGCCACTCGTTTAAGCTGCATGTGAATCTCCGGATTATGTTGGCGCACTGCGCACCTGTAGCCTGTTGGCCTTCTGTATAAACGTATTTTGCCACAATGCCCGCATCATCGCCTACTTGTGACCAACATATTGCAGCATAAGCGCACGAATACGTTGGTTCCTGCGGGAATGCCATTTTTCAGTTATGATTGTGACGCTTACATGAAAGGAGAAGACATGCTGTCAATTGCAAAACGAACAACGGCGGGGGCGGCGATTTTACTGATCATGCCGCTGGCAGTGTGGATCTCCGGCTGGAACTGGGAACCTGGTCAGTCAAACGCGTGGTTACATTTTCTGTTCTGGATAACCGAAACGGTCTCGCAACCCTGGGGAATCATCACCCATGGCGTACTCTGCGCGTGGTTTCTCTGGTGTCTTCGTTTTCGCCTGAAGCCTGCGCTAATGCTGTTTGCCATTCTCGGCTGCGCAATTCTGCTGGGGCAGGGAGTGAAATCTTTCGTTAAG
This sequence comes from Kosakonia sp. ML.JS2a, assembly GCF_025642095.1. GTDB lineage: Bacteria > Pseudomonadota > Gammaproteobacteria > Enterobacterales > Enterobacteriaceae. The sequence goes on from NZ_CP106754.1 coordinate 2,444,649, forward strand.
GAGCGAGTCCAGGAACCACGTCCTTTTGTTATGTGGCTGGAAAAAACGCAAAATATTCAGGTTGATGAGTTCTATGCTTTAAAACGTAAAGCCAGAGGGGAATGGGTGAAAACGCAACTCTCCGGCCAGCCTGATATTCCGGCATTTTTACGCAAACATTGGCAAAAAGAGACCGGTTTTGCATTTCCGTCCGGGCATACCATGTTTGCGGCAAGTTGGGCCTTGCTGGGTGTCGGGCTGTTATGGCCGCGCAGACGCACCTGGACCATCGCGATTTTACTGGTATGGGCAACAGGCGTCATGGGGAGTCGTTTACTGCTGGGGATGCACTGGCCGCGTGATTTGGTGGTGGCGACGCTGATCTCCTGGCTACTGGTGACGGTGGCAACCTGGCTGGCGCAGCGTCTCTGTGGGCCTTTAACACCGCCGGTTGAAGAGGTGCAGGAAATCGTCGAGCGGGACCAGGAACCTTGATTTTCGTAGGTTAGCCCCCAAATCAGAATTTAACGTCACGCATTACCATTTCGCGCCGGGCGCTAAAATGGTAGTTTATAGGGCTGGTTACTCGCAGTTGCCCATATATTCATCGCTCGGAACCACATAACGGGATGTAATGTGAAATATTTACTCATTTTCTTACTGGTGTTAGCGATTTTTGTCGTCTCGATTACGCTGGGTGCGCAAAACGATCAGCAAGTGACGTTCAACTATTTGCTCGCCCAGGGCGAATACCGCATCTCTACGCTGCTGGCAGTGCTGTTTGCTGCTGGGTTCGCAATCGGCTGGCTGATTTGCGGCCTGTTCTGGCTGCGTGTTCGCGTTTCTCTCGCGCGCGCCGAGCGTAAAATCAAACGTCTTGAGCATCAGCTTATCCCTGCGACAGATGTTCCGGCTGCTACCGGCGCACCGGCAGTGAAGGAATAATATTCTATGCTGGAGTTGTTGTTTCTGCTGTTACCTGTCGCCGCTGCCTATGGCTGGTATATGGGGCGCAGAAATGCTCAACAGACAAAGCAGGATGAGGCGAACCGGCTGTCACGTGAATACGTCGCCGGGGTTAACCTTTTACTGAGCAACCAACAGGACAAAGCGGTCGACCTGTTCCTCGATATGTTGAAAGAGGACACCGGCACCGTTGAAGCGCATCTCACCCTGGGGAATTTGTTCCGTTCGCGCGGCGAAGTCGATCGCGCTATCCGTATTCACCAGACGCTGATGGAAAGCGCATCGTTATCTTATGACCAGCGTTTGCTGGCGGTGCAGCAGCTTGGCCGTGATTATATGGCGGCCGGGATGTACGATCGCGCCGAAGATATGTTTAACCAACTGGTGGATGAAACCGATTTTCGCGTTAGCGCGTTGCAGCAGCTACTGCAGATTTATCAGGCAACCAGCGAATGGCAGAAGGCCATCGATGTTGCTGAGCGACTGGTAAAATTAGGGAAAGATAAACAACGCACAGAAATTGCCCATTTTTACTGCGAATTAGCGTTGCAGCAAATGGGTAATGACGATATGGACAGAGCAATGGCGCTGCTGAAAAAAGGTGCCGCCGCCGATCGCGATAGCCCGCGCGTCTCCATCATGATGGGGCGGGTATTTATGGCCAGCGGGGATTATGCTAAAGCTGCCGATAATCTGTTACGCGTCATTGATCAGGATAAAGAACTGGTCAGCGAAACGCTGGAAATGCTGCAAACCTGCTACCAGCAGTTGGGTAAAAATGATGAGTGGGCGGCGTTTTTGCAGCGGTGTGTGGAAGAGAATACCGGTGCAACCGCGGAACTGATGCTGGCGGAGATTAAGGAACGACGCGAAGGCCCGGACGCGGCGCAGTTGTATGTAACGCATCAGCTTCAGCGTCACCCAACGATGCGCGTCTTCCATAAGTTGATGGATTACCACCTGAATGAAGCGGAAGAAGGGCGGGCCAAAGAGAGTCTGGCCGTGCTGCGTGAAATGGTTGGCGAGCAGATTCGCAGTAAGCCGCGTTATCGCTGCCATAAATGCGGCTTTACCGCTTTTACCATGTACTGGCATTGCCCATCCTGCCGCGCCTGGTCGACGGTGAAACCGATTCGCGGCCTCGACGGGCAGTAATTTTTTAAAAGCCCGTATTTTAGTTACAACATACTTATTTGTTTGATTCTATCAATGTAGCAACAGTGCCATTTCATTGTCTGGCAGGACTGAAATGGCCGCTGTCATTTACAACCCTGCGCAGGTAGAATGCTCGCCGTTTATTCATTTTGCGCCTGAGCGGGTGCCCTCATTTCAGAAGGTCTGATCATGACGTCTACTGCTTTCCCGACTTCCCGTGCTGTTACTGCTTCCCCGGTTGTCGTGGCTCTCGATTATGATAACCGTGACAAAGCCCTGGCGTTTGTCGACCGTATTGACCCTCGCGATTGCCGACTGAAAGTAGGCAAAGAGATGTTCACTCTGTTCGGGCCGCAACTGGTTCGCGAGTTACAACAGCGCGGTTTCGATATTTTTCTCGACCTGAAATTCCACGATATTCCTAACACCACGGCGCACGCAGTGAAAGCGGCCGCCGATCTGGGTGTATGGATGGTGAATGTTCATGCGTCTGGCGGCGCGCGCATGATGACCGCAGCAAAAGAAGCCTTGTTATCATTTGGCAAAGATGCACCGCTGCTGATCGCGGTGACGGTATTAACCAGTATGGAAGCCAGTGACTTACTCGATCTTGGCATTCAGGCCACGCCCGCCGAACATGCTGAGCGGTTGGCAAAACTCACCCAGCAATGTGGTCTGGATGGCGTGGTGTGTTCTGCGCAGGAAGCGGTGCGCTTTAAAAGCGTGTTGGGCCATGATTTCAACCTGGTCACGCCAGGTATCCGCCCGCAAGGTAGCGACGCCGGCGATCAGCGCCGTATTATGACCCCTGAGCAGGCGCTGGCAGCGGGTGTAGACTATATGGTTATTGGTCGCCCGGTTACGCAATCCGCCGATCCGGCGCAAACCCTGAAAGCGATCAACACAGCGTTAGGTAAGGGGGCATAATGCGTGATGATAACAGTCGTCTGGTGTACTCGACAGAAACCGGGCGCATTGACGAGCCGAAAACGCAACCGACCCGTCCCAAAGGCGATGGCATTGTGCGCATTCAGCGTCAGACCAGCGGGCGCAAAGGAAAAGGCGTGTGCCTGATTACCGGCATTGATGAAGATGATGAGTCGCTGGGTAAGCTGGCGGCAGAATTGAAGAAAAAATGCGGGTGTGGCGGGGCAGTCAAAGATGGCGTGATCGAGATACAGGGTGACAAACGCGATTTACTTAAGTCATTACTCGAAGCCAAAGGAATGAAAGTCAAACTTGCTGGTGGATAAAACAGAAAAGCCGTGGCAATGAACCACGGCTTTATTTTTATACTGGGTAAAACTCAGACCTGAAAAGAAAGTATCGTTATTTTGCTGTAGTCGCCGTGTCGCTCACCAATTACTTACCAACCTGGTGGCCGATGATCCCACCGACAGCCGCGCCGCCCAGCGTACCGAGCGTACTACCGTCAGTCAGCACCGCACCACCTAGCGCGCCCGCACCCGCACCGATGGCGGTATTACGATCGCGTTTAGACCAGTGACCACAGGCGCTCAGGGACATTGCCAAGGTAACTGCCAGTACTGCAGCGGCCATTTTTTTGCTTGTTAACATCATCATACTTTCTCCTGAATAATCGATTCACGGAAAGATGTTCTCTTTAAGTATAGTCTTTGGGAGCTGCCTTAAAGCCATTCCGTGAAACCTTGCTGCGCAGGTGTAATACAATCACGTGAGTGATAGTCACTTCCTGTTATATCGCTAATATCAATTTTACGCCGCGGCTCGTTACAGGACAGGTAAATAGTCTTAATCACCAGGTCGGAATACTCTCAGATAAGAGGGGGTTAGCCCGCTTTCACGGGCTAAGGAACTTAGCGGATCGCGCCAGGTGCGACGATGTCGACAATCAGACCCGCTTGTTGCAGTTGGAGATGGGCTTCGGCGGCGAGATGACTGTCGGTGATCACCCGCTGGAAGCGCGCAATCGGACCGAGGGTGTAAGGGTGTACCGCGCCGAACTTCGAGCTGTCGGTCAGAACAATGGCATCGCTGCCTTTTTCCAGCACCGCGTTAACAACATCGGTGCGCATCATATCGCGCCCGGTAAACCCCGTTTCCGGCAGCCAGCCATCAATACCGATAAACGCCTTACTGAAATGCACTTGCTGAATGTACTGACGCGTCAGTGGGCCCACCATACTTTCGCTTTTTTTCTGGTAGATGCCGCCGAGCAGAATCACTTCGGAAAGGGAATCTTTCAGCAAATGCGCAATATAGCTGCTGACCGTGATAATGGTGATATCACGCTGCTCGCCAAGTTTACGCGCCAGCAGGGCATTACTGCTGCCATTCTCAATAAACACCGTTTCGCCCGGACTCACCAGAGAGGCTGCGAAGTCCGCCAGCTCCCGTTTTACGGTGTAATTATTCATCATGCGCGTTTCAACGTCGTCGCTGTCAAGCGGTACAGCAAAACCATGCATACGGCGCAGATAGCTCTGTTTTTCCAGCGTGTTCAGATCCTGGCGAATAGTGACTTCAGAGACACCGGTCATTCGCGCAAGATCCGCAACGCTTATCCGGCCTTTATCGATGACCGTCTGTAAAATAAGTTGTTGTCGGGAATTCATAGCCACAAATTTCTGATTGTTCGTCGAGAGGATGAAATCGCCATAACGGGCATCGCTTTCCCGGCTACCGCGTGATGGCGAAAGGAAGAAATTCAAATTTCCCAGGGCGTCTTAGGTGCACCGGAAGAAGACGTTTTGTCATTGTTGTCGGGATCTAATAATTCCGCTTTGAGAATTTCCAGGTTGCGAATGGCGGATTGATAATCCCCGGCAACCAGAATATCCAGCACGGTATCGATCCGGCTGGCAAGTTGCTTCACATCGATGTCTGCCATACCTTCACCTTAAAATCGAAAAATGAATAAATTCAATGATGCAGAAAACAGTGTAAAAAGAGAAGGGTAAAAAGCGAAATCTCAAAAACTTATAAGCACTCATTATATATTCGATAAGTGACATGCAGTCACCTTCGAGGGGATTAGGTTGGCTCTACCGCAATGCACTCTTTTCCTGGCGGCGGGGAAAGCAGTGACGGTTATCAACCACGCTACGTGCAAACTGTTTACTGATGATGAACGCGTGATGAAACTTTCCTGTTCGCAGTTGCAAAACCGGCATGTGTTAGCCCGTTTCAGTAAAGCCAGTCAGGGCGCTTTTCGCGCCAGATAGCGCTTAAACCAGCGCTCGAATGCGGCAGCGGGCATGGGCTTAGCAAATAAAAATCCCTGCCGCTCGTTGACGCCGTTTTTGGTCAGAAAGGCGTCTTCTTTTGCACTCTCCACACCTTCAGCAATCACCTGCAGATTAAGCGCTTGAGCCACAGCGAAAATCGCCCGCACCAGCGACTGGGATATAGGCTGTTTATGAATATCACGTACAAACGACTGATCGAGTTTGATGGCATCAAGAGGAAAACGCGCGAGTTGCGACAGAGACGAATAGCCCGTGCCAAAATCGTCGAGGTGAACCTGTGCCCCCAGTTCGCTGAACTGATTAATTACCGACAGGGCGAGTTCTTCATTCTCAATCAGGCAGCTCTCCGTCAACTCCACATCAATCGGGCAATAATCGAAGTTAACATTTTTCAGCGCCTGCTTAAGGTCGCTAAAAATCGACTGATCGGCCAGTTGACGCGCTGAGACATTCACCGCCACACGCAAATGAATGCCTTTGTCTCGCCATTCCGCTACCTGACGCACAACGTCAAGCATCACCCAGCGTCCTAATGGCACAATCAAACCAGACTCTTCGGCATAAGCGATAAAATCCAGCGGCGGGATCAACCCGCGCTCGGGAGATTGCCAACGTACCAGTGCTTCGAGGCTACGAACTTCGCCGCGCCAGGTAATTTTCGGTTGATAGTGGATGACCAGTTGATTTTTTTCGAGTGCTTTGCGCAGGTTGGTATCGAGCCAGAGGTATTCAAATACCCGTTGGTTCATTTCCGGCGAGAAGACACAGAATTTACCGCGCCCGCTCTCCTTGGCGGTATACATGGCCGTGTCGGCATTACGGATCACGCTTTCACGGTCGTTGCCGTGCTGTGGGGCAAGTGAAATCCCCAGCGAACACCCACTGTAAATCTCGATTAAGCCGATGCGAAAAGGCTGGCGTAAACGTGTCAGGATCCGCGATGCCATAGCCTCCAGCACGCTTTGAGATGTGTCGGTCGCCAGTACGATAAATTCATCGCCGCCAAACCGTGCCAGCACTTGCCCTTCATCAAGACAACTTAAAATGGTCAACGCCACGGCCTGCAACAGCTGATCGCCGAACATATGGCCATAGGCGTCGTTCACTTTCTTAAAGTTATCCAGGTCCAAATAGACGATGCCAACCTGTGTATCGCCACGATGGGCAATGGCATCGCTGATGCGTTCCTGAATCGCATTGCGATTAGGTAAACCGGTCACGGTATCGGTGTTGGCTAAGAGGCGTAAGCGCTCCTGAGCATGGCGCTCTTCCGTAATATCCGTGCCGGAGCAGATAAGAAATATTTCGTTCTTACCGCTACCGCTATGGACGAATCTATTGCGGAACAGAAACAGGCGCTGTCCTTTGCGGGTTTTGATCCAGCGTTCGACTTCGTAGGGGCCGCCATTATGAAAAAAAGACGCGATACTGCGTTTCGACGCGGCCGCCTCACTACGACTCATGAATAATTTAAAGATGTTTTGCCCAATCACCTCCTGCTCTTTCATACCCGTGTATTCTTCGCTAAGGCGATTAAAACGCTGGATGTTGCCGCGACGATCGAGGATCACGATCACGGAGTTGGCTTCAGAGACCACTTGCTCAGCAAAAGAGAGCCCCTGCACCAGGTCACGGGCGACGGATTGGGTGTCATGCCATGCGGAGGCGCTGCCTGCCCACGCTTTGCGGCTGATTTTGCGTCCAACAAGATGTACCGACACGGCTTCGCCATACAAGACGATATTCAGGGTCAGGCTGGAGGTGATTACCGTCATTTCACGGATCTGTTCAGCCTGAGCATCGCTTAATGTCACCACCAGGCTGGCATCGGAACCTTCGTCCGGGGAAAAGTGCAGGGCGTTATTATTGGCAGTCAATCGCCAGAACGGGCTGTTAGATCCCAGATAACGAAACAGCAAATTTTCTTCCTGTTCGTCTTTCATGTTCTCTCCCAATCCACGTGAAAGCGCAACCGGTACTCATTTAGCGATGGAGAACCACCTGTTAAAGACGGGGGAAACAGGCAAGAGCGTGTTGTTTCTTGTTATGTTGCACCGCGAAAAAGCGTCTGTCAGTCAACCTGTCTGAAGGTTGCTAATCGCTTAAATACGCAGTGAATGCACAGTTGCCTGTGTTGTTATTGTGGTCGTTTTTGCAGATTTGTGTGAGGGAGGAGAAAAAAAAAGCGTGGCGTATCGCAATCAAAAAAGCGCCTTCCGGGTCAGGAAGGCGCTATGTAACGATGCTGTTAGATGGCAGGACGGGCGATAACGCTGCGGGTTTCCATCCGGACTTCCGCAATGGTGACATCAATAACGTCGGTCACTTTAAATGCGGTTTCGCCTTTAATTTGCACGGTACCGCTCTCCTGGCTGCACACCAGTTCATCACGTACAGCATGAATAAACGGCGCCGGAATAAACGCAACTGCGCCATTATCCACCAGACGGACACGCATACCGCCGCGGCTGACATCGATAATTTCCGCAGAGAACCGGGTATCGGTGCCGGCTTTGTTCTGCAGGAAGCGGGCATACAGCCAGTCGCCGACATCGCGCTCCGCCATGCGGTTAAGACGACGGCGCTCAGCCATCTGCACGGTTGTGTCATCCTGCGGGCGTTTTGGCGTTTCACCTTTAATAATGGCTTTCAGCAGACGATGGTTAACCATATCGCCATATTTACGAATCGGTGAGGTCCAGGTCGCGTAGGCTTCCAGACCCAGACCGAAGTGCGGGCCCGGTTCGATGCTGATCTCAGCAAAGGACTGGAAGCGACGAATACGGCTATCAAGGAAGCCCGACGGCTGTGCATCCAGTTCGCGGCGCAGTTTACAGAAACCGTCCAGCGTCAGCACTTCTTCTGCATCAACATGCATGCCGTGCGTTTTCAGCATGGCCGCCAGTTGTTCGCTGTTAGCCGGGTCAAAGCCCATATGCACGTTGTAAATACCGAAGCCCAGCTTATCGCGTAGTACCCGGGCGGCACAGATGTTGGCGGCGATCATTGACTCTTCAACGATACGGTTAGCCACGCGGCGCGGTTCCGCCACGATATCCAGCACTTCGCCTTTTTCGCCGAGGACAAAACGGTAATCCGGACGATCTTTAAACACCAGTGCGTGCGTTTGACGCCACCCAGCACGGAGGTGGCTTACGCGGTGCAGCAAACGGATTTGCGCAGCAATGGCGTCGCTCGGTGGCTGCCATTCACCGCTGTTTTCCAGCCAGTCGGAGACATCGTCATAGGCCAGTTTGGCTTTTGATTCGATGGTTGCGGCAAAGAATTCAATATTGCTGTCGATGGCGCCTTCGCTGTCCAGCGTCATACGGCACACCAGCGCCGGGCGAACTTCATTCGCGCGCAGGGAGCAGAGATCGTCAGACAGTTCGCGCGGCAGCATCGGGATATTAAAGCCCGGCAGGTAGTTGGTGAAGGCGCGAATTTTAGCCGCGTCATCCAGCTTGCTGCCTTCGGCGATCCAGGCTGTCGGGTCGGCGATGGCAACCGTCAGTTGCAGTTTTCCGTCGCTTGTTTCTTCAACGTACAGCGCATCATCCATATCTTCGGTGCTGGCGCTGTCGATAGTGACGAAATCCAGTGCGGTAAGATCCACACGCTGCAAACCGTCATCCAGCATTTCGGTAGCAACGCCGTTCGGCGCTTCTTTTTCCAGATTGTGGCGTGCGAGCGTCACCCACCACGGTACAAAATGATCTTCTGCGAAGGTAATAAACTGCGTCAGCTCAGCGTAAAAACCGCGATCGCCTTTCAACGGATGGCGACGCATCTCGGCGACAGCCCAGTCGCCTTCTTTAAAATCGTGTTCAACGCCGCGGGCCGCGCGGCAGGGAATCGCGTCTTTCAGCAACGGATGGTCTGGCACGATAGAAAGACGGTCATCTTTCTTCTGCACTTTGCCGACAAAACGGGTGAGGAACGGTTCGACCAGTTCTTCAGGCTCTGCACTTTCGCGCTCTTTTTCACTGTGGATGACGGCAATGATCCGATCGCCATGCATCACTTTCTTCATTTGCGGCGGCGGAATGAAATAACTTTTTTGCGCATCGACTTCCAGAAAGCCAAAGCCTTTTTCCGTGCCTTTGACGACGCCTTCCGCACGCGGCGTCTGTGAGTGAAGTTGCTGTTTTAGCTGCGCAAGCAGCGGATTGTCCTGGAGCATAGTTATGTAGTTTCGTGGCCAAAAGAGCGGCTGACAGTTTTACGCGATTCTGCCTGTCGCAGCAAGCGCTCTTTCAGCAAAATCTGTACAGGCATAAGGGTAAGCTTACGCCACTGCGCCACACTCGCCGCGCATTTTACGCTGTCTGACCGAGCGCGATTTTCAGGCGGTTTAACCAGCCGCAGAGGGCGCACTCCGCCAGCAAGCTGACAACGGCGCGGCGGCTAAGATCCTGCTCAGTCAACAGCGAAAGTGACAGCGGGCTAAACCTGTCTGGCGTGCAGGTCAGCAACTGAACGGCCTGTATCAGCGCGCTTTCTTGCGCATTACCGGCGAACACGCGCTGTAACTCTCGCCCACCTTCACGCAGCGTCGATTCCCGTTGTGCACCGTCTTGCCAGCGACGCAGTTGCTCGGCAAAACAGTGTTCGCTGCCATTAATCCGCGCAGTGTAAAGCGCCACCAATGCCGCGAGTTGCGCGTCGGGTCGCTGCTGCGCCACATGGTCTGTTATCTCGCCCAGCTCGTTAAGAATCAGGTGCTCGTGGGCCAGTAATGGCGCCAGTAACCGCAGCTCCGGCAAGGGTTGCCAGCGGGAAAGCGATTCCATTTGCGGGGCGCTGGCAATACGTAATTCCACCGCGTCGATACCGGCTTGCCACGGCGCTTCTGTCCGGGAAAAACGGTCCGCAGCGGCTTCCTGCTGTGTATCCATACCCGGAATAAAACGCACCGGATGACCAAGGAGTGCCTGTAGCATAGCCACGATGCGAGCCTGGAAGGCAATAAACCCAATAATCTGATTGATCATCACCAGGTCGTACAACGACAGGCCCACTTCTTCGAGCTGCTGGCGCGCACGGGCGTCAATCACCGAGGGTGACGCCGCAAGTTGGCGGGCGTACTGGGTTATTTGCGCCAGTCGGTAGTTGCTTTCCCTTGATGAGTCCGGGCCGGGTAACGGCGCAAGACGCGCAGCATAGTGGTTGCATAAACGCTGAACGCCAAATACCTGGGCGACGGTGAGGGCGGTACTGAGACGATCATAGGCGCTGAATGTCCGTAAGCGATTAACCGCCACCCGCTGAGGAAACAGCAATGCATAGAGTTTGCGTGCGGGGATAACGATGCTGTCGATGTCGGCTAACAGATCAACCGGCAGAGTCAGATCGAGCAGGAAAGGGTCGTTTACAGTGGCTGCTTCGGGAACCAACGGTAGCGCGTGAGCCCGGCGGGCAGTTGACTGGGTTTCATGATACCAGTGGTTTTTGCCTGAAATCCGGCGTTGTTCCATGGTCGTTCCTTGGTCTGAAAGTGGCGATCCGGATACGACGTCAGGTCTGTTGCGCCGGATCTTTTTTGCTGCTTAATCCTGGCGTAAGGGGAGAGAGGGATGAAAGATTGTTAGGTGATAATAAATATCAGAATGGCATATCGAGGGAAAACGCCCCTTCAGAAGAAGGGGCGAGGGGCATTATTTGATTTCCAGCTCGTTCATGGCAGCGATGTTGAACCCGCCATCAACGTGAACCACTTCACCGGAGATGCCAGCAGAGAGGTCAGAGCACAGGAACGCAGCAGAGTTGCCCACATCTTCGATGGTCACTGTGCGGCGAATCGGGGTAACGGCTTCGCAATGCGCCAGCATTTTACGGAAGTCTTTGATACCGGAGGCCGCCAGCGTACGGATTGGGCCAGCGGAGATACCGTTAACGCGCACGCCTTCCGGACCCATCGCATTCGCCATATAGCGTACGTTGGCTTCCAGAGACGCTTTCGCCAGACCCATCACGTTGTAGTTCGGGATGGCGCGCTCAGCACCCAGATAGGAGAGGGTCAGCAGCGCAGAACCCGGATTCAGCATCTCGCGGCAAGCTTTTGCCAGCGCAACGAAGCTGTAGGAGCTGATGTCGTGAGCAATTTTAAAGCCTTCACGGGTAACAGCATTCACATAGTCGCCATCCAGCTGATCGCCCGGCGCAAAACCGATGGAGTGAACGAAACCGTCGAACTTCGGCCAGACTTTCGCCAGGTCAGTGAACAGGGCATCGATGCTTTCGTCTTTAGCAACGTCGCACTCCAGCACAATGCTGGAACCCAGCTGGGCGGCAAACTCTTCAACGCGGCCTTTCAGCTTGTCGTTCTGGTAGGTGAAAGCCAGCTCAGCGCCTTCGCGGTGCATAGCCTGTGCGATGCCGTATGCGATGGACAGTTTGCTGGCGACGCCAGTTACCAGAATGCGCTTACCGGAAAGAAAACCCATAGCTCTAATCCTTATATTCATTGTTGTGGCGATCGTCATCGTGTTCGGACGATCGTCGTTAAAACGCGGCGATTCTATCATGAGTCGCCGGATGAGTTAATCCGACCACTGAAGCTATTGAATCAACGGTCTTTTCGCCATGCATCGGCTGTTAATGCCTCGCCAAAATGCCCGGCAATTAAGCGTTTTGTTAAATCATGCAGCGGGGACGCAAGCACATCGGCGGTACTGCCGCGCTCAACCACTTCGCCCTGGTGCATGACAAGAACCTGATCGCTGATATGTTTCATCATGCCAATGTGCTGGGTGACGTAAATATAAGAGATACCCTGTTTTTCCTGTAATTCCAGCATCAGATTGATTAACTGCGAACGCATCGACATATCCAGCGATGCCAGCGCTTCGTCCGCAATAATCACTTTGGGGCGCAGGATCAGCGCCCGCGCCAGCCCCAGACGCTGTTTCTGTCCTGGCGCCAGCATATGCGGATAGTAGCTCACATGATCCGGCAGCAGCCCGACCATGCGCAGTGTTTCCAGAATGCGCTTGCGCCGCGCATCAGGGTCGAGATCGGTGTTCAGACGCAGCGGAAAATCCAGGATTTGCGAAAGACGCTGACGCGGGTTCAGTGACGTTGTCGGATCCTGAAAAATCATACGAATATGCTGGCTGCGAAACGTGTAATCCCCGTAATGCAACGGTTTGTCGTCAATCACCAGTTCGCCGGAACTGGGCTCCACCATCCCCGCCAGCATTTTGGCCAGCGTCGATTTTCCGGAACCGTTCTCGCCGATAATGGCCAGCGTTTGCCGCTCCCGCAGCGTAAAACTCAATGGTTTCACGGCCTCCACGGTCTGACGGCGGAACCAGCCGGTACGATAGCGGAAGGTTTTGCTCAGGTTGCGGACTTCAAGCAAGGTCTCGACCATCTCACTCACTCTCCATATTCAGCGGGAAATGGCAGGCGTAAAGATGGTTTCTTGCCCCCGTAAGTCGGGGCTTCTCAATACATTTACGCTGGGCATAAGGGCAACGCGGCCCGAGGCGACAACCAATCGGCAACTGTTCGAGTAACGGAATCGCGCCTGGCATAGTGTTGAGGCGGCTTTTATGCGGCATAGCGCTGCCAAAATCGGGAATAGCGCGAATGAGCGCCTGAGTATAAGGGTGATGCGGCGTAACGATCAGCTCTTCGCTGGGAGCGGTTTCCACCGTTTGCCCGCAATACATCACGTTAATGCGATCCGCCCAGTTGCTGAGCATCTGCAAATCGTGGCTGATCAGCATAATCGTGGTGTTGTTATTCTGGTTAAGACGAGTAAGCAGACGGAAAATCTGCGCCTGGGTCGTCGGCTCCATGGCGTTGGTTGGCTCATCGGCGATCAGCAAACGCGGCTGGTTAGCCAGCGCAATGGCAATCATCACTTTCTGACATTCACCTTCCGTCAACTCGTAAGGAAAGCTGCGCATCGCATCTTTATGATCTTTAATACCGACGCGGTGCAGCAGTTCGATGGCACGGCGTTTACGCCAGCCAAACCGTTGCAATAAGCTGCCTTTCCACGTCCAACGGGGGATATTTTGCATCAACTGCTTGCCGACGCGTTCCGACGGATCGAGACAGGATTGCGGCTCCTGGAAAATCATCGACACGTTATGACCAAGCAGCTTACGTCGCTCCCGCGCTGACAGGCGCAGCAAGTCGATATCATCAAAGCGCATGCGGTCGGCGGTGACCCGCCAGTTCTCTTTGGTAACGCCGCAAATCGCTTTGGCAATTAAGCTCTTCCCGGAACCGGATTCTCCCACCAGCCCGCGAATTTCACCTTCGGCAAGGGTCAGACTGACGCGATCGACAGCTTTAACCCAGTTTTCACCGGTCTTCACTTCGATGGTCAGATTGCGGATATCAAGAAGCGGCATTATTCCACCCCCGCATTGATCGCGCGGCGAATACCGTCGCCGAGTATGTTCACCAGCAATACGCTGATCATAATGGCCGCGCCTGGCAGCATGACTGTCCACGGGGCCACATAAATCAGCTCCAGTGCGTCACCCAGCATTGCGCCCCATTCCGGGGAGGGAAGCTGAGCGCCGAGATCGAGAAAACCGAGGGCGGCGATATCGAGGATGGCCATCGACAGGGCGCGGGTGATTTCCGTGATCATGCCGGAGGTGATATTCGGCAACACTGCAAACCACAAAATATTCATCGTTGATGCGCCATCAAGTCGCGCGGCCACCACATACTCTTTCTCCAGCTCGTCATGCACCATGCTGTAGACCGAACGCACCATGCGCGGCAGCAGCGCCAGCCAGACCGCAAACATGGCGTGGGAGAGGTGCGGGCCGGAAAAGGCCACCACAATAATGGCCAGCAGCAGCGTTGGCAGAGACAACAGCGTATCAAGAATGTGGTTTAACACTGCCGAGCGCAGACCGTGTGTCGCCCCGGCAAATACACCGAGCACCAGTCCGCACAACGTGGCAGCCAGTGTCACCAGAAATGCGCCGCCAACCGTGGGGGCCGCGCCGCTCAGCAGACGACTTAAGACATCGCGGCCGAGATCGTCCGTACCGAGGAAGAAGGAAACGTCCCCATAGCGCGACCAGGAGGGCGGCAGCAACTGATAACCGAGGAATTGCTGGTCAAGGCCGTAAGGCGCAAACCAACCGCCGAACACGCACAGCACCAGCAGCGCGCCGCAACCGTACAGGCCGATCATCGCCGTGGTGTCGCTGTAGAATTTGCGCCACACGGTGCGCAACGCGCCAGGCGGGCGCTTTTCGCTGTAGACGCTATCGTAAGGCATACCATTCCTTATGTTTCAATGGGTTCGCCAGCGCGCCCAGAATATCGGAAATTACGTTAACGATAATCACCAGTGAGCCAATCACCATCACACCAGCGGAAATAGCCGCATAGTCCTGCTGGCGAATAGCATTGATCAGCCAGCGGCCGAGGCCCGGCCAGCTAAAGACCATTTCGGTGATCATGGCCAGCGTCAACATGGTGGAAAATTGCAGACCCAGTTTTGGTATCACTGGCGGCAGGGCGTTATGCAGCACATGGCGGCGCAGGATCGTTAACATTGACTGCCCACGCGTCGCCGCCGCTTTAATATAGTTCTTGTCAAACACCTCAATGGTGCTGATGCGCATCAGACGGATCACTTCGGTGGTTGGCGCGACCGCCAGCGTCAGCACCGGCAACACCATATGACGCAAAGCGCTGATGATCATCTCTTCGCGCCACGGCGAGTCGGACAGCCAGGCGTCGATAATGGCAAAACCCGTAATGGTCTTCACTTCATACAGCAGGTCGAAACGCCCGGAAACCGGCAACCAGCCAAGATTAAGCGAGAAAAAGAGCGTCAACAGCAACGCCAGCCAGAAGACCGGAATCGAAAAACCGAGCAGGGCGATGGCGCTGATTAGCCGGTCCTGCCATTTACTGCGCATCACGCCCGCCAGCATACCGACCGGGATCCCCACCAACAGCGCAGAGCCAAACGCGAGAATGCACAGTTCCATGGTCGCCGGGAACACCTCTTTAAGCTGCCCGGCAATCAATTGACCATCAATACTGGAAACGCCGAAGTCCCAGTGCAAGAGCCCGTTAAACCAGAACACCCAGGCATTCCACAAGGTGGCCCCCTGGAGTGGCGCATGCGGTGTGAAATAACTGAGACTGAACCCGATAAAGGTCAGTAAAAACAACGTCACCAGCAGCAGCAACAAACGGCGCAGGGTAAAAATAATCATGGCGGCGAAACCTCTTGTTTTTCCCGCGAGACACCGGCAAAAGAGGCGCTGCCAAACGGACTCAGCACCAGCCCTTTAATATCGTAACGATAGGCCTGCAAGCGCAGAGATGACGCCAGCGGCAGCACCGGCAGCTCGCGAGCGAGGATTTGTTGTGCTTCGTCATAAGCATCAATACGTGCAGCTAACTGCTGAGAGGCCAGCGCTTTTTGCAGCACGTCGTCAAATTCGCGGTTACACCAGTGGGCAAAGTTCGTTTGCGAGGTAATGGCCGCACAACTGAGCATCGGGCGGAAAAAACTGTCCGGATCGTTACTGTCCGTTGCCCAGCCTGACAGCGTTAAGTCGTGGTTCATGTCCATCAGACGCGCTTCCTGGAAACGGCCTTCAACCGGAACGATCACCACTTTTACGCCGACCTGCGCCATATCCGCCTGAATAAGCTCGGCGGTTTTCAGTGGGCTGGGGTTCCACGCTTGCGACGTGGTGGGGACCCAAAGCTGCAACGTCATATGTTCCAGCCCCAGCGCTTTCAGGCGTTCACGCGCTTTCGCCGGGTCATACTCGGTAATTTTTGCTTCGTTATCGTAAGCCCATGAGGCGCGCGGAAGAATCGACGCGGCCGTTTCGGCAGTACCGTAATAGATCGATTGCATCAGCCGCTGGTTATTAATGGATAACGCCAACGCATGGCGCACATCCGGGTTATTTAACGGCGGTTTGTCGGTATTAAAGGCAAGATAGGCGATGTTCATTCCCGGGCGCAGCGTGAGGCGCAGACGCGGGTCATCACGCAGAATGGTCAACTGGCTGGCGGCTGGCCACGCCAGCACATCACACTCGCCGGTTAATAGTTTGGACAGGCGACCGGTGCCACCGGAGCCCTGATCGACAACGACCTGCGGCATCAATGGCTTGCCGCGCCAGAACTTTTCGTGACGTTGTAACCGAATATATTGCCCGGCGCGGTATTCATCCAGTTGATAAGGACCCGTGCCCACCGGCTGCCGGTCGATCAATTCCTGATGGTCGTCTTTCGCCAGTTGCGCAGCGTATTCCGCCGACATCACAGAAGCATAGTGGGTGGCCAGGTGCCATAAAAACGAGGCATCTGGTTTTTTTAGCCGGAACTCAACGGTATGGTTATCCAGCTTACGTACGCTGTCGATAGAGTCAGCAAATTGCAGACTGTCAAAATAGGGAAAGCTGCCGCCGTTAACGTTATGCCACGGATGATTGCGATCGAAAATGCGCTGGAAGGTAAACACCACGTCGTCCGCATTTAACGCGCGGTGCGGGGTGAACCAGGCTGTGGTCTGGAAAGCCACGCCGTCACGCAGGTGAAAACGGTACGTTGCGCCGTTATCCAGCACTTCCCAGCTCTCAGCCAACTCCGGCACCAGCCGATAGGTGTAGGGATCCACATCCAGCAGTCGGTCATAAAGCTGCGCCGCCAGCGTATCAACAATCAGACCGCTGCTCGCCTTTTGCGGGTTAAAGGTGCTGACCTGACCATTCACGCAGTAGACAAAGCCGCTATCGCGGATATCCGCGTCACGGGTTGGCGGTGTCGCAGCGTGCGTAATGCCTGTCGCCAGGCTCGCGGTCAATAACAGGGAAGAGAAAACCAGACGCATGATTTCTTCAACGATTTTAAATTCATGAGCAAAGTGTATCGCACTTGCCATAGCTTCGTACAAATGTCTGCTGACGACTGCTGTTATTGTCGGCGATTTCAGCTTATTTGATGCTTTTTCAGTAGCGCTCTCAGTTGGTGATAGGTCAAACCTAATAATTCTGCCGCGCGTTTTTGGTTAAATTTTGCCTGCTGCAAACTGGTTTCCAGTAACTGCTTTTCCTGATCGTGCTGAAATTTGCGCAAATCCAGCGGTAATACGGGAGCGGCAGATGTGCTTTGCTCCGTTTGTGGCGAGGTGGTGCCCTCGCGGTTAAAGGGATCGAGGATAATCGTATCCAGCGGCGTTTCGCTGCTGCCGTGCCGGTAGACCGACCGTTCAACCACGTTTTTCAGTTCCCGGATATTGCCCGGCCAGGGGTAATGAAGCAATACGTCGCGGGCGCGCTCGGTAAACCCCGGAAACAGCGGCATCGACAGCTCACGGCACATCTGGATCGCAAAGTGATCTGCCATCAACATGATATCGCTCTGGCGACGGCGCAGCGGCGGTAACAGCACAACGTCGAATGCCAGCCGGTCGAGGAGATCGGCCCGAAAGGTCCCGTCACGCACCATTTGCGGCAGGTCGGCATTGGTGGCGCAGACCAGCCGGACATTCACCTGCAGCGGCTGGCTGCCGCCAACGCGTTCCAGTTCGCCATATTCAATGACCCGCAGCAGTTTTTCCTGTACCAGCATCGGCGCGGTGGCCAGCTCATCAAGAAATAACGTTCCGCCATCGGCGCGCTCAAAACGGCCTGGATGGCGTTTTTGCGCGCCGGTAAATGCGCCGGCTTCGTGGCCGAACAGTTCCGAATCCAGCAGGTTTTCATTCAATGCCGCGCAATTAAGGGAGATAAATGGCCCCTGCCAGCGGGAGGAGAGAAAGTGCAGCCGGTTAGCAATCAGCTCCTTACCGGTACCGCGCTCGCCGATAATCAGTACGGGTTTATCAATCGGCGCCAGACGTGAAACCTGCTCCAGCACTTCAATAAAGCTATTGGCTTCGCCGAGCAGGTTATCCTTGTGTTCAGACATGATGAAATTCGCCACTTGTTGGTGTTATTAACCACTCTAGACCAAAAGGACAGAGCGGTAAAATTATTCGACTTGTTTTAAATCAATAAGATAAAAACTGGCACGAAGATTGTAATAGTCCCGTAGCAGGGCTGAGCCCGATTACAGAAATGAAGAGGAACTGACTATGGGTATTTTTTCTCGTTTTGCCGACATCGTGAACGCCAACATTAATTCGCTGCTGGAAAAAGCAGAAGATCCGCAAAAGCTGGTGCGCCTGATGATCCAGGAGATGGAAGACACGCTGGTGGAAGTGCGCTCTACCTCTGCCCGCGCGCTGGCGGAGAAAAAACAGCTGACGCGCCGGATTGAGCAGGCCGCGGCGCAGCAGGCCGAATGGCAGGAAAAAGCCGAACTGGCGCTGCGCAAAGAGAAAGACGATCTGGCGCGTGCGGCGCTGATCGAGAAACAGAAAGTCACCGCGCTTATCGATACGCTGGAGCAGGAAGTTACGCTGGTTGATGAAAGCCTGACGCGGCTGAAAAAAGAGATTGGTGAACTGGAAAATAAACTCAGTGAAACTCGCGCCCGTCAACAGGCACTGACCTTGCGCCACCAGGCTGCCAGCTCCTCGCGTGATGTGCGCCGCCAGCTCGACAGCGGTAAACTGGATGAAGCGATGGCGCGTTTTGAATCCTTTGAGCGCCGTATTGATCAAATGGAAGCCGAAGCGGAAAGCCACGGCTTTGGCAAACAGAAATCGCTGGATCAGGAATTTGCTGAACTGCGCGCGGATGACGAAATCAGTGAACAACTGGCGCAACTGAAAGCCAAAATGAAGCAGGATAATCAATAATAAACAGCGGCGGCATCAGAAGATGCCGCGCGTCATCCCTGTAAGGAGTACACATGAGCACGCTTTTTCTGGCTATACCCCTGACGTTATTCATCCTGTTTATTTTGCCTGTCTGGTTATGGCTGCACTACAACAACCGCACCTCGCGCGGCGAACTGAATCAGAGTGAGCAGCAGCGGTTAATGCAGTTATCAGAAGATGCAACGCGGATGCGTGAACGTATTCAGGCGCTGGAAGATATTCTTGATGCGGAACACCCGAACTGGAGAGATCGCTGATGGCTACCCTCGACCTTAATAAAAAATTGTGGCGCATTCCGCAACGCGGAAAAGTGGGCGGCGTGTGCGCGGGGATCGCGCAGTATCTGGATATTCGCGTCAAAATCGTGCGTATTCTGACCATCCTGGCAATGTGTTTCGGTCTGTTTTTTATCGTCGTTGCTGCGTATATCGTGCTGTTTTTTGTGCTCGATCCGCTGCCGGAGAATTATGTGGAAGGGGAAGCCGTCCCCAGCTGCAGTGAGTTGCTTGATGCGGTAGATGCGCAACTGGCGGCGGGTGAGGCGCGTTTGCGGCAGATGGAGCGTTACGTTACCTCCGACACTTTTTCCCTGCGTAGCCGGTTCCGCCAGCTTTAAGAGGTAAAGCATGAATCATCGTTGGCAACAAACGGGCCGTAAAGTGACGCCAGCGTTGAAGGTCGCCGGCAAACTGGTGTTGCTCACGGCGCTGCGTTATGGCCCGGCTGGCGTGGCGGGCTGGGCGGTAAAATCCGTTGCCCGGCGGCCAGTGAAACTATTGTTGGCCTTTGCGCTGGAGCCATTACTGAAACGGGCAGCCAGCCAATTTTCCCGCCGCTTTATGCACGACAAATGATCCTGCGGGGTCATTTGGCCTTTCGGTTGGTTGATAATCAGTAACCTGCCCACATCTCATACACTGTACCTATTGTTTTCACTTCAGGGCGACACACAATGGCGATGGATCGATTCAAAAACGAACTGAATGCGCTGGTGAACCGCGGTATGGACAGGCATTTACGCCTTGCGGTGACGGGCCTGAGCCGGAGCGGCAAAACAGCGTTTATTACCGCACTGGTTAACCAGCTTCTCTCTATTCATGCAGGCGCGCGCTTGCCACTACTGAGTGCGGTGCGCGAAGAGCGCATTCTGGGGGTAAAGCGCGTGCCGCAACGTGACTTTGGCATTCCCCGTTTTACGTATGATGAAGGGCTGGCTCAACTCTATGACACACCGCCCGTCTGGCCGACGCCCACCCGGGGTGTCAGTGAGATCCGTCTGGCGCTGCGTTTTCGTTCAAATGATTCGTTGATGCGCCATTTTAAAGAAACCTCCACGCTCTATCTGGAAATTGTCGACTACCCTGGCGAGTGGCTTCTGGATCTCCCGATGCTGGCGCAGGATTACCTGAGCTGGTCACGGCAGATGACGGGCCTGCTTCAAGGGCAGCGGCAGGAATGGGCGGCAAAATGGCAGGCAAGCTGTGCCGATCTGGATCCGCTGGCCCCCGCCGATGAGAACCGGCTGGCGGACATTGCCGCCGCCTGGACTGAGTATCTTCACCAGTGTAAGCGTGAAGGGCTGCATTTTATTCAGCCGGGGCGTTTTGTGCTGCCTGGCGATATGGCGGGCGCGCCCGCGCTGCAATTCTTCCCGTGGCCGGATGTCGACAACGTGGGCGAAAGCAAACTGGCGCAGGCGGATAAACACACCAACGCGGGCATGCTGCGTGAGCGGTATAACTACTACTGTGAACAGGTGGTGAAAGGGTTTTATAAACATCACTTTTTGAAGTTCGATCGCCAGATTGTGCTGGTGGATTGCCTGCAACCGCTGAACAACGGGCCACAGGCCTTTAATGATATGCGCCTGGCCCTGACGCAGTTGATGCAAAGTTTTCACTACGGCCAGCGCACGCTGTTTCGTCGCTTGTTCTCCCCGGTGATCGACAAGTTGTTGTTTGCTGCCACAAAAGCCGACCATATCACGGTCGATCAGCACGCCAATATGGTGTCGCTGCTGCAACAACTCATTCAGGATGCGTGGCAGAATGCCGCGTTCGAAGGGATCAGTATGGATTGCCTCGGGCTGGCTTCGGTTCAGGCTACGCAAAGCGGGCTCATTGAGATTAATGGCGAAAAGATCCCGGCATTGCGCGGTCACCGGCTGAGTGATGGCACGCCGCTGACGGTTTATCCGGGCGACGTGCCTGCCCGATTGCCGGGTCAGGCGTTCTGGGATAAACAAGGCTTTAATTTCGAAGCTTTCCGGCCGCAGGTGATGGATGTCGACAAGCCGTTGCCGCATATCCGCCTGGACGCGGCGCTGGAATTTTTAATTGGAGATAAATTGCGATGAGCGAGCCGATCAAGCCGAGAATCGATTTCGCCGGGCCGCTGGATGCGGAGATCACGCCCTCCTTCAAAACCGCCCACACATTTAGTGATGCGCAGGCAGAAAAATTCGCGCCGGTTGCCGTCGAAGCATTAGCGGAAGAGGGGCCAGCGGAAGCGGTGGTCGAGGCCGCGCTACGCCCGAAACGCAGTCTGTGGCGCAAAATGGTCAGCGCCGGGCTGGCGCTGTTTGGTGTCAGCGTGATCGGCCAGGGTGTGCAATGGACGATGAACGCCTGGCAGACACAGGACTGGGTGGCGTTAGGTGGGTGCGCCGCCGGTGCGCTGATTATCGGGGCAGGCGTCGGCTCGGTCGCCAGCGAGTGGCGGCGTTTGTGGCGTCTGCGCCAGCGGGCGCAGGAACGGGATGAAGCCCGCGATCTGTTACACAGCCATGGAGCAGGGCGTGGCCGCGCGTTTTGCGAAAAACTCGCCCGCCAGGCCGGTATCGATCAGGCGCACCCGGCGTTGCAGCGCTGGTATGCCGCTATCCATGAAACGCAAAACGATCGCGAAGTGGTGACGCTGTATGCGCATCTGGTGCAGCCGGTACTGGATGCACAGGCACGACGTGAGATCAGCCGTTCGGCTGCGGAATCTGCACTGATGATCGCCGTCAGTCCACTGGCGATGGTGGATATGGCCTTTATCGCCTGGCGCAATCTGCGCCTGATCAACCGCATCGCCACGCTGTATGGCATTGAATTGGGCTACTACAGCCGCCTGCGTCTGTTCCGCCTGGTGTTGCTGAACATCGCCTTCGCGGGCGCAAGTGAACTGGTGCGTGAAGTCGGTATGGACTGGATGTCGCAGGACCTTGCGGCACGCCTTTCCGCCCGCGCGGCGCAGGGCATTGGCGCCGGGTTGCTGACGGCGCGTCTGGGCATCAAAGCCATGGAGTTGTGCCGCCCGTTACCCTGGCTGGAAGAGGATAAACCCCGTCTGGGCGATTTTCGCCGCCAGCTTATTGGTCAGCTAAAAGAGAGCCTCCAGAAGAGTAAATCATCTCCCCCCGCAGAGTAATAAACCGGCGCTGCGCGCTTAACTTTACAGCGCAGTGGCGGTTTTTCCGGCACGCTGTCAATATTTGTTGACAGACATCTTCCTGCCAGCCGGGAAGTGGCTTATCATCCTTTCATTACGTCAATGAATAAGGGTGACTATTCCCATGCGTCTGGAAGTTTTTTGCGAAGACCGCCTTGGTCTGACACGCGAGTTGCTGGATCTGCTGGTGTTGCGCAGTATCGATTTACGCGGGATTGAAATTGACCCTATCGGGCGAATTTACCTCAATTTTGCGGCGCTGCAATTTGACGCATTCAGCAGCTTGATGGCGGAGATACGCCGTATTCCGGGCGTCACCGATGTACGCACCGTGCTGTGGATGCCATCTGAGCGTGAACACCGTGCGCTGAGTGCATTGCTGGAAGCGTTACCGGAACCCGTTCTCTCGCTGGATATGAAAAGCAAAATCGAACTGGCCAACCCCGCCAGTTGTCAGCTTTTTGCGCAGGACATTGATAAATTACGTAATCACAACGCGGTACAGCTTATCGCGGGTTTTAACTTTCAGCGCTGGCTGGAAGGTAACCCGCAAAACTCGCATAACGAACATGTGGTGATCGGCGGGCAAAATTTCCTGATGGAAATCACGCCAGTGCATCTGGAAGGGGAAACCGGCGAACCGATGCTGACTGGCGCGGTGGTGATGCTGCGTTCGACCGTGCGTATGGGGCGGCAGTTGCAAAACATCAGCCAGCAGGATGTCAGCGCATTCAGCCAGATTGTTGCCGTTAGCCCGAAAATGCGTCATCTCATCGATCAGGCGCGCAAACTGGCGACCCTGACGGCGCCGCTGTTGATCACCGGCGATACCGGTACCGGCAAAGATCTGCTGGCGCATGCCTGCCATCTTGCCAGCCCGCGAGCCACGAAACCCTACCTGGCGCTGAACTGCGCGTCGATTCCGGAAGAGTCTGTGGAGAGCGAACTGTTTGGTCACGCGCCGGAAGGGAAAAAGGGCTTTTTCGAACAGGCTAACGGTGGCTCCGTTCTGCTGGACGAGATTGGCGAAATGTCGCCGCGGATGCAGGTCAAGCTGCTGCGTTTTCTCAATGACGGCACGTTTCGTCGCGTGGGCGAAGATCATGAAGTGCATGTCGATGTCCGCGTGATCTGCGCCACGCAGCGCAATCTGGTGGAGTTGGTGCAAAAAGGCATGTTCCGGGAAGATCTCTACTATCGGCTGAATGTTCTAACGCTGAACCTGCCGCCGCTGCGCGACCGCCCACAGGATATTATGCCGCTGACCGAACTGTTTGTTGCCCGCTTTGCCGATGAACAAGGCGTGCCGCGTCCGAAACTGTCACAGGATTTGAATCAATTACTGAGTCGCTATGGCTGGCCCGGCAACGTACGTCAGTTAAAGAACGCCATTTATCGGGCACTGACGCAACTGGAAGGTTACGAGTTGCGTGCGCAGGACATCCTGTTGCCGGATTACGATGCCGCTACGGTGCCGGTGGGTGAAGATGCCATGGAAGGGTCGCTGGATGATATTACCAGCCGTTTTGAGCGCTCGGTGCTGACTCAGCTTTATCGTAACTATCCCAGCACGCGCAAACTGGCGAAACGGCTGGGGGTGTCACATACCGCCATTGCCAATAAGCTGCGGGAATACGGGTTAAGCCAGAAGAAAGGCGACGAGTAGCAAAGCTGAAAAATGAATGAAAAAGCCTCCGAATGGAGGCTTTTTTAATGCACCGGGCAACAGATTACGCTTTGAGTACATCCAGTGCGGCCGTGTAATCCGGCTCGGTAGTGATTTCATTCACCAGCTGGCTGAACACAACGTTGTCGTTTTCATCAACGACCACGACTGCGCGAGCCGCCAGACCTTTCAACGCGCCTTCGGCGATGCCCACGCCATAGTCCGCCAGAAACGACTGGCCGCGCAGGGTTGAAAGCGTGATGACATTGCTCAGGCCTTCAGCACCGCAAAAACGGGACTGGGCAAACGGCAGATCGGCAGAAATACACAACACGACCGTGTTGTTCATTTCGGTCGCTAACTGGTTGAATTTACGAACAGAAGCAGCGCACACGCCGGTATCAATGCTCGGGAAAATGTTCAGCACTTTACGTTTGCCAGCGAACTGAGCCAGTGTGACGTCGGACAGATCTTTAGCCACCAGAGTGAAAGCTTTGGCTTTGCTACCAACCTGGGGAATCGCGCCGGCAACGGGAACCGGGTTGCCCTGGAAATGAACGAGTTGTGACATAGATATCTTCCTGTTTACAAATAGTTAACGTCATCGATAGTGTATGCCATCCACAGAGAACACGGCAAACCAATTTTCGTATCTATACTGGTTTACAGTGCTGCAGAGGAGTGAGGAATGCGAACCGTTAAAGTGTATGAGGAAACCTGGCCGCTGCATACACCGTTTGTGATTGCGCGAGGCTCCCGCAACGAAGCGCGAGTGGTGGTGGTGGAACTGGAAGAAGATGGCATCAAAGCGGTGGGGGAATGTACGCCTTACCCACGCTATGGGGAGAGCGAAGCCTCGGTGATGGCACAAATCATGACCATCGCGCCGCAACTGGAAAATCGCCTTACCCGTGACGATCTGCAAACCATGCTGCCGGCAGGCGCTGCGCGTAACGCAGTGGATTGCGCGCTGTGGGATCTCGCTTCACGTAAAGCGGCGATGACGCTGGCGACTTACACTGGCGTCACATTGCCGCACACCCTCGCTACGGCACAAACCGTCGTGATTGGTACGCCGGAACAGATGGCCGCCAGTGCGGCTGCGCTGTGTGAGAAGGGGGCGCAATTACTGAAAGTGAAGCTCGACGATCATTTGATCAGTGAACGGCTGGTGGCGATCCGTGCCGCGGCGCCCAACGCGACTTTGATCGTCGATGCAAATGAGTCCTGGCACAGTGAAGGTCTGGCGGCGCGGTGCCAGCTTCTTGCCGATCTCGGCGTGGCGATGCTGGAACAACCGCTCCCCGCCGGAAAAGATGAGGTGCTGGCCAACTTTATTCATCCGTTACCGATTTGTGCGGATGAAAGTTGCCACACGCGAGCAAGCCTGCCCGCGTTACAGGGACGGTATGAGATGGTGAATATCAAACTCGATAAAGCGGGCGGGCTGACAGAAGCGCTGGCGCTGGCCGATGCCGCCGTTGAGCAAGGGTTTGCGCTGATGCTGGGCTGTATGATCTGTACCTCGCGCGCCATTAGCGCGGCGCTGCCGCTGGCTAACCGGGTGCGTTTTGCCGATCTCGATGGCCCCACCTGGCTGGCGGTGGATGTCGAACCGGCATTGCGCTTTACCACCGGTGAGCTTCACCTTTGAGGATCCCAGTGCAGTAACGCCGTCATTGCGGCGAGGTATTTTTCGCTGGCGTCATCGGCGGAAATCGGTGGGAATTCAACGGTAATACAGTGCAGGTGAATGTCTGCACACCAGCTACCAAATGACCCCGGCGTTTCGTAACCGACACTGGTCACCAGCGGGAGAGAAAAGCGGGTGGATAACCACTGCCCAAGGGGGCTTTCACGCGGATCTTCCACGCAGGCCAGCGGATCGTGGAAGGTGACCACCCAGGCGGGGTGAATGCGATGAATCAATTGACATAGCGCCTGCGTTTCGGGTTCGGAGCCGGGCGACTCGCCGGTTAACAACACCACATCACGTGCTTCTGCTGCACTGTTCCAGCGGTAGACCGTTTCGCCCGCTTTCCAGTTCGCGGCAGGGAAGTTGCGATTGAGATCGACACCGTTGGCGTTGGCCCGTAAACCGAGCTGGCAGCCGTCCGGATTGACCGCCAGCACCACATGATGGTGACGTAGCTCGGGTGTCAGCGTGCGCAAAGCGCAGGAGAGCGTCACGATAGAGGCGTTTTCATCGCCATGCGTCCCGGCAATGATCAGGCCGCTTTCGCGGGTCGCTGTTGGTGCAGGAAACCACAGTAACGGCGCGCCCAGCTGCGAGCGGCCAAACTCTTCACTACGGTGGGCAAACGCGCCGCGCTGCGGGCGTGGTCGTGTGGCAGGCATAAGCGTCCTTTTTCAGTGGTGGCCTTAGAGCAAGTGTAAACATAAAGCGGGGCGAGGCAAATCATGCCACGCCGGTTAAATTGCTGTCCATCATCAATGTTTCTCCTCTCGCCGTTTGCATTCCTTCGTTTTAAAACAAATAATTACCTAATCTTTCGCCGGGAATGACACATCACAAGGGGATCCCATGACGCATCGACTTTCCATGCTGAGCTGCGCGCTCTGGCTGTGCGGTTTTTCTTCTGTTTCACTGGCCGCAGATGTGCCGCCGGGAACGCAACTGGCGGCAAAACAGGAACTGGTTCGGCATATCAAAGATGAACCGGCAACGCTGGATCCCGCCAAAGCGGTCGGTCTGCCGGAAATTCAGGTGATCCGCGATCTGTATGAAGGCCTGGTTAACCAGAATGAGAAGGGCGAAATTGTTGCTGGCGTGGCGTCTAAATGGCAAAGCAGCGATAACCGCATCTGGACTTTCACCCTGCGTGATAATGCGAAGTGGTCAGACGGTACTCCCGTTACCGCGCAGGACTTTGTTTACAGTTGGCAGCGGCTTGTCGACCCGAAAACCACCTCGCCGTTCGCCGGTTTCGCCGCCCTGGCGGGCATTGCCAACGCAAAAAACGTCACCGACGGTAAAATGACGCCGGACCAGCTTGGCGTCAGCGCCGTGGATGCGCGCACCCTGCGGGTGCAACTGGATAAACCGCTGCCGTGGTTCCCCAGTTTAGCGGCCAGTTTCGCCTTCTACCCGGTACAGAAGGCCAATGTTGAAAGCGGTGCGGATTGGACGCGTCCGGGTAATCTGGTGGGGAATGGCGCGTATGTGCTGGCCGATCGTGTGGTCAATGAAAAACTGGTGCTCGAACCGAATAAACAGTACTGGGATAATGGCAAAACGGTGATCCAGAAGGTGACTTTTGTGCCGATCAACCAGGAGTCGGCCGCCACCAAACGCTATCTGGCGAACGATATCGACATTACCGAGTCGTTTCCGAAAAACCTCTATCAAAAATTGCTGAAAGACATTCCGGGGCAGGTCTATACACCGCCGCAGTTGGGCACGTATTACTACGCGTTTAACACCCAGAAAGGGCCAACCGCCGATGCCCGCGTGCGTCTGGCGCTGAGTATGACCATTGATCGGCGCATTATGGCGGAAAAAGTTCTGGGTACCGGTGAAAAACCGGCCTGGCGTTTTACACCGGATGTGACGGCTGGCTTTGAGCCGCAACCGTCGCAAATCGAGCATATGAGCCAGGCGGAACTGAACGCACAGGCAAAAACGCTGCTACAGGCGGCCGGATACGGGCCACAGCGTCCGTTGACACTCACCCTGCTGTATAACACTTCCGAGAACCACCAGAAAATCGCCATCGCGGTGGCATCGATGTGGAAAAAGAATCTTGGCGCAGAGGTGAAGTTGCAGAATCAGGAGTGGAAAATCTACATTGATAGCCGCAACAGCGGGAATTTTGACGTGATCCGCGCATCTTGGGTGGGGGACTACAATGAACCCTCTACCTTCCTCTCCGTGTTAACCTCCACCAGCAGCAGCAATATTGCGCGTTTCAACGATGCGGGTTACGACAAAGTGCTTAACCAGGCGTCGCTGGAAACCAACGCCAAAGCGCGTAATGCGGATTATAACGAGGCGGAGCACATCATTGCGGAGAAATCGCCGATTGCGCCAATCTATCAATACAGCAACGGGCGTTTGATCAAGCCGTGGCTTAAGGGCTATCCGATTAATAATCCGGAAGATGTTGCCTATACGCGCACGATGTATTTGCTGAAACACTGACAAAAAAATCCCCTTACATCACGGGAAGTAAGGGGAAACTCATTGATTACGGAATGGTTCCTGTCTAAGCAGGAGTACATTAATTTTACTTAAGGAATGTGAAGGCACAATGGAGGAAATAAGGAGACAATATCGTTACAATCTGCGATCTGCTTGTTCCTTCAGTAAAAAAAGCCCGCTACATTGAGCGGGCAAAAAATACTGGAAGCAATGTGAGCAATGTCGTACCAAATACCCGACTGATTCACTCAGGTATTTGGTGTTGAGAAAGATAATCTTTATCATTTGATACTGCAACCCCTTTTTTCGTGTGGATGACGGTTTGGCCGCTTCCTGCCGTCTCTTTGCTGATGTAAAGCCACCGCCTTTACGATTTTGGTCAAAAAACAAGCATACAATTGTGCTATAGTGGTGAGGTTTTCATCACCTACGAGGACATTATGGAGAGTGAATTAGACCCGACCCAACTGGCTATCGAGTATCTGCGTCGTGATAAAAGCGCATTGACCCCGGCTGAGTACTTAAAAAAACTCAAACAGCTCAGGCTGGAGTTCGAGGATTTGCTTACGCTATCGCACACGGAACTGAAAGAAGAGATCGATTTTGCCTGGCGGCTGGGTATCCACTAATTTAACGCAAGACTGTCATTCAGCGAAAAGAGGCGCCCGCAGAACGGGCGCTTTTATTTTACCTGTGTTCAGGCGGCAAGCACCTGGTTGCGGCCATTATTCTTCGCGCGGTACAGCGCTTCATCCACCCGTTTAAACAGCGTATCCAGGCTTTCATTTGGCAGATGGCGGGCAACGCCGATGCTGACGGTGAAACCCGGCAGACCCGGCATGGTGATACTGGCAACGGCCTGACGCACCGCTTCCGCTACCTCTAATGCGGCATCAATGGACGTGTGGGGCAGTAACAGCAGAAACTCCTCACCGCCCCAGCGAAACACATGATCCCCGCTACGGCAGGTCGCTTCAAGGGTACGCGCCAGGGCGATAAGTACCTCGTCGCCACGCTGATGGCCGAACTGGTCGTTGATATGTTTAAAGTGATCGGTATCCACCAGCAATAACGAGAAATCCGGCGAGTCAGGCTGGTTTTGTTCTGCGAAGTGGTAAAACTGCCGCCGATTGAGCAGACCGGTCAGCGCATCCCGGTGCGCTGCGTATTCCAGCTCCTGCTCAAGGCGTTTTTGCTCAGTAATATCATGAATGATGCACAGCATCAGCCGCTCGCCGTAAATCTCAATCGGCCCGGCGTAGGTCTGAACGTGCCGCGTGGAGCCATCTGCAAGCTGGTGGATAAAATTTAACGGCTTATGCCCGCCCGGTAGCCGGGAGATTTCCGACATAATCGGCAAAACGCTACGCCCAAGGGTATTGATTTCCCAGGTGTGTTTCTGGCACATCGCTTCGCGATCGTAGCCATAAAAATGGAGCGCAGCGAGATTGGCATCAACGATTCTGCCATCGCGGGCCGTATCGATAAGCAGCATGGGTGCGGAAGTCGTATAAAAGAAGCGGGCGTAAAAACCTTGTTTACGTGGTTGATAAGCTGCCGCACGGCTGGTTTTAGGGATCGTGGGCGTCAGACCGTAAATCCCTTCGAAGATCAGGACGCTGCCAACATCATCCAGTTCACGCAGTGAGGCCCGGCAACTGAGGCTGGTCTCTTCTGAGACCGGGCCGATGCTCCAGATCTCGACCACCTCATCCTGGTTTTGCAAACCGGGCAGATACATTGACAGGCTGTGTTGCGCATAGGCCGAGTAGGTTCCATTGCGCATTTCACTGAGTGTGCGGCCCGCCGCCAGCTTTTTCGCTTTTTTATTGGCAAACAGCAACGCTTCCGTATCGGGGATAATCACCCACACCGGGGTGTCAAGAATATCCAGGGCTTCCAGGTGATGTTTCAGCATCGCTACTCCCCGTATCGCACACGTTGCCAGCTTGCAACAGGTATATCATCGCGGCAATGTTATTACTTCATTGCAACATACCTGAAAAATAAGATGTTATGCAGGTTTTTTTTGTGACGACTCTGAACATTCCAGTGATAAAGCAAACGTTTTCTGATGGAGCAGCGCTGAGATTTTTTCAACGGGTAAGGGGCGGGCAAAGAGAAAACCCTGCATGTACGAGCATCCCAGGTGGGTCAGTAGCGCATGTTGTTCCTGTGTTTCAATGCCTTCCGCTACCACGTGCATATTCATGGAGTGGGCGATATCGATAATGGTCGAGACGATTTTGACATTCCGGCTGTTATCGCGAATGTCTTTCACAAAACTTTTATCGATTTTCAGTTCCGTTGCGGGGAGTTTTTTCAGCATCAGCATATTGGAATAACCGGTACCAAAATCGTCAATGGCCACAGTGATCCCCAGTTGTGAAAACTGGTTCAATAACTTCACGCTACGATCGATATTTTTAAGCGCCGTGTTTTCCGTCACTTCCAGCGTTAACTGCGTCGGGTTGATATGATAACGCGCCAATGAGTCAGTAATTAGATCGTAAATGTCGTGCTGTTCAAACTGAGTGGGAGAGAGGTTAATTGCCAGCTTAAGCTGCGTAAAACCCTGATTGTTCCAGTGGTGCAACTGGCGGCAGGCGGTATCGATGACCCAGTGGCCAACGGAAACAATTAACCCGGTTTTTTCCAGCAGCGGCAAAAACACGCCCGGCAGTAAAATTCCATGCTGCGGGTGACGCCAGCGCAGCAGCGCTTCGAAACCGCACAGCGTATGGCCCGGAGCGGTGTATTGCGGTTGATACCAGAGTTCAAACTGATTTCGCGACAGCGCCTGCGACAGATCCTGTAAAAAGAGGGGGGCTTCGGCGGTTTTTTGCGCCATCGCCGTGTGATAAACCGCCCAACCGTTACGTCCCTCCTGCTTAACACTGTACATCGCCGTGTCGGCTTTTAATTTCAGTTCATGCGCCGTTTCACCGTGTTCGGGAAAGTAGCTCACGCCGGCGCTGAGCGAGACATTAATGACATGGCTCAGTTCATAGAAAGGATGCTGGATTGTCGTCACCATACGGCGTATCAGCGTTTCAACCTCTGCTTCGCTGGTGTCAGGCACCAGCAAAGTGAATTCGTCGCCGCCAAGGCGCGCCAGCAACATTTTCTGACTCAGGCAGGCGGAAAGCCGCGTGGCAACGGCCACTAACAACCGATCGCCTATGTGGTGCCCCCAGGCATCATTCACCAGTTTAAAACGATCCAGATCCATATAAATCAGGGCAAAGGTAGTCTGTTCTTCTTTTGCGCGGTTAAGGCAGTTCTCCAGCAGGATATCGAGCTGAATACGGTTTGCCAGCCCGGTCAACGCGTCGTAATACGCCTGTTTTTCCAGTTGTTGATTCAGCTGGCGCAAACTGTTGGTCAGGCGGGATGTGCGCAGCTGAGAGTCAATCATGGAGATAAACAACATGATGCCGAAGATCACCAGCGTCGTGGTAGCAACCCACAGCGATAAGCCCAGTTCACCCACGCCTGCGCTCATCAGGTGCAGTGCATGACCGCGCACAATGATTCCGGATCCATCGTTACTGAATGTCGCGCCGCTCATACCGGTGTAATGCACGGCGCAAATCGACATCCCCATAACAAACGCGGCGAAAACACGGTTGATAAAGACACTGTGCGTATTTTGCCGCAGGCTGAAAGCCAGCCACAATGCAGCGCCTGCGCTGAAAAAAGCGATAACGATGGAGAGCAGGACGCGTGCAATATTCCAGTAAATCGTCACAAAGCCCATCATTGCGGCCATACCGAGGTAGTGCATCGCCACGATGCCCGTGCTCAGAAGCAGCGTGGCAAGCAGCAGATGTTTTTTGGGTAAGGGATTGCTACTGACTGAAATATTGATGGCCAGCGTCGCCGCCAGTAAAGCAATCAGAAAAGAGAGAAGGGTTAACGGAAGATCGTAATGCATCATCATGGGGATTTTCATCGCCAGCATACCGACAAAATGCATCGACCAGATGCCCATGCCCAGTGTGGCGCCGCCAGCAATACGCCAGAACAGGGCAATCCGCGGCTCAGATGACATGACTTTCCCGGCGCTATCCAATGCAACAAAAGACGCAATGAACGCCACTAAAAAAGAGATGCCGATCAATATGGGGTCCCACGAAACATAGAGCATCATGCAATCCACACGGACAAAAGTTGTTAACTAATCCTGGCACTAATTTTAGCAGCTAACCTGATGAAATTAATGGTCACGCTCGCTTTATTATTGCAGGTGCGAATTAACTAATTCTGCAAGTTACTTTATTAATCGGCTGGAAGGAAAATAACATTAAATAAAATGAACGGTTTAAGCATTATTTAAATGCATTCAAATGTACTACGCCGGAAAAAATGAGCGCCAGGGTGGCTAATTCTATATGATATATTTTAGTTTCAGCGCAGGTGTTTTCAGCGCAATCCAATGCGTACCACTGGTTTCTGGTGCTGCTTCAGGTTTATTGTGCTGGATTAGCTTAAATCACGGCAATTAAAGGGTGAACATCTTGCTGCGTCAATTTCGCCGTGTAAAAGTGGAATATGGATGCTATAAGGATCATAACCCCTCCTGGTGTTTTCGTTGGTGTCATTATGTTAAAGAATATTAGTGTAAGAACATTTATTATTTTATTCATGATTGTCACTTTCATAATTATTGAGATGTTAGTGATCGTCATCGCAAAAAATAGCGTGTTGTTTGTTGCTACCAGCGTCGTTTCACTCACTTCCTTGGGGTTATTGTGGCTATATATGACATATTATTTAGTCACGCCAATTAACACCGTTAAGAAAAGCATTGAAGAGGTAACCTCCGGAAATCTCTCCATTGTTATTCCGGAATTCGGTAATAATTGCGCCGGGCGATTGATTCCTGGTATTAACAGTCTGGCCCGCAGCATTGCGGCACTGGTTAAAGAAATTCGATCATCCTCGGATTCCGCATTGGAGCTGTCAGCACAGTTGGCCGATCGTAGCGAAGAGCTTTCCGTGAAGACCGAACAACAATCTGCCTCTCTGGTGCAAACGGCTTCCAGCATGGAAGAGATGGCGTCAAGCACCAAAAATAACGCCGACAATACCCGGCTGGCCAGTAGCCGGGCAAAAGAGGCCAGTGCAAGCGCCCTGAAAGGCGGGACGTTAATGGGCCAGGTGGCGCAGAATATGCAATCCATTACCGACTGCGCCGACCAGATGACGGAAATCATCTCCCTTATTGACGGCATTGCCTTCCAGACCAATATCCTGGCGTTGAACGCAGCGGTCGAGGCCGCGCGGGCTGGCGATCATGGTAAAGGTTTCTCGGTGGTGGCGGAGGAAGTTCGCAATCTGGCACATCGCAGCGCCGAAGCCGCGAAAAACATCAAGACGCTGATCGCCGTAACGACCAATAATGTGACGCAAGGGGCTGCAGTTGTGGGTGAAGCCGAGCAGAACATGCATGATATTGTTTCCGGAGCCAGCGTGGTCAGTAAATTAATGGATGAGATTGCCGTTACCACTCTGCAACAAGAGAAAGGCATTTCACAAATTACGCTGGCGCTGGCTGAACTGGAACAGGTCACGCAGAGTAACGTATCAATGGTGGATGAGCTGGCAGGCTCTTCCGATGTCCTGAAGCATCAGGTTGAGGAGTTACAGCACCGTACCGGTAAGTTCCGCCTTGAGGCAGGAGGGCGCACTGTGGTGACGCCGCCGGTGGATAAGCGGCTTGCTCCGGCACCGGCTGCTGTGCCCGCGGTGGGTAATCAGGAAAATTTCTGGCACTCGTTCTGAAACAGCGGTCTGTCAGACCTGGCCCGGTTCACCGGGCCTTTTGTTTTGTGCAAAAATTTGTTAACAAATTCAGCGTGATGATTGCTTAACGCTTCCATACGGCTAGACTGACAAACAACACCATGTTGATTGTGGAGGCGCTGTGGAAGCCATAACAGGAACCGATGTAAACGTGCCGGATGCCGTCTTTGCATGGCTGCTGGACGGAAAAGGCGGGGTAAAACCGCTGGAAGATAATGATGTCATTACCCAGCGTACGCCGTGCTGGGTGCATCTGAATTACACAAACCCGGAGAGCGCCCAGTGGCTGGCATCGACGCCAGTACTGCCGAACAGCGTGCGCAATGCGTTGTCGGGCGAAAGCATGCGGCCCCGAGTGAGCCGCATGGGAGAGGGGACGCTGATCACGCTGCGGTGTATCAATGGCAGCACCGATGAGCGACCAGACCAGTTGGTGGCCGTGCGCCTGTATATGGACGAGCGGATGATTGTTTCGACGCGTCAGCGTAAGGTGCTGGCGCTGGATGATGTCGTTAGTGAGCTTGAGGAAGGCACCGGGCCTGCTGACTGTGGCGGCTGGCTGGTGGACGTTTGCGATGCGCTGACCGATCACGCCAGTGAATTTATTGAGTCGCTGCATGATCGTATTATCGATCTTGAAGACAACCTGCTCGGCCAGCAAATTCCGCCGCGCGGTATTCTGGCGCTGCTACGCAAGCAGTTGATTGTGATGCGCCGCTATATGGCGCCGCAACGTGATGTTTTTGCCCGTCTCGCCAGTGAACGGTTGCCGTGGATGAATGACGATCAGCGCCAACGGATGAAGGATATCGCGGAGCGGTTAGGCCGTGGGCTGGATGAAATTGATGCCTGCATTGCACGTACGGGCGTCATGACCGATGAGATCACTCAGGTGATGCAGGAGTCGCTGGCGCGCAGAACCTATACCATGTCGTTGATGGCGATGGTGTTTTTGCCCAGTACGTTTTTGACCGGGCTTTTTGGCGTAAACCTGGGGGGAATTCCCGGCGGTGGGTGGCATCTTGGCTTCTCACTATTCTGCCTGATGTTGGTCGTGTTGATCGGGGGTGTTACCTGGTGGTTGCGGCGTAGTAACTGGCTGTAAAATTTAACCTTTTTAACAAAAATCGAACATAAAAACACCATGTAACTTGCGCCAGGTCAATATATGACATACCTATTCAGGGCAATATTTCTCTCGCAGGTGAATGCAACGTCAAGCGATGGGCGTTGCGCTCCATATTGTCTTACTTCCTTTTTTGAATTACTGCATAGCACAATTGATTCGTACGACGCCGACTTAATGAGTCGGCTTTTTTTTTGCCTCCGCGCCATGAGCTTCTACCTTTAAGGTGTTACCTGTCCTTTTATATGGAGGCCAATATGTCGCATCTTACCTTAGTGAATCCCGCGGACTCCTTGCCCACCGATCCGATTCCGGTCGACCCGGTGCCGGTTCCCGATCCGATCCCGCGTCCGCAGCCGTTGCCAGACCCGCCGCCGGATGAAGAACCGATTAAGTTGTCGCGTTAAGCGGGCAGATCTGAGAGGATACGCGCCTGCTGAACGTAAGCCTTTTACCACGAGAATATACTGTGACCGCTTTTTCAACGTTGAATACTCTGCCCGCAGCCCAGATCGATAATCTTAACGAACTGGGCTATCTCACCATGACACCGGTACAGGCCGCCGCGCTGCCTGCCATCCTCGCCGGAAAAGATGTGCGCGTGCAGGCAAAAACCGGAAGCGGTAAAACAGCGGCGTTCGGCCTGGGTCTGTTACAGCATATTGACGCCAGCCGCTTTCAGACGCAGTCACTGATCCTTTGCCCGACGCGTGAACTGGCCGATCAGGTCGCCAGCGAACTGCGCCGTCTGGCGCGATTTATGCCGAATATTAAAGTGCTGACACTGTGCGGCGGGCAACCTTTTGGCGCACAGCGTGATTCGCTGCAGCATGCGCCGCACATTATCGTCGCCACGCCCGGTCGTCTGCTGGATCACTTGCAAAAAAACACCGTGTCGCTGGATAACCTGCAAACGCTGGTGATGGACGAAGCCGACCGTATGCTGGACATGGGGTTCAGCGACGCCATTGATGAGGTGATCCGCTTTGCGCCGGTCACACGTCAAACCCTGTTGTTTTCCGCCACCTGGCCGGAAGCGATTGCGGCGATCAGCGGCCGTGTACAGCGCGATCCTGAGACCATCGAAATCGACACCGTTGATGCATTGCCAGCGGTGGAACAGCAATTCTTTGAAGTCTCTCGTCAGGGCAAAATTGGCCTGTTGCAAAAACTGCTCAGCGAGCACCAGCCCGCATCCTGCGTGGTGTTCTGCAACACCAAAAAAGATTGCCAGGAGGTGTGTGATGCGCTGAATGCCGCAGGACAGGATGCTCTGGCACTGCATGGCGATCTGGAACAGCGCGACCGCGACCAGACGCTGGTACGTTTTGCCAATGGCAGCGCCCGCGTGCTGGTCGCCACCGATGTGGCGGCGCGTGGCCTGGACATTAAATCGCTTGAGCTGGTGGTCAACTATGAACTGGCGTGGGATCCGGAAGTCCATGTTCACCGCATCGGGCGTACTGCGCGTGCGGGAAACAGCGGTCTTGCCATCAGCTTATGCGCGCCGGAAGAGGCGCAACGCGCCAATATTCTCAGTGAAATGCTGCAACTGAAGCTGAACTGGCTTACGGCTCCG
Source organism: Kosakonia sp. ML.JS2a (assembly GCF_025642095.1). Taxonomy (GTDB): domain Bacteria; phylum Pseudomonadota; class Gammaproteobacteria; order Enterobacterales; family Enterobacteriaceae. The sequence goes on from NZ_CP106754.1 coordinate 2,481,538, forward strand.
TCAAACGTCAGGATCGCCCCGCTGGAAGCGGAGATGGCGACGCTGTGCATTGACGGCGGTAAGAAAGCCAAAATGCGTCCGGGGGATGTGCTCGGTGCGCTGACCGGGGATATGGGGTTAAACGGCGAGGATATCGGCAAAATTACCGTTCACCCGGCTCACGTTTACGTCGCGGTACGCCAGAGCGTGGCGCGCCAGGCATGGAAACAGTTACAGAACGGGAAAATCAAAGGCAAGGCCTGTCGTGTACGGTTACTGAAATAAACCGGAAAGCCTCTCTGACCGACAAATCAGAGAGGCCGGATGATTACTTCACCTCAATAACGTTAAGTCGCAGCTCGTCCAGTTGCGCATCGTCATCTTCCGGCTGCCAGCCTGCGGGCTGCAGCGGGATCTCTTCCCGGTCGAACGCCAGATCGCCGCCGTTCACCACTTCAGAGCCGTGGTTGATCCCTTTAAAGTCGAACAGATTAATATCGCTCAGGTGCGACGGCACCACGTTCTGCATCGCGCTGAACATGGTTTCAATCCGGCCCGGATAGCGCTTATCCCAGTCGCGCAGCATATCGGCAATCACCTGACGCTGCAGGTTCGGCTGCGAACCGCACAGGTTACACGGAATGATCGGGAACCCTTTGGCCTGCGAGAAACGCTCAATGTCTTTTTCACGGCAGTAGGCCAGCGGGCGGATCACGATGTGTTTGCCGTCATCACTCATCAGTTTGGGCGGCATGCCTTTCATTTTGCCGCCATAGAACATATTCAAAAACAGCGTTTGCAGGATATCGTCACGGTGATGCCCCAGCGCGATTTTGGTCGCGCCAAGTTCGGTCGCGGTGCGATACAGAATACCGCGGCGCAGACGGGAGCAAAGCGAGCAGGTGGTTTTCCCCTCCGGGATCTTCTCTTTAACGATGCCGTAGGTGTTTTCTTCTACAATCTTGTACTCAACACCCAGCGTTTCCAGATATTGCGGCAGAATATGTTCCGGAAAACCGGGTTGTTTCTGGTCGAGGTTCACCGCCACCAGCGAGAAGTTGACCGGCGCGCTCTGTTGCAGGTTGCGCAGGATCTCCAGCATGGTGTAGCTGTCTTTACCGCCGGAAAGACAGACCATGATGCGATCGCCTTCTTCAATCATATTGAAGTCAGCAATGGCTTCGCCCACATTACGACGCAGGCGTTTTTGCAATTTGTTCAGGTTGTATTGTTCTTTTTTGTTAATTTCTTGATTTTGCGACATGAAAAAGGCTCAATTCCGGTTTTTAGCGCCAGCCGGTACGGCACCGCTGACAGACATACGCTATTAGGGCAGGATTGTAGCAATGATTTGCGCCGGAGGCAGGCTTTTATCGCGCGGCAGGAAAGAAGGCGGTGTGGATCCACCGCAATAAGAAAGGGATTATTCCGCCATGGCCTGAAACGCATACTCTTTTTCTACCCGGCAAATTCGGGTTGTAAAAGAGTGGTACCACTTTTCCCGTCCGGTTTTCTGGGCCATCAAATGTTCGGCATTCATTTTCCAGTTTTTAATAGCATCCAGTGAATCCCAGTAAGAGACGGTGATCCCGACCTCTTCGCGGGCGGAATCGACGCCCAGAAATCCCGGTTGCTGCACGGCAAGCGCCATCATTCGGTCAGACATCTCGCCATAACCGTCGTCGACGGCAGTGCGTACAGACGTAAAAATCACAGCGTAATAGGGTGTAGGGTGCTGAAACGTTGACATTGCGACTTCCTGAAATGAGTGGGGGTTAACGCCCTTATCCTGGCAGGAACTGACGGGTCTGACAGCTACCTTTTCAGGCGAGTTTCTTTTCCGGAAATTTGCCCTTAACCACACCATCATAAAAGCGACCTTTGGACACCACCGTCAAAAACACCGAGAAGATACGTTCCGGCACATCGCGATACTGGTAAATGCTGTTGTCGTGAAAACGAATTTCGAGGATGCGGTTCAGGCTGTCATAACCTACAGAAGCGATTCGTGACGATGTAACGGAATGATGATGCATAAACGTCGCTCCTTGCAGGTGGCATGAATGCTGATTATTAGTCAGCTTTTTGCCGCTGTCATGCGAAATCCGTGCGTTAAAAAAGCCACCGGCGTTAACCGGTGGCTTTTTACACTCTGGCGGTTACTCCGCCTGGCTTTTCTCTGCTTTTCCGGCCAGTTGCGCCAGGAAGTCATAGCGTTTTTGCAGATCAGCCGCGGCATTTTTCCACAGCTGCTCCGCCACGTCCGGCTGTTGCGCGTTCAGGCGACGGAAGCGCTGTTCATTCAGCAACGTCTCCGCCAGTGCGTCTGATGGCGGGCGGGAGTCTAATGCCAACGGAATTTTACCTTCGTCTTCACGGCGCGGATCGTAACGGTACAGCGGCCAGAAGCCGGTGGCGGTGAGCTGGCGCATCTGATCATGACTCAGCGCCAAATCATACCCGTGCTCTTCGCAAGGGCTGTAGGCGATGATCAGCGACGGGCCAGGGTACGCTTCGGCTTCCTGAATGGCTTTCACCGTCTGGTTTAGCTGTGCGCCGAGCGAAATCTGCGCGACATAGACATGACCGTACATCATCATGCTGACGCCAAGATCTTTCCGCGCTTTACGTTTCCCGTGCTCGCCAAACTTGGTTACCGCACCCAGCGGCGTTGCTTTGGAGGCTTGCCCACCGGTATTGGAGTAACACTGGGTATCCAGCACCAGAATATTGACGTTTTCGGTCAGGCTCATCACATGATCCAGACCGCCAAAACCGATGTCATAGGCCCAGCCATCGCCGCCGATAAGCCAAATTGATTTCTCAACCAGCGCATCTGCATCCGTGAGCAACTGCTGCGCGCCATCGACATGCGCCAGCGCCGCGCGTAATTGCGCAACTTGCTCGCGTCTGACCTCCGGTGTGGCCTCCGCATGCAGCGCCTCATTCAGTTGAGCCGGAAGTGCATCCGCGAACTGATCGACCAGACGCATAACGCGCTGGCGATGCTGATCGACACTGAGACGGAAACCCAGCCCGAACTCGGCGTTGTCTTCAAACAGCGAGTTCGCCCATGCCGGGCCACGACCATTGGCATCGGTGGTGTAAGGCGTGGAGGGCAGGTTACCGCCATAAATCGACGAACAACCGGTGGCGTTGGCGATCATCATCCGGTCACCATACAGCTGCGTCAGCAGCTTGATATACGGTGTTTCACCGCAGCCAGAGCAGGCGCCGGAGTATTCAAACAACGGCGTGATCAACTGCGAGGTACGAATATCGATGCGCTCCAGTGTGTTGCGATCGATTTCCGGCAAGTTGAGGAAGAAATCATAATTCACTTTCTCTTCTTCAACATGTTCAAGGCGCGACATCATATTGATGGCCTTGATTTCCGGGTTCTGACGATCTTTCGCCGGGCACACTTCAACGCACAGGTTACAGCCCGTGCAATCTTCCGGCGCCACCTGCAATACGTATTTCTGCCCACGCATATCGCGGGACTTCACATCCAGCGAATGCAGGCTATCTGGCGCACTTTCCATTGCCTGCGGCGAAACCACTTTGGCACGAATCGCCGAGTGTGGGCAGGCGGCGACGCAGTGGTTGCACTGGGTGCAGAGATCCTCTTTCCAGATGGGGATCTCTTCGGCGATATTGCGTTTTTCCCAGCGGGTGGTGCCCACCGGCCAGGTGCCGTCCGGCGGCAGAGCAGAGACCGGTAACGCATCGCCAAGACCAGCCAGCATTGCTGCCGTGACGGTTTTCACAAAGTCCGGCGCATCATCAGAAACCACCGGCGGACGATGCGCGCTGGTCGGGTCGACGGCCTGCAGCGGAACGTTGAACAGCGACTCGCGCGCCAGCGCTAACGCCTGCCAGTTACGCTCCACCAGTTCCTGGCCTTTACTGCTGTAGCTTTTGGCAATCGCCCCTTGTAGTTCCGCCAGCGCGCTGTCACCCGGCAACACCTGGGTGAGATGGAAGAACGCCATCTGCATCACGGTGTTGATACGCGCCGCCAGACCGCATTCGCGGGCAATTTTCGCCGCGTTAATGACATAGAAGCGGGCGTTTTTCTGGTTCAGCACCGCCTGGACTTCCTGCGGCAGGCGCGACCACACCTCGTCCGCGCTGTAAGGCGTATTCAGCAGGAAGATGCCGCCGGGTTTCAGGCGTTCGGCCATCTGGTACTTATCAATAAACTGTAACTGATGGCAGCCGACAAAATCCGCCTGCGACACCAGGTATGCGGAATTGATGGGTTGCTCGCTAACGCGCAAATGCGAGACCGTCAGTCCGCCCGCCTTTTTCGAGTCGTAGACAAAGTAACCCTGGGCGTACCATGGTGTAGCGTTGCCAATAATCTTAATATTGTTTTTGGTGGCCGAGACGCTGCCATCGCTGCCCAGCCCGTAAAACAGGGCTTCCAGCCTGGCGCGTGAGGGAAGGGTGTTCTCCGGCAGCGGCAGCGACAGGTTCGTCACATCATCATAAATACCGACGGTGAAGCGGGCTTTGGGTTTCGCAGCGCGCAGTTCGTTGAACACAGCCAGCACGCATTCCGGGCCAAACTCTTTCGATGACAGACCATAGCGGCCGCCAATCACGCGCGGCAGGGTTTCACGCTCGCCATTATTAAAGGCTTCCGCCAACGCGGTCATCACGTCGAGGTACAGCGGCTCCGCCTGGGCTCCGGGTTCTTTGGTACGATCGAGCACGGCAATGGTACGCGCGCTTTCCGGCAGGACAGAGAGCAAATGCGCGGCGCTGAACGGGCGATACAGGCGCACTTTCAGTACGCCAACTTTTTCGCCACGCGTCAGCAGTTCATCCACCACTTCTTCACAGGTGCCAATAGCGGAACCCATCAGCACCATCACGCGATCGGCCTGCGGATGGCCGTAATATTCAAATGGCTGGTACTGGCGGCCCGTTGCGGCGGCGAAATCGTTCATCGCCTGTTCCACATGCTCATAAACCGCGTTGTACCACGGGTTGGTGGCTTCCCGGGACTGGAAGTACGTGTCCGGGTTTGCCGATGTCCCGCGGATCACCGGATGCTCCGGGTTCAGTGCACGGGCGCGGTGCGCATCGATTTCCTGCTGCGGCAGCAAACTGCGGATCGTGTCATCCGCCAGCGGCATGATTTTGTTGATTTCGTGTGAAGTACGGAAACCATCAAAGAAATGAATAAAAGGGACGCGGCTTTTGAGCGTCGCCATGTGCGATATCAGCGCGAAATCCTGCGCTTCTTGTACGCTACTTGCCGCGAGCATGGCGCAGCCGGTCTGGCGTACGGCCATGACATCCGAATGATCGCCAAAAATAGACAATGCATGCGTAGCGACAGTGCGGGCGGCGACATGCAGTACAAACGGCGTCAGTTGCCCGGCCAGTTTGTACAATGTAGGGATCATCAGCAGTAAACCCTGCGATGACGTAAACGAGGTGGAGAGCGCACCGGTCTGCAATGCCCCGTGCACTGCGGCAATAGCGCCCGCTTCAGACTGCATCTCCACAACACGGGGCGTGTCGCCCCAGACGTTTTTCAGACCGTTACCCGCCCAGGCATCTGCCTGTTCAGCCATGGTTGAGCTGGGGGTAATCGGGTAGATGGCGATAACTTCACTGGTGCGAAACGCAACGGAGGCGACCGCGCCATTACCGTCAATCGTGATCATAGACGATCCTTACATTGCTAAAATAAAAGGGACGCGTATAACAGCGACGAGTCCTGTAATTATCCCTCTATTTTAGCAAACCGCCCGCCGCGCAATTTTCGCTTTTGTGTCCTCAGACATAACGCTAATCAATGAATTGTTCTATTTACCGACGCTGCGGTATGAATAAATCGCAAAAAATGTAATCAGGTCGCATAAATACGCATTTCAGCTCTCGACGTATTGCGCTGCGCTGCCTATCATGCATGGGTTTCGCGTTAATAAGAGCCAATTCCATTTGGGTAAGGGGAAGAGAAATGCGTGCTGCGTTTTGGGTAGGATGTGCCGCGTTATTATTGTCGGCGTGCAGTAGTAATGAACCTGTTCAGCAAGCCACCGCTGCGCATGTTGCGCCGGGACTTAAAGCCGCGATGTCGAGCGGTGGGCAGGCGAACTGCGCAATGGTTGGCGGTGCATTATCTGCGGCGCGTCAGCTCGACGGCACGATGGTTGGCATGTGCGCATTACCCAATGGCAAACGCTGTAGCGAACAGGCGCTTGCCACCGGGAGCTGCGGTAGCTACTAAGCTTTGTTTGCGCGCTTGTAGACCAACGACTGATTGGCGGTTGCCAGCGTCAGTTGATTGTTGGTGATATCCACCTGCACACCGTTGCTGAGAAGCGTATTAATGGTGTGATCCAGTTCGTTGCGCTGCGGCTCTGCACACAACATCATGGTCATACCCATATGCTTGACGGTCAGCTCGCCACCGGAGAGTTTCCCCTGGCCGGTAAAGCCGTTGCACATTTTGCCGGAAACGCGCAAATCCTTATCAAAACTGATTTCCGGCAGCTGCCCGGTTAACTGCACCGGTTGGCCGTTAACGGATTCCAGTACAAAACGCTGGTTCGCCAGTTGTTCCGGCTTCAGGGTATCGCTGCGTGAACTGACGCAGCCAGAAAGTACTGCGCTCAGCGCCAGTAAGGTCATAATTTTTTTCATCTCGTCCTCTAAGGGCTTTTCCATCAAAACGCGGCAGTGTATCAGGCCGCGTTGGTGTGTCATCGGGGATTTTCTTAAAGCCGCCCCCCGCAGTGAGGGAAACGGCAATCAGACCAGCGCGTTCGGGCAGGTTTCGCCGTCACGTAACTGGCGCAGGTTTTCCAGCGTCGTTTCGGAGATGCTGATCAGCGCTTCGGCGGTAAGGAACGCCTGATGGCCGGTAAACAGCACGTTATGACACGCTGACAGGCGGCGGAAGACGTCGTCCTGAATCACATCATTAGACTTGTCTTCAAAGAACAGATCGCGCTCGTTTTCATACACGTCCATTCCCAGCGCGCCGATTTTCTGCGTTTTCAGCGCATCAATCGCTGCCTGCGAGTCAATCAAGCCGCCGCGGCTGGTGTTGATGATCATCACTCCGTCTTTCATCTGGGCAAAAGCGGCGCGGTTAAGCAGATGGAAGTTTTCCGGCGTCAGCGGGCAGTGCAGGGAGATCACGTCAGCCTGGGAGAACAGGGTTTCCAGGTCGACATATTCGACGCCAAGCTCCAGCGCGGCTTCGCTCGGGTACGGATCAAACGCCAGCAGGCGCATACCAAACCCTTTCAGAATACGTAATGCGGCAACGCCGATCTTGCCAGTGCCGATCACGCCAGCGGTTTTGCCATACATGGTAAAACCGGTCAGCCCTTCAAGAGAGAAGTTGGCATCGCGTGTGCGCTGATAGGCGCGGTGGATACGGCGGTTTAGCGCCATCATCATGCCAATCGCATGTTCTGCAACTGCTTCCGGCGAGTAGGCGGGAACACGCACCACCCGGAGGCCCAACTCTTTGGCTGCCTCTAAATCGACATTATTAAAACCGGCGCAACGCAGAGCGATAAACTTCACGCCGTGTTTTTTCAACTCCTCCAGCACCGGGCGGCTACCGTCATCGTTAACGAAAATACAGACGCCATCGCTGCCGTTGGCCGTTTTCGCCGTTCTTTCAGTTAACAGAAAGTCGAAAAATTCAAGCTCGTAGCCATAATCTTTGTTAACATGCTGCAAATACTTTTTATCGTATTGCTTTGTGCTATATACCGCGAGTTTCATAAGACTTTCTCCAGTGGTTTTCTACCCATATTATCACGCTTTAAAATTATTATGTAAACATTCAAATTTTATTGATAATCATGGGTATGGTTAATGTGCCTGGATTCAGTATAACGGCTGAACCGGGGTCATCCTTAACGGAGATGTCTGAGTGAACTGCGTGCGCCCCAGCAGATGAAAAATGCGATAAACACGCTGATAAGCCAGGGGATTTTCGAACCGTGGAAGTATTGTTCACCGACATAGCTGCCCAGACTGAAACAAGTAAAAACCGTGGCTCCGGCAAACCAGCCGCGGATCAGTGACGCTTTGGTAAACATAATCAACATCCATAAATAAATGAAACGTAAGCACTATCTGCCTGCGCTACTGAAAATGCAACAGCCAGACTATGATTAAAGCAGACCGCTGCTTCAAAGGCCTGGCCAGACGTGCCACAATAACGGGCAAAATCGGCTAAATCACAGACAACATCAGGATATTCCCTGCCCATGAAGGGTAAATACAAAGCCGCCATCGCACTGGTTTTATTGTTCATTCTACTGCCGTTAACGCTGCTGCTGACCCTTGCATACTGGGTGCCGACGCTTGCTGGCATCTGGCTGCCAGCAGGGACGCGCATCGTGATGGAAGCCAGCCCGCGACTGACCCGTCACGCCCTCAAAATCCCCGATTTACGCTATCTGGTCGGTGACTGCCAGCTTGCACATGTGCAAAACGCCGAGCTTACGCGCCCCAGTCGCTGGCAACTCCGTGTCGCCTCGCTGGACATTGACAGCGCCTGTCTGAATGCACTCCCGCCATCTGCATCGTCTTCCGCACCGCGCACTCTCGCGCAGTGGCGATCGATGCTGCCTTACACCTGGCTGACCGTTGATCGCGTAACGCTGAGTCCGTGGCAGGCATGGCAAGGTAAGCTACAGCTCGCGCTGACGCCTGCGACCCAGACACTGAGCTACACCGGGGAGCGGGTGGAGGTCAGCGCGCATTTGCGTGGTCAGGCACTGACGGTGAAACGGCTGGCAGTGCGCTTGTTTGACGATCAGCCCCCGTTAACACTCGGCGGCGAGTTTACGCTGCCTGAGATCCCACAGGGCGTGCCGGTCAACGGGCATATACAGAGCACGTTAACGTTGCCGCAGCAGCCAGGGCTGGTGGATACCGATCTGGAGTGGCGGAATAATGAAGGGCAACTGGTGGTGATGGCGCGCGACAGCGGCGATCCGCTGCTGGATCTGCCCTGGCAATTGACCCGCCAGCAACTCACCATCAGCGATGGGCGATGGAGTTGGCCCTATCAAGGGTTCCCACTCAGCGGTCGCGTCGGTCTGAAGATCGAAAACTGGCAACAGGGGCTGGAGAATGCCCTGTTCAGCGGCAGACTGAACGTGCTGACGCAGGGGGATGCGGGCAAAGGCAACGCGGTGCTGACCATCGGGCCGGGTCGCTTAAGCATGGACAACAGCGAAATGCCGTTGCAATTAACCGGGGAAGCCAAGCAGGGCGATCTGGTGTTTTATGCGGTACTGCCCGCCAGGTTGAGCGGCGCGCTTGACGATCCACAACTGGCGTTCACCCCAGGCGCACTGCTGCGCTCGCGTGGGCGCGTCATTGACTCACTGAATATTGATGAAGTGCGCTGGCCGCTGGCGGGCGTAAAGCTGACACAGCGGGGCATCGACGGGCGTTTACAAGCCATTTTGCACGCTCACGAAAATGCGATGGGCGACTTCCGGTTGCATCTGGATGGGCAAGCGCGGGATTTCTTGCCGGATGACGGTCTCTGGCGCTGGCGTTACTGGGGGGACGGGCATTTCACGCCAATGAATGCGCGCTGGGACGTTACCGGGCGCGGCGAGTGGAAGGATAACGCCATTACCCTGACCGATCTGTCGACCGGTTTTGATCAGTTGCAATATGGCGCCATGCGCATGACTACGCCAAGACTGGCGCTGGACGCGCCTGTCCGCTGGATCCGTGATGCCGAAAACCCACAATTTGATGGCGCGCTGACGCTGGATGCCGGGCAAACCACCTTTAGCGGCGGCAGCGTGTTACCGCCCTCAACGCTGAAGTTCCGCGTTGAGGGGACCGAGCCGACGCTGTTCCAGTTCAAAGGCGATCTGCGCGCCGACACTATCGGTCCGGTACAGGTTAACGGGCGCTGGGATGGAGAACGTCTGCGCGGGCAGGCATGGTGGCCTCGTCAGTCATTAACGGTATTTCAACCATTGATCCCCCCGGACTGGAAAATGAAATTGCTCGATGGCGCTTTGAATGCGCAGGTGGCGTTCTCCGCGGCAGCCGGTCAGGGATTTGCTGCGGGCGGTCATGGCGTACTGAAAAGCGGCAGTGTATGGACGCCGGATAACCAGATACGCGGCGTCGATTTTGTGCTGCCATTTCGCTATCGCGACGCGACCTGGCAATTAGGAACACGCCGCCCGGTGTCACTGCGTATCGGCGAAATTGTTAACCAGGTGACGGCGAAAAATTTCACCGCGGATTTACAGGGCGCCTGGCCGTGGAGCGAAGAAAACCCGCTGATCTTAAGTGACGTGAGCGTCGATGCTCTCGGTGGCAAAATCACCATGCAGCAGTTGCGGATGCCGCAGCACGATCCGGCGCTGTTGCGTCTTAACCATATCTCCTCCAGTGAACTGATAAGCGCGGTGAATCCGAAACAGTTTGCCCTCTCCGGGCCGTTCGACGGAGCGCTGCCGCTGTGGCTTGATAATCCGCAGTGGATTATCAAAGATGGCTGGCTGCATAATCCCGGTCCGATGACGCTGCGTATTGATAAAGACACGGCGGATGCGGTGGTCAATGACAATATGACTGCGGGCGCGGCCATTAACTGGCTGCGCTATATGGAAATTTCCCGGTCGTGGACCAGGATAAATCTGGATAATCTGGGCGTGTTAACCATGCAGGCCGCCATCAGCGGCACCAGTTTTGTCGAAGGCAAGAGCAGTACGGTAAATTTGAACTATACCCATGAAGAGAACGTCTTCACCTTATGGCGTAGTTTACGTTTTGGCGACAATTTGCAGTCATGGCTTGAGCAAAATGCGGCGCTGCCTGAAGCCCGCTGTGCGAAGGGCGAAGCGTGTGAGGAAAGAAAATGAAAACCCTGATAGCCGTGCCGGGCGTCCTGCTGGTGATGCTGCTTTCCGGCTGTACGCCGCGCATAGAAGTGGCGGCGCCGAAAGAACCGATCACCATCAATATGAATGTGAAGATCGAACATGAAATCCACATCAAAGTGGATAAAGACGTTGAAACCCTGCTGAAATCACGCAGCGATCTGTTCTGAGGCCATGATGAAAAAAAGAGTCGTAATGGCATTGCTGGCGATGAGCTTGCTCAGCACAACCGCACAGGCGCTGACCCTCGATGAAGCCCGCGCACAGGGGCGGGTGGGTGAAACGCTTACCGGCTACGTGGCGGCCATCAGCAAAGATAAAGAGACGCTGGCGCTGGTCGACCGGATTAACAAAGCGCGTACAGAAAGCTACCAGCAACTGGCGGATAGCAACAACATTCCGGTAGATGATGTGGCAAAAATGGCCGGGCAGAAACTGGTTGAGCGTGCCAAACCCGGCGACTATGTCCAGGGCATTAACGGTAAATGGCTGAAGAAGTCGCCAGCGAAGGATTGACCTCATCCTCCAGGTGCTGACGCAGCCAGGTCAGCGCCCGCTCGGCCCGGTGTGTTAACGGCCACTCAGCGCGGTGCACCAACCAGAGGGTATCAACCACATTCACGCTACTGCTGTTGACCTGCAATAAGTGCTGACGGGGGAAGGCGAGCCTGGCGTAGCGGGGCAGTACGGTAAAGCCGAGCCCGCGGGACACCGGTTCGGGGATAAGCCCGATATGATTGATAAAACCGCTGACCGGCAATGACTGAATGCCAGGGTTGCCAGGAAAACAGCGGCTCAGCAGGCGCGTTGCCATCGCGTTGCCGTCTGGGTGGTTGATAAACCCCAGCGATTGCAGATCCTGCCAACAAGACAAAACAAAACCGGCGGGCAGCAGCAGTTCCAGCGGCTCTTCGGTAAATTTATGCGCCGTCAAACGCGCGTCATCCGGTTTCTGTGTCACCAGGCCTATTTCGAAGCGGTTATTCAGCAATGCCGCAATCACATCCACATCGGGTGCGAAACTGTGGCGGATAGTGAATTCCGGTTGCGATTGTTGCAGCGTAAGCAGCAATGGGTAAATGCGTAAGCCAATGCTGCCGGGAGTGATGAGGCTAATTTCTCCGCCTTCGTTCACTTTATCATTCAGCCGGTGCTGCAGGCGCTTGTTGGCCTGTTCCAGTTCAAGACAATACTCCCGCAACGCCTGACCTTCCGGCGTCAGTTCTAACGGGCGTTTCGCCCGCAAAATCAACGTGCCGGTCTGCTGTTCCAACTGGCGTAAATGCTGGCTCACGGCAGCCTGAGTAATACCCAGCATATCGGCCGCGCGGGTGAAGGAGCCTGCCTGTATCAACGCCGAAAAGGAACGTAAAAGATGCGGATTGAACATAATGAAACTTTATAGAAATGATAAGTGAACGGCTATTTTCATTATAATTAGCCGGGTATAGGCTTGTCCACACGGCGATCGCTATCCCTGCGGGTGTGAATGCTCAAATAAACGTGGTGAATCCCCCTCTGCGGCGGGGCGCTTTTGATCGGTCAGGACATTGCTGCGCAAGCTATGCGATCAAACATAGCTTACCGGGAGGCACCCGGCGCCACTTCTCCTCTTTGCTGTGCTCAAACGTTTTTGCTCAGGATGAACGTATGGACAACCACGCGTGCTTATCGCGGGCGCATTTGCTCTATTTAGCTTCCCATAACCTGCAACTCCTGATCGAACAGAAAATCAAAGCGCACAACATCGGATTTAACAGCTGGTTGATCCTGGTGTGCATCCACAACGAAGCGGAAAAACTGACGCAGCGACAGCTGGCGCAACGCCTGGGATTAAAAGATCCCAGCGTGGGGGAGTTAGTAAAACACCTGATGAAGTTGAAGTTTATGGCCCGCGCGATTGATACTCGCGATCGGCGAAAATATGCGATAAAAATCACTGAGCAGGGGATCGTCATCTGCAACGAGATACACGCTATGCTGGCACCGCTGTTTAGCCATGTGTTCGATCTGCCAGCTGCGGAGTTGCAGCAGTTTGATGCCATACTGGAAAACATTCGTGCGGTGACGAAAGCGTCGATTGCACAGGAAGGGGATGTCGGAGAGATCCCTCCCACCGGGTGGTGAGAGGGAGAAATATCAGGCGGTGACCAGGCTGTCGATCGCCGCTTTCGCATCGTTCTGCGCTTTGGTTGCCACTTCCGGACCGTAAGCGATGCCTTCGGCGAAGACAAAGTTCACGTCGGTGATGCCGATAAAGCCGAGGAACAGTTTCAGGTACGGCGCGACCAGGTCAGTCGGGGTATCTTTGTGAATGCCGCCGCGGCTGGAGACAACCACCACGCGTTTGCCTTTCACCAGACCTTCCGGACCCTGCTCGGTGTAGCGGAACGTCACGCCAGCACGTGCAACCAGGTCAAAATAGTTTTTCAACTGCGTCGGGATGTTGAAGTTATACATCGGCGCGTTGATAACGATCACGTCATGAGCTTGCAGTTCAGCGATCAGCTCGTCGGACAGCGCCAGCGCTTCCTGCTGACGCGGAGTCAGCGGCGCATCGCTCGGGCGCAGCGCGCCAACCAGTTCGCCATCCAGCACCGGGATTGGGTTCGCGGCCAGGTCGCGAACGGTAATCTGATCGGCAGCGTGTTTTTCGCGCCACTGTTCAACGAAATAATCTGCCAACTGACCTGACTGTGAGTACCCTGCCAAAATACTGGATTTGAGAACTAATACTTTGCTCATTGGGTGTTTCCTTTGTTGTATTGATGTGGGTTGCCCCGTTTCTTCGTGACACTGTATGCACAATTCGCCAGCGTGAATAGCGCAATATATCGATTCCTATGTTCAAATTTCTTGAACAAGAAAAGGTGCGTCGCGATGTGGTATTCTATCGCGACTAAAAACTAAAGATGTTTACCGGCAGTGCTCTGCCCAATAACGCCATGACAGAACAAAATAAAGTAACGATTACCGATCTCCATCATCAACTCGATACGCTGATGCTGCGCGACAAGCAGCGCTTCGCCCGTCGCCTCCAGGGCAGTAAGAAAGTTAAAAATCCTGAATCTCAACAAGCGCTGTTCCGCGAGATAGCCCAGGAGATGGCCGGGGCGGCAGGGAAAGTCCTGCTGCGCGAAGCGGCGCGCCCGACCATCGACTATCCGGACAATTTACCGGTCAGCCAGAAGAAGCAGACCATCCTTGAGGCGGTGCGTGACCACCAGGTGGTGATTGTCGCCGGGGAAACCGGTTCCGGTAAAACCACGCAGTTGCCGAAAATTTGTATGGAGCTGGGGCGTGGTATTAAGGGCCTGATTGGCCATACGCAGCCGCGCCGTCTGGCGGCGCGCACCGTTGCTAACCGTATTGCCGAAGAGCTGAAAACCGAACCGGGCGGCTGCATCGGCTATAAAGTCCGCTTTAGCGATCACGTCAGCGATAACACCATGGTCAAGCTGATGACGGACGGGATTCTGCTGGCGGAAATCCAGCAGGATCGGCTGTTGATGCAGTACGACACCATCATTATCGATGAAGCGCACGAACGCAGCCTGAATATCGACTTCCTGCTGGGTTACCTGCGTGAACTGTTGCCACGCCGCCCCGATCTGAAAGTTATCATCACGTCGGCGACCATCGATCCGGAGCGCTTTTCACGCCACTTCAATAATGCGCCCATCATTGAAGTGTCCGGTCGCACCTATCCGGTCGAAGTGCGTTATCGCCCGATTGTCGAAGAAGCGGACGACACGGAACGCGATCAGTTACAGGCAATTTTTGACGCGGTTGATGAATTGGGGCGCGAAAGCGCGGGCGACATTCTGATTTTCATGAGCGGTGAGCGTGAAATCCGCGATACCGCCGATGCACTCAGTAAGCGTGATTTGCGTCATACCGAGATCCTGCCGCTGTACGCGCGGTTGTCCAACAGCGAACAGAACCGGGTCTTCCAGCCGCACAGCGGTCGACGCATTGTGCTGGCGACCAACGTGGCGGAAACATCGCTCACCGTGCCGGGGATTAAATATGTGATCGATCCCGGAACGGCGCGTATCAGTCGTTACAGCTACCGCACCAAAGTGCAGCGCCTGCCCATCGAACCGGTGTCGCAGGCCTCTGCCAATCAGCGTAAAGGTCGTTGCGGCCGTGTATCGGAAGGGATCTGTATTCGCCTCTATTCCGAAGACGATTTCCTGTCGCGCCCGGCGTTCACCGACCCGGAAATTCTGCGCACCAACCTGGCTTCAGTCATTTTGCAGATGACCGCGCTGGGGCTGGGCGACATCGCCGCATTCCCGTTTGTGGAAGCCCCGGACAAACGCAATATCCAGGACGGGGTTCGCCTGCTGGAAGAGCTGGGCGCCATCACTACTGATGAGCAGCAAGTGGCCTATAAACTGACGCCGATGGGGCGTCAGCTGTCGCAGTTGCCGGTGGATCCGCGTCTGGCGCGCATGGTGCTGGAGGCGCAAAAACACGGTTGCGTGCGCGAGGCCATGATCATTACCTCTGCGCTGTCGATTCAGGATCCGCGTGAGCGTCCGCTGGACAAAAAGCAGGCATCGGATGAGAAACACCAGCGCTTCCACGATAAAGAGTCCGATTTCCTCGCGTTTGTGAATTTGTGGAACTATCTCGGCGAGCAGCAAAAAGCGCTCTCCTCGAATCAGTTCCGCCGCCAGTGCCGGGTTGATTACCTTAACTACCTGCGCGTGCGCGAATGGCAGGATATCTATACCCAACTGCGCCAGGTGGTGAAAGAACTGGGGATACCGGTGAACAGCGAACCGGCGGAGTACCGTGAAATCCATATCGCCTTGTTGACCGGTTTGCTGTCGCACATTGGTATGAAAGATGCCGACAAGCAGGAGTTCACCGGTGCGCGTAATGCGCGTTTTTCTATCTTCCCCGGCTCCGGATTATTTAAAAAACCGCCAAAATGGACGATGGTCGCAGAGCTGGTGGAAACCAGCCGTCTGTGGGGGCGTATTGCCGCGCGAATCGATCCGGAATGGGTTGAACCGCTGGCGCAACATTTGATCAAGCGCTCCTACAGTGAACCGCACTGGGAGCGGGCGCAGGGCGCGGTGATGGCCACGGAGAAAGTGACGGTCTACGGTTTGCCCATTGTCGCTGCGCGCAAGGTCAACTACAGCCAGATCGATGCAGCGCTGTGCCGCGAGTTGTTTATCCGCCACGCGCTGGTTGAAGGCGACTGGCAAACCCGCCATGCGTTCTTCCGCGACAACCTGAAACTGCGTGCAGAAGTGGAAGAGCTGGAGCACAAATCCCGCCGCCGCGACATTCTGGTGGACGACGAAACGCTGTTTGAGTTTTACGATCAGCGCATCAGCCATGAGGTGATTTCCGCCCGTCATTTTGACAGTTGGTGGAAAAAGGCCAGCCGCGAGACGCCGGACCTGCTCAACTTTGAGAAGAGCATGCTGATCAAAGAGGGGGCGGAGAGCGTCAGCAAGCTGGATTACCCCAACTTCTGGCATCAGGGTAACCTGAAACTGCGCCTCAGCTACCAGTTTGAACCGGGTACGGATGCCGACGGCGTGACGGTGCATATTCCCTTGCCGCTGCTCAACCAGGTGGAAGAGAGCGGGTTTGAATGGCAGATCCCCGGTTTGCGCCGTGAACTGGTGATTGCCCTGATCAAATCGTTACCGAAGCCGACGCGACGCAATTTTGTCCCGGCGCCAAACTACGCCGAGGCGTTTCTGGGGCGGGTCACACCGCTGGAACTGCCGTTGCTGGATGCGCTGGAACGTGAACTGCGCCGTATGACCGGTGTGACCATTGATCGCGACGACTGGCACTGGGATCAGGTGCCTGAGCACCTGAAAATCGCATTCCGCGTGGTGGATGACAAAAACAAAAAGCTGCTTGAAGGGCGTTCGCTGGCTGAGCTGAAAGAGAGCCTGAAAGGCAAAGTGCAGGAGACGCTCTCCGCCGTTGCCGATGACGGCATCGAACAGAGCGGGTTACATATCTGGAGTTTTGGCACGCTGGCGGAAAGCTATGAGCAGAAGCGCGGCAACTATAAGGTCAAAGCCTGGCCTGCACTGGTGGACGAGCGCGACAGTGTGGCGATCAAGCTGTTTGATAACCCGCAGGAGCAGCAACAGGCGATGTGGCGCGGTATCCGCCGTTTGCTGCTGCTGAACATTCCTTCGCCGATTAAGTACCTGCACGAAAAACTGCCTAACAAAGCCAAACTGGGGCTCTACTTTAACCCGTACGGCAAAGTGCTGGATCTGATTGATGACTGTATCTCCTGCGGCGTGGATAAGCTGATTGACGACGCGGGTGGCCCGGTGTGGACGGAGGAGAACTTCGCCGCGCTGCATGAGAAGGTTCGTGCAGAGCTGAATGACACGGTGGTGGAGATAGCCAAACAGGTCGAGCAGATCCTGACGACGGTCTTTAACATCAACAAGCGGCTGAAAGGGCGCGTGGACATGACCATGGCGCTGGGGCTGTCCGACATCAAAGCGCAGATGAGCGGTCTGGTATACCGCGGATTTGTCACCGGGAATGGTTTCCGCCGCCTGGGCGATACGCTGCGTTATTTGCAGGCGATTGAGAAACGGCTGGAGAAACTGGCGATTGATCCGCACCGCGATCGCGCGCAGATGCTGAAAGTCGAGCAGACACAGCAGGCATGGCAGCAGTGGCTGAATAAGCTCCCGCCAGCGCGTCGCGAAGAGGAGGACGTCAAAGCGATCCGTTGGATGATCGAAGAACTGCGCGTCAGCTATTTTGCGCAGCAACTCGGTACGCCGTACCCCATCTCCGATAAGCGTATTTTGCAGGCGATGGAGCAAATCAGCGGGTAACTGCTCTCTGCTTTTCCAGGCCGGATACGGGTGTCTGCCGCTATCCGGCATTGTCCTTTCAGGCGTTTACCCACGCCAGGGTAAAGCCATCCCAGCCTTTGACGCCCACCGTTTGCATGGCGGTGGCCGTCAGCCGCGGCTCTGCGCCCATCATCTCAATAAAGGTACGTACGCCCTGTACGCTGGCATCGGTGGTCACCGGGTTGGTGACTTCACCGTTGCGCACCACATTATCGCCAATAATCAGCGTACCCGGGCGCGCATAGTGCAGCGCCCATTTCAGGTAATTCGGGTTATTGGGTTTATCCGCATCGATAAACACCAGGTCAAACGGCGGGCGGTCGCCGAGATTTTCCAGCGTGTGCAATGCCGGGCCTTCCGCGACGGTGACCCGGTCCGCCACACCGGCGAAATGCAGGTTTTCCCGGGCGATGGCGGCATGTAACGGATCGGCTTCCAGCGTTAACAGTTCGCCGCCAACGGGCAATTCTCGCGCCATCCACAATGTGCTGTAACCGCCCAGCGTGCCAATTTCCAGGATGCGTTTTGCCCGCACCATGCGCACAAACAGCGCCAGTAGCTGCCCCTGCACAGGCGAAACATCGATGCCGGGGAGCCCGGCGCGCTGGTTGTTCGCCAGCACCTGCGCCAGAACCTCATCTTCGGCAATCAACTGTTTTTCTAAGTACTCATCAACCATGGACCACTTTTGCTGCATAGCATTACCTCTGGTGTTTGATCACTTAATGTAGCCCGGACCACCCTCCGCCCAGCGCGCGGTAGAGATCCACCTGCGCCAGCAACAGATTATTTTTCACCTGCACGGCATTAAGCTGGGTGGAAAACAGCGTACGCTGCGCGTCCAGTACATCCAGATAGGAGGAATAACCGTTGCGATAACGGTTTTGTGCAATCCTCAGTGTCTCCTGAGCGACCTGCTCCTGCCCGGTCAGCTCACTCAGTTGCTCGTCAAGACGGGTGATGGCATCCAGGCTGTCGTTCACCTCTTTGAACGCGCTGCGCACGGTTTTTTCATAGGTGTAAAGCGCCTGATTCCGCTGGGACATCGACACATCTACCTGCGCATTTAACGCCTGCCGGTTAAGCAATGGCGCCAGAATACTGCCACCCAGACTCCATAACCGCAGTGGGTTATCGAGCAGACCGGGCAGCGTATCGTCCTGCATACTGCCGGACGCGGTCAGATTGATCGAGGGCAGTAACTTCGCCTGCGATGACGCCAGCGTTGCATCGGCGGCAACCAACTGACGCTGCGCCTGGACGATGTCCGGTCGTCGGTTCAGCAGGGTTGACGGTAGCTGCGAAGGCAGGGTGAGTGGGGTGAGTCCGGCAAACGCGCTGCGTGCAATCGCCCCTGGATTACGGCCCAACAACAGGCTCAGCGCGTTCTCTTGCTGATGGATTTGATGCTGTAGCACCGGCACCTGCGCCCGCGTTGCTCGCAGTTCTGAATCGGATTGCATCAACTCCAATCGTGAAGTATAGCCTGTTTCATACTGGCGACGGGCGAGCAGCAAGGCTTCTTCCCGGGCTTTTAGCGTCGCACGGGTGACGCGGAGTTGTTCATCCAGCGACAGTAAAGTCAGATAACCCGTTGCCACGTTTGTGGCGACCGTCAGATCTGCGGCGGCGGCGGCCGCTTTTTGCGCTTCCAGCGACGCATCCGCTGCGTGCGCCGCGCTGCGATTCGCCCCCCACAGATCCACCGTGTAACTGGCGGTCAGGTTGCCTTTATACACCGTACTGTGGACTGGCAACCCCGTGGCGGCAGACTGCGAACGGGCACGCGTCGCGGAAAGCCCTGCATCCAGCTCAGGGAACAGCGCGCTGTCGGCCGCATAAACCCGCGCCTGATATTCGTTAACCCGTTCGCGGGCAATCAACACATCGCTGTTATAGTGCAGCGCCTGATCGACAAACTGATTAAGCTGCGTGTCGTGAAACTGACGCCACCAGACGCGGTCTATTTTGCTGAGCGGGCCAGCGTCGCTGCGCCATGCCGCAGGAATGTGCAGCGTCGGCTGCGCCTGTTCGATCTGTGCGGACTGGCAGCCGCTAAGCGTCACGGTCAGCGCAACAAGGGCGCTGCGCAGCCTCATTTCTGCGTCTCCTGGGTATCAATATGCACCTGTACGGACATGCCAGGGCGCAGGCGCGCCAGCGTTTCCGGTTTTGCGTCAACGGCAATGCGTACCGGAATACGCTGGGCGATCTTGACGAAATTGCCGGTGGCGTTGTCCGGGCTGACCGCGCTGAATTCGACGCCGGTTGCCGGAGAGATGCTTTCCACGTGCCCCTGCCAGGTCTCGTCATCCAGCGCATCAACGGTGAAATGCACGGGCTGGCCGATCTGCACGTTCGCCAACTGTGTCTCTTTCAGATTGGCAATCACCCAGCGCTGCGCCGGAACCAACGACGTTAAATGCGTCCCCGCGCTGACATAAGCGCCTAAACGGACACTGATCTGCCCGAGTTGCCCGTCGCGCGGGGCAACAATGCGCGTGTTTTGCAAATCTATTTGCGCCAGCTCCAGCGCCGCATTGGCATTTTCGACGTCTGCCTGCAACGAGGCGCGGTTAATAATGGTGGTTTGCAAATCCTGGCGGGACATCTCCAGCGTGGCCTGCGCCTGAGCGATAGTGGCAGTGTTTTGCGCGGCGGTCGCCAGCGCCGCATCGCGTTCGCGAATCGACAGCGAACCGTCTGCCGTGAGCTCTTTCACGCGCTTAAGGTCCGCCTGCGATTTTAAATCCTGTGCTTTCGCGCTGGCTAACGCCGCTTCATTCCGTGCGATCACCGCCTGGGCGCTTTTGCGTTGCTGGAGATTATTTTCCAGCGCCGCGGTTTTCATCGCCAGCGTCGCCTGCGCCTGGTGAACGCGCTGGCGGTAGATGCGGTCATCGATCTGCATAATCAGATCGCCTTTTTTCACCCCGGCAAAATCCTGAACCGGGACTTCCGTAATATAGCCGTTCACCTGTGGGCTGATAAAGGTGGTCTGCCCGCGCACATAGGCGTTATCCGTAAACTGTGAATGGCGGGTAAAAGGGGGCAGTTGCCACGCGTAGAGGATCACCAGTACGCCAACCAGGCCTATCGCGGCGGCGGCAAAAATGGAGACCACGCGCAAATTACTGCGGGTATTTGCCTGCGCTTTGGCGGCATCCTGCTGACTCATAAACACTCCGGGAATAATAGCGACATTATTTGGTTCCTGTTGCCCGTCTCAGTGCCAGACGAGCCGTTATACGCAGGCGCAACAAGCGCCACAAAATCCAGATCAGCGTGGCCGCGGCCACCGAAGCCGTTAGCAGATAAGTATCGTTGTACGCGAGGATATTCGCTTCCAGCGTTGAGACGTTTTGTAACTGCGTCACCGCCTGCGTACTTAACAGCGTACTATCGCCGATCATGCTCTGGTAAAGCTGACTGTAGAGTTGCAGTCGTTCATTGATGACCGGGTTTAATGTGGTGAGCTGATCCGCCAGCAGGCTGGAGTGATATTTTTCCCGCCAGGTTTGAAAGGTGCCTAAAATCGCCGAGCCCAGCAGACCGCCGATATTCTGGCTCATACCGAACAGCACCGAGAAGCTGACCAGATTGCGCGGCTCCGCAACAACGCCGCCAATGCCTGCCAGCATGGCCGGGGCAATAAAAAACGCACTGGCGAAGCCGAGCAAAAACTGGCTGATCAAAAGCTGATCGGGGCGCGTCAGGCTGGTGGACTGGCTGTCCATCAGCGAGGCAATAATCATCAGTGCCAGTGAGGTGACAATCGGCCAGGCCAGACGCTGCGGTTTGATGGTTAAGCAACTGGCGACAATACCGCAAACGATCCCGGCGAGAATCGACCAGGCAAGGTGAGTCATTTGATCGTTTTGCAAACCGACATACTGCAGCCAGCCAAAAACACCGGTGTTTTGTTCCGCCAAAACAATACGGATCAGCAGCATAATCAGGCCGAGGCGAACAATACTGCCGCTGGAAAGCCAGCGGGTATTGAGCAAGGGGTTGCTGCGGTTATGTTCGAACACCATAGCGCAGACGATCAGGACAACGGCTCCGGCGAGCGACCAGCCAATCCACGGCGCTTCAAACCACCAGTCCAGACGCCCCAGCGACAACACTGCGCAGAGGAGTGCGATACCCGGCGCCAGCAGGAAAAAAGTAATAAAGTCCTTCTTCTCAAACACTTTTCTGCGGTCGCCTGGCGGCAGTTTCAGCGCAATCACGCAACCGAGTGACATCAGCGCCAACCCCAGTTCAAAAAAGTAGAGGCCGCGCCACTCGTCGAGTTGCAACAGTTCGGTGGAGAAGAGACGCGCGACCGGGATCGCCAGTGTGGAACCGGTGATGCCGATGGTCAGCGCTTTTAACCGGTGTTTCGCGGGCCAGGCCTGGATCTGGTAATAGATGCCTAATGAGCTGAGCGCCGCCGCCACCATGCCATGTGCGGCGCGAACAATCAGCGCGGAACTCAGATCGTTAACGAACAGATGGAAAAACGTCACCAGTACGTACAGCACCAGAAACCCTTCGGTAAAGGCGCGCAAACCGTACTGCTGGCGGAACTTTACCAACAGCAGGTTAATGGAGACGTTGGTCATGACGTACACGGCGGGTAACCATGCAATCTCGGTAGACCAGGCGGCAAAGGTACCCTGCAGGTTTTGCAGGTTCGCCGTGACCATGGCATTGCCCAGCGCGCCGGTCATGCAGACCAGCAGGCCCACAATGCCGTAGGCGATACGCCGTGGCGTACTGTGAAACGGTGTGGAGGGCGAACCCAGCAGTACCGGTTTTTCATGGGGCGCCCATTCACGCGGTGCGTACGGATCGCGTTTCGGTAAACGCATCAGGTCTCCTCAACCTTGCGTAACAGCAATAGATGTTGTCAGTGTAAATAGTTAGGGCGCTAATGATTCTACGTGCGCTGGTAAACAGAATGCAAGTGCATAAGAACATGATAGATTACGCACAGTAAGCAATCTGCTTAAGTGATAAGAAATAAGCCCACATAAGGTGACAGTGTCACAATGAACCGTATCACTATTACTGTAACGACACCTTCCGAACCGGCGTGCCTGCAACTGCAGGATGCGCTTTCTGACCATCTTCAGGCGTTAACCGGCAGTAGCGGCAGGGCATCTTTTGATCCCCAGGCGTGGGGGAAAAATGACTTTTTCCTGCTGGCGCAAGACGAAAACCAGCACGCTGTAGGTTGTGTGGCGGTGCGTAGCGTGTCCGACACGGTGGGTGAAATAAAACGCATGTATGCCCGACCGGGTACGCGCGGGGTTGGCGCACAACTGCTGCATGCGCTGGAAGCCAAAGCGCTGGCGCAGGGATATTGCAGCCTGTGGCTGGAAACCCGCAGAATTAATCAACGGGCGCTCGACTTTTATCTGCGTAATGGTTACTGCATTCGCGAAAATTACGGGCGTTATGTCGGTAATCCGCAAGCCGTCTGCTTTGAAAAAACGCTGGTGCCGCCAGCCGAAGCGGACGGCAAGTAAATCACACAGGGATGTTTGAACAATCCGATAGCCCCAACTGCAATCTCGGTGATTTGGGGTGTTTGTGCTTATTTTAATTTTGTTACAGAAACTTACGTGAACGACTACGAACAGGATTCGGAGTGATCCGCTATTCAGCTCGCGCCAGCGCGTTAGGCTGTAAAAAGATTGACGAAGGAGGTTTAGCTCATGTTGACAACGTTTCCCGCTTTGCCTGAACAGACGCTGGCGGCTGCCAATGCGTTGGGCGCGTGGCTGGCGCAGAATGATTTTGTCGGCAAACCGACACCGGTGCGGGCGGATGTGGTGATCCTCGCGGGCAACGCCGTGATTCCGACCATCGATGCCGCCTGTGCACTGGCGGCGACGCAGGGGACACCACTGCTCATCAGCGGCGGCATTGGTCACTCAACGACGTTTCTCTATTCCGCCATTGCCCGCCACCCACGCTATAACGTACTGCGTACGACCGGGCGCAGCGAGGCGGCAATTCTTGCGGACATCGCCCGGCAGTTTTGGCAACTGGATGACAAACAGATCATGGTGGAAGAAAAATCCGCCAACTGTGGTGAAAACGCGCGGTTCAGCGTGGATATGCTGATCAGCCGGGGGATGACGCCGAAGACGGCGATGGTGGTGCAAGATCCGACCATGCAACGTCGCACCATGGCGACTTTTGCCCGCGTCAGCCAGCAGTGCGCCGACGCGCCACACTGGCTGAGCTGGCCCGGTTTTACACCGCTACTGGTCAACACGGCTGAGGGTCTGACTTTCCAGCCGCGCCAGAGAGGCTTATGGTCGGTGGAACGTTATCTGTCCCTGATTCTCGGTGAAGTTCCGCGTCTGCGTGATGATGCTAATGGCTACGGGCCAACCGGGCGTGATTTCCTGGTGCATATTGATTTTCCTCAGCATATTGAAGATGCGTGGCAGGTGCTGCTGGCCGATCGTACGCTGGCTGATAGCTTATCGAACCGTTCGCTCTAAGCCTGATGCCCGTTTGCGCAGCCCTTGTCGCAAACGGGCATTCCCGTCCTTGCTAATGTAATTTTTTTGTTTCTTTTTCGTTGTTCTTTTATGAGTTCTCTCACAAAAGTTCGCTTCCTGTCTGGGAAATGCCGTGTACGGATATAGATTTTTAACAGCGAGTTCACTTGTTAAAAACAATGTCATTACAGGAGCGAGTCATGACAGCACCGGTACAACACCCTATGTTTATCGATGGTCAATTTGTAAGCTGGCAGGGCGACAAATGGCTGGATGTCGTTAACCCGGCGACGGAAGAGATCCTGGCGCGCATTCCCGATGGCAGGGCGGAAGACGCCCGCAGGGCGATAGACGCGGCTGAACGCGCACAGCCCGCCTGGGAAGCGCTTCCCGCCATCGAACGTGCAGGCTGGTTGCGCAAGATTGCCGCCGGCATTCGCGAAAAAGTCAGTGAAATCAGTGCGCTTATCGTTGCGGAAGGCGGAAAAATTCAGCAACTGGCGGAAGTGGAAGTCTCATTCACCGCCGATTACATCGACTATATGGCCGAGTGGGCGCGGCGCTACGAAGGTGAGATCCTGCAAAGCGATCGTCCTGGCGAAAATATCTTTGTTTTCAAACGCCCGCTGGGCGTCACGACCGGTATTCTGCCGTGGAACTTCCCGTTCTTTCTGATTGCCCGCAAAATGGCGCCTGCACTGATCACCGGCAATACCATCGTCATTAAACCCAGCGAATTCACGCCGAATAACGCCATCGCCTTCGCGAAAATCGTTCACGATGTTGGGCTACCGAAAGGCGTTTTTAACCTGGTGCTTGGCCGCGGGGAAATCGTCGGCCAGGAGCTGGCGGGTAACCCGAAAGTGGCGATGGTCAGTATGACCGGCAGTGTCGGAGCGGGTGAGAAGATCATGGCTGCGGCGGCGAAAAACATCACCAAAGTGTGCCTGGAACTGGGCGGCAAAGCCCCGGCGATTGTGATGGACGATGCCGACCTGGAGCTGGCGGTCAAAGCCATTGTCGATTCCCGCGTTATTAATACCGGACAAGTGTGTAACTGCGCGGAGCGTGTTTATGTCCAGCGCGGCATTTATGACCGCTTTGTCAATCGTCTTGGCGAAGCCATGAAGGCCGTGCAGTTTGGCGACCCGTCTCAGCGCAACGACATTGCGATGGGGCCGCTTATCAACGCGGCTGCGCTGGAACGCGTGGAACAGAAGGTGGCGCGCGCGGTGTCCGAAGGCGCGCGGGTTGCGCTCGGCGGCAAACCTGTTGTCGGGAAAGGCTATTTCTACCCGCCAACGCTGCTGCTGGATGTGCGCCAGGAGATGGCGATCATGCACGAAGAGACATTTGGCCCGGTGCTGCCGGTCGTGGCATTTAACACGCTGGATGAAGCACTGGCGATGGCCAACGACAGTGATTATGGTCTGACATCATCGGTCTATACCCGGGATCTGAATACCGCGATGAAAGCGGTGCGCGGGCTGAAATTCGGTGAGACCTATATCAACCGCGAAAACTTCGAAGCGATGCAGGGCTTCCATGCTGGCTGGCGCAAGTCCGGGATCGGCGGAGCGGACGGCCGCCACGGCCTGAACGAATACCTGCAAACCCAGATGGTCTATCTGCAATCCTGATAAACGCCGCCCCTGACGCGTGCGGGGGCGCGTTTCACACTTTGGTGGCGATCCACCCCATCATCAGCTCCGGCCAAATGGCGACCGGCAACCCCAGCGCATCGCGAATACCGAAACCGTGCGCACCCTGTTCGAACAGGTGCATCTCCACCGGCACGCCGAGGCGGCGCAGGGCGGTAAACATCACCACGCTGTTTTCCACTTTCACCGTGGGATCATCAACCGCATGCAGTAAAAACGTCGGCGGTGTGTGTTCATCTGCCATTTGTTCTGCGGAATAACGACGAATTTGATCGGCCGTTGGCGTCTCGCCGATAAGCTGCTGGCGGGACTGCGGGTGATCAATCGCCTCTTGCATGGTGATCACCGGGTAGACCAGTGCCATAAACGCCGGGCGGGCGCTTTGCTGATCAATAGCGTCAAGCGGTGCGTAAACGGATTCGTTATAACGCGTGCCCAGGCTTGCGGCGGCGTGGCCCCCGGCAGAAAACCCCATCACGCCAATGCGCTCAGGATCAATATGCCAGGTGCTGGCATTGGCGCGAAGTGTGCGCATGGCTCGCTGGACATCCGCCAACGGCGCATCGGCGCCTTCCGCGTGCCCGTCTCCCGGCAGGCGATACGTCATCACAAATAGGGTATAGCCTTTGGCGTTAAAACAGGATGCCAGTGCGCTGCCTTCTTTATCCAGCACCACCCGGCGGTAGGAGCCGCCTGGCGTCACCAGAATTCCCACGCCATTCGGGTTTTGCGGGGCATAAACGGTGATCTCCGGGGCGCGTACGCCGGTCACTGAACGATCAAATCGGGACGGGCCGGTGTGATGTTCTTCCAGTTGAAAACGCACCGTACTTACCTGCGCGCCGGGTGCTTCTCCCTGCGGCCAGACGGGGAAGGTACTGGCATGCTGAACGGCGACATCCATCAGCGTTAGCAGATCTTCCCGACTCATATTTCTCACACCTGTGCTCCTTTTACATCGCATCTGCTGTATAGCATAGGCGGATTGTGAGCGGGTTGGGGGACGGCGAGATCAAAGAGAAGCCGGGTAGCGGTAAACTTACCCGGCGGTGTTGCGGATCAGAGCGTACGGTATTTTTCCAGTACGCGCACAAGCTGGGTAACGAAGCCGTATTCGTTATCGTACCAGGAGACGGTTTTCACCAGTTGCAGGTCGCCCACTTCGGTAATTTCCGTCTGCGTGGCGTCAAAAACCGAACCGAAATGGCTGCCAATCACATCGGACGACACGATCTCTTCATCGGTGTAGCCAAATGATTCGTTACCGGCAGTGGCGTTTTTCAGCGCGGCGTGGATCTCATCCACGGTCACTTTCTTCTCGAGTACCGACACCAGCTCTGTGACCGAGCCGGTTTTCACCGGGACGCGCTGAGCATGACCTTTCAGTTTGCCACTGAGCGCCGGGATCACCAGCCCAATGGCTTTGGCCGCGCCGGTAGTGTGCGGAATAATATTTTCCGCCGCCGCCCGCGATGCGCGCAGATCTTTGCCGCGTGGTCCATCGACCAGCGCCTGTGTACCGGTATAGGCGTGAATGGTGGTCATGGTGCCAGCTTTAATACCGAAATTGTCATGCAGGGCTTTTGCCATTGGCGCCAGGCAGTTAGTGGTGCAGGAGGCGACGGAAATAATGGTGTCCTGAGCGTTGATCGTGTCGTCGTTGACGTTATAGACAACGGTTTTCATGTCGCCTGCCGGGGCCGAAATCAGCACTTTTTGGGCGCCAGCATCGAGGTGTGCTTGCGATTTTTCCGCGGAGGTATAGAAGCCGGTGCATTCAACAATGATCTCTGCGCCCGCGCTTCGCCACGGGATATGCTTTGCGTCTTTTTCGGCGTAAACAGTGATGGTTTTGCCGTTGACGATCAGCGCGTCTTCGCTGAAGTCAACGCTCCAGTTAAACGGGCCGTAATTAGAGTCATGCTTTAAGAGATAGGCGAGCACTTTCGGTGAAGTCAGATCGTTGATCGCGACCACTTCTGCGCTGCTGTTGGTTTCCAGCAGGCGACGTAAGACCAGACGACCGATACGACCAAACCCATTGATGCCAATTTTACTCATGATTTTCTCCCTCAGGATTGAATGAATCACAGCATTGCACTCGTCCAGTGATAGCCTGGGGAGGGGGTTTGGGCAACCGAATCACATTCATGTAATGATAAGTGATTGAAAATTGATACAGTAAAGTTAATGAATTTTTAAGAAAAGCCCGGTATGTTGAACGCCGGTCCGTTCTCCGTTCGTTGTGGGGTGTCGTTATGCGTAACAACTATTCCGGCTTACAAATCGCTATTCACTGGCTGGTATTTCTGCTGGTGGTGGCTGCTTATTGCGCCATGGAGTTTCGCGGTTTTGCGCCGCGCAGTTATCGCCCGGTGTTTAATATGGTGCATGTCTCCTGCGGCATTTCTATTCTGGTGCTGATGGTTGCGCGGCTGCTGGTGCGGCTGAAAAACCCGGCACCGCCGATTGTGCCAAAACCGTCCGGGATGATGACCGGACTGGCGCACCTTGGCCATCTGGTGATTTATCTGCTGTTTATCGCCTTGCCGGTGATTGGCCTGCTGATGATGTACAACCGCGGTGGTCCGTGGATGGCGTTCGGTATCGCGATGCCGTATGCGGCTGAAGCCAATTTCGATCTGGTGGATACGCTAAAAGGGCTCCATGAATTGCTGGCGAATCTGGGCTATTTTGTGATTGGCCTGCACGCGGCGGCTGCGCTGGCGCACCATTACATTTTTAAAGACAACACGCTGCTGCGAATGATGCCGAAAAAACAGGCGTAACGCGTCGCGGCACGACAAACCCGATCTCTGAGCCCCGTTCTACTGCGGGGCTTTTTATTTTCCCGACGGCAAAAATGTGATCCTCTCTGGTTTTTACGGCGGAAAAGCCGGGGGTAATCACATTTTGCGCCATCTGTGCTGTGCTGAATTCGTACAAGCGGTGTAGATAGTATATCTATTATAGAAACACTATCGTGAGTGGAGGGGGATATGACACAGCCAGTACAGGAGTCTCTCGATCGGATGGCGTCGCAGGAACAGGCCTCCGGTAGCCGTAAATTGCGTAAAGTGCTGCTTGCCACCGGCATTGGTCATTTTGTTGAGTGGTTCGACTTCGGTTTGTACGGCACGCTGGCCGCGATTATCGGTCTGCAATTCTTTCAGGCGGGTAACCCGAGTGTGGCGTTGCTCTCTTCCTTTGCGGTCTTTGGCGCCGGTTTTGTGATGCGCCCGCTGGGCGGGCTGTTCTTCGGGTCTCTGGGCGATCGCAAAGGGCGGCAAAAAGTGCTGGCGACCGTGATTCTGCTTACCTCCGGCGCAACGTTCGTAATGGGGTTATTGCCAACCTATCATCAGATTGGCATCACGGCGACGGTGCTGCTGGTGATCACCCGTCTGGTTCAGGGGTTTGCTGCCGGTGGCGAAAGTTCGGGGGCGACAACCTACCTGGCGGAATACGCTCCGATGGAGTGTCGTGGTTATTTTACCTGCTGGATCGATAACTTCGGTTTTATGGCCTTTGTTGCCGGTTCTGGGTTGGTGTTTCTGCTGACCGCAACGCTGGGTGAAAGCATCATGAATGACTGGGGCTGGCGCATTCCCTTTTTGATCGCCGGGCCGCTGGGCTGGGTTGGGCTCTATTTACGAAAACACCTCGAAGATTCGCCGGAATTTATTGATGCCATGAAGAACGGGCAAACGGAGACCGCGCCGCTGCGCAAAGCTGTCACCACGGCATGGGCGGCATTGCTGTTTTGCGTCGGTTTTGTGGTTATCAAGGCGGTCGGGCACTGGACGCTGCAAACCTTTATGCCGAGTTATCTCTCCACCGAGTTGCACTTCTCCAAACTGAACGCCTACGCCATTACCACCATCGGGCTGTTTTCCGTTGCGGTGCTGGTGCCGTTTATGGGCTATCTGTCGGATAAATACGGGCGTAAGCCGCTGATGCTGACCGGCTGCGCCGGGTTCATTTTGCTGAGTTATCCGGCGATGATGGTGATGGCGAACGGCGATGTGCTCTCGGCGGTGCTGGCAATGGTGATGCTGGGCGCTTTTATTGCGGCGTTCGACGGTGCTTGCACAGCGGCGATGGCCGAACTGTTCCCGACCAGCATTCGCTATGGCGGTCTGTCGATTGCCTATAACTTTGCGGTGGCGTTTTTTGGCGGCATCACGCCGTGGTTCTCCGTGTGGCTGATCACCCGCACGGGCGACAAATTCTCACCCGCCTACTATGTGATGGGCGCGGCATTGATCACCTTCCTGACGGTCCTGCGCGCGCGTGAAACCGCCGGTAAACCGCTCAAACGCTAACCTGAATGCCAGCCCGGTGGGGTATTACCGGGCTACAACACACAGCGTGGCATGATCCCACCAGGGATTATGCGTCACCTGCTGGTGTTGAATAATAAAACCTTGCCCGAGGATCTCTTGCCGTAGTAATGGCAGCGGTAATAACGTGCGCCAGGGTTGACCATCGCGATAAAGCACATACTCTGCCGCGTCGTAGTGCTGGCGATCTTCTTCTTGTCGCGCTTCTCCGCACATGCTGCTCAGCACAAAGCGGCCATCAGCCGCAAGCAGGCGTTTAATTTCATGCCAGGCCTGCTTGCGCTTGTTTCCCGTCAGGCAGTGCATGCAACTCCCGTCAAAAATCAACGCAAATTGGCGCTCACACAGGTGATTGAGATGGCAAACATCGGCTGTCTGAAAGTCGCCGCTGAGTCGTTGCCGGGAAAAATTCTCCTGCGCCCAGCGGATCGCGGTAGGGGAAATGTCCACGCCGCTTACCTGATAGCCCTCTCTGGCAAACCACAATGACGCCATGGAGCCGTTACCGCAGCCGAGTTCAAGGATTCGGCTGCCCGGTGCGGGTAACAGCGCTGCGTTCTTCAATGCTGCCAGGTTTTTATTCAGGTTATGCCATGCTCGCGGGTAACCGCTGCCGGTCCAGGCCGGTTCGCTGCTGGCGTATAACCGCTGATATATCTGTTCGTAAGTATCCATCTTATTGCGCTATTTAATGGAAACGGAGTTGATAAATATACGCGCAATATTAACTCAGGAAATCATTTTTATCCCGTAAGGGCAGAGTTCAAATAAACATTGCTGTTGCTGGTCACAATTTCTTAAAGAAATATTATCATTGCCCGGGCAGTTGCAACTGTTTCTTATCGTTCGCCAGACAGAAGGAAAAAAGGGCATAGTATGGACAATGTTAAAGTTTTGCGGTTTCCCATCGACAATAACGCCTCGGGTATCTGTTTGTAACTTGTTGTTTGGGCGTAAGAAATACCCACCCTTATACCATATAATAACAGACAGCTCCGGCGTATTTCGCGCCAGCGCAAAGGCCGTGCCGGTGGTGGGGGATACCAACATATCCGTAATATTCCAGTGCATAAATCCTCCTTGTTCTGAACATATTTCCTGTGAGAAAAATCCTAACAAATAAGAAGGAGTACGCCTATGGCTAATAACTATATTTAATATCTCTGTGTAAAACATAAAGAAATTTTCAAAAGTTTACTGAGCGATTTTTTATATCAATCGGTGTCGGGTTCAGGCTCGTCAACCTGACCAGGGAAACGTCTTACCATTTTGAGTGCTTTGGTGGGGGGAGGTAGGGTGCGACTAAAGGTTTGAAAAATTACTGGCAATCCAAAGAGTGTTGCTATTATTAATTTTGTTACCACTCGCAAAACCCCGAAAAGGCTGGTGCTACAGTCCGTTCCGTACACGGTCAGTTTTTTATGTATGGCGCTGAATAAACAGCAAATTAATTCTCGTTCAAATAGCGCTTAAGTAAAATCTGAAGCGGTGAGAATGATCGCGGCGAGGCAGCAGAAGGGTTGTTCGGTTCTGGCGATAAATGATTTAAGTAATGGTAAACAACGTTAACGTTACCATCGGTATTTCTGGTGTGCAAAGACCCACCAGAGAATATATTCCGGGACACGGTATGCAGCCATCGGGAAATAACTATCAGATTCAAGAAAAGCTCCGCCCGCAACTGGCAACGATAATCACCCTGGTGGCAGGGTTGCTGCTTACGCTGGTGGCTGTTGTTGTGGTTCACCGACTGAATGTACAGCATATCCGGCAGGCAGTTATCAAAAATGCAGAGCCGCAATTCAACGAGTTGATAGAAAGAGTCAACCGATACCGGTATGGCCTTTACGAAGCCCGCACGGCAGTACTCAGCAGCGGTGGCCGCGAAGTCACGGATCAGGGCTTTGTCGGTTTTGCCCAATCGCTGAATCTGAGTAAAGACTTCCCGGGGGCAAGAGGCTTTGGGTTTATTCGCCGGGTGCCTCACCAGAAGCTTGCTGATTATCTTGCTGAAGAACGCGTAGAAGGCCGCCCTGATTTTCGGATCTCCTACATCGGGCTGAACCAGCACGAACATTACATTATTGAATATATGGAGCCTGCTACCGTCAGCAGTAACGCCAATATTGTTGGCCTGGATATTGCGTCGGAATATATGCGCAAGCTGGCGGCGGATAACGCCATGCTGAGCGGCGACGCCGTTATCACCTCACCCTTGACCCTGAAATATTCTTCCCCCCAGGAGCCGGATGCTTTCTTTATTCTACTGCCCATTTATGACGGGGCAAAAACGCCTGCCACTGCCATGGAAAAAATGCAACTCGGCTTCGGCTGGGCTTTTGCGCCATTGAATGTGCATGAAATTCTCGCGGGCTCCGGCATCCGTAATGACCAGCTCATTTTGTCGCTGCAGGATGCGACCAATCCGCAGGACGTTGAGGAGTTCTACCGCAACAGCAGTGAGCAGGGACTCTATCCCTACAGCAAAGATATTCCGGTGCTGGGCAGGATCTGGCGTTTTACATTGACCGTGACACCCGCCTGGGTCGCCGGGCTTAACCTGGTTTCCCCGGTGTGGATCGCGCTATTGGGCGGCGGTATGACGGTGATCCTCGCCATGCTGGTCAATATTGCCGTCTCGCGCAATGCCGATCGTAAACGGCTGCTCATTGAGCAAAACAAACTTACGCTGATTGTGGAAAGCTCCGTTGATGCGATTATCGGGAAGGACACCACCGGAACGGTGATCAGCTGGAATAAGGGGGCCGAACGCATGTTTGGCTATACCCGCCAGGAAGCCATCGGGCAGAAGATGGTGGACCTGATCATCCCCGCGCGGCTGAAAGAGGAAGAGAATCAGATCCTGCAACGGGTGATGTCCGGGCAGGCTATCGAAAGTCTGGAGACGGTGCGCCATCGCAAAGATGGCTCAGAGCTGACTGTCGCCACAACTATCGCGCCGATCTGTTCTGTGGACGGTAAAGTCATTGGTGCATCGAAAAGTGTGCGCGACATTTCACTGCAGAAGGAAGCCGAGCAGCGCATCCGCGACCTTAATCTCCATCTGGAGCAGCAGGTCAGGCAACGTACTGAAGAGCTGGCCACCGTCAACGCGATGCTCAGCACGGTGTTATCCGCCACCTATGAATTTATGATCATCGCCACCGATCTGGATGGCACCATCCGTCTGTTTAACCGTGGCGCGGAGCAGATGCTGGGCTACCGCGAGGCGGATCTGGTGGGGAAAGCCACGCCGGAAATGCTGCATGTGCCGGAAGAAACCCTTGCGCGGGGTAAACAACTCAGCGAGCAATATAATGAGGACATTCAAGGGTTTGATGTCTTTATTTACCATGCGCGCAATGGTCGTCCGGAACACTTTGAGTGGACCTATCAGCACAAGGATGGCACGCGTTTCCCTGTCAATCTGGTGGTCACGGCGATGCGCGATGCCAACGGCGCAATTATCGGTTATCTCGGTATTGCGGCGGATATTACGCAACAGCGCCAGGCCCAGCAGGCGCTGGAGGCCGCGCGCGATCAGTTATTGTCGACCACGCAAACCCTGCTGATTGCTTCGAAAACGGCGGAGCTGGGCATCTGGAGCTGGAATATCGCCACCGATGCGCTGGAGTGGAACGACAAGATGTATGAGCTCTATGACCTGCCGCCTTCGCTGGCGGAAACCGGGCTGACGTTCCAGCACTGGGTTTCGCGTATCCATCCGGAAGATGTCGACATTGCGGTCAATGATCTGCGCCGTTCCATCGTCACGCATGATGAGTATCTTCCGACATTTCGCATTCTGCGCGGTGATAACTCGCAGCACTTTATTCAGGCTGCCGCCAACATTGAATACGACAGCAACGGCCAGCCGATTCGCGTCACCGGGATAAATCAGGACATTACGGAAGATCGCTTACTGAAATTGCATTTGATTGAAGCCAAAGAACAGGCCGATGCGGCGAATGCCGCGAAATCCCTGTTCCTTGCCAATATGAGTCATGAAATCCGTACGCCGATGAATGCCGTGTTGGGAATGCTGCAACTGCTGCTGAAAACCGGGCTCACGCAAAAACAGCATGATTTCGCCTTCAAGGCGCATGTCGCTGCAACGTCGCTCCTCAGCTTGCTGAATGATGTGCTGGATTACTCAAAAATTGATGCCGGTAAACTGGAACTGGATCTGAATCCGCTCGATCTGCATGGCCTGATGCAGCAACTGGCGATCATTCTTTCCGGTAATTTGCGTAATAAATCCGTGGAGTTGTTGTTCGATCTCGATAATTCGCTGCCGCCGAACATCATTGGCGATGCACAGCGATTGCAGCAAATCCTGATCAACCTGGTCAGCAATGCGATTAAATTTACCGAGAAAGGGGAAGTGGTTGTACAAACCCGCCTGCTGGCGCTATCTGAGCAGAGTGTTGATGTGCGCATCAGCGTGTCTGACACCGGCATTGGCATCAGCGAAGCGCAGCAGAAACGGATATTTGATGTGTTTACGCAGGCCGAAACCTCGACCTCTCGGCGCTATGGCGGTACCGGGCTGGGGCTCGTCATTAGCCGTCGTCTGGTTGAGCAAATGGGCGGTGTACTCACCGTAGACAGTGAGCTGGGGCGTGGCAGTACCTTTGCCTTTGAACTGCATTTCCCGCGTGATACCCGTGTGAGCTGGCAACCTCTGCACGTTAGCGGCGACACGCCGCGCGTACTGGTGGTGGATGATAACCTGATTGCCAGAACGCTGATTGAGGACACGCTGCGCGCAATGCATGTTCAGGTCGACAGCACGCCCAGCGCTGCCGAGGCGATTCGAAAAGTGAAAGCCGCCTCCGATGCCGGTACGCCTTACGATACCGTGCTGCTGGACTGGATCATGCCCGAGATGGACGGCATTGCGCTGGCGGAACATATTCGCCATGACATGCAGTTGCCGCACATGCCATCGCTGATTTTACTCAGTGCGGCGCACCATGAAGATCTGCCGGATACCGGCGTGCACTCACCGCTGGATAAAGTCCTGTCGAAACCCATAACCCCGCAGCAACTGCTGGAAGCGATAAGCACTGTCTCTGCCGGCGATAAATCGCATACGAACTCTGACCCGGTCGCGAGTCGTATGCTGGCCGGTTTGTCTTTGCTGGTGGTGGAGGATAACGCGTTTAACCAGACGGTGGTCAGAGAGCTGCTGCTTAGCGAAGGGGCGCACGTGACGATTGCTTCCGGGGGCGAAGAGGGGGTCAATATGGTGATCCAGGGTCAACAGAGCTTCGATATGGTGCTGATGGATCTGCAAATGCCGGACATCGATGGCTTTGAGGCCACCCGCAGGATACGCGCCAATCCGGCTTTTGCAACGCTGCCGATTGTGGCGATGACGGCGAACGTGAGCGAATCAGATAAACAGAATTGCCTCGCCGCTGGCATGAACGGGCATATCAGTAAGCCTCTGGTGTTCCAGGATGTAATTGCTGTGATCCTGCAAATTAGCGGGCGACAGGCCCACGCCGTCGAGGCTCCCGCCGATACAAAACCACCGTCGGATCAACTGTTACAGCGTTTTGGCGGAAACCTGATCATTTATCAAAAATTACTGCGCGCATTTATGCCATCGTTTTCGGAGCTGGTGACCGCCTTACGGGAGGCGCGCCGTGAGGAAGACTGGCCAGCCGCGATGATGGCACTGCATACGCTGAAGGGAACCACCGGCTCTGTCGGGCTGGATAATCTCTATCACTATATTGTTAACAGCGAGTCAGCATTAAAAACCGCCAGTGAGCAGGATAAAGCCCGACAACTGGATGAGGTACTGGCGCAGATAGAGGCCCTGGCGCAGGAAGAGCATCGCAACATCAGTGAGTTATTGGCGAGCATGGCGCCGACCCCGGATGTACCGGAACTTACTCAGATTGAACTCGGTGGGTTGATAGATGAACTGGCGCAGAGTCTTAACAGCAGCAATATGAAGGCCGTCGATCAGGCAGAGCAACTCGCCTGGCAACTGAGTCAGAACCCGGCATGGCAGTCATTCGCGGAGGCGCTTGTTCAGGCGACCGAAAATCTCGACTTTAACAGGGCGAAGCAGGTGCTGGAGCAGATTAAGGAGGTGCGGGATGTGGAAAAAAATGCTTGAGGAGCTGAACCAGCAAGGCATTAAGCCTCGTGTGCTGATCGTTGATGACCAGCCTATCAACATTCGCCTGTTAAACGACGTCTTTACTGAGCAGTTTGATGTGCTGATGGCGACAAACGGTGAGAAGGCGCTGGAGCTGGCAAAAGAGCAGCAACCCGATCTGATCCTGCTGGATATTATTATGCCGGTGATGGACGGTTACGAAGTCTGCCGACGCCTGAAGGCCGATCCCCTGACTGAGTTTATCCCGGTGATTTTTGTGACCGCAGAGACTGAAGCCGACGTTGAAGCGTATGGCTTCGAAATTGGCGCTGTGGATTTTATCTCTAAACCGATTAACCCGGCGGTGGTGCAGGCCAGAGCCATTACCCATCTGACGCTCAAGCTGTATATGGACAATATGCGCAATATTGCCTGGCTTGATGGCCTGACGAGCTTGCTCAATCGCCGCCGGTTCGATGAGTTGCTCACCAAAAACTGGCTGCTCTGCCGCCGGGAACAGCGTCCCATTGCGCTGCTGATGATGGATGTCGATTTTTTCAAACGCTATAACGATCATTACGGGCATTTGGCCGGGGATGACTGCCTGCGAACTATTGCGTCCACACTCAAAGCCACGCTTCATCGCCCGGCGGATTTGGCATTTCGCTATGGTGGCGAGGAGTTTGCCTGTTTGTTGCCGTTCACGGATGAGAGCGGCGCGGTCTTCTGCGCAAACGCCATACTGGACGCGTTAAAAGCGCTGGAGCTACCTCATGCCACGTCTGATATCGACCCGTTTGTCACCCTGAGCATCGGTATTGCATGGACTATCCCCACACAAGCCGGTAGCTGGACCCAATTGCTGCACGACGCTGACACGGCGCTTTATCAAAGCAAATCCGCCGGACGTAACCGGGTATCGAGCGTTCATACAACGGATGGGTGAGCGGCTGAAAGGCGCAGACAGCACCACCTAATGATAACGATGGAATAAGAGACAAAAATGAATAAATACGTTTTTTATGCAAATGATATCGCGATTAACGTTTACGCCAAGGACAGCGTGACGCCTGAAATTAAAAGCAAGCTGAAAGCGGACGGTTTTTATAAGCTACCTTTTGACACCACGGCAGAAAATGAATCCATCGCGACGGATAAGATGATCACGCACTTTAAGGAAAATCTTCAGGCCCTTGAGGAGTTCGCAAAGGATTACGCCATATCGTCGACGATATTTGCCACTATTTATGCGTTATCCTCGTAAAAGGCATATTTATGTTTAGAACGGAAAAGAGCGGGGGGCTACTGGTCATATGGTTCAACGAAAGAGAATCGCCGCTGAGGCTACGGAGAACAGTGAGTTCTCAGAGAATGGGGGGAATATCAGGAGAGTATGAGTGCCCTCAAGAAGAGGGCAATTGGGTTACACCGGTTAACGCTGTGTATTACCCAAAAACACAGTGACGAGAACTGTGATGTGGGGAGGGCTGCTGAGTGCCAGGAGCGGACATCAGGAACGCTATGGCTCGTTAGATCAGATATTTAAAAGCACATGGCCCGCCTGGATGGGATACTTACATCATCACACACTGACAAAATAGGTCGTAGAGAAAATACTCCAATAATATTTAACCATTTGTTTTTTAATTAATATATTCTTATCTGGAAAGATTAATCGCATTATCCTGCCAATAACTGGCCTATAGATGCTGGAACAATCCACCATCTTATTGCTGCAATAAATAGCGCTAATAGATCGTTGTGAACTGCTGGTAAATCCCAAGTTTCATGTAGCTTAGGTGGCTTGTATCCTTTATCGTATAAAACATTAAGACAATTCTTAAGACTATATATCATGTCGACGATAAGTTGGCCTGATAACCCTATTAGGCAGGATTTGTGTTCACCCGGGCTCCTCCATCAATAAACATGGCCTGAGTGATATATTCTCATTGGAGACGGAATTTTATGAGTATTAAGGCATATGTCAGTGTCGCCCATAAGCTGGGATTCACTTCGCACCAAAATGCGGTTCCCCTGTTACGTGAACTGGTATTACATAACGAATCTGACCAAACGTACCAAGATTTAACTCTGCATTTGCAGACAACACCTGCGGTGCTGGAAGCGAAACAGTGGAAAATTGATCGCTTGCTTCCTCGCTCCTCACTCGATATTCGTGATCGCGATTTTAAGCTCGATGCAAAATGGCTGGCTGAGTTGACTGAAAGCGTGGTTTGCGAAATTACGCTGTGTTTACGTCAGGGAGAGGATGAACTTTTTACTTTTTATTACCCGCTTGAAGCCTTGGCAAAAAATGAATGGGGTGGCGATGCGATGGTTGAATTGTTGCCGTCTTTCATCACACCTAACGACCCTGCGATTGATTGCCTGCTCAAAGCCACGTCGGATGTTCTTCGCAGTGCAGGGAAAAGAGAAGCCTTGGATGGCTACGAAAGTAAATCCAGAACCCGGGTCTGGGAGATAGCCTCTGCCCTCTGGACTGCCATCTGCAACATCAATATTAGCTACGCTCTTCCCCCTGCCAGCTTCGAACACAACGGCCAGAAGATTCGTACACCCGGGGCCATCATGGAGGCAAGGGTTGCCACATGTCTGGATACCACACTCTTATTTGCATCCGCACTCGAACAACTCGGTCTGAACCCGCTGGTTTTTTTAACGGAAGGTCATGCTTTAGTCGGCCTATGGTTGCAACCGCAAGAGTTTGCGCAACTCGTCACCGAAGATGTCTCCGCCGTACGTAAGCGAATCGATTTAAAAGAGATGGTCGTATTTGAAACGACGCTGGCAACACAAGCGCACCCAGCATCGTTTACTCAGGCTTCCGTAGAGGCACTCCAGCATCTGACAGAGAAAAAATTCTACGCCGCTATAGATGTACGACGCGCGCGAATGCAAAAAATCCGCCCGTTGGTGCTGGGAACATTGGGTACGACAGCGCAGGCCGCTGATACGGAACAGATCATTTCTCATGGATTTGAAGATGCGCCGCAACTGCCTTCATTTGATATTGAGATCGACATAGCTGATGAAAAAGGAGCAACCAGCCGGCTGGTCCAGTGGCAACGAAAATTGTTAGATTTAACAACCCGGAACCGCCTATTGCATCTGCCGGAAAGTGCGAAAGGCATCAGATTGGTATGTTCTAACCCCGGGCTGCTTGAAGATAAACTTGCGGAAGGCAAGCGTCTGCGTATCGTCTCTTTGCCGAATCTCGAAATGGGCGGTCGGGATGTAGAATTATACCAGCAACAGACGCATGAAAACTTACGTGATGAGTATGCACAAAACGCGCTGGAACGTGGTGAAGTTGTCTCCCCTTTAGAACAAGAACGCCTAGAATCTTCACTAATTGACCTCTATCGTAAATCCAAAAGTGACCTCGAAGAAGGCGGCGCCAATACGCTTTTTCTGGCTGTCGGCTTCCTTAAATGGAAAAAAACTGCCGATGACCCGAAGAGTTATTTCGCGCCACTCATTCTTCTGCCCATTCAGTTGGATCGAAAAAGCGCGCTCTCTGGCGTGACAATGCGCTTGCTGGAAGAAGAACCTCGCTTCAATCTGACGCTTCTCGAGCTACTGCGTAACGATTTTGCGCTGACCATCAACGGGCTGGATGGCGAATTACCAACCGATGAAAGTGGTATTGATGTCGATGGTATATGGAATGTTATACGCCGTGCAGTCCGTGATATCCCGGGCTTCGAGGTCACTCGCGATGTCGTGATTGGTACCTTTTCGTTCGCCAAATATCTGATGTGGAAGGATCTCGTCGACCGCACACCGCAACTGATGGAAAGCCCGTTGGTCAAATATCTGATTGAGCGTGGACAGGAAAATGCCACGTTGCAAAAGAGCGGTGAAATCATAGATGTCGATGAACTGGATGACGAAATAGGAACACAGGAACTTTTTTTGCCCTTACCTGCAGACTCTTCGCAAGTTGCAGCGGTAGTGGCTTCAGCAAAAGGTCGCGATTTTGTGCTTGACGGACCGCCCGGAACAGGCAAGTCGCAAACAATAGCCAATATGATTGCGCACAACCTTGCTCTGGGCAGACGAGTGCTTTTTGTGGCAGAAAAAAAAGCTGCTCTGGATGTCGTTTACCGCAGGCTGGAAACTAAAGGACTAGGTGAGTTTTGCCTGGAATTACACTCCAGTAAAACCTCGAAGCTGGATTTTCTTAAGCAACTCGAACGCGCGTGGGACGTGCGCGACGTGCTGACTGTCCAGGAATGGGAAGAGGAAGCAAGCAAGTTACAAACTCTTCGTGACAAGCTTAACGAAGTTGTTCGTTTGCTTCATAAACGTTGGCCTAACGGCTTAACGCTACATCATGCAATGGGTCGAGTTATAAAAGATGCCAGTGTAGCAACACCGCAATTGACATGGCCGGCTGGTACACTGCATACCGCAGAACAGATGGAATATTTCAGGCAGATAGCCAGACGTCTGGAGCTTAACCGTGCTGCTTTTCAACAACACGGTGAACATTTTGCCGCCATTGCACAAACAGACTGG
Source organism: Kosakonia sp. ML.JS2a (assembly GCF_025642095.1). Taxonomy (GTDB): domain Bacteria; phylum Pseudomonadota; class Gammaproteobacteria; order Enterobacterales; family Enterobacteriaceae. The sequence continues at coordinate 2,522,466 of NZ_CP106754.1, forward strand.
ACGAACGGATGGCAGTCATCACTAATTGTCAGTGCAAAAAATCTGCCCGGGAAAATAGAAAACCTGGAGCAAGCGGCTGATGCGCTACTAGAGGCAAGCGGAATTGAACTGGATATCAAAGAGCCAACAAAATTGGAACAGTTGGTTGCATTTTGCGAACTCCTGACCAAAGCTGGCGGCATCGATCTCAGTTTTATGTTCACTCCCGATGCAGCAGCCCGCATTGAGGCTGCTCATACAGCAATCGCTCTGCTGCAGGAGATAACCACCACCAAAGCACGGTTGTCAGTCAACTATCCTGCGGATAACTGGCAACATGTCAACGTACCGCAAATCCAACAAGTACTAACGCAAGCTAGTAAAAAGTTCTGGTTCTTCGCCACCAGCGCGCGCAAAAAAGTTATCCACGGTGTAATGCAGCAACATGCGCTCAGTTCAGCACCAGATTTGACGGCCGATTTACCTCTTATTGGCCTGCTGCAGTCGTTGTTACAACGTCTGACGGCGATAAGTAGCGAGACTGCAACGCTACCGGGCTGGAACAGCCTGGCAACAGATTACACAAAATTAGCAGCGACACTGGCAGTTGCGGAAGAGATCCGCAGCAAAATCGGTACGTTAGCCTCTTCGCCACAACAACTAGCAGGGATTCGCACTGCAGTTAAAACCCTGGTCATTGATGCCAATGATTTGCTGGGGGCGGCCGGTGTAGTTGCAGATTTATGCCAAAACCTCCGTACTGCACTTACCGGATTTAGCGAAGCAAAGACAACCTTCTGTGGCCTGATAAAAACGCAAGAAGAAAATCCATCTATCCCCACATTGCGGAACTGTGCGTTAAACATAATGCAGAATTCATCAGCGCTGAAAGCATGGAGTGACTGGAGTCGCGTGCGGACGGAAGCCATTTCTCAGGGGCTGATGCCCATGCTGGATGCGCTTGCTCACCTTGATACCTCAGAAACGAGTGCCTCAGAGATTTTCGAAACTGCCTATTGTCGCTGGTTCGCCTCATGGGTCATTGATTCGGAACCGCTACTACATAATTTTGTTCCGGCGGAACATATGAGTGACATTGAGGCATATCGCCAGCATACCGATCGTCTGGAAAAGTTAACGGTTCGTTACATTCGTGCCCGCCTGTGTGGCATGATCCCCGCAAAAAATGAAATAGCCAAACAAGGTGGTTTTGCTTTACTGAAGCATGAACTGCAGAAATCTCGGCGTCATAAGCCTGTACGGCAAATGGCCGCAGAGATGGGCGATGCAATGTCGAAACTTGCACCCTGCATGCTTATGAGCCCTCTTTCCGTAGCGCAATTTTTGCCTTCCAGTCAGGCTTTGTTTGATTTGGTGATCTTTGATGAAGCATCACAGATATCCCCCTGGGACGCTATTGGAGCAATGGCTCGCGGTAAACAAGTTATTGTGGCTGGCGACCCACGTCAGATGCCGCCAACCAGTTTCTTCAATCGTGGGGCAAGTGATGTCGACGATGATACAGAGGAAGATATGGAAAGCATTTTGGATGAATGCCTTGCCGCCGGGTTATACAACCATAGCCTGAGCTGGCACTACCGTAGTCGCCATGAAAGTCTGATCACCTTCTCTAACCACCGCTATTATGACGGGAATCTGATCACCTTCCCTGCGTCAGAAACGCGGCAAAGCGCTGTTCAGTGGTGCAAAGTTGCCGGCGTTTATTCGAAAGGTAAAGGTCGTCACAATCAGGCCGAAGCCGAAGCCATCGTCGCAGAGACCGTAAAACGTCTCACGGATAAAAAATTTATCGCTTCAGGTAAGTCAATTGGCATTATTACCCTGAATACTGAACAACAAAAATTGATCAATGACTTGCTGGATAGAGCCCGGCAGCAACACCCTGCAATTGAGCCCTTCTTTCAGCAAGAGCTTGAAGAACCAGTGGTGGTTAAAAACCTTGAGACAGTACAGGGCGATGAGCGCGATCTGATTATGCTCGGTATTGGGTTCGGCCCTACAGAACCCGGTGCCAACACGATGTCCATGAGCTTTGGCCCACTCAATCGTGAAGGGGGCTGGCGACGCCTGAATGTTGCCGTCACGCGTGCACGTCAGGAGATGATGGTATTCACCTCATTCGACTCTTCAATGATCGACCTCAATCGAACCAGCGCACGTGCTGTCGCCGACCTTAAACATTTCATTGAATTTGCTCAACGGGGCCCGGTAGCCTTGGCACAGGCTGTTCGTGGTTCGGTTGGCGACTATGACTCACCTTTTGAAGAAGCGGTGGCTTGTGGTCTGAGAAGAAAAGGCTGGCATGTTATTCCGCAAATAGGTGTCTCCCGTTTTCGTATTGACTTGGGGATCGTTCATCCGGATAAACCGGGTGATTACCTGGTCGGCGTTGAATGTGATGGCGCAACCTACCATAGCGCAGCCACAGCCCGTGATCGTGATAAAGTTCGCAGCGCTATCCTGCAAGGACTCGGTTGGAAATTATTACGCCTCTGGTCAACAGAGTGGTGGATTGATAAAGAATGTGCGCTTGAGCGACTTGATTCGGCCATTCGCGATCTGCTTGAAGAATCCAGAGCCGCTGATGTAATGCATATGGCGGAGGCAGAGAAACCTGATGATATTAGCGATGAAGCAACTGCTATTGCAGTGTCGGATAATCTCCCCATAACTACCACCATTGTGCAGGGAGCCAACGATGAAGAGATCTCAGAACCTGTCGAAGTGATAAAGCAACCCAGTAAAAAGTCTGAAGACAACGCTAGAGCAGATACAACTGAGTCAGAGCTAAAATACGCCTCATTACCGACCCCAGGAATTACCTTACCCGCACAGGGGGCTAAATACATCGTTAATGACCTGCAAGAATGGAATAGCAGAGTTGATGCTGAACGCTTCTACATTAGCGGGTATGACGAAACCCTGAGATGGCTCATCGACTCAGTGGTGAAAGCTGAATCTCCACTGCTGGAAACAACGTTGGTGCAGCGCATTGCACGCGTCCACGGTTTCAATCGTGCTGGCAGGTTAATTCGTGAAAGGGTGATGGAGTTGGTGGATCAGCATTATCATGTTGCGACAGATCATTTTGGTGAAAATTTTGTCTGGCAGTCCACAACTCAGCAGGCAGACTGGAATACGTTCCGTTTGCCTGCGACAGAAAATGATATTCGCCAGATTGATGCTATCCCTGCAGAAGAGTTACGCGCATTGGTGCTGAATACAAAAGGCGAGAACAAAATTGCAGATATCACGCGATCATTGGGCATTAAGCGGCTAACAAGCCAAGCAAGACAAAAATTGGAGTCATTGCTCTAAGCCTGACAGGCTATTCCTGAGGTATCGACAGGAATAGCCACCATTCAATTATTCCGTCCCTTTATTTTTTCCACCAGTGCAAATTTAGCCGCCATGGTCGTAATATGATGGATATTCTAAAACCAGCGTAACACCTAGAGACTTCCGATATACGTGTTTATTGCCTAGCACTCGGAGAAGTGGATTAAACTTGCCCTGCCGGTACTCTTCCGGTGTCAGGTTATTCAGCGGTCGTGAAGCCGTGACCAGCTCCTCATTGATTAATACTTGGCTACGTTAGACTAGACGCTTAAAAACTATTTTCAAAGAATCACTAACTTCCGTTCCTCACTCCTCGCCGCCTGTCGCGTATTACAGGCTGCTATGTGCAAGGAGCAATGAGGTGCCACCGGCGGTATACGAAACCCAATACTCGCAATGGCTCGAAAGTGTCTGATTATCCGTGGCGATTTAATAGCCAGAACGGTCACAATAACGTGCTGGCTATAGTTCTGTAATTACTCAGGCATAATATCGAGGTTTGTTACTGATTGAATTTTCCATGTTCCAGATTCCTTAATCATACAATCCACAACAACGTGTTTTTTGGCTTTGCCAAAGGCAACATAGACATTTGTACATACCGGGTCATAGTCGGATTGAATGACATTCACATTATCTGGCCAGTCGTTGTCATAATCCTGGGCACGTAAAAAAAAGTCTGAGCCATAATCTTCTTCACCGTCGACATTGGGGTGGCGCAGTTTCTTTAGTGTATCTGCGGCGACATATTTGTCTATTTCGTGACCATCCGTAATCGGGTATTTACTTTGGCTGATTTGCGTTATATACCATTTATTAAATATCAATGCCTGATGACGGGCTTGATCGACCGGATACGAATCCGCCAACACAGATGAAGAAATTAATAGCAAAATGAGGCTTAAGGCTTTCATATTAATCATGCCTGTAGATTTTAAAGGAAGGATGACGCCTTCTGTATGCGATTCCTGGGTACATTCCATGGAGTTGAACAAAATCACTGATCCAAACTTTTCCATCAAAAATGCAGGTATGTCCTGCGAAGCTTTGCGTGATAGCCTGAATAACGGCTACATCCCCAAGCCGTTCTTATCCTGTAAGGATCGACTTCATATCGGATTATCCCTGACTATCTGTCTGTTCAGGGGGTAAATAAGCAGTAATAAAGCCCGTGCCGGCACGGACTTTATTAACCGAATAATATAAGAACTCAATAGAGCTTCTGCTCAATATGGTTCCCGGCATCAATCACCCGCCAGATTTTCCATTCTCCATCTTCCTTACGGGTCCAGACCTGCAAATGCTTCAATTTATTGTCCTGTATACCCAACCAGACATCCAGCTTCATACTGTCCCCATCACGATAAGCAGGGGATACTTTCATACGCGGTATCCATGCAGGATCATAATCCTGAGCATAGATAAAATAATCCGCCTCAAGCAATTCCTGCTCAGGCATTTCATAAATAGCGGCCATACGTGCCAGTAACTTTTTTGACATCCACTGATGCATTTTATCCATTTTGATAATGTCATCTGATGGTGTCTTATCATATTCATGTAAATAGAATGAGTAGAAATCAGTCACACTTTTCTGAATATCCGTCTCAGTATTTGCGCTGGCAAAAGGAATATAAATAGCCAGTAACAAGGTAAGCAGGTAACGCATCATTTTTTCCTGTCAATAACATAGGGCGGACGAAATTGCCGGTACGTAACTCCCGGATACATATCCCGTTGTTTGAAATCAGAATACCATGTTTTACCCTCAAACATCGTCATATGGCCGATTCCGTTCCCGCCTTTGTAAGGCTGAATAATCGCAACATCACCTTTCTCTGGCGTTGCTGACTGTGGCAATGCAAGGTACTGAAGTGTAAGACTTTATGAGGTCACCGATAAAGAGCTTGTGACATTCACAATACCCACATAAAACCTGACGTTTACAGCAAAACCATCCCTCCTGTAGTATACCCCCCTATAGTATGCAGGAGGTTCTATGCCACATTCACCTGAAGATAAAAAACGGGCGCTGACGCGTGTGCGTCGTATCCGTGGGCAGGTTGATGCACTGGAACGCGCGCTGGAAAGCGGCGAGCCTTGCATCGCGATTTTGCAACAAATCGCCGCCATTCGCGGCGCAGCCAACGGCCTGATGGGCGAAATGGTTGAAATTCACCTCAAAGATGAACTGGTCGCTGGCGACACCACTGCCGATCAACGGGCAGTGCGCATGGCGGAAGTCGGTCATCTTTTGCGCTCTTATCTAAAATAAGCATCAAGGTACTCACAAAAAAGGAACAGACTTATGAAATCACGTGCAGCTGTAGCGTTCGGACCGGGTCAACCGCTGAAAATCGTTGAAATCGATGTTGCACCGCCGAAAAAAGGCGAAGTGCTGGTGCGTATTACCCATACCGGCGTCTGCCACACGGATGCATTTACCCTCTCTGGCGACGATCCGGAAGGCGTATTCCCGGCGGTGTTGGGCCATGAAGGCGGCGGTATCGTTGTGGAAATTGGCGAAGGGGTTACCAGCCTGAAGCCGGGCGATCATGTTATTCCGCTCTACACGGCGGAATGCGGCGAGTGTAAGTTCTGTAAATCCGGCAAAACTAACCTCTGTCAGGCCGTACGTGCGACCCAGGGCAAAGGCCTGATGCCGGATGGCACGACCCGTTTCTCCTATAACGGCGAGCCGATTTTCCACTATATGGGCACCAGCACCTTTAGCGAATACACCGTTTGCGCGGAGATCTCGCTGGCGAAAGTCAACGAACACGCGCCGCTGGATAAAGTCTGCCTGCTCGGTTGCGGCGTAACCACCGGTATCGGCGCAGTGCACAACACGGCGAAAGTGAAAGAGGGCGACACTGTAGCAATTTTTGGCCTCGGCGGTATCGGTCTGGCGGCGATCCAGGGCGCAGTGCAGGCGAAAGCCGGGCGCATTCTGGCTATCGATACCAACCCGGATAAATTCCCGCTGGCGAAAGAGATGGGTGCCACTGACTTTATCAACCCCAAAGATCACGCGCGTCCGATTCAGGATGTGATCGTGGAAATGACTGACGGCGGCGTGGACTTTAGCTTTGAGTGTATTGGTAACGTCAACGTGATGCGTTCGGCGCTGGAGTGCTGCCATAAAGGCTGGGGCGAAAGCGTGATTATTGGCGTTGCCGGCGCTGGTCAGGAGATCAGCACCCGTCCATTCCAGTTGGTAACAGGCCGCGTATGGCGTGGCTCCGCCTTCGGCGGCGTGAAAGGCCGTAGCCAGTTGCCGGGCATGGTGGAAGACGCGATGGCGGGAAAAATTCGCCTCGATCCGTTTATCACGCACCGCATGCCGCTGGAACAGATCAACGACGCGTTTGATCTGATGCATGAAGGGAAATCCATCCGCACCGTTATCCATTTCGGCGATAACTGATCCCGCCTCACGCCAGCGGTGAAACCGCTGGCGTCATCAATCTCCAAATCTGTGACCGCTGTATCGCTTTTCGCCATAAGAATAATCCAATTATTGCCGATGCCTATATATCATTCCTGTTGTACGTATCAGATCAATATGAGAGTCGATAGCCATGGATAACAAAGCAGCAATGCAAAAAACACAAGGCATTGGTTTTATGCACAATATTCGCCTGGTTCCCCTGTTTTCAGCCATTCTTAGCGGCATCTTAGTGCTATTTGCATTAAGTTCCGGTCTGGCGGGCTATTTCCTGATGCAAGCCGATCGCGACCAGCAGGATGTGACGCAGGAAATTCAGGTGCGCATGGGATTATCTAACAGTTCTAACAACTTACGCATCGCACGTCTCAACCTGATCCACGCAGGTGCGGCCAGCCGCATCGCCGAAATGGATGATATGAAAAAAAACGTGGCTGACGCAGAAAAGCGTATTAAACAGTCGCAGGATGGTTTTAAACAGTATATGGATCGTTCGGTAAAAACCCCGGCAGACCAGGCGCTGGATGATGACCTGACCACCCGGTTTAATGCCTACATCGCGGGCATGCAACCGATGCTGAAATATGCCAAAAACGGCATGTTCGAAGCCATTATTAACCACGAAAGTGAACAAGCTCGCGTGCTGGACAACACCTATAACGAGGTGTTGCTGAAAGCCATTCAAATTCGTACTGAACGTGCGCAGCATTTAACTGAAGAAGCGCACAGCCGCACACAGCTTGGTCTGATGTTTATGGCGGCGGCGTTTGCTTTTGCGCTGGTGCTGACCGTGATCACCTTCACCGTTCTGCGTCGCGTGGTCATTAACCCGCTGCAACGTGCTGCGCAGCGCATCGCGCGTATTGCCTCCGGCGATTTGACCGTTGCGGACGAAGCTGCCGGTCGCAGTGAAATCGGCCGTCTCAGCAGTGATCTGCAGGCAATGCAGCATTCACTGGTGACGACCGTCTCCACGGTTCGCCAGGGCGCTGAAGAGATCTATCGTGGTACCAGCGAAATCTCCGCCGGTAATACCGATCTTTCCTCCCGTACCGAGCAGCAGGCGGCGGCGATTGAAGAGACGGCAGCCAGCATGGAGCAACTGACCGCAACGGTGAAACAGAACGCCGACAACGCCCACCATGCCAGCAGCCTGGCGCGCGATGCCTCCGGCAAAGCGACCAAAGGCGGGCAGATTGTTTCTGGCGTCGTGCAGACCATGGGCAATATCACCTCCAGCTCCCGTAAAATCTCTGAAATCACCGCAGTGATTAACAGTATCGCTTTCCAGACCAATATCCTGGCGCTGAACGCCGCCGTGGAAGCCGCACGTGCGGGTGAGCAGGGGCGCGGGTTCGCCGTGGTAGCGAGTGAAGTGCGTACGCTGGCCAGCCGCAGTGCGCAGGCCGCCAAAGAGATCGAAGCGCTGATCAGCGACTCTGTCAGCCTGATTGAACAAGGGTCAGGTGAAGTTGTTGCCGCAGGCGAAACCATGGGTGAAATCGTCACGGCGGTCAAACGCGTGACCGATATCATGCTGGAGATTGCCGCCGCTTCTGACGAACAGAGCAAAGGCATTACGCAGGTCAGCCAGGCGATCACTGAAATGGATAATGTGACGCAACAGAACTCCTCCCTGGTGGAAGAGGCTTCTGCTGCTGCTGCATCGCTGGAAGAGCAGGCCGCGCGCCTGACTGAAGCGGTGGGAGCATTCCGTCTGAGTGGTGCAGCGCCGCAGCGTAGTGCATCATCATCGTCAACGCCGAAAGCGTTTAAATCGCAGCGTCCTGCGCTGGCGAACGGCGATAACTGGGAAACGTTCTGATTGCCTGACCCGAAACATGAAAGAGGCCGCAAGGCCTCTTTTTTTCGTCGAATCATTCAGGCAAACACTGACGGTTTCCGGCTCCGGAAAGAAAAACGCCACCGGGCATCACTGCCGGGTGGCGTCGGTATTTTATCCTCAACGACACGGATGATTAAATAAAGCTGTCATCATCGTTGCTGTAGTCGTTGTCATCGAAATCATCATCCTGATAGTTGTCGTTATCCGTCTGGTACGGATCGTTACTGTCGAGGAAACGCGTGTCGGAAACATCGTTAAAACGGTCGTTTTGTCCTGCATCAAAAGGCGTACCGCCTGTGGCTGTCGCGGGCTCTTCAATGATGTTGACGATCTCTTCCGGACGGGATTGATGGAACATACTGGTCAGCATCTCGGCAAGCACCACGCCGCCCGCAACGCCCGCTGCCGTTTGCAATGCGCCAGCCATAAAACCGCCGCCGCGTGGCGTGGAAGCCGCCGGGCGCGCATAGTCAGGCGCGGGTTGCGGCGGTGGGGTCCAGTTATTTTCCGGCTGTGCGTTCTGGCTCTTACCGCCGCCGAACAACCCGCCGAGGAAGCTACCGCCCGTTGATGACGCTTTACTTTTTTGCGCCGCCAGTTCGCTTTCCAGCTCCTGAACTCTGGCTTGCAGACGTTTCAACGCCGCTTCCTGAATCAAAATGGATTGCGCCATATAGTAGGGCGCTGCAGGCTGCTGCTTAACGAACTCCGCAATTTGCCGCTCCGCGTCAGCATCCCGTTGGCTGTTCTGCTGCTCAGTCTGTTTCAGGCGCTGAAAAAGGCCGTTGATAAGCTGCTGTTCTTCATATTGCATGGCAATAACCTTCCGGTCGCTGTGATGGATATGATTGAGTTTATCAGTGCCACGAATACGTGTCTGGCGAGTGAAATGTTTGTTTAAGATTGGTTGCAGCGATGACGTAAAAAAGGCCCGAACCGTCGGGCCTTTTGCACACTTTACGACTTATCAGGTAACGCATAGGCAATGATGTAATCACCGCGATCCGGCGACTGTCGCGCGCCGCCCGCATTAATAATCACATATTGCTTGCCGCTCTTCGGCGATATATAGGTCATCGGGCCGGACTGGCTGCCCACCGGCAGACGGTCTTTCCAGATCTCTTTCCCGGTGGCGGTATCAAACGCGCGCAGGTAGAAATCTTGCGTACCGGCAAAGAACAGCAGGCCGGATTGCGTGGAGAGCGATGCGCCCAGCGTTGGCATCCCGATGGGGATCGGCATATGCATGCGGATACCTAACGGCCCGGTATCCTGCACGGTGCCAACCGGCACCTGCCACACTAGCTTGCCGGTGGAGAGATCCACCGCCGACATCGTACCGAATGGCGGTTTCTGGCACGGAATACCCAACGGCGACAGGAAGCGTTCGCGCATTGCGCCAAACGGCGTACCGTCCATTGGCACAATCCCCATCTCGATACCACTGGCGTTTTTCGCCACATTGGCGCGCGGCACCATGTAGTTCGCCAGCCCCAGACGCATATCGTTCACAAACATCAGATGATTGTTCGGATCGACCGACACGCTGCCCCAGTTCATCCCACCCAGCGAGCCAGGGAATTGCAGGGAGCGATCGAGCCCCGGCGGCGTGTAAATGCCCTGATGACGCATGGCTTTAAACGCAATACGGCACATCAGCAGGTCAATCGGGGTTGCGCCCCACATGTCGGACTCTTTCAGGGTCTGGTTACCAATCATTGGCATCCCCACAGAGTACGGCTGCGTAGGGGAGTAGCGTTCCCCCTGCACATGGCCTGCCGGAACCGGGCGCTCTTCCACTTTTGCTACCGGCTCACCCGTTTCACGGTTGAGCATAAAGATCATGCCCTGTTTACTGGTCTGCACCAGCACCGGGGTGGTATGGCCTTTACCGTCCGGCAGATCGTAAAGCAGCGGCTGCGAAGGCAGGTCGAAGTCCCACAGATCATGGTGCGTAGTCTGGAAGTGCCAGCGCACTTTGCCGGTGGTCGCATCAACAGCAACCACCGATGAGCTGTATTTATCGTCCAGCGCCGTACGTTCGCCAGCCCAGAAATCCGGTGTGGCGTTGCCAGTCGGCAGATAGATGAGGTTCAGTTTGGCGTCATAAGACATCGCCGACCAGACGTTCGGCGTACCGCGCGTATAGGTCTGGCCCTCCGGCGGTAAACCGGTTATGTTCGGGTTGCCCGGATCCCACGCCCACGCCAGTTTCCCGGTGTGCACGTCATAAGCGCGCACCACGCCCGGCGGTTCGCCGGTGGAGAAGTTATCCGCCACGCGACCGCCGACCACTACCACATTTCCGGCCACCAGTGGCGTGGAGGTTTGCTGGTAGTAACCCGGTTTGATGTCACCCATGCCGACGCTGAGATCGACAATGCCATGCTCGCCAAAGTCATCACAGGCGCGGCCATTGTCGGCGTTAATGGCGATCAGGCGCGCATCGGTGGTTGGCAGGAACAGACGGCGCGGACAGGCGGCTGGTGCATTGTTCTGTGCCGGGGAAGCCAGCGCACTGCTATCTTCGTAGTAGCCCAGACCCCGGCAACGCTGCCAGTTTGGTGCGGTGGCTTTTGCGTCGTAACGCCATTTCTCCTTGCCGGAGTCGACATCCAGCGCCAGCACTTTGCTGTACGGAGTACAGACATACAGCGTGTCGCCAATTTGCAGCGGGGTGTTCTGATCTTCCGCCCCGGAGCCGTTGCTTTGCGGAATATCGCCGGTATGCGCAACCCATGCCACCTGCAACTGGTTGATGTTCTGCTTGTTGATCTGATCCAGCGCCGCGAAACGATCGCCGTGGGTGGTATTGCCCCAGTGTTTCCAGTCCTGCTGCGCGGTGGCTTGCGTAACCGGTTTGACCGGAACCTGCTCCGTTGATTCGACAACGTTCCAGGTCTTAAGCATCCCGCCCGCGCTCACCAGCAGCAGAATTGCCAGTACGCCCGCCAGGCTGAACGATGATTTACGCAGCGGCGTCGCGCTGTGTTGCGACCGCATCAGCGGCCACAGCAGGGCGGCGAGGAATGCCAGCACGCCAAAGGTGAACAGGCGCGAAAACAGCGGCCAGAATGACCAGCCGGCGTCGTTAATCGCCCAGATAATGGAAACAAGAAACGCCAGGGCATATAACACGATGCCACTGGCGCGGTTTTTAATGATCAATCCTGCGGCGATAAGCATCACGATGCCCATCACCAGGAAGTAAAGACTGCCGCCGACGGCGACCAGCTTGTAACCGAGGATGCCGATAGCCAGACCGATAACCATCATCAGTATGACCAGTAACCATTTCAGGATGCTGACGATCCCGCGTGGCGTGCTGCCAGATGCCATGACGTTCTCCTTAAAACACACCCGTCCTTCAGCCGTCGGGGTTAACCCATGCGAACCAAATGGATAAATCTCAAAGGGGTATTGTTCTGAATGAAAGTGTAATTACCTTCTTTTTCGTAATGTGAAGCATAAATATGGATGCGTATGAACCATATGGTGAATCGGAGGTATGATAAAACTGTTAAATTGTTTTACGCAAATGTTAAGAATTAAGATCGCATTAATTGAGAACGCCCGCAGAACGCGGGCGTGAAGGTCAGGCAATTCGCAGGGTATCGCGGGGTTGTGCCGGGGTTATGACAACCGGAATAGATTTGGACGTCGGGGTGCCGGTACCGTCACCAAAACGGGTCAGAGGAACCAGTGGGTTCGTTTCCGGGTAGTAAGCCGCCAGATTCCCGCGCGGGATGTTATAGGCAACGAGGCGGAAATCTTCTACGCGGCGCACAATCCCGTCTGTGGAGCGGGTTTCGATATTCACCCGATCGCCGTCCGCTAACCCCAGCGACTGAATGTCGTCCGGGTGCATAAACAGCACATCGCGCTGTCCGTAGACGCCACGGTAGCGATCATCAAGACCATAAATAGTGGTGTTGTACTGATCGTGAGAGCGCAGGGTTTGCAGCACAAATGGCGCGTCCGTTTCCGGGCAAACCGACTGCGGCAGCGGTGCGGCGCTGAATTCCGCTTTCCCGGAGGGCGTGTTAAAGCGCAGATCGGCTGCGGCGTTCCCCAGCCAGAACCCGCCAGGCTCTTCGCAGCGGGCGTTGAAGTTCTGAAAACCGGGTAGCGTGGTGGCAATGTGATCGCGGATCAGGTTGTAATCGTCTGCCAGCGCCAGCCAGTCCAGCTTTTCTGTACCGAGAGTGGCATGCGCGATCCCGGCGACAATGGCCGTTTCAGAGCGTTGCGTTGCCGCCAGCGGTTTACCGATCCCTTCCGAGGCATGCACCATGCTGAACGAGTCCTCCACCGTCACAAACTGGCGGCCCGTCGCTTGCACATCCTCTTCGGTGCGCCCCAGCGTCGGCAGGATCAGCGACTGTTTTCCTGGCATCAGGTGGCTGCGGTTTAGTTTGGTGCTGATGTACACCGTCAGCCCACAGCGGCGCAGCGCTTCGCAGGTGAGCGGCGTGTCCGGCGCAGCGGCGGCAAGGTTACCGCCTAAGGCGATCAACACTTTCACCTCGTCACGCAGCATCGCCTGAATGGCATCCACCGTATGGTGACCGTGTGCGCGCGGGGGCTCAAAATTGAAATGGCGGGCGAGGCTGTCCAGCAGTGCTGCCGGGGGCTTCTCATCAATGCCCATCGTGCGGTTGCCCTGCACATTACTGTGGCCGCGTACCGGGCATAAACCCGCGCCAGGTTTACCCAGATGACCGCCCAGCAGCTGCAGGTTGGTGATTTCACGCACCGTGTCCAGCGAGTGTTTATGCTGGGTAATGCCCATCGCCCAGGTGCAGATCACTTTTTCGGCCTGCTGCCAGACGGCAGCGGCATCGCGCAGTTGTTGTTGGTTTAAACCGGATTGCTGTTCAATGGTGCGCCAGTCGGTGGCGTCGATTTGCGCAAACCATGCCTCAATACCCTGGGTGTGCTGCGCAATAAAGGCGTCGTCGAAGATCCCCGGTTCACCGGCCGCAAGGCGCTGGCGCTGGGTCTCCAGCAACGCTTTGGCAATCCCGCGTACGGCGGCCATATCACCGCCCAGATTCGGCTGGTAGTAAGAGGAGCTGATCACGCCCGCCATCGGGGTCACCACTTCCAGCGGTTTTTGCGGGTCGGCAAAACGCTCAAGGCCGCGTTCCCGCAGGGTATTAAAGGTGACGATCCGTGCGCCGCGATCGGCGGCATGGCGCAGGCTGTGCAGCATGCGCGGGTGGTTGGTTCCGGGGTTTTGGCCGAACACAAAAATGGCGTCCGCTTTGTCAAAGTCGGCAAGATGAATCGTGCCTTTACCGACGCCAATGCTGCGTTTTAACCCTGCGCCGCTTGCTTCGTGGCACATATTTGAACAGTCAGGGAAGTTATTGGTGCCGACCATACGGCCAAATAACTGGTAAAGATACGACGCTTCGTTACTGGCGCGACCGGAGGTGTACAGCTCCATCTGATCCGGGTTATCCATCGCCTGAATATGTTCAGCAATCATCGTCAGGGCATCGTCCCAGCTCACCGGCTCATAGTGATCGGTGTGCGGGTTGTAACGCAGCGGTTCGGTCAGTCGCCCCTGGTACTCAAGAAAGTAATCACTTTGACGGGTGAGGGCGCTCACGCTGTGTTGCGCAAAGAAGGCGGCGTCAATCTGTCGGCGGGTGGCTTCCCAGGTCACGGCCTTGGCGCCGTTTTCACAAAAACTGAAGGTGCTTTTATTGTCATCGCCCCAGGCGCAGCCAGGGCAGTCAAAGCCGCGGGCTTTATTCATGCGCAGCAGGTTGCGCATATTCTTGAGGGCATTTTTGCTGTCAATAACGAAGCGTGTGGTTGCTTCAAGCGAACCCAGACCACCGGCAGCAGCGTGGTAAGGTTTGATAGCCGTTTTGAATTTCATCTGTTCTTCCGGAGACGGATTGTTACAGCGTTAGTCTAATTTGCATAACAACAACCCTTAATCAACAACCCCTTTTATCACACAAGTAACGTAATGTTTACCTTTTGCGCAACAAGAAGCACAGATCGCCATGCCAGGATTACCCCGGCATGATTTTCCGAATGGCGCTAATCAGCGTATGGGCTGCCGGAGAAAGCGGCGTATCGACACGAGTGATAATGCCGATCGGATCGCCCACGCCCGGTGGAGCAATGGGCAGCGCCACCAGCGTACCGACACGCAGATCGTCTTTTACTGCACCGGAGGGCACAAACCAGACATAGTCATGATCGACCGTCAGCTGACGCGACAGTGACGCCGAAAGCGTCTCAATACAGCCAGATGGCAACCGGCAGTTTTGACTGCTGAGCAGATCTTCCGCGTTTTGTCGCGGTACCGTGCCTTCCGGTAAGACCACGACTGGCCACTCAAGCACGCGGCTGAGCGTCACGGTGGTTTGCAACAACGGGTGACGAGGGCGCACCACCAGTTTCAGCGACTCCAGAAACAGCAGCTCATAATTCAGCCCGGTCATCAGTTCCGGATCGGACATGCGCCCAATGCCGAGATCCAGTTCGCCGGACTTCAGCCCGGCCAGCAGCATCGGGTTGTTGGCGGTGGCGACCTGGATGGTGAGGTCCGGTTGCTGTTTATGTAACTGCCCAATCACGCCGGGCAAAATACCCAGTGCAGCAGTGGGCAGCGCGCCGATGCGGATCACATCCGTTTTTTGCTCATATTTGTAGTTCAGCGATTGCCCGGCGATATTCACCGCGTCCAGCACGCGGACCGCATGGGTGAGAAACTGCTCGCCCACCACCGTCAGTTGCGCCCCCATGCGTCCCCGTTCAAATAGCCGTTTCCCGGTCAGTTGTTCCAGTTCGTTAAGGGTTTTCGACAGTGCCGGTTGGCTCAGGTTAAGGGTTTCAGCCGCGCGCCCCAGCGTTCCCTGTTGAGCGACGGCAACGAAAGTATGTAAATGGCGCAGACGTATGCGCTGTGAAAACAGGCCGTTTTTTTCCATAAGATGATGTTAAAAACTGAGCGGAGCCGGTGACAAGTAAGTTTGTTTAATTTTGATAACTTGATAGCAAACTATTATTAACATCTAATCTCTTTGAGTTACAAACGGATTTTCTCCGCAATGTGACGTAACCAGCAGGTTGGTGTGGTTTTGTCCGAATTGTTTTTCATAAGCGGAGGTTATGCCCGGTGGGCGCAAAGCGTGCGCGTTTTCAGCCACGATCACACTTTGTAAATTTCCCGACACGGTGGCGAAAGGCCTTTCTACACTCCAGAGAAAGACCTCTGGAGGACGAATAATATGACGTACAGCATCACGGCTGATGATATTCGCGAACAATTTTCACAGGCCATGTCAGCAATGTATCAGCAGGAGGTTCCACAGTATGGCACGTTGCAGGAACTGGTTGCCGATGTGAACCTGGCCGTGCTGGAGCACAACCCCCGTTTACACGAACAACTGGCCAATGCCGATGAGCTGTCCCGACTGAATGTTGAGCGTCACGGTGCGATCCGTGTGGGCACAGCGCAGGAGCTTTCCATGCTGCGGCGGATGTTCGCCATCATGGGCATGTATCCGGTCAGCTATTACGATCTCTCGCAGGCGGGCGTGCCGGTGCATTCCACGGCGTTTCGCCCGGTTGACGACGCGGCGCTGGCGCGCAATCCGTTTCGCATTTTTACCTCGCTGCTGCGTCTGGAGCTGATTGAAGACCCGGCGTTGCGCAATAAAGCTGCCGCCATTCTGGCAAAGCGCGACATTTTTACCCCTGCCTGTCGGCAACTGATTGAACTGCATGAGCTGAATGGCGGTTTTACCCCGCAACAGGCGCAGGCATTTGTGCAGGAAGCGCTGGAAACCTTCCGCTGGCATCGCCACGCCACCGTGGATGAGCAAACCTACCTGGCGTTGCACCGCGAACACCGGTTGATTGCCGATGTGGTCTGTTTTCCCGGCTGCCATATTAACCACTTAACCCCGCGTACGCTGGATATCGACCGCGTACAGGCGCTGATGCCGGAATACGGTATTGAACCGAAGATCCTTATTGAAGGGCCACCGCGGCGTGATGTGCCGATCCTGCTGCGCCAGACCAGTTTTAAAGCGCTGGATGAACCGGTGCTGTTCAGCGGCGAGCACCAGGGAACGCATACCGCGCGTTTTGGTGAAATCGAACAACGCGGTGTGGCGCTGACGGAAAAAGGCCGGGCGCTGTATGACCAGTTATTACTGCAAGCCGGAACGGGGAAAGACAACCTGACGCACCAGCTTCATTTACAAGAGGTGTTTAAAGCGTTTCCGGATAGCGAAATGTTGCTGCGCAAGCAAGAACTGGCGTGGTTTCGCTATCGCCTGACGCCGACCGGCGAAGCCCATCGCAAGGCGATCCGCCCCGGCGATGATCCGCAGCCGCTGATCGAGCGCGGGTGGGTGGTTGCCCAGCCGATCACGTATGAGGATTTTCTGCCGGTGAGCGCCGCCGGGATCTTCCAGTCTAATCTGGGAAATGAAACGCAGGCGCGCAACCACGGCAACGCCAGTCAGACGCAGTTTGAGGACGCCCTGGGGTGCCCGGTGCTCGATGAGTTCACGCTCTACCGGGAGGCCTCCGAACGGAGCAAACGACGTTGCGGACTTCTGTAAAACAGGTACTCTGCCAGAAATCAGTTCTTTCTGGATGGTGTTATGGAAAATCCTTCAGCCCCACTGGCCCAGACCCGTCAGGGTCTGGTGATGGGGCGCAGTGAAAACGCCTGTCATGTCTGGCGCGGTATTCCTTTTGCCGCACCGCCTGTCGATACCCTGCGCTGGCGCGCGCCGCAACCTGTTGAACCTTGGCAGGGGGTGCGCCTGGCGGACCGTTTTTCTGCCGCCAGCTGGCAGAACAGTGAATACTGCCAGCAGATTGGCGGTGGCGATCCGGGGCAGTTCTCTGAAGATTGCCTCTATCTGAATGTCTGGTCGCCTGCCCGCCGCGACAAACGGTTGCCGGTCATGGTCTGGCTGCACGGCGGCGGCTTTACCATCGGTTCCGGCGGGCTTCCGCCTTACGACGGTCAGCAACTGGCTGCGCGCGGTGTGGTGCTGGTCACCGTCAACTACCGGTTGGGACATCTTGGCTTCTTCGCGCATCCGGCGCTGGAGCAGGAGCAAGCGCCGGACGCGCGTATCTGCAACTTCGGTCTGCTCGATCAAATTGCCGCGCTGCGATGGGTCCAGGAGAACATTGCGGCCTTTGGCGGTGATGCCAGCAATGTCACGCTGTTTGGCGAATCCGCCGGGGGCCGTAGCGTCATGGCGCTCATGGCCTCGCCGCTGGCGGTAGGGTTGTTTCACAAAGGCATCATCCAGAGTAGCTATACACTGCCGGATACGCCGCGGGTGAGTGCGCTGGCAAAAGGCGAGGCGATCGCCGCCCATTTCGGGCTGGAAAATGCCAGCGCGGAACAGTTGCGGGCGATCCCGGCGCAGGCGTTCTGGCCGCTGGTGGCCCCGCTGAAAATTGCCCCGGCGCCCATTGCGGGGGATGCCGTCTTACCGGACTCTACTCTGGAGGTCTTCTTTGCCGGTCGCCAGCACCCGCTGCCGGTGATTATCGGTTCCAACAGCGACGAAGCCAGCGTGATGGCGGAGTTTGGCGTTGATCTTGCCGGGCAAATCGAGAAGATGCGTCGCGAACAACGGCTTGGTCTTGGGCTGATCCGTTTACTCTATCCGGGCGTGAGAGGCGATGCCGAACTTGGCAGGCAGGTATGCCGCGATATGGCGTTTACCACGCTGGGCCTGGTGGTGATGCAAGCGCAGCAGCGGGTCAGGCAGCCATGCTGGCGTTACTGGTTTGATTATGTTGCTGAAGCTGCACACGATACCTATGCCAATGGCGCGTGGCACGGCAATGAAGTGCCGTATGTTTTCGATAATTTGCACTTGTCAGAGCCATCGTGCACCTATGTGAACGATCGCGATAATGCGTTTGCCGCACAGATCGCTGACTACTGGGCGCAGTTTGCGCACGTCGCCAGCCATAAGACGGAGGTATTACAGGGGCCGGTTCGCTGGCTGGCCTGCGTGCGCGGACGCGACCGTTTGTTACGCATTGGATTGAATAAACATGCAGGATTCCGCCTGGTTAATCGCTTTATGCGTGCCCGTTTGAGCTTCTTTCGCCGGGTGATGCGCCACCACGTTAAGCTGGATTGATCCCCAACAACCCCTGTCGGAAGGCCGCCAGCCCGGCGGCTTTGTTGTGTGATTCGCGCAGTACCAGCCGGTAACTGGCTCCGGTCTTTACACTGCGGGCAAACGGGCACAGCAGCCGTCCGGCGCGAACATCCTCCTCGACCAGCGTTTCGTCGGCAATGGCCACGCCTAGCCCCTGAATGGCGGCGGTGATCGCCAGATCCATGGTGTCGAAGTGTTGATTTTTTCTCATGGCGGGCTGAAACAGCTGTTGCTTCGCCAGCCACAATGACCAGTCGGTTTTGTCCCGTGTCGGGTGCAGCAGCGTCGCTTTTTCCAGTGCATCATGATGTGAATAGTCCGCGCTCATGACCGGGGTCAGCGCCTCTTCAAACAGCAGATCGCCCGCGCTCAATTGCGTCCCGAATACGATGGCGGCGTCATAAGGTTCTGTTTTGAAGTTAATGGTGTGATCGGTGGTGGTGGTCAGCGCAATCTGCAATTCCGGGTAACGATGTTCCAGCTGCACCAGGCGCGGCACCAGCCAGCGCATGGCGCAGGTGGGGGACTTCAGCCGCACCACCGTTTGTTGGGCCCGCGCCTGATCGGCCGCCATTAGCAAATGCTCAAACGCGCTGCGCAACTCCGGTAACAGCGCGCTTCCCTGTGGCGACAGGTGCAGCCCGCGGGCATGGCGCTCAAACAGCGGAAAGCCAAACCAGGCTTCCAGAGTGGCAATTTTGCGGCTGACTGCGCCTTGCGTCAGGCAGAGCTCTTTGGCGGCATGGGTCAGATTCAGATGGCGCGCGGTGACCAGAAACGCGTCAATGGCGTTGAGCGGCAGGGTACGGTGCGACATGGCGGCTCCAGCTATGCAATTTAGTCATGGCTATTATGACAACAATTCGCTTGTCGGCTCAATGCTGTTTTGGTTTGAATGGTTATGCACTTTTAATGAGAAAGGATTAAGCATGACTTTGCGTACCCCGGTGAAATTTCGCTCCAAATTACCCGATGTCGGCACCACCATTTTTACCGTGATTGGCCAGCTTTCCGCGCAGCATAATGCCATTAACCTTTCTCAGGGCGCGCCCAACTTCCCGTGCGATCCGCAACTGGTGGCCGGTGTTACCCGTGCGATGGAGGATAGCCATAACCAGTATGCGCCGATGACCGGCTTGCGTCCGCTGAAAGAACGTATCGCGCAGAAGATAAATGACCTGTACCACACTGACTATGACGTTGATAACGAAATCCTGATCACCGCCAGCGCCAGCGAAGGGCTCTACTCCGCCATCAGTGGGCTGGTGCATCCTGGCGATGAGGTTATCTATTTTGAACCGTCGTTTGATAGCTATGCGCCGATTGTCCGTTTGCAGGGGGCAACGCCGGTGGCGATTAAACTGACAGTGCCGGATTTTGCCGTCAACTGGGATGAGGTGCGCGCCGCCATCACGCCGCGTACCCGGATGATCATCATCAACACCCCGCACAATCCCAGCGGGCAGGTGTTCTCCCGCGCGGACCTTGAGCAACTGGCTGCGATCACCCGCAATACGGATATCGTGATCCTCTCCGACGAAGTGTATGAGCACGTTGTCTTTGACGGTGAGCCGCATCATGGCATGGCGACGCTCCCGCAACTGGCGGAGCGTAGCGTAATTATCTCCTCGTTTGGTAAAACCTACCACGTGACCGGCTGGCGCGTAGGGTACTGCGTTGCGCCTGCTGAACTGATGGAGGAGATCTGCAAAGTGCATCAGTTTCTGATGTTCTCTGCCGACACGCCGATGCAATATGCCTTTGCCGATCATATGCGCGACCCACAAAGTTGGTTGTCGCTGTCGGTCTTTTACCAACGCAAACGCGACCTGCTACAAACGCTGCTGGCGGAGTCGCCATTCCGGTTATTACCCAGCGCAGGATCGTTTTTTATGCTGGCGGATTACAGCCATTTCAGTGAAGAGAGCGACAGCGAAATGGTGAAACGACTGATTACCGATTGCGGCGTCGCCACGATCCCGTTGTCGGCTTTTTACACTGATGGTACTGATAACAAGTTGATTCGCCTCTCTTTTGCGAAAGATGAAGCGACGTTAAGGGCAGGTGCGCAGGCCCTGTGCCGTGTTAAGCCACGCTAAAGGAGCGTTAATCATGAAATTAAAAGCACTCTGTCTGGGCATGGGGTTGCTCTGCTCACTCTCTTCGTTTGCCGCCACTGAACTGCGTTATGGCGTGGAAGCGGAATATCCGCCGTTCGAAAGCCGCAATGCGTCTGGCGAGCTCGAAGGGTTTGATATCGAACTGGGGAATGCGATTTGCAAAGCCGCGCAATTGAAATGTAGCTGGGTGGAAACGTCGTTTGACGCGCTGATCCCGGGGTTGGTGGCGAAGAAGTTTGATGCCATCAACTCGGCAATGAATATCACCGACCAGCGCAAAAAGAGCATCGACTTTACTCAGCCTATTTATCGTATTCCATCGCAACTGGTCGGCAAGAGCGGTGCCGGAATGGAAGCCACTGCTGAAGGTCTGAAAGGCAAAACCATTGGCGTGTTGCAGGGTTCTATTCAGGAAACTTACGCCAAAGAACACTGGGAAAAACACGGTGTCACGGTGGTGTCTTACAAAGATCAGAATATGGCGTGGGGTGATTTGCTGAACGGCCGCATTGACGCCACGCTGGTGATGTCCGCAGCCGGTCAGGCTGGTTTTCTGAGCAAACCGCAGGGTAAAGGGTTTGGCTTTATTGGCAAACCGGTCTCGGACGACACGATCCTCGGTAGCGGTATTGGCTATGGGTTGCGCAAAGGCGATGAGGCCACCAAAAAACAACTCGACGCCGCGATTGATAAAGTGCGTGCCGACGGCACCATCAAAACGCTGGCAGCAAAATACTTCCCGGGCATTGACGTTAGCGTCAGCGCACAATAACGCCTCACTATTCTGGCCCCTGCCATTTGATGTCCGGCAGGGGCTTTTTTTATTCCGCCGCATTTACCCGCCATTATCCTTATCTTTACGTTGTTTTCGGGCTGATCCGATCGACAGGAAATATTTCACGGTTTGCGCAGATAATCAGCGCCCAACAATTGGATTCTCAATGAATTTTGTCTAGAGTGTGCGTTCATCAACAATCGCTTTTGCCGCTGTTTCGCGACACCGCGAAATGTCCATTTACGACAAGAAGGACGTGTTACCAGGCATGAACCGCAGACGATTTATTCAGGCATCCATGGCGCTCGCAGCAACGTACGGTACGACCGGCGTGGCTTCACTTTTCTCCCGCGCGGCATTCGCGGCAGACTCCGATATCGCCGATGGCCAAAGCCGTCGTTTTGATTTCTCCGTGTTGCAGTCCATGGCGCACGATCTCTCGGCGCAACCGTGGGGCGGCGCGCCAAGAGCGCTGCCGAATACGCTGGCAACGCTCACGCCGCAGGCTTACAACAGCATCCAGTACGATGCGAAGCACTCGCTGTGGAATAACATCGACGGTCGCCAGCTTGATGTGCAGTTCTTCCATGTCGGCATGGGGTTCCGCCGCCGCGTACGCATGTTCTCGCTGGACCAGCAAAGCCACCAGGCGCGCGAAATCCACTTCCGTCCTGAGCTGTTTAACTACCACGATGCCGGTGTGGACACCAAACAACTGGAAGGGCAAAGCGATCTCGGTTTCGCCGGTTTTCGCGCATTCAAAGCGCCGGAACTGGCGCGCCGCGATATCGTCTCCTTCCTTGGCGCCAGCTATTTCCGTGCGGTAGACAGCACCTTCCAGTACGGGCTTTCCGCGCGCGGCGTGGCGATTGACACCTTTACCGATACGCCGGAAGAGTTCCCGGACTTTACCGCCTTCTGGTTTGAAACCGCGAAACCGTCGGATACCTCATTCACTGTCTATGCGCTGCTCGACAGCCCGAGCATTACCGGTGCGTTTAAATTCACCATCCACTGTGAAGCCAGCCAGGTGATCATGGATGTGGAAAACCGCCTGTTTGCCCGTAAAGAGATCAAGCAACTGGGCATTTCGCCAATGACCAGTATGTTTAGCTGCGGCAATAACGAGCGCCGCGTGTGCGACACCATTCACCCGCAAATCCACGACTCCGATCGCCTGGCAATGTGGCGCGGTAACGGTGAGTGGATTTGCCGCCCGCTGAACAACCCGCAGAAACTGCAGTTCAATGCATTCCAGGATAACAACCCGAAAGGCTTTGGCCTGCTGCAACTGGACCGGGATTTTTCCCACTATCAGGATGTGATGGGTTGGTACAACAAGCGTCCGAGCCTGTGGGTCGAGCCGCGTAACAAGTGGGGAAAAGGATCCGTTTGCCTGATGGAGATCCCGACCACCGGTGAAACGCTGGATAACATTGTCTGCTTCTGGCAGCCGGAAAAACCGGTGAAAGCGGGGGACGAATTCACCTTTGAATATCGTCTTTACTGGAGTGCGATGCCGCCGGTGCGTTCACCGCTTGCGCGCGTGTACGCCACCCGCACCGGCATGGGTGGTTTCCCGGAGGGCTGGGCACCAGGGGAACACTATCCGGATAAATGGGCGCGTCGTTTCGCCATTGATTTCGTGGGCGGGGACCTGAAAGCCGCCGCGCCAAAAGGGATTGAACCGGTGATCACCCTGTCTAACGGTGAAGCGAAACAGGTGGAAATCCTCTATGTTGAGCCGTTCGACGGTTACCGCATTCTGTTTGACTGGTATCCGACCAACGATTCCACCGATCCGGTTGAAATGCGTCTGTTCCTCCGCTGCCAGGGCGACGCCATCAGCGAAACCTGGCTGTATCAGTATTTCCCGCCCGCGCCGGATAAACGTAATTACGTTGACGACAGAGTGATGCGCTAAGCTTACATTCTCCCCCGCAAGGGGGAGAATGCGTTGGGGAGATCGAAATGGAAGATGCCCGGATTACCGTAAACGAACGCATCACCCTGCATGCGGTGAATGACCGTTTTGTTGACGATCTCTACAAACTGGTGGTGAAAAACCGCGACTGGCTTCAGCAATTTCTCGACTGGCCGCAGCATGTGCATTCAGTGGAAGACACCCGAAAAACCGTGCAAAGCAACGTGATCCTGCATCAGCGCGGTTACGCCAAAATGTTTATGATCCTTTGCGAGGAGAAACTGGTGGGGGTGCTGGCGTTCAACGCCATTGAACCGTTAAATAAGACGGCCTACATCGGTTACTGGATGGATGAAAATGCCTGCGGGCAGGGGCTTTTGTCGCAATCGATGCAGGCGATGATCGACTTTTACGCCCGCCGCGGCACGGTTCGTCGCTTTGTCATCAAATGCCGCGTGGCAAACAGGGCCAGCAACCAGGTGGCCAGCCGCAATGGTTTCACGCTGGAAGGCTGCCTGAAGCAGGCGGAATTTCTGAACGGTCACTATGATGATCAGCATATCTGGGCGCGTATCGTCGACGGGTTACAGTGACCCCACCAACGGCGTGCGGGTGATCATTTGCCCGTCATTGATGACTTTCGGCCCGCGCAGTAAAATGCGCTCCCCATCCCGCGCGTCCACCACGGCGTTATCGGTAATTTCAATCTGATGCTCGATCAGCACATCTCCCTGAATGCGCGCATGTCCCTGAATTACCACTTTTTCATCCAGTTGGATCGGCCCGCCGCGCAGCCAGGCGTGACCGCCGACCAGCACATGGTGCTTCAGGATACAGTTTCCTTCCACCACGGCGTGTTCCGCCACCTGTGAGCCGTAGCGCAACGTGGGGATCTCATCGTCCTGCGTTCCGGCCACAATACGGGCATTACCGTAGACTTTGGCGCAATCACAAACCCAGACATCATTCAGTTCGTTGCCGTCGAGCAGGGCAAAATCGAACACTTCTGCCCGGTGTTCAACAAACGCGTAATTGAGGATGGCATCGCCGTAGATTTGCGCCTGGTGTACTACGCGGGAGTGGCTGACCGTTGCACGATCGTAGATTTGCAGTAGCTGCTCGTTATCCGGCGTGAGCCCGCGCGCGGCAATAATGTCGCAACCGCTGAGAATACGGGCATCGCCGCGCAGATGGCACACACCGCGCACCGTTGAGGATTGTACGGTGACGTTGTCACTTAATTCGGCGCCGTGGCTGATTTCACAGCCATCCACCCAGGCATTACCGTGGATTTTCACCTCATGGCAGATCACGCACGGCTGGGTAATGCGCGCATTATCCCGCACGGTAGTGCCATAAAACACCATGCTGTTTTCATCGTAAATCCAGCAGTTTCCCTGCTGATCGAGTACATTTTCGCTATCGACCCAGCCACCGGCAGTGCCTGCGGTGACATCGTTGAAATCGCGCACGGCAATCAGCTGGCGCAGCGCGACCGTTTTTTTCTCGCCGCCCATCTGGTAACTCAACACCCGGTGCTCATCACTGAGTCGATACTTATTCATGTTACAGTTCTCCCATCAGCCTGAGTTAACCGTAGCAAATTTTACGACGCTGGCGATCCGGCGACGAAAACAATAAAATGCATTTAAAATACATGTTAAGAATTGAGGACCATAATGACGACCCGCACCGACACCTGGTTTACTGAAAAATACAACATGACCCCGACGCACTCTGAAGTGCTGAACGCCATGAACTACATTGCGTCGGGTAAAGCGCTGGATCTCGGCTGTGGCAATGGCCGCAACAGTCTGTATCTGGCGAACAAAGGCTTTGACGTTACCGCGTGGGATAAAAATCCCAATAGCCTGAGCAATCTGCAAAGCATTCGCGAAGCGGAAGGGCTGGACAATCTGCACGTGGCGGCGGCCGATCTGAACAACCTGAGTTTTGACGGCGAGTACGACTTTATTCTCTCGACGGTGGTGCTGATGTTCCTGGAAGCGAAGACCATTCCGGGGTTGATCGCCAATATGCAGCGCTGCACCAAACCGGGTGGCTATAACCTGATTGTGGCGGCGATGGATACGGAGGATTTTCCCTGCACGGTCGGTTTCCCGTTTGCTTTTAAAGAGGGGGAGCTGAGCAATTATTACGCAGGCTGGGAACGGCTGAAATACAATGAAGACGTCGGTGAACTTCACCGCACCGACGCGAACGGAAACCGCATCAAACTGCGCTTTGCCACGATGCTGGCGCGCAAATCTGCGTAACGCAACTCCCGTGCGGGCGGCTCTGCCCGCATAACCAATTTTTTATCTGCATCACACATTTCGTTTTTCTTTTTTTACTTTGTTTCCTTAGTTAACTATGTTGATGCGATTCCGCTATGGCATAAAAAGGAGACGTAACGTGGTGAACAACATAACAAAAAGTATCTTACTGGCGATGAGTGGCGTCGTGGCGCTGTCTGCACCACTGGCGGTCAGTGCGGCGACTGGTATTCCTGAGATGGCGGCAAAAGTACTGCCGTATCAGGAAAAACCGCGCGTCTTTGTGCTGACGGATATTGGCAACGAGCCAGATGATCAAATGTCGCTGACCCGCTTTTTACTCTATTCCAATGAGATGAACGTAGAAGGGTTGGTGGCGACCACCTCGACCTGGCAGCGGGAAAAAGTGCATACCGACATGATCGATCTGGTTGTCGGTCATTACGGCGAAGTGCAGCCAAATTTACTGAAACACGCGGAGGGGTTCCCGTCGGTGAAACAGCTCGAAGCGGTGGTCGCACCGGGGCTTGCGAGCTACGGCATGGCAGCGACCGGAGAGGGTAAAAATACCGCCGGTTCTGACCTGCTGGTCAAGGCCATTGAAAAAAGTACCGATGCCAGCCATCCGCTGTTTATCAACCTGTGGGGCGGCGCGAACACGCTGGCCCAGGCGCTGAAAGATCTGTCCCAAAAAGTGTCTGCTGAGAAGGTTCAGCAGCTGACGCGCAACCTGGTGGTCTACTCCATTTCCGATCAGGATGACGCCGGTTTCTGGATCCGCGAGCACTATCCGGAGATCACCTACATTGTCGATCCCTCCAGCCAGAACGCGGAAGATTATGCCCGTGCGGCCTGGACCGGCATCAGCGGCGATAAATATTACCGTAATGCGCCCGGCGCGGATTTCACCACGGTTTCTCAACACTGGCTGGATGAGAACATCCGCAGCAAAGGGCCAATGGGCAAAGGTTACCTGAAATATCTGTTTATCATGGAAGGCGACACGCCAGCCTTTCTTGGGCTGATCCGCAATGGGCTGAACAGTGAACGCAACCCGGGTTGGGGTGGCTGGGGCGGTCGCTACATTGTGCGCCAGCCGCAAAATGAGACACACCCCATCTGGACCAGCGGCGGGGACTTCTATCCGGGCAACCCGAACTCTGCCGACACCGTGACGGGTGTTGATGGTAAGCGCTATACCTCGAATCAGGCGACAATCTGGCGCTGGCGCGAAGCCTTCCAGCATGATTTCGCCGCCCGCATGGAGTGGGGCATTAAAGACTTTGCCGCCGCGAACCACAACCCGCAGGTGGTGGTGAATGGACAGCCCGGACAGCAGGTGATTACCCTGAGCGCGAAAGTGGGCGACGTGCTGAAACTGGATGCCTCCGGCAGTAAAGATCCGGACGGCGATAAGCTGCACTATCAGTGGTTCCTGTACCCGGAAGCCGGTGCCGCCAGCTCGAAAGCGGTTGCGCCGGAAGATGTGCAGGGCCGCCGTGGCGAAGACAATCTGACCGCACCTGCGGTGTTAACGCTACAGGATGGCAAAAATCCGCGTGTGGAAGTCAACGCGCAGCGTGCCGGGACCGAACACCTGATTCTGGCGGTCACCGATAATGGTAAACCGGCGTTAACGTCTTACCGTCGCATCATTGTTTCCGTAAAATAACTGAGGTATTAAGTTATGCCGGGTGGTATGTGACCACCCGGTACGGAGGCGCAACGCGTGGATTACAAACAACAGATCCTGAAAATCCTGCACAGTGAAATGGAGTCACGGGCGGAAATGACCCGTCGGCTGGGAGTAACGAAAGCCTATATCACCAAACTGACCTCGCAACTGCTGGATGCGCAGCTTATCGAAGAGCGGGAAATCAAAGACGTGACTTTTGGTCGCCCGCAGCAATTGCTGGCTGTCAAAAGTGGGCAGGCGTTCAGCATCAATATTATGCTGCGCAAAGGCAGTTTTCAGGGCACGCTAAATGATTACAACACCGTCATTGCCCCGCTCAGTGTTCACCATTGCGCGCTACCGGAACAGATGACGCCGGATGAGCTGGTCAGCGAGCTGGCGCAGGGGATTGCCGCATTATGCCAGGCCGCGTGCATTCCGCTGCAGCGAGTCACCGTGCTGAGCGTGGCGTTACAGGGGGGGATTGAACATTTCACCGGTGTGGTGCGCTATTGCCCTTTATTTAGTGACAGTAATGTCAACCTGATGGCGCTGATTGAGCAGCGTACCGGCGTCACCACCCGCATCTACAACATTGCGCATTGCACGAATTATCTGCTGGCAAAACGCTGGCCGGGGCAATCCTGGGTGGCCTTTATGCCGGGGTTCGGCAGTCTTGGTTATGGTTACTGCACGAACGGCATACCGGGGCTGGGCGAAAATGGTTTTTACCCGGAAATCGTCCATCTGCCGTATGACGGCGGTATTGAACCGGCGTTCAACGTAATTGAAGCGAATAAAGCCGCTACCGTGCTGAGCACCGCGCAGGCGCTCTATTTCGCTATCTGCTGTACGGCACCGATCCACAATATCCGGCTGGTCATTGCGACCGGGGAGTTATTTGAAGATTACGGCGATGACGTGCTGCCGCTGGCGCAACAGATGTTAATGGATAACCCCAACCAGCATATCCGCGAGATCCGCATTCGCCATGATAAGGTCGGTCATCACTATGGTGTGAAAGGGCTGGTGCAGCTCAGCTCGGACACCCTGACTGAGCTGCTGGTGTAAATCAGCGCGCGGCCAACAGGCAGAGCTGCAATGCCACACGGTAAGCGTCTTCAAACGCGCTCAGGGGTAAAAACTCAAAACGGGAATGGAAATTATGCGCGCCAGTAAAGAAGTTCGGCGTTAGCAGACCTTTTGCCGACAGTGCCGCGCCATCCGTACCGCCGCGCATCGGCGTGGGTTTGGGCGTGATACTCAGCGACTCCATGGCCTGAAACAGCAAATCAATCGCCCGGCGATCCTCGCCAATGGCATTACTGATATTGCTGTAGGTGTCACTGATGCTGTATTCCACTTTCGCCGTCGGGTATTGCGCAGCGATTACTGCGGCCACGTCGCTAATCTGCTGTTTGCGGCGGGCAAAATTGTCGCTATCGAAATCACGGATGTTGGCGTTCAGCGTGGCGTGCCCTTGTACCGCATCAATGGCGTTAAACCAGATATACCCTTCGCGGCCTTCGGTGTGCTCCGGTGTTTGCTGGCGATCAAAATGACTGATGTAGTCCATGGCCATCAGTAGCGGGTTGACCAGCACGCCTTTTGCCGACATCGGGTGGGCGGTCACGCCGGTAAAGCGGATCTGCGCGCTGGCGGCATTGAAGTTTTCATAGACGATTTCACCGCGTTCGCAGCAGTCGATAGTCCAGGCGAAATCCACATCAAAGCGTTTCAGATCCAGCGCTTTTGCGCCACGCAAACCGACTTCTTCATCCGGCACAAACGCCACCACGATATCGCCATGCTGATGCGCTGCGGTGAGGTTCTCCAGCAGCGTCATCACTACTGTCACGGCGGACTTATTGTCTGCGCCGAGCACGCTGGTGCCGTCACTAAAAATAATGTCTTCGCCAGGATAGGCGAGGATCTCCGGATGTTCGTTTACCCGCAGCCAGATCTCTTTCGACGGATTCAGACAGAGATCTTCACCTTCAAAACGCAGAATTTGTGGATGAATATGCGGTGATAAACCGACATCTACGGTATCAATGTGAGTGATAAAACCAATACGCGGCGCGCCGGGAACCGTGCCTTTTTTCACCGCCGTCACGGTAGCGTGATCGTCAAGGACAACCTCGTCCAGTCCAAGAGATGTCAGCTCATTCGCCAGTTCACGCGCCATATCAAACTGCCCGACGGTGGTCGGTAAGGTGGTGGCGGCAGGATCGCTCTGGCTGGTGATGGTGAGATAACGAAAGAAGCGTTGCGTTAATTGGCTGGTAAGCGACGACGGCATAGTGATTCCTTCTTTATTTGTAATATCAGGTGTTTGCACATTCGCTTTAATGTTATTTATGAGAGGGCAAACAACAAGCATTTACAATAAAACAACAGGAAAAACTATGATTAGCAAACCGACAACACTTGCTCTGGTGTTGGCCGCGCTGACAGTGAGTTCTACTGTAGCGGCAAAAACACTGGTGTATTGTTCAGAAGGTTCACCGGAAAACTTCAACCCGCAACTCTATACCTCCGGCACCAGCGTCGACGCCAGCGCCGTGCCCATCTATAACCGACTGGTGGACTTTAAAGTCGGCACCACCGAGTTGCAACCGAGTCTGGCAGAGCGCTGGGAGGTCAGTGAAGAGGGCAAAGTCTATACCTTTCACTTACGTAAAGGGGTGAAGTTTCAAAGCAATAAATATTTCACGCCAACGCGGGATTTTAACGCGGACGATGTCATCTTTTCGTTTATGCGCCAGAAAGATCCGCACAATCCCTATCACACTGTTTCTAACGGCACCTACTCCAACTTCGAAAGTCTGGAATTCGGCAGTCTGATCACCGCTATCGATAAAGTCGACGACAATACGGTGCGTTTTACTCTTGCGCACCCGGAAGCGCCGTTTGTGGCTGATCTGGGCTGGTATTTCGCCTCGATTCTGTCGGCGGAATATGCCGACGCGATGCTGAAAGCCGGCACGCCGGAGCGGGTAGATATGGATCCGATTGGCACCGGGCCGTTCCGCCTGGCGCAGTACCAGAAAGACTCGCGCATTTTGTTCACCGCGTTTGATGACTACTGGCAGGGTAAAGCGAAAATCGATCGGCTGGTTTTCAGTATCACTCCGGATGCTTCCGTACGTGTGGCAAAACTGGAAAAGAATGAATGTCAGGTGATGCCTTTCCCGAACCCGGCGGATCTGCCGCGGTTGAAAGAGAACAGTGCTATCACGCTGATGAACAAAGCCGGGCTGAACACGGGTTTTCTTGCGTTCAATACGCAAAAAGCGCCGCTGGATAACGTAAAAGTACGCCAGGCGCTGGTCATGGCGATCAACAAACCGGCCATTATTCAGGCGGTGTTTCAGGGCACGGGCAGCGCGGCGAAAAACCTGCTGCCGCCCGGCGTCTGGAGCGCGGACAGCACGTTAAAAGATTACGACTACGATCCGGAGAAAGCCAAAGCGTTGCTGAAAGAGGCGGGCGTTGCGCCAGGAACCACCATCGACCTGTGGGCGATGCCGGTACAACGTCCCTACAACCCGAATGCCAAACGCATGGCCGAGATGATCCAGGCGGACTGGGCAAAAGTGGGTGTCCAGGCGAAAATCGTCACTTACGAATGGGGTGAATACCTGAAACGGGTGAAGGGCGGTGAACATCAGGCAGCCTTAATGGGCTGGACCACCGCAACCGGCGATCCGGATAACTTCTTCGGCCCGTTATTTACCTGCACCTCCGCCAACGGCGGCTCTAACTCGGCAAAATGGTGCTATCAGCCGTTTGATAAGCTCATCGCGGAAGCCAAAGCCACGACCGATCATGATAAGCGCGTCGCGCTGTATAAACAGGCGCAGCAGATGATGCACGATCAGATGCCAGCGGTAATGATTGCCCATTCGACGATTTTTGAACCGGTACGTAAAGAGGTGCAGGGTTATGAAATCGATCCGTTTGGCAAACACATTTTCTGGCAGGTCGATCTGAAAAAATAAACCGCCGCCGCCTGGTCTGGCCGGGCGGCCTTTTCCCTCCGGCGTAGTGCCCCTTCGTTTGCTATAACTTAATGGCAATTCCGCACTCAAGGGACATTCTTATGCGTACTCATGCGTTAGTTAGCGTTGCCGTTGTTGCCGGCCTGCTGGCGTTGTCAGGCTGCGCGTCAAAAGTGACTCAACCGGAAAAGTATTCCGGTTTTTTAAAAGACTACTCTGGGTTACAGGAAACAACCTCGGCGACCGGGAAACCGGTGATGCGCTGGGTCGCGCCGGGTTTTGATCCGGCGAAATATGACTCGATTGTCTACCATCCGGTGACGTACTACCCGGTGGCCAAACCGACCAACCAGATCAATCAACAGGTACTGGATGGCGTGCTCAATTACACCAATACGAAATTGAAAGCCGCGGCTGCGGCGCGAAAACCGCTGGTGACCTCGCCGGGCCAGCATAGCCTGATCTTCCGCGGTGCGATAACCGGCGTGGACGCCAGCAAACAAGGGTTGCAGTTCTATGAAGTGGTGCCGGTGGCGATGGTGGTCGCAGGCACACAGATGGCGACAGGTCATCGCACCATGAATACGCATCTCTATTTTGAAGGTGAACTGATAGACGCGCAAACGAACGCCCCGGTGCTGAAAGTGGTGCGTAAAGGCGAGGGGAAAGATCTCAGCAATGAAAATGCGCCGGTCACCGTCGAAGCCCTGAAACAGGTCATTGATGGTATGGCGACCGACGCCACTATGTTTGATATCAACAAACGTTAGCTTTTCGCCGCAGCAGACGCCCGCTCAGCCAGCTTTCCGGGCGGGCAAACATCACCAGATTGCCGGTCAGGATCAGCAGCAACCCGGCAATGCCATTGATATGCCAGACATAGCCTTCATAGAAAGTCGAAATGGTCAGCGCAACCAGCGGAAACAGCAGCGTACTGTAGGCGGCTTTGCCGGGGCCGATTCTGCCGACCAGCGTAAAGTAGGCGCCAAAGGCGACAACCGAACCGAACAACGCCAGATAGACCAGTGCGCCCAGGTAGCTGGCCGTCCACTGCGGGGTAAAATCATCGCCGCGCAGCAGGCCAATCATCCCCATGATCAGCGTCCCATACAGCATGGCCCAGCTATTGGTGGTCATGGTTTGCAGCCCTTTGCGCTGATGGCGCAGGCTTATCATATTGCCAAACGAAAAACCCAGCGTTCCCAGCGCCGACAGGCCAATGCCCATCAATAGTGTACTGTTCCAGCCGCTGGCAACCAGGTCCTGCCAGAACAGCGTCACAATGCCTGTTAACCCCAGCAGGGCGGCGACAAAAAAGCGCGCCGGGGGTTTCTGACCAAAAAACAGGAAACTGTTTACCGCGTTAAACAGTACCGCCATCGAGAAGATTACTGACTCCAGCCCGGTGTTAATCCACGCAGCGGCTGTGTAAAAACACCAGAAGTTAAAGCCAAACACGCAGCAACCTTGCAGCAGGCAAAACAGGTGATCGCGCAGCGGCAGGGCGCGCAGTTTGCCGCGAACCGCCAGTATCAGCATTATGGCGGCGGTGGCCAGCGCGAAGCGCCAGAAAATCGACACCGGCGCGGGCACCGGACCCTGCTGCAAAAAAATCGCAATCCAGGTGGTTCCCCAGATCACCACCACCAGGCCATAAAGCAATGCGTTCATGTTGATTCCTAATCGATAAAACGAACGCTGAGTGTGGCAAGAAAGGGAGGTGCTGGCTTGCACGGGCTTGCCGCTGACTTGCATATTCTTGCGCTTTTGTTTGCACAATGCTGGTATCCGGCGTCCGCTATTTATAGACTGACTACCTGGTTACTATTAGATAATTTCTGCGAATGTCTGACCATTACGACGCTTTTGAAAACCTGCGTAAACACAACGCCGTGCTGCACAACTCGGTGTCGCTGCACTCCGGGATCCAACTGGCGGCGTGGTCAAATAAACGCGATAACATCACGCAATATTGCGATCACCATACCCTCAGCCTGTATATCGCCGATGGTTACGAGAGCTACCACAAAACCGCGTATGGCTGGAAAAACGGCGGTGGGCCGGACAGGTTCTGCCTGATGCCGAAAGAGAGCGAATCGGTGTGGGATATTCGCGACGATCTCTCCTTTGTGCATCTCTACTGCACCGATGAGCATTTGCGCGAAGTCGGTGAGCGCGTGTGGGATCGCAGCCCGGCGTCCTTCACGCTGGATGAAAAAACCTTTGCCCAGGATCCGCGTATCACCACGCTTTATCGCCAGTTTCTGCTGGATTGCGACTGGCAACAAAACGCCAACCAGTTAACGCTGAGCACCGCCTCAACGCTGCTCCTGACGCACCTGGTGCAGCACTACAGCAACGTGCAGTGGCAATTGCCGACGGTCACGGGCGGCTTAGCGCCGGTCGCGCTGCGCACGGTGCTGGAGTATATCGATGCACACCTGTCGGAGCCGTTGCTGCTGTCGGATCTGGCGGCACAGGTCGCCCTCAGCGAATATCATTTTGCGCGTATGTTCCGCCAGTCGATGGGGGTTGCGCCGCATCAGTTCGTCATGCAGCGCCGAATGATGCATGCCAAAACGCTGTTAATCAGTAGTGACCAGCCGTTGACCACCATTGCGCTGGCCTGCGGGTTTAACTCCGCCAGTCACTTTAGTAACCGGTTTAAAGCGGCGACGGGCTTTACGCCCTCACAATTACGTGCGGCGCGCCAGCGTTAATACGCCGTAGCACACTCCCCCGATCACTAATCCCCAGAAAGCCGAACCGATCCCCAATAATGTGATGCCGCTGGCGGTTACCAGGAAGGTGACGATGGCAGCATCACGATCGGTCTCTTTCGCCAGCGCCTGTTGCAGGCTACCGCTAATGGTCCCCAGTAACGCCAGCCCGGCCAGCGTCTGGATCCAGCTTAGCGGCAATGCGGCCAGTACAGCGGTAATCGCACCGCCAAAAATACCCGCCAGTAAATAGAAAACCCCGGCGGCAGCGGCGGCCAGCCAGCGTTTACCCGCATCCGGGTGGGCATCCGGGCTTTGACAAATTGCGGCGGTAATGGCGGCAATGCAAATGGAATAGACCCCGAACGGCGACAGCAGCAGCGCCAGCGCACCGGTAAAAATGATCAATGGCGACACCGGAACACGGTAACCGGCGGCCTGCATGGTGGCGAAACCGGGGGCATTCTGTGATGCCATGGTTGCCAGAAAAAACGGAATACCGATGCTCACCAGCGTGGTCCCGTTGAACGCGGGCGCGGTAAACGTTGGCGTGACGGTGGCAAGGGAAATACTCTGCGTGACAACGTCACCACTGACGATTGCCACCAGTGCGCCAACCAGTAATGTTGCAACAATGGCATAGCGTGGCGCGAGGGCTTTACAGACAAGCCAGGCCAGTAGCATACTGCCGCACAATGCAAAATGGCCCCCCAGATTGTTAAATGCCTGCAGGCCAAAACGGAGTAGAATCCCCGCCAGCATGGCTGCCGCCAGCGTATGAGGAATGACTTTCATCAGCCTGGCGAATAACCCGGTCACACCGCACAACACGATCAGCCCATTGGCGAAGATAAACACGCCAACGGCTTCGTTCAGGGAAACACCCTGCAAACTGGTGGCGAGGAGCGCCGCGCCGGGCGTTGACCAGGCGGTCAGCACCGGTACGCGGTACCACAGTGTTAACGCCAGCGTACTGACGCCCATGCCCAGGCCAAGTGAGGTCATCCAGCCGGCAATCTGCCCGGGTGTGGCCCCGGCGGCAGACGCAGCCTGCCAGATAATGGCGGCAGAGCTGGCATAGCCCACCAGGACGGCAACAAAACCCGCCAGCACGCTGGTAAAGGGGATGGATGTGTTAACGGGCAGAGTGGCGAGGCGCATAAGTTTTCCTTGTGCGTTATAGCATCCAAACAATTTATCATCGAGCGCTATAGCGCACAAGTCATCAGGAGGAGTCATGGATCTCACGCTTTATCTGGCCGCAACGCTAAAAAATTTACGCCAGGACCGCGGCTGGAGCCTTTCCCGCTTAGCGGAAGAAACGGGCGTGTCAAAAGCGATGCTGGGGCAGATTGAGCGCAGCGAATCCAGCCCGACGGTGTCGACGTTGTGGAAGATCGCCACCGGCCTCAATGTACCGTTCTCGACCTTTATTGCCCCGCCGGAAAGGGAAACGCCGCTGGCGTACGATCCCGATAGCCAGGCGATGGTGATCACCCCCATTTTCCCGTGGGACGAACATCTGCATTTCGACATGTTCTCGATTACCCTTGCGCCGGGCGCGTTAAGCGAGTCCACCCCGCACGAGAAAGGGGTGATTGAGCATGTGGTTGTCCTTAGCGGCGCGCTGGATATGTGCATTAACGGGCAGTGGAAGACATTAACCGCCGGCAGCGGCGTACGTTTTGCTGGGGATGAGGCGCACGCCTATCGCAACAGTACATTGCAGACGGCGCACTTCCAGTCGCTGATCCACTATCCAAAAGAAAAAGCCGCAAGCAAGCCTGCGGCAAATAACGACGACGATTAACAATCAGACGACCCAAAATAATTCAGGGGGCAGGAAGCCGGTAACGCACCTGCAACCTGAACTATCGCGGGTACACAACGTGACGAGGAATGTCCGAGTCACCACTTTACCGTCCAGCAAAACGCAGCGGAAATAGCAATTTCGACATTGCATTGCCAGCGTGCGCAAATTCCCCCGGTCGCAGGTGGTGAAACGGCCCGCTTGTGACTACAATAGCCGCCATTTTGCACATAATGGATAACGACGATTGTATGCGCCTGCACCCCCATCACCTTGAACTGTTAAGCCCGGCCCGCGATGCCGCTATCGCCCGCGAGGCGATCCTTCACGGCGCGGACGCTGTCTACATTGGCGGCCCCGGTTTTGGCGCACGCCATAATGCCGGAAACAGCCTGCGCGACATTGCCGAACTGGTGCCGTTTGCGCATCGCTACGGTGCAAAAGTCTTTATTACGCTGAATACCATTCTTCATGATGATGAGCTGGAACCGGCGCAGAAATTGATTGGCGACCTGTATCAGTCGGGCGTTGATGCGCTGATCGTGCAGGACATGGGCGTGCTGGAGCTGGATATTCCGCCTATCGAGCTGCATGCCAGCACCCAGTGCGACATTCGCAGCGTCGAGAAAGCCAAATTTCTCTCCGATGTCGGCTTCAGCCAGATCGTGCTGGCGCGCGAACTGAACCTTGAGCAAATCCGCGCTATTCACAGCGCAACGGACGCCACCATTGAGTTCTTTATTCACGGTGCGTTATGCGTGGCCTATTCCGGGCAGTGCAACATTTCTCATGCGCAAACCGGGCGCAGCGCCAACCGCGGCGACTGCTCGCAGGCGTGCCGTTTGCCCTATACCCTGAAAGACGATCAGGGGCGCGTGGTGGCGTATGAAAAACACCTGCTGTCGATGAAAGATAACGACCAGACCGCCAACCTGGCGGCGCTGATCGACGCGGGCGTACGCTCCTTCAAAATTGAAGGGCGCTACAAAGATATGAGCTACGTGAAAAACATCACTGCACATTACCGCCAGATGCTCGATGCGATCATTGCCGATCGCGGTGACCTGGCTCGGGCGTCCGCCGGTCGTACCGAGCACTTCTTTATTCCGTCGACCGACAAAACCTTCCATCGCGGCAGCACGGACTACTTCGTTAATGCGCGTAAAGGCGACATCGGCGCATTTGATTCGCCGAAGTTTATCGGCCTGCCGGTGGGTGAAGTGCTGAAAGTGGGCAAAGATCACCTCGATGTGAACGTGACCGAGCCGCTGGCGAATGGCGATGGCCTGAATGTGCTGGTGAAACGTGAAGTGGTCGGCTTTCGCGTTAATGTGGCCGAAAAGACAGGGGATAATCGCTACCGCGTCTTCCCGAATGAAATGCCGGATCTGCTGAAAAACCTGCGTCCGCACCATCCGCTGAACCGCAACCTCGATCACAACTGGCAGCAGGCGCTACTCAAAACGTCCAGCGAGCGGCGTATTGGTGTGGATATTGAACTGGGCGGCTGGCAGGAACAACTGGTTCTGACGCTGACCAGTGAAGATGGCGTAAGCGTAACGCATACGCTGGAGGGGCAGTTCGACGAAGCCAATAATGCAGAAAAAGCGCTGGAAAACCTGAAAGAGGGCCTGAGTAAGCTGGGGCAAACTCGCTATTACGCGCAAACGGTAGCGGTCAACCTGCCTGGCGCGTTGTTTGTGCCTAACAGTCTGCTCAATCAACTGCGCCGTGAAACGGTGGAGATGCTGGAAGAGGCGCGCCTGGCAAGTTACCAGCGCGGCAGCCGTAAACCCGTGGCGACGCCCGCGCCGGTTTACCCGGAAACCCACCTCTCTTTTCTGGCGAACGTTTACAACCACAAGGCGCGTGAGTTCTATCACCGCTACGGCGTACAGCTGATCGACGCCGCCTTTGAAGCCCATGAAGAGAAGGGCGATGTACCGGTGATGATCACTAAGCATTGCCTGCGTTTTGCCTTTAACCTGTGCCCGAAACAGGCGAAAGGGAACATCAAGAGCTGGCGCGCGACGCCAATGCAGTTGATCCACGGTGATGAAGTGCTGACGCTGAAATTTGACTGTCGTCCGTGCGAAATGCACGTGGTGGGCAAGATTAAGAATCACATTCTGAAAATGCCGCTCTCCGGCAGCGTGGTGGCGTCGATAAGCCCTGATGAGTTGCTAAAAACACTACCGAAAAACCGCTAAAAAAAAGGGTGGCTCAGCCACCCTTTTTTCTTAACGCTGGTCTTCCGGCCTTGGCGGTTTCTTATCGTCACGCTTTGGCGGCTTCGCTGGTTTATGTTTCGGCGGCAGCGGTTTTTTCTCTGCTTTGTGGTGTTGCTGGCCGTGGGCGTTTTCCGGTGGTAGCGGTTCGTGGTCGGCGGCAAACACCATTGAAGAGAAGCTCACCGCCAGAACGGCGGACACCAGTGCAATCTTTTTCATACGACTTCCTTTCTCACTCTGTATTGAGTCGCCGTGGATTTGACGCCCAAAAAGTGAAGGGATTATGGAGTTATCTCTCTTCGGGAGTATTCCTGGTATAGCGCCAGTAGGGCGGCGAATTATGTTTTACCTCATGGTAAAAATTCAACACCGCCATTAATAGTGATTATTTATTTAGGTTATACATAAAATAAAACCCCGTCTAAGAGATTAGAATTACCTTGTTAATTTTCATTTGATAAGAGACTGAAAACTCTATCTGCTGAATTTATCGTTGAAGGTCTATGCGCAATAATCACTCGTGTCATGCCTAACCCAGATATTGCTTCGTTTATCAGTTTTTCATTGATTTCGTCAAGATGGCTGGTTGCCTCATCCATAAAAAGAATACCTGGTTTGCGGTATAATGCTCGGGCAATGAAAATTCTCTGTTTTTGGCCTCCGGAAAGACCTTCTCCCAGTTCTCCCACTAAGCTGTCATATCCCATAGGTAAGCTCATAATATCATCATGGATATAACTTATCTTTGCGCACTCTATGACAAGCTCATCATCTATTTGCTCGGAAAATCCAGATATATTTTCGCGCAATGAGCCTGCAAATAGCCTGTCTTCCTGAAGAATACAGGAAATGCGCGATCTATAGTTGCAGATACCAAGCGCGTGTATATCCTTCCCGGAAGCATAAATTCGTCCGGTATCAGGAGGAACAAGACCAGCTAACAGCTTCAACAATGTCGATTTACCGCAACCTGAAGCTCCTGTTATTGCGAGGCTTTCCCCTGCCTTTATTTTAAATGACAAACTATCGATAACGTTTGGAGAGAATTTATCGTATCTGAAAGTGACATTTTCCAGATGAAGATCAATTGCATCAACAGGGTGGAAGACTGTACATGGCGTCGAAATTTCTTCAGAGGGAGTCAACGCAATATCAGCAACCCTTTCGTTGTGAAGTGACTGAATTTTTAACCCTAAAAGTATGTCTGCGAGTGAGAGCATCCTGCTTGAGAACATACCTCGAAAGATACCAAAAGCCACAAATGCTCCAATTGTCATTTGCCTGTCCATCACCTGACCGATCCCAAGCCACAAAATGAACAAATTATCGCAGGCACTCAGAAATACACTGATAACCTGAAATAGCATATCAAATTTATCTACGCTAATGGAGGCTGTAGCAGCCTCCATTAAAAGGCCCATGCGATGCTTCCGACGACGTTCCGTAAGCCCCTGAGCACGGATGGTTGCTATCCCGTAGAGTGTTTCTGTTAAATACGAAGATGCATTTGCATTTTTAACGATAGCTTCTTCAGAGAGTTGCCGGTAACGTGAATATGTACTTATCCGCAGAATAATATAGAGACTGGTAAAACCAATAACAATTGATGTAAGCCAACCACCGTATATCATCATCATGATGATTGCACCGATAGCCATAATGATATTTACAATGCAACCGGTTATATCATGTACAAAAGCCTGACGAATTACATCCAGAGAGTTAAAACGCGACTGAATATCACCCACTTTCCGTTTGTCAAACCAGATAAGTGGCAATCTGATGAGGTGATGAAATAGACTATCCTTCCACTGTATATCCGTGCACGAATCAATTATCATGACTGACCAACTACGCCAACAGCTGATTCCAGTTTGCAATAATGTCAGTACAAATAGGCCCAAACATATTAATTCAAGCAGTCCAAAATCAGTAGCTGGAATTGCATGATCCATAACCAATTGAGTACCAACTGGTATTAGAAGACTTATCAATTCAATAACCACGGAAAGGAGAAAAATCTTCAGCAATGCTGATTTAAATCCCACGATATTGTTTATTAAATCGCGAGCATGAATAAGAACCTTTTGTTTTTTTCTTATAAAATTAACTTCAGGCCAGACCTCAACAGCAACACCTGTAAAAGATTTAGAAAATATATCTAGCGGAATAACTCTCATACCCAGGGCAGGGTCGTGTAGAGTAACTTTATTTTTAGTGATATGTGTTAGTACGACGAAATGATTAAAATTCCAGTGAACGATACAAGGAAGGTGTAATTTATGCAGCTCATCAAGCTCCAGAGCCAGAGCTCTGAAACCCATTCCAAGATTTGAGGCTATGCTGGCCATTTGCTCAAGCGTAGCGCCTCGAGAGGATATGCCGAAATCCTGACGCATAGAGAGAACATTACATTTTTTCCCGTGGTAGGCGGCAATCATTGCCAGACAGACTAATCCACACTCAGCGGCTTCAGTCTGTAGCATTACCGGCACAGATTTACGCAGGCCAAAAGTGAGGGGTAGCGATTGCCAGAAGGCGTTTTCAGATGCCATTTACAGGGTCTTCCATGCTGTTTTTAATGTCATAAATAGGGGAGAGGATCCATTGATATAGTTTCCTTTTTTCCAGGAAGAGGATACTTGTTGCTTTCATTCCATTTGTAAATTCAAATGATTTTCCATTGTAGTGAAATACGGATGTATCAGGTAATACGATAAGTTTGTACCAGGTTTCAGGTGAATCGGCAGTCCTGACGGGAGCGGAAGGGTATGTCGCCATTTCCTGCACGCTTGCCGGAACACCAGATATAGAAATTACACGACCTGGAAACTGACCAAATTTATCGGCGGGAAATGCGTTATAGCGTATATTTACTTTGTCTCCTCTGGTTATATAAGGCGCTGCGTGGGCTGGAACCCATAAAACTAAAACATAACGATGAACACTACCTGGTAAGATCTGGATAAGGCTATCCCCGGCATTGATCATTTCACCTTCAGAAACGCTGTTAGACTCAACTCTTCCTGATGTAGGCGCTGGAATAACTATTGCGCCATTAGCTTCTACTTCTGTCAGTTGTCGCTGTAAATCATTCCGCTGTATGACCAACTCATTAACTTTATTATCAAAGTCCATTTCACGAGTTTTGAGATCGGAGTTCAGGTTTATTATCTGCAAATCATATTGACTTAACTGGTTTTTATATGTCACTAAATCATTTTGTCTGTCATAAAATAATGATGTTTGATTAATAAATTGCTCTTTGTTCACTAATCCCTGTGCCAGATATGAACGGTAATTGGTCATGTTTTTTTCCATGAACGTCATCCCACTTTCTGCCTTTTTTAAATTTTCTTTTGTTTGCTGAACGATAATGTTGTAACTGTCAATCTGTTTTTTTAACGATGCAATGGTAGTTGCCTTGTTCTTCTCAATTTTTTCAAGGATGTTATTAATGGCTAGTATTTGTTCGTTAATGGCACTTTTCTGTGTTTCATTAACGACACCAGAAATTGTTTTCTTGCTATTGTTTAATAAATACAAGGTCTGCCCAGCCTTGACATCCTCTCCGACATGGACAAACTGTTTTGTAATATAGCCTTGTTGAGCAGAAGTAACCGTTACAGCACGGGGTTCAGAAATGATTTCTCCAGAAACCATTACCCTGCGTGTATAAGTACCCACAGTGAGAAATACTATGGTGGTTATTAAGAAAATAAATACACCAGTACTCACCATCCACAACGGAACCCCATGTGGAAGAAATGCCTTACTTGACCAGCGATTGTTTCTGTTATCAATAGCTTCTTGCCTGTATAGTTCATTGTTCATAAGATGTTCTTATTCTATCCAGGCGCATCATAATATACATAAGGCATTTTTGAACATAGTCATCCGGAGCTCTAACATGAAGTAAATTATCTTCATGTATTCCGGATAAATTTTTAGCATCTTCAATATAATTTATGATTTTTTCTTCAAAGCCATCCATTGAATTTACTAAAGAAGTTACCATAAAAAGAATGGTTGAGTTGCGATCTTTGTAATGCGAATATAACTGTCTGGCATGGTTGAACGCTTGTTTAAACTCATTTTTCACCATCAGATGCATAATTAACATCGTTTTTAAATTGAAAGCATATACTTCGATGGCATCCGGATATGGCAAAGACAGTTCACCAAATTTATTAAGTATCTGGATGGATTCTGGTGAATCCTCTTCCAGGTAACGAAATAAAAAATAATACCAACGCAGGTTGACGGGATCATCTGCTATCTGTTTTCTGAGTAGATATAAGTTTCTACTCTCTTTCTTTTTTTTGTTGTAAGTTTCTTCGTTATAACCCGTGTGGTTTATAACAATATCGTGGATGTATTTGACATGACATTCACCATCTTCATTTAAATATTCATGTACCCGACCTTTATAATTCAGTGTCTCACGGATTCTGAATATTCTTGGATTATTAACCAGTGTTGTACCATCAAGATTATCTATAAGTGGAGCAAAGAGGCTATTATTGTCTGACTCCATGGCACTATATATGAGATGACGAAGCAATTTACGGCTTCCTTCTGCTATAAATTCGTCGGCATCCAACATGAGGCAATATGAATATGTGCATAGTGAAATCGCGTAATTTCTCAGCTCTGAAAAGTCATCATTCCACTTTGTTTCATACACTTTAGGGCAAGAAGGATGCAATTTCGCTAGCGAAACAGTCGCATCCGTAGAACCAGAATCAACAACAATGATTTCATCTACTATCCTGGCAACGGAGTCCAGTGCTCTGGAGAGAGTGATCGCCTCGTTTTTTACGATCATCGCAACGCTTATACCTGTTTGTACATCCATGTTAATTACCTCAGGATTAGGTGTCTGTGTTAACGAAATTTTCGCTTCCCGTAGTTCTGGCTAAACGTTTATGTATGCTCGTTTTGGTGTTCCGTCAGTCCCAAGATTGCTGTTGTATAAAGAGCTATGATGCTTGGCTTAGGCGGGCAACATACTTATCCAGGTCAAAAGGCACAAACATACCTGCTTTCATATATGATTGTTTTAAAAGACAGAATCTCTGGATTGTTTCATCAGGCTTGTTGATTATGAAGTTATTGTGTTTTGTGATTCTTAATTGTAAATATGTGTAAAAATATATTTCCAAGGTATTTCCCGCTTTTTCCTCTACACACTGCAGACTTTCCATGAAAGATAATTGTGTTGCTGATTTATAAGCATGCGAAGTATCAAAAATATCTGAAGTTATCTTTTTTGGTGTTTTTGGGAAAAATCAGGAATATTCTCTCGCCACAAAGCCCGTCGCGGCTCTAAAAGTTAATTCATCACAGGTGCAATCAGAATTTTGAATAAATCATTTAGCGATATATCGTATTTTTTAATAAAAATGATTAGCGGGCCTGTTGTTATAAACCAGGCTTGCGGTGAACCTTTTTGTATGGCCTATATCAACTCTTTTTAGCGAGCAATATCTTTTCTGCTGTGCCTTTTCTCGTATCTGGCATGAATTTATTTCCTGTCGCTGCAATCATGGTTATTGTTACATCCTGTTACATGGATTTTATATTTTGTTTATTGCGATAACTATAACGTGATTCAGCACGCTAATGCTGGTGCAAATCCGAATAGCAACGTGTAGATATTTTTATTAAGGATGAAAAAATGAAGGAAATATGTACCTCTCAGTACAAGAAGGTCAGCGGTGGTTTTGCTGATGTATGTGGCCGTGGTGATCGTTCTACCGATTGTAGTGGCGGTAGCAGAAGCAGTAATGGTGGGGCAGGCCGTGAACTGACTATAACGGATAAGAAAGGGAGACCAGGCAGCGGCATTATGGCAGAGCACGTCTTCGATAAGGGCAATAATATATCTGGCTCTAAAGGTGGCTGCACTGGTGGTTCACGTGGTCGTGATTCATGGGGAACGAACCGCTGACAGCCCGGCAGGATAATAACATACTGTATTTCAGAAAACGTTAGATGGCCTATTATGAATAGTAGTTGCTTTAAGACTTCTTATGGCGACACCTGTTTCTCTGGCGCTGCCTGCATGAGTTCTGCTTATGCCCGCAGTCGCTTGTAAATATCTTTTCTGGAATCTTTGTTTATTACATCCTGTTTCATGGCCTGGCGCTTCGTTTTCTTCTATATCCACAACATGTTTGCTTTGCTCTTGTATGAGAGCAAGTAAAAATGATTAAATTTTTCATCAAGGATGCAGAAATGAAGGAAATATGTACCTCTCAGTACAAGAAGATTAGCGGTGGTTTTGCTGATGTGTGCGGTCGTGGTGATCGTTCAACCGACTGTAGTGGCGGCAGAAGCAGTAATGGCGGCTCTGATCGTGAACTGACTATAACGGATAAGAAAGGAAGACCAGGTAGCGGCATTATGGCGGAGCACGTCTTCGATAAGGGCAATAACATATCTGGCTCTAAAGGTGGCTGTACTGGCGGTTCACGTGGTCGTGAGTTAGGCGGTCGTAACCACTAATTAACTGGGGCAGGAGTTAATCCTGCCCTCCAAAAATCAATGAGGCAAAACAATGAAAGAATATGTATTTTATATCAATGAGATATCTGTTAACGTGTATGAAAAAGACAGTATCACTCCGGAATTAAAAC
The DNA here is from genome assembly GCF_025642095.1 of Kosakonia sp. ML.JS2a. Taxonomy (GTDB): domain Bacteria; phylum Pseudomonadota; class Gammaproteobacteria; order Enterobacterales; family Enterobacteriaceae. Next base: position 2,567,453 of record NZ_CP106754.1, read on the forward strand.
AAGAGTTGAAAGCTGGTGGGTTTAATAAAATGCCCTATGCTACGACTGCGGAAGATGAGGCGGCTGCGACGGATAAAATGCTGCACCATTTCAAAGAAAATACTGATATGTTGAAAGAGTTTGCAAAAGATTATGCAATCTCATACTCCATCTTTGCCGCTATTTATGCCTTATCTTCATGAGTAACCGCATGTCATCTCTGGATTATGAAAGATCCATTAAAACGATGCTGCATACCGCATTCAATAATGGTTTGCGTTCCTGTGAGACTGAATGTCATGACATTATTACAACTTTAGTTGATGCAAAACACCCCATCCCCAGGTTTGGTCACTTCATATGGGTTGGGGATGTTAACCGCCTCGATACAAGTTACATAAAAGTCTGGATTGAAACAAACAAGGAGATGCAATTTTTACTTTGGCATCACAATGATGTCGCTTTTTGCCACAAGTTTCATGATATCTTGTTCAAACATGTCAAAGAAAACAACCTTGACAATTTTGAAGATAGTTTAGTTAATCTTCAAAATGAGGCTTTTGCATTCATATACCCGAGAATAGACGGCGATCATAATTTTAATGAACTTGCCATTGAATTCTTACGCATGAACAATTTTATTGCCTCGGAATACGGCGGTGATAGTTCTGTAATGCCTCTGGTTAGTGCTGATGATATTGTTTTAATGAATGTTGATGATTTATTCGAAGGGGAGTTCTTATCTTTTAAAAAACTTTATTATTACGAAGTAATCCTTAGAGGGAACCTGGCTTGCGCCAGTGATATTATCAGGTTGATTATTCTTTATAAATTTGGCGGGATTTATTTGGATGTCGATACATTACCTGAGGTGGACTATATCTTTAGTGAAACAAATAAATTTCTTGAAGAGATCTCTGTTCCGCATAATGAGTTTATTATTGCTGCGAAAGCGCATGCTCTTGTTGAGAAGATACTTAATAAGGAAGGGGAGGTTAACAATTGTCTTGAGGGACTTTTCCCTGCACGTGATGATGTCAGAAATGCTTTATCATCTGCTATTTCCAGAGACGTTGAAATAGCTATGGCAAACGACATCAACCCCCTTACTGCCGTTTTTTGTTATCCAGATTTGATCGCATTAAGCTCACTCAGTTTCATACCTGGCACTTATTTTAGTAATGTAATCTGCTCATGTTCTGGTTCGCGATTTTTAAGAATAGTGCTTCGGGTCATCAAGAAAAGGTATCGCTATCTCGAGAAGAATAATGCACTTTCTGTATGTGTCAGAGAACCATCAGATAAAGATTATCTTGGTAGACTTTTGCCCTATAGGTACGAGCCAATCATAAAAGACGGGGCCGTCACTTTGTCACTTACCGGACCGGGAGTTATCTTTGAAGTTCTGCTTGGGCTTTTCTACCAATTATTCAAAATTGACGAATCATACTCTCCAGATTTTTTAGCTAAGTTCATTCAAAATGATGCGTTTGGAATTGCTTTTTTTGACCATACGCTATATACCCCATTGGGGCTCTTATCGACATGGCTGGACTGAAGCCAGGACATGGCAACGATGGTTATTTGATTACCCTCAACTTCTTTCTTACAAATGGGCTTTCAGAAGAGTTGGCAAGCTGCTTATAAGTGAAAACATAGGTAAGTTTTGTCGAAATGTATTACAACCCTTTTAATATCAATGTGATGATTATTGATATCGCCGGGAGGGTGCACGTCACAGAGATCTGCAGATGAGGGAATTACCATAGCGCGTGCGCTGACGATGCAGACCAGCCTGATAATTTATACCGCTGCCGGGAATCTGAATCGTATACCGTAATCCTCGTGGCGACATCATCCAACTCGTTAAAAAGCAGAGTGTGCCATTTACCGCGACACACTCTGCACACAAGTCAGTGGGATTTAAACCCGGCCGCCGTCATCAGCAGGCGAAACACCATACTGACCGCCGCCAGCGCCAGCACGCTGCCGCCCCAAATCAACACCAGCCAGCATATGCGGCTCAGAAGTGAGTGTTTCATCAATGATACCCCTCGCCAGGCTGCACTTTGCCGCGGAACACGTAATAACTCCAGAAGGTATAGACCAGAATAATCGGGATAATCAGCAGCGCACCAACCAGCATAAAACCCTGGCTCTGCGGCGGTGCTGCAGCCTGCCAGAAGGTGATATCCGGCGGGATAATATGCGGCCAGATGCTGATGCCCAGGCCGCTAAAACCGAGGAAGACCAGCCCCAACGTTTGCACAAAGGGTAACGCGTGGGTGTGCGTGTGATTCAGACTGCGCCACAGCCAGACGCTAAGACCAATCACCAATAGCGGTACGGGCGCAAAGAAAAACAGATTCGGCAGGCTGAACCAGCGGGCAGCAATAGCCGGTTGCGCCAGCGGCGTCCACAGACTGATGACAGCGATAACAGCCAGCAGTGCCAGCAGTAAACCCTTCGATGCACAACGCATTTTTCCCTGTAACGGGCCGTCGCTTTTCATCACCAGCCAGCTTGCGCCCAGCAGGGCATAGGCGATCACCAGACCCACACCGCAAAACAAGGTGAACGGCGTTAACCAGTCTAACGCGCCGCCGCTGTAACTGCGCCCGGTGACGGAAAAGCCATTAATCACCGCACCCACCACCACGCCCTGGGCAAAGGTAGCCAGCAGTGAGCCGGACAAAAAGGCTTTATCCCAGAACGGACGATGCGCAGGCGTGGCTTTAAAACGGAATTCAAACGCCACGCCGCGGAAAATCAGCCCCAGCAGCATCAGCGTTAGCGGAATGGTCAGTGCATCCACGATCACCGCATAGGCCAGCGGAAACGCACCGAACAACCCCGCGCCGCCCAGCACCAGCCAGGTCTCATTGCCGTCCCAGACCGGCGCAACACTGTTGACCATCACATCCCGTTCATCGGCATCGCGCGTCAGCGGAAACAGAATGCCAATCCCGAGATCAAAACCGTCCATCACGATATACATCAAGGTGGCGAAGACAATAATGACAAACCAGATTAACGACAGATCGATACCCATTAATGACTCTCCTCTTGCCACGCCTGCGGGCCGTGGGTGATCAGACGCACCATATAGCTGTAGCCGACGCCAAAAACCGAACAGTAGACAATAAAAAACGCCAGCAGGCTGATGCTCATGTGCATATCGCCGTGTGCGGAAACCGCATCCGCCGTACGCAACAAACCGGTCACTACCCACGGTTGTCTGCCGACTTCGGTGGTCACCCACCCGGCGAGGATGGCGATCAAGCCAGCAGGCCCCATCCACAAGGCAAAATGCAAAAACGGGCGCGACTGGTACAGACGCTGTTTGTAGCGCAACCACAACGCGCCAACGCCCAGCGTGATCATCAATACGCCCAGCCCGACCATCACACGGAATGACCAGAACACCAGCGGTGCGTAAGGGCGGTCCTCTTTGGCAAACTCTTTGAGCGCTGGAACCTGTTTATCCAGGCTGTGGGTGAGGATCACGCTGCCCAGCGCCGGGATCGCCAGCGCATAACGTGTGCGTTCCTGCGCCATATCCGGCAAACCAAACAGCAGCAGTGGGGTGGCTTCACCGGGCGGGTTTTCCCAATGGCCTTCGATGGCGGCGATTTTTGCCGGTTGATGTTCCAGCGTGTTGAGTCCGTGCATATCGCCAACCATCGCCTGAATCGGGGCGACGATCAGCGCCATCCACATCGCCATGGAGAACATTTTGCGCATGGCGGGGGTGTCGTTGCCGCGCAGTAAATGCCAGGCGGCGGACGCGCCGACAAACAGTGCGCTACTGAGAAACGCGGCAATGGTCATATGCAGCAGACGATACGGGAACGAGGGGTTAAAGATCACCTTCAGCCAGTCGACCGGCACAACCTGGCCGTTTTCAATCACAAACCCTTGTGGCGTATGCATCCAACTGTTGGACGCGAGGATCCAGAAGGTAGACATCAGCGTGCCGAGCGCCACCATGCAGGTAGCAAAGTAGTGAAGACCCGGACCGACTTTGTTCCAGCCAAACAGCATTACGCCCAGAAAACCCGCTTCAAGGAAAAACGCCGTCAGCACCTCGTAAGTGAGCAGTGGCCCGGTAATGCTGCCGGCAAACTGGGAAAAACCGCTCCAGTTGGTGCCAAACTGGTACGCCATCACCAGCCCGGAAACCACGCCCATCCCGAAGTTAACGGCAAAGATTTTCGACCAGAAGTGATAGAGCGTGCGCCAGTCCGGGTTGCGGGTTTTCAGCCACAACCCTTCAAGCACCGCCAGAAAGCTGGCGAGACCGATGGTGATCGCCGGGAAAATGATGTGAAAAGAAACCGTGAAGGCGAACTGTATTCTCGCCAGGTGAAACGCGTCTAAACCAAACATGCACAACCCCAAATCAAACGTTGTGGTGATTATGTTAATGAGCGCGAGCCTGAACTTGCAGAAACAGATTGTGGAAATTTTTCCATAACAGTTGCTCTGACAATGTCACTTAGTGGTATCTGATATAGTCTCACTGTTTCAGTGCCAATAAGGGTAGGGAGTGTGGCGTGGTAGCAAAAGTGTCTCTATGTTAGATTTATTCTCTTCTAAGATTTTACCTGGTTATGAATGGATCATAACCGTTAAGCCTGACTTCTCACCGGAAGGAGATGGACGTTGAAGGTTTATTTTTTTAACTCACTCGCGATTGATGGGCCAGAGGGTTTGTATTTGGTACCGGATAATATCGTCACTAACCACAGCGCACAGTGGAATGATTTCGGCTTTGAGATGATGTTTGCGGTCCATTATCACCGTAGCAACAGTACAGAATATATTGGTATGGCGCGATTTTTATGTCGCAGCCGGATGAATACAGCAGATTACTTTACTGAGCACGGCGAGGTTGTGCGTTCAGGGTTGTATGATATATCCAGAGTCATGCGCATCGATAACATCATCTCATTAGGCAATGAGATTGATTACTACAAGTTGTTGAATTACTTAAGAACCGAATATCATCTTGAACCGCTGGTTCTCTTGAATAATCTATGTGATGCCAGCTACTACTCACTGTTTAATAGTGAAACACGGTTCAAAACATGGAACGGCTATAAAAATGCCTTTCTGCGCAATAAAACAACAGCGGAAACCTTATTAAAGAAAGGGGTCGTGATCGCTGCGCCTGGTGCTATCGAGTTAGCCCATAAAGATCTGACGATAGAAGAACTGGATCTACCTGAGACATTCGAGCCGGTTAAATTTTCTTTCAGTCGCCGACGCAATGGCGAGCTGACCGATAACATTAATATTATTATCGGCAAAAATGGGCTTGGTAAGACCCTGGTGCTGAAAGAAATCATTAATAGCATCGCCGGGATCTCATTAGACAAAACCAACAATGGTAAATTCCTCAAGCTGATTGTCGCCGCCTTCAGTCCGTTTGAACATTTCCCTCATCGCCAGGAAATTCTCGATGAGATTGAAAAATTAGAACCCTTCCGGATTCGCTCGTCAGAAGAAGAAGCCCGGCGTATAAAAATGCTCGACGCATATACCTATATCGGTTTTCGCAACCCGCAACGGGTATTTGATACCGAGTGGCCAAAAGAGCAGTCGGTGATTGCGCTGCAAAAAATACTCGAGCATGAAAAAGTCTCGGCAAAACTCAAGGAGACCTCCCGGTTTACGCTGCTGACGCAGACCCTTAGCCGGGCGCTCGCCTTTGATCATATTGCGTTAACCGACAAAAATGGAGTTCAGATCATCGTTGATCCGAACGACGATATCGACTTTGACGCTATCAACCTAAAAGCGGGATTGTCTTTTATTCGCAATGGCGACGAAAAAGCCATGAGCTCAGGCCAGCTTATGTACGCCTATATGATACCGCCGCTTATCGCCCACATTGAGGATGAGAGCCTGGTGTTGATTGATGAGCCGGAGCTTTACCTGCACCCGGAACTGGAAATTGGCCTGATCAAGATGCTGAAAACCCTGCTGCGTGAAACGCGTTCCTATGCCGTGATTGCCACCCACTCAGCGCTGATGGTGCGAGAGATACATAAAAACCGCGTCACCATTTTGCAGGAAGGAAACGCGTCACAGCATTCGACACGCGTGATGCAACCGCAAAGTGAAACCTTTGCCGCGTCCATTGAGCAGATCATTGGCGAAGCATTTAACGATTACTTCAGCAGCAAGCCGTTTGAAGAAGAGATCGATGCGCAAATCAAGAAATATGACACTGCTGAAGAGGCGATAAAAATGTTGTTCCCCAAATTGGGTTCAGACGGGCAACAATATCTTTTCAGCAAGCTGGATAATTCACATTATACGTTGGGGGACAGGGATGAAAGCACTGAGCCAAATGCGGATCCCGAATGATGACAGTTGGTTAGCGCTGGCGCTGGATTGTGACAAAGACAAAGTCCCACAGCTGCGTGCTATTTCTCCACGTTTACGTGCTCATTACCCACAGTATGACCGTATTATTGAAGGGTATGCAGTCAGGCCGGCGAACAGTATTTTTAAACATGGCGAGAATTTTGGCCCTGAAAAAGAGGTATTAAATCATTTTTACAATTCAGCACCCGCAAACCTGGGTGCTGAGCTATCGCACCGTCGTAATAATAATGAGCTGTCTGAATGTCCTTATTGTGGCTACCCGGAAACACCAAACACGCTGGATCATTTTATCCCTGAAAGTGACTGGCCTGAGTTTTCCATTTATCCCGATAACTTAGTTCCGCAATGCATATATTGTGCGCGAATTAAAAGCAAACGCTATTACTCAGACGATGAAAATCGATGCTTTTTTATTCATCCCTTTTACTCCTCTCTCCTTGAGGGAACACGCTTTGTCATTCAACTCTCGCTAATGAGTATTGAACCGGATACGGTCACGGTAATATGTGATCCGACATTCACTGTTCCCCCTGACACGTCGGAAGAAAATCGCAAACGCATTAAATTGCATATCGATAGTTTACGTATTGCTGAGCGCATCCGGGATTATTGTCAGCAAGAGCATAACAACCTCAAAAATTTTATTGAGAAAGGCAATCAGACCCATAACCCGGTCAATGTGGACGGCTATTGCCGGGCCAAACGCTACAGCGCGCTGGTGGCGGTGGGGATGACCGATCGCATTAACGAACCTGATTATCCACACTGGGCTTCAGCCTATTACGTGGCATTAATTCGCAATACCGCGGTGATGGATTACTACCAGAGCCTGGTGGTCACTCCGCCTGCGGCAGCAGTAGCCCCGGTTGCCAGAGCGGCCGCAAACGTGCCGCTGTAGAGGATTATTTGCAACATAATTATAACAGGAGGTGTTTTTTGTCGTAATATTCATAACTGATATGAAAAGGAACGCTCCCGTTATATGAAAAAATACCAGCGCCTGGCGCAGCAAATCAGTGAACAGATTGAACTGGGCGTCTGGCGGCCGGGAGAGAAACTGCCGTCGCTGCGCGAGCAGGTCACCAGCAGCGGGCTGAGTTTTATGACCGTCGGCCATGCGTACCAGTTGCTGGAAAGCCAGGGGCGGGTGATTGCCCGCCCGCAATCCGGGTATTTCGTTGCGCCAGCGCCCGGCACGCCTCGCGCGCCGGAGACCAAAGTGATCCGCGATGAAGCGGTCGACATCAACACCTATATTTTTGACGTGTTGCAGGCAAGCTGTGATGCGTCCGTGTTGCCGTTCGGCTCCGCCTTCCCGGACCCCAAATTGTTCCCGATGCCGCAACTCAACCGCTCACTGGCGAAAGTGAGCAAAAGCGCGGCCGCCATGAGCGTGATAGAGAACCTGCCGCCGGGCAACAGTCAGCTTCGTCATGCTATCGCCCGGCGTTATGCCCGCCAGGGAATCAACGTCTCGCCGGATGAAATCGTGATCACCGCCGGGGCGCTGGAGGCGCTGAATCTCAGCTTGCAGGCGGTTACGGAGCCGGGAGACTGGGTGATTATTGAAAGCCCGTGCTTTTATGGCGCATTACAGGCGCTGGAACGCCTGAAACTGAAAGCGCTGTCGGTGCCAACGGATGTGAAAGAGGGCATCGATCTGGATGCGCTGGCGCAGGCGCTGACGGAGTACCCGGTCAAGGCCTGCTGGCTGATGACCAACAGCCAGAACCCGTTGGGTTTTACCCTCAGCGCGGAAAAAAAAGCGCGACTGGTCGCGCTGCTGGCGGCGCATAACGTCACGCTGATTGAAGATGATGTCTACAGCGAACTCTATTACGGCCGTGAGCAACCGTTACCCGCCAAAGCGTGGGATAAACAGGAGATGACGCTGCACTGTTCCTCGTTTTCCAAATGCCTGGTGGCGGGGTTTCGCGTGGGCTGGGTCGCGGCAGGTCGCCATGCGAGGCGCATTCAGCAACTGCAATTGATGAGCACTTTATCCACCAGTTCTCCGCTGCAACTGGCACTGGTGGACTACCTCTCTACCCACCATTACGACGCCCATCTTCGCCGCCTGCGCAGGCAGCTTGCAGAGCGTAAACACCTGGCCTGGCAGGCGTTACTGCGCCATTTACCGCCAGAGGTGAAAATTTACCGTAACGAGAGCGGCTATTTTTTATGGCTGGAACTGCCCGCCGGTCTGGATGCGGGCGTGCTGAGCCAGCGCGCACTGGTGCACCATATCAGCATTGCGCCGGGCAAAATGTTTTCGACCACGGATAACTGGCGATCGTTTTTCCGCTTTAATTGCGCCTGGTCGTGGAGCGATAAAGAAGAACGCGCGGTCATTCGTCTGGGGGAATTAATCCGCGACATGTTGAAATAAACGTCGGCAGGTTGTTCTTATTTTCTGAAGATCCCATTCTCATTTTAAAAATAGCGACGGGGTAAACACAGGTTACGCCGTCATTATTTTCTGCGCTTTCGTTGTGCGTATTCATAGGAAATGTGAATAGCAACACAGATTAACGTGCCATCGCTAACCCCTTGTCTATACTCCAAAAGACGGCTTCCTACCATTTTCATAATTAACGTAATGCGGAGTCAGTCACATCCTGGCGAAATTTCTGATGGGCGACATTCAGCCTGTCAGGCCGCCGACTATTTTTAATAAGGGAGATATATTTACGGCAAGGCTGCCGCTCATTTTTCATTGCGACAGGAGTAAAACCGATGAGCAAGAAATTTGCCCGCAGCAGCCTGTGTGCGCTGGGTATCACTGTGATGACCGCACACGCAGCCGTGCCAACGGAAGTGGGCCCCGGAGAAGGGCGACTGGATATTATTGCCTGGCCGGGGTATATCGAGCGCGGCCAGACGGATAAGCAGTATGACTGGGTCAGCCAGTTTGAAAGCGACACGGGCTGCGCGGTGAATGTGAAAACCGCCGCCACCTCCGATGAGATGGTCAGTCTGATGGCGAAAGGCGGGTATGATCTGGTCACCGCATCCGGCGATGCCTCACTACGATTGATTATGGGCAAGCGTGTGCAGCCGATTAACACGGCGCTTATCCCGAACTGGAATACCCTCGATCCGAAGCTGGTGAAAGGTCAGTGGTTCAATGTGGAGGGTAAGGTTTACGGCACGCCCTATCAGTGGGGACCGAACCTGCTGATGTACAATACCAAAACTTTCCCGACACCGCCCGATAGCTGGTCTGTGGTGTTTGTGCAGCAAAATCTCCCCGACGGTAAAAGCAATAAAGGGCGCGTACAGGCTTACGATGGCCCCATCTACATTGCCGATGCGGCGCTGTTCCTGAAAGCCACGCAACCGCAGCTCGGCATCAACGATCCCTACCAGCTCACAGAAGCGCAGTACCAGGCGGTATTGAAAGTGCTGCGCGACCAGCATCTGTTGATCCACCGTTACTGGCATGACACCACCGTGCAAATGAGCGACTTCAAAAATGAAGGCGTCGTGGCCTCCAGCGCCTGGCCTTATCAGGCCAATGCCCTGAAAGGCGAGAACCAGCCTGTCACCACCGTGTTCCCGAAAGAAGGGGTAACCGGCTGGGCCGACACCACCATGCTGCACGCACAGGCGAAACACCCTAACTGCGCCTACAAGTGGATGAACTGGTCGCTAACGCCAAAAGTCCAGGGCGATGTGGCGGCCTGGTTTGGTTCACTGCCGGTGGTGCCGCAAGGGTGTAAAGCCAGTGCTTTGCTGGGCGAAAACGGCTGTGAAACGAACGGCTACAGCTTCTTCGACAAAATCGCCTTCTGGAAAACGCCGGTGGCTGAAGGCGGTAAATATGTGCCTTATAGCCGCTGGACGCAGGATTACATCGCCATTATGGGCGGCCGCTAATCTGCCGGGAGCGACGCATGACTGATGCAGTAGAGTTTCAGGATGTCTCCCGCCTGTATGGCGACATTCGGGCGGTGGACGGCGTGAGCATTGCCGTCCGCGATGGGGAGTTTTTCTCGATGCTGGGGCCATCCGGCTCCGGCAAAACCACCTGCCTGCGGCTGATTGCCGGTTTTGAGCAACTGAGCGGCGGGGCGATCCGCATTTTTGGGCGCGAAGCCAGCGAACTGCCGCCGTGGGAGCGGGATGTGAACACCGTTTTCCAGGATTACGCGCTGTTTCCGCATATGTCGATCCTCGACAATGTAGCCTACGGATTGATGGTCAAAGGGATGGAGAAAAAACAGCGCCACGCCCGCGCCCGTGAGGCGCTGGAGAAGGTGGCGCTTGGCTTCGCACACGGTCGCAAACCTTCACAACTCTCCGGCGGGCAGCGCCAGCGTGTGGCCATTGCCCGCGCGCTGGTGAACGAACCCCGGGTCTTACTGCTGGATGAACCGCTGGGCGCACTGGATCTCAAGCTGCGCGAGCAGATGCAGCTGGAGCTGAAAAAGCTGCAGCAGGATCTGGGTATCACTTTTATTTTCGTGACCCACGATCAGGGGGAAGCGCTGTCGATGTCTGACCGGGTGGCGGTGTTCAATAATGGCAAAATTGAACAGGTAGACACGCCGCGCGAACTCTATCTGCGCCCGCGTACGGCGTTTGTCGCCAGCTTTGTCGGCACCTCGAATGTGTTTGATGCGGCACTGGCGGGAAAACTGTGCGGCATGCAGGGCGCATACTCTCTGCGCCCGGAGCATATTCGACTGAACGCGCCGGGTGATATCGAAGTCGACGCAATCGTGCAGGCGGTGCAATACCTGGGGGCGTCAACCCGCTTTGAACTGGCGCTGAACGACGGCGTCAGACTGCTGGTCAGCCAGGCCAATCTCTCCGATGCGTTATTACCGGAGACGCTGGCACCGGGGAAAGCGGTGCGGGCCGCGTGGTCGCGGGACGCGATGGTGCCACTACAGGGAGCGGGGTGAGATGGAGATGAGCGTCACCGGCAGGTCGCCGCACCGCGCCAGCCTTAGCGGGCTATTCTGGCGGAAACCGCTACTCGGGTTGTTGCTGTTACTCCTTGGCCCCCTGATGTGGTTTGGCATTGTTTACCTTGGGTCGCTACTGACCCTGCTGTGGCAAGGTTTTTACACCTTCGACGATTTTACGATGTCGGTCACGCCGGACCTCACACTGGCGAACCTGCTGGCGCTGTTTAATCCGGCCAATTACGACATCATTGTGCGCACACTGATGATGGCGGTTTCGGTTACCGTGGCGAGCGCGATCCTCGCTTTTCCGATGGCGTGGTATATGGCGCGCTACAGTCGCGGAAAGTGGAAAGCCTTTTTCTATATTGCGGTGATGTTGCCGATGTGGGCGAGCTATATCGTAAAAGCCTACGCTTGGACACTGTTGCTGGCAAAAGATGGCGTCGCTCAGTGGTTTTTAAACCACCTTGGGCTGGAGCCGGTACTGGCGGGGCTGCTTTCGCTGCCTGCGATTGGCGGCAATACGCTTTCTACATCTGGTCTTGGGCGGTTTCTGGTGTTCGTCTATATCTGGCTGCCGTTTATGATCCTGCCGATTCAGGCTGCGCTGGAGCGTCTGCCGCCGTCGCTGTTGCAGGCGTCGGCGGACCTGGGCGCGCATCCCCATCAGACCTTTCGTTATGTGGTGTTGCCGCTGGCGATCCCCGGCGTGGCAGCCGGGTCGATATTTACCTTCTCGCTGACGCTGGGGGATTTTATCGTCCCGCAACTGGTGGGGCCGCCGGGCTACTTTATTGGCAACATGGTCTATTCCCAACAGGGGGCGATAGGCAATATGCCGATGGCCGCCGCATTTACGCTGGTGCCGATCGTGTTAATTGCTGTCTATCTGGCGTTTGTCAAACGCCTGGGAGCCTTTGATGCACTCTGACCGCGCACCGTTTTTGCTCAAAGTCGCCACCTGGGGCGGTGTTATCTTTCTCCATTTCCCGCTTTTGATTATCGCCATCTATGCTTTCAATACGGAGGATGCGGCATTCAGTTTCCCGCCGCAGGGCTTTACGCTGCGCTGGTTCGGCGTAGCAGCGGCGCGGGGCGATATCCTTGATGCAGTGACACTGTCACTGCAAATTGCCGCACTGGCGACGGGTATCGCATTGATTCTTGGCACACTTGCTGCAATGGCGTTATGGCGTAGTGACTTTTTTGGTAAGAGCGCTATCTCGCTGTTGCTGCTGTTGCCCATTGCGCTGCCGGGCATCATTACCGGCCTGGCGCTGTTAACCGCGTTTAAAACGGTCAACCTGGAGCCCGGCTTTTTCACCATTGTGGTGGGACATGCGACCTTTTGCGTGGTGGTGGTGTTTAACAACGTCATCGCCCGTTTCCGGCGCACCTCCTGGAGCCTGGTGGAGGCGTCAATGGATTTAGGCGCGAATGCCTGGCAAACCTTTCGTTATGTGGTGCTGCCGAATCTCGGTTCGGCGCTGCTGGCGGGGGGAATGCTGGCGTTTGCGCTGTCGTTTGACGAAATCATCGTCACGACCTTTACCGCGGGCCATGAGCGCACCTTGCCGCTGTGGTTGCTTAACCAGCTTGGTCGCCCGCGCGATGTGCCGGTCACAAATGTGGTCGCGCTGCTGGTGATGCTGGTCACCACTGTGCCTATTCTCGGTGCCTGGTGGCTAACCCGTGATGCGGAAACCGGCAAATAACTGATAACGCTGAAAGGACAGAACTATGCAACATCAATTGTTTATCAATGGCGAACTGGTTAACGGCGAAGGCGAGAAACAGGCTGTCTACAACCCGGCCACCGGCGAGGTGTTGCTGGAGATCGCGGAAGCCTCGCCAGCCCAGGTCGATGCGGCGGTGCAAGCAGCAGACCGTGCCTTTGCCAGTTGGGGGCAAACCACGCCAAAAGCGCGGGCGGAGTGCCTGCTGCAACTGGCACAGGTGATTGAAGATAATGCCGATACCTTTGCCCGCCTTGAATCCCTCAACTGCGGTAAACCCTTTCATTGCGTGCTGAACGATGAACTGCCCGCCGTGGTGGATGTGTTCCGCTTTTTTGCGGGCGCAGCACGCTGCCTGAACGGGTTAGCGGCAGGCGAATACCTGGAAGGACACACGTCGATGATCCGTCGCGATCCGATTGGCGTTGTCGCGTCGATTGCGCCGTGGAACTACCCGCTGATGATGGCAGCATGGAAGCTGGCTCCGGCGCTGGCGGCCGGTAACTGTGTGGTGATCAAACCGTCGGAAATTACCCCGTTAACCGCACTGAAACTGGCTGAACTGGCAAAAGATATTTTCCCGGCTGGTGTACTGAACGTGCTGTTTGGCCGGGGGAAAACCGTTGGCGATCCGCTAACCGGTCACGAAAAAGTGCGCATGGTGTCGCTGACGGGCTCTATCGCGACCGGTGAACACATCATCGGGCACACCGCGTCATCCATTAAGCGCACGCACATGGAGTTGGGTGGCAAAGCGCCGGTCATTGTGTTTGATGACGCCGATCTGGATGCCGTAGTGGAAGGTGTGCGTACGTTCGGTTTTTACAACGCCGGTCAGGATTGCACTGCGGCGTGCCGTATCTACGCGCAGAAAGGCATTTACGCAGCACTTGTGGAAAAACTGGGTGCAGCGGTCGCCAGCCTGAAAATGGGCGCACCGGAGGAGGCCACAACGGAGCTGGGGCCACTTAGCTCCGCAGCACACCTTGCCCGGGTGAGCAAAGCCGTGGATGACGCCCGGGCGCTGAGCCATATCCGCGTCATTACCGGTGGCAATAAAGGCGAGGGTGCAGGCTACTATTACCAGCCGACGCTGCTGGCGGGCGCAAAGCAGGAAGACGCCATTGTGCAACGCGAAGTGTTTGGGCCCGTGGTCAGCATGACCGAGTTCGACAGCGAAGAGCAGGTACTGGGCTGGGCGAATGACTCGCAGTATGGCCTGGCGTCGTCAGTGTGGACGAAAGATGTCGGTCGGGCGCACCGTCTGAGCGCGCGCCTGCAATATGGCTGCACCTGGGTCAATACGCATTTTATGCTGGTGAGTGAAATGCCGCACGGTGGGCAGAAACTCTCCGGTTATGGCAAAGATATGTCTCTGTATGGTCTGGAAGACTACACCGTGGTGCGTCACGTGATGATCAAGCATTAACAGAATTACCGGCAGCCAGGGAAGGCCGCCAAATCCTTATATTCTTGAGGTATATCTCATAGTCTATTTTCGTGCTGTTATTATGTGCAAGAAACTGGTTTAATCATCATCAGCCACCAGCGGAATGGCAAAATATAAGCTTTTAAATAATACCGCACGCAGACATCTTCGTTGCCCTGTCACATTAATGTCATTAACGCGACAACTCGCAGTCATTGCTGCCTTCGATAATGTCTGGCTTTTAAAAAAATCAGGCAGGGGAAATATACCTATGAGTAAAACAGTGGTCGTGCTCGGTCCGGGCGGGACGTCTGAGTTTCTGACGGTTGCAGACGGCGAAACCTCTATTCCGTGGGCGCTGGAAGGGCTCAATGGCGGTGCGACAAGCGGTGCCATGCCTATCGAAACCTATTATTGTGAAGGTGAAGAGTTTTATTTTGCACGCATCGAGAATATGTTGCATAGCGAAGTGATGTCAGCACCGCTCAATTAAAAATAAAGGGCTCATCAGAGCCCTTATTATTATAATAATTTGCATGCTTATCTTTTCAAAAACACTTCATTTTCGCGAGGAGCCCAGTCTTTCTCCGAAAAGTCGTAGGTGGGCAGTGACTCGTCTTTGATGCCCTGGGAACGTAACACGGCGCGAACTTCCGTGGGTAAGTTTTCATCGCGGAATAATTCAGCCAGCACAAACATGACGTCGAGAAAAGAGAGCTGCTTTATTTCAAAGGGTTTCCAGCCGGTGCGTTTGTGAATCAAATGATACAATGCTTCTTCGCCGGAGAGCGGTACGAAACTGCTGGCATATTTTTCCCGATGGCGCGCGAGTAGCGATTCCAGAATAAATATCTGCGCAGTACGCTGGCGGGCTGCATGCGCCCGTGGACTGTCAGTGGTCACATCGTTGTACGTTATGTCATTGTTTTCACGTACCCGAACTTCTATGGCTTGCCACAGATCGTCGTATTTCTGCATAACCTTACCTTGTTTTCCTGAAGTATGACTTGCAGGTAGACAATAACAGAGTTACGCGATCGTCGCCAAACTCCAGGGGGCTATTCTACAGCGTCACTGATATTTTAATTTGCCCTTAAGTTAAATTAACCCGCCACCCGCAATGCCTCTGTTTTTTTTAAATCACGTCGCCGTAAAAACCCGCAAAATAATTTGCGTTTAATCAATGCTTATTCATTATATGAATAATAATGTGAAGACTCATACCTTCTCCGGATACGAATAATGAACAGGAATGCAGTGTTGTGCGGGGTGATCGCGGCCGTGAGTTTGCTGATCGCATCGGAAGGGCTGGCAAAAACACAGGCGCTTTCCGACGCGCAGGTTAAAAAAGAGATTATCGCCGAATCGATTGCCGACTACCCTGGCCCTTGCGCGTGCCCTTATAACCAGGCGCGTAATGGCAGTGCGTGCGGCAAACGCAGCGCATGGAGCAAAGCGGGGGGGTATTCACCCATTTGCTATGCCGACGAAGTGACGAAAGAGATGATTAAAACATGGCGCGAACGCCAGCGGTGATCCGTTCGTTACGGGTAAGCCGGGTGAACAGGTCATCCGGCTTTTTTATACCCCTCAGTCGGTTAGATCAAAATACGCAGCATCCTGGCTTTACGCGTAAGTAATTAAACTTGATATATGTCAACAAAAAGAGCATATTGCGCACGTTTTGTTACTTTCTGGTTAATGTTTGCTATGTCGCTCTATCAAAAAATGTTGGTTTTTTACGGTGTTATGGCGCTGATTTGCGCATTCATTACCTGGTTTCTTTCCCACGATCGCAAACGCATTCGTCTGCTGAGCGCTTTTTTGGTGGGCTCCACCTGGCCAATGAGTTTCCCGGTGGCGTTATTGTTTTCTCTCTTCTGAGTAAAGCGTGACGCTGAAAACACAAAAATCTTAAAAAAAGTGCAACATATGCCGCGGATGTTTTACCTAAGGACAGGAGACAGACGTTGGAATTATATACAAAGCTACTTATTTTTTACGGTGTTATGGCGGTCGTGTCCGGTGTAATAACGTACTTCCTCGCTAGTGATACCCGCAAAATTCGTCTTCTTAGCGCCGTTTTAGTGGGCGCTACCTGGCCCATGAGCCTACCTGTCGCCTTGCTTATCTCATTGCTTTAAGTTGACTCGCCATTTGAATGACGCTGTATATAATTACAGTATCACGACAAAGGAGAGACAAATGAACAGTTTTTATTCGCACCAGGCACAAGGGTGGGTTCGCTGGCAGGATCTGCCAGGTCACGGCGATCCGGTGGTTTTTATACATGGACTTGGCTGCGCATCCTCTTATGAATACCCGCGCGTGGTGAGCGATCCGGCGTTCGGCGGCAGGCGCGCGATCCTCATCGATCTGCCAGGCAGCGGTTACAGCGAACGACCGGCGAGTTTTTCCTACCAGACCAGCGAACAGGCGAAGGTCATTGTGGAACTCCTTGAACACCTGCAAATCGACGCATGCTGGCTGTACGGCCACAGCATGGGCGGCAGCATTGCCATTGAAGTGGCGGCGCTGATCCCACAACGCATTAACGCGCTGGCGGTTTCCGAGCCCAATTTTCATGCCGGTGGCGGGGCGTTCAGTCGGGTGATTGCTGCTGAAGAGGAAGCCGAATTTGTCACCTGCGGCTACGCCACGTTATTAGGTCAGGAGAAAACGCCGTGGGCAGGCAGCCTGCAAAGTAATGCATCCTGGGCGGTGTGGCGCGGCGCGAAAAGCCTGGTTGACGGTATTGAACCGTCATGGATGGCGTTGTTTAGCCGTTTTCCCCGGCCAAAAACGCTGATTTTTGGTGAGTTATCGCTGCCGGATAACGATGCCCAACAGGTATTGGATCAAGGTATTGCGGTGCGGATCATTCCGCAGGCGGGGCACTCCATGTCGTGGGAACAGCCGGCTGCGCTGGCAGGTGCGCTGAGCGCCTTTATTGCTGAACATGAGTAAACACCCCGGCGCATCTGTGTGGCCGGGGTGTTTTTTTAAGGCAGTAAGGTTTTGAGTTTCTTCCGCGCGGCGGCAGAGACATCCAGCGGGTGGCTGTAGCCAATGTTTTCTGTCGCGCGGTGATAAAGGGCAACCAGCCAGTCGTAAACGTAGCGGGTCGCCGCATGCACCGGCTGCTCGCTGAGTTTGGTTAAGCGGGCATCATTCACGCTTACCGCGCTGCTGGCAAAAATGGTGCTGCCTTTTTGTACACGGCTGGCCGGGCGTTTGTCTTCCGGCACATCGGCATAGCCCAGCCAGGCGACAAAGTTCCCTATCGCGGCGTACAACTGCGCGGCGCAGGCGGTATCGCGCTGCATCACTTTTTGCAGTTGCTCCGGCAGGTTAAGGCGATAGCTGCTGATGATGACCGTCTCCGCCATATGCCGCAGAGCAGCAGGAGAAATACCAAGCCGTGCAGCATTGTCGTCGTTACGGCTCCACTGGCGAACATGATTCACCCACAGCGCATGCGCCTGCTGTCCAACATCTTTCGCGATCGGTTGCTGCTCCGTATTTTCGGCGGACTCGGCAAACAGGTCGATAGACTCATTAAACAGGCCGCTGACTTTCTCTTCGCGGGGTTGCTGCACTTTCCACAGCGTATCGAACTGCTGCATATCCGGCAGTAGGCCTTCAAGCAACTCACCGTGACGTGACGCCTGGCCTTGCAGTTCACGTACCACCGATTCCGCACGCGCACGCTGCACTGTGACTTCTCTGACCGGTGCAGCGGCCCAGCTTTGCAGCAGATCGCGCAGCGTTTGTTGATGACGTTCGGTCAGCGCTTTCAAACGGTTCTGGCGCAGACCCGGCGCGGTTGCTTGCGCCAGCCATTCCAGCAGGCGTTGCAGACTGCTGGCATCCAGCGCCTGCAATGTGCCCCAGTGTTGACCCGGTTTGCCAATTAATTGCTGAACGGCTTCGTCGAGGTTTTGCGCCTGGGTAAAACGTGCGTCCTGCGGCGTAATGGCCCAGACCAGTCCCGGTAAGGCGGCTTCCTGACCGGACTGCGTCTCTTTTACCCAGTTCAGCAGCGCGCGCGCGGTTGCGCCTGTCGCCGCGCGTTCGGCGGTGGCATTACAGATCATCAGCACATCCGGTTGCAGGCGCTGGCGATAATTATCCAGCAGCCAGCGGCATTTACTGCGCCACAGCGGTTGCCCCTCCTGTAAACCCGGGGCCGGGATATCGAGAATATCCACCGAGGGAAGTACGCTGTTTTCCACCGGCAGCACCAGTTCACGGGTGATCAGGGCAAGGGTTGCCAGCGGCACGCTCACCGCGTTTTGCAACTGGTCGTTAGACCAGGGGTGCACCACCACTTCGTCCTGAATCTCTTCAGCGCCGTGTTCCGCCGGGGTAAGAAAACCGTCCGTCGGCAGGGCAAAATTATCCACCAGTACGCTTAGCGGGGCGGCCAGTTCGCTGGCGTTGCCGGTCTGATGCAGCGTATGGGCCAACGACAACCACTGTTGCGTCAGCTCTTGCTGTTCACCCCACAGCAGCGACCAGGCGCTGGCGCGCGCGGTGAGATCCAGTGATGGCAGCAGAGAAGCGAACTGATGCCATAACGCATCGTCCATTTGTTGCAACGATGATGGCACCACCGAACGCCAGAAGCGGGCAATCGCGCCGATCTCCAGCGCCGAAATACCGGGAACCGCATTGGGCTGACGCAGGGTGCGCCATTTGGCGACCCGATCTTCAATAACGGATTTGTCCACGGCGCGCAGTTCCGGCTGCTGACGGGCATGGGCGATAAACACCTGAACCAGTTCGGCTTCGCTGAGAATGCGCAGACGCAGCGGGAAACTGTCATCCATCCCGCTTGCGCGCGGACTAAAACGCAGCGCCATGCTGGTCAGCCCGTGTCCCGGATTGATATGGGTAAAGTAGTCCAGCGTTTTGTCGCCAGGGCGCACATTCAGCCGCCCGTTACCACTGCCGCATAAGGCATTGAGCAAATGGGCTTTCGCCGCCTGTGAATGGCCATACAGCCCGACGGTGCAAGGAGCATCCACCGCCTCTTTTAAGGCTGATTCTTCAGCAGCGGCAGTGGTCAGGCGCGCCAGCAGCGCGTCGGCGTCGTCGTCCAGCAACGGCGATAGCAGGCGGTTTTCGTTGATCCATGCCGTCAATGCCTGGGTGGTCTTTGCGCTCGCACTCATTTCAGGTACACACTCCCGCTGTCGATCCAGTAATGGCTTCCGCTATGGCGGCGGTCGGCCAGCGTATTCAGTTTAAAAGTTAACGCATCGGCGGCCACAGGCGTGCCGTCCTGCAACCAGGCTTCGCTGAGGGTGAAGGATTCCGGCCCGTGATGTTTGTTACCACCGCTGAATTTCAGACGCACGTTCAGGACACCGTCTCCGGCAATGGCTTTCGCCAGCTCCTGGGAGTTAATGCTCAGCGTATAGAGCGGGGTAGCCGGCCAGCGGGCGTTTGCCAGTTGGCGGAACCCCAACGTCACATTTCCGCGCAGCGGGAAGTGTAAACGCGCGTCCAGCTTCGCGCCCGGCTTGTCTAAATCAATATCGTGATACCAGATATTCTCGTCGCGCAGGGTGTTGACCACGTTATCCAGCACCCCGAGATAGCGCACGGTAGAGTAGGCGCCAATGTCCGCTGCTTTAAAATTAAAGCGCGGCAGACGCAAATCCAGCGCCAGGCTACAGAGCATCGCGCCAACGGCCGCGGTGGATTTCGGGTTGCCGATTTTGCCTTGCTGGCTGAACGGATACCACTCATGCACGCGGTATTTATCCAGCCATACCATCCGGTTGACCGGCACCGGTTGTAAGTGGCGGATCAGCGCTTGTACGCCAGGCAAACAGCCAGGACGGCCGGTAATGAGCAGCACGTCGCAGCAATAATGGCTGATGGCTTCACACACCGCGTGGAGTGGCGCGGTAAGGGTGAACTGCCCGGCCAGCATGGCATCCTGTAACTCTTTGAAATTCACCTGTAACGGGACATCCAGCACATCAAATTCAGCAGAGCCAGCGGGCAGCGCATGATCAATGGCCTGTTTCAGGTAGTTCATCACGTTGCGCGTTGGCTGTTGGCTGAGTAACTCGCCAAAGGTGGCGTGCAGCCCGGCCAATGGATCGTTAATGTCGCTCTCTTCCCAGGCGGCAAGAATGGCGTGGCCGACAGGCATAAAGAGTTGCAGCGTGGTTTGCTGGCGTAATACCGCCTGGGTATCAATGCGTCCGGAATCGCCAAACAGGGTCGCCATAATCGCGGCGGCATCGGTGATCCCGGCTTTTTGCATCTGGGTTTGCAGTGCGGGCAGAACGCAACGCTGAATAACGTCCAGCAGAATGTCGTCCCCGGCCACTTTAAAACCTTCGCGGAACAGCAGCTTCGGCGTGATTTTCACGTTGCTGCCGGTTCCGTCATCCAGCTGATAATGGGTGATCGCCATATCCGTGGTGCCGCCGCCAATGTCCACCGAGGCAACACGCAGCGAACGGCCAGGTGTGGCATCCGGCGCGTCGGTGCGATCCGGGCGGGCGGTGGCGGCAAAGAACGTTTCGGTTTGCCCGGCAAAACGGGAGATGGCTTCGTTGTACAGCCACACCAGTTGCCCGCAACTGGCTTCGTCCCACTCCATCTGAATATGCGGCACCGGAACAACGCTTTTTTCCTGCTGTTTACGGTTAGCGAAGTCTTCATCCTGCGGGTGCCAGCCCATGGCTTTCCATACCAGCGCGATAGCTTCAAACATCCGGCGGCGGAAAATTTCCCGCTCCTGTTTTGGCATTGCCGAGGGCAAGGTCAGAATAATGGTGCGCAACTGGCGCGGCGAGGCCGGGAAACCAAGACGCAAGCGCGTGGCAACGCTGTTGATCTGCCCGAGCGCTTGCGCCAGCAGTTCACACAGCATGTGGGTCATCAACGTGCTGCGGCTGTATTGCGGTGAAAAGACCGGCAGGCGCTCATCCAGCGGCAGGCTGTACAGCGGCTGGCCTTCGTCATTCATCAGGTTCATCAGCGGGAATGCGGTCGCCAGTGGCTCACGCTGGGTTTTGCTGTTCATCTGGCTAAAGCGCCAGTCCTGCAAAACCGGGGTTTCGTCCCACAAATAGCGGCGCGGGCTGGAGATCCCGCTGTTGCCTTCAGTGCCCAGACGTTGCATCGCCAGTTTGCGGGCTTCATCGCCCACGCGCACGATAGAGGGCCAGATAAACGCATCTTCACGCCCGCTTTCGACGGAAAAATGTTGCTTACCGAAGCGGGCTTCTGAGAACTCAAGACGGCTGGTAAACAGCGGCTCATTGAGGAACTGCGGTTCGCTCAGGGAGCGCACCTGCAATTCGGCAGTCTGACGCAGACCATCATTAGCATCACCATGATCTTCGATGATCACGCCACAGGTATGGGTGTTGCCGACATCCAGAATCAAATCCACCGGAATCGCCGGGGTGCTCAACGTATGGGTGACAATCTTCACTTCCGGCACCTGCAACTGCGTACCGAGCAGGGTCATCAGGTTCAGCCAGTGCGCCTGGTACTCAAAACCGCGCAGCGCCTGGTTGATATCGCGCTCGCTACGGTTTTCATTTTGCGTGGCCTGCTGAAAAGCTTCACGCAGCCAGCCGTCGACCCAGGTTTGATCGAGAAAATCCGCCACTTCGTCATCGCGCCAGGCGAGAGAAAAGCGGGTGCCGTTAAGAATATCGTTTTCCAGCGGTGCAAGGCTGCCGGGGGAGAGATCGTTAATCTGGCTGTCGAGCGCCAGCGCCACGCGGTGCGTATTGCCTGCGCTGTCCGGCTCGCTCAGTTTGCGGATCTGCACGCGCGCCCAGTTATCCGGGCCTTCAACAAAGGTGCGCGGCGGGTTGAAGCGTAAAAAGGGAATCGGCAGCCAGACGCCGTCCAGCAGCGCCAGCGAATACTGCAACGCGTGGGTGCTTTCCGGTTTCACCACTTCCGGTTGACCGCCGTCGCGACCGGGCAGGGTAAAGCGCCCGTTCAGCAGGTCGAAATCCAGACGCAGCAGCGGGCCGTTGGCGGTTTTACGAACGAACCGACCGCTGTTCGCCGGATCTTGCGGCGTCAGGCCGAAATCAAGAAATTGCACGCCGCTGTTGGCAATCAGCGTCACGCTCTGTTTGTAGTCGCAAAGATTAACCAGCATAAACTCAGTCACCTGTTTTTCTGAACGTCACCGGAACGGTGGTTTTGGCGTCAAAACGCGCGTTACATTCCGCGACGTCATTGGTGCTTGCTTTACAGGAAATTTCCGGCATCGGGTAGCGGGATCCGTCACTGCAACGTGCGTTGCCGCGGCTCTTAATCATCAGTTCACCGGTGTCGTGCAGACCGGAGTAGAGATCCGCGCGGCAAGTAATGTTCTTACCGTGAACAATGCGCGCCGTGCCTTTATTGTTCTGGATCTGGAAACGTACGGCAGGGGCTTTGCCGGTTTCCGGATCTTTAACGTCCAGCGCCACGCGCCAGTTGCCGTTAAGGAAGCGCGTAGAGCCAATTTTCACCTGCAGGGCATCCATCACCAGCGCATCTTTTGGAATGGCGTTGATCACCACCGGCTCTTTCTCTTCGCGCGGTTCCGGCGCTTTCTCTTCCGCACGCACTTCCGCCTGGTGCAGCGGCAGACTTGCCGCCAGCATCGGTGCCGCCTGTATCGGTTTTGGCGCAATCGCCACCGGGGCGGGCTGCGGCATGGCAGGCTCTGGCGCAGGAGCTTGCGTCGTTTGTTGATTGAGGATTAACGGCGCAGCAACGGCAATAGCGACAGCCGCCGCAACCGGCAATGCCCACAGACCATAACGACGACGTTTCTTCGCTGCCGGGGCAGGCGCCGGGGCAGGAGATGGAGATGGAACGGGGTCCGGAGCCACAGCAGGCGCAACGTTTTGCACAGGCGGTGCGGGTGCGGGCTGGGGTTTGATTTCCGGCGCAGGCGTCAATAGCGGTTCATCCGCATGGCTGAATGTCACGGCGACCGCAGGCTCTTCCTCTTCAGGTTCGGGTTCCGGCGGCAGAATAATGACCGGTTCTTCCTCTTCCTGTTGGCGCAAACATTCGAGCACATCCTCACGGGCGCTCTCGTTCAGGTTGACGAAGCCCCAGAAGGTGATGACCGGTTTGCCATCGACCAGGAAAATGTGGTTTTCGCCGGGAAACTGTAACGCCTTTTCCAGCAGGGAGCCAAATAACTGCTGCGCCGTTTTTGGCGACTGCATGCATTTGCGGCTCAGCGCGGCGGCGCTATCCAGCGTGCTTTCGAGGTAGCGCAGTGCTTTAAAACGCGCGTCTTCATCGGCGGCTTTCCACGAGACCGAACGCCCATCAACGGGCGAGTACCAGTCAACGCGATCGCCTTCATCATTAACCTGGGGAATCGCCAGGCAGTCTACCAGCGCCTGCTGCTTACGCAGACGGAGTGCTTCACGAATTTGCAATGCCGAATCAAATACGGCCTGACCGCCGCCGCCAACGGCCTGGAAATCATCCAGATCACCGCTGCGCAAGAGAGTTTTTGCCACGTTTTCATCCCATAGACTTCTTCACGCGTCTACTCTACGCAATGCCATAGCAAGTAAACGGCAGAAGAAAGCTCAAAACCATTGAATTCTCGACGCATTGATACCGTCGAATCGACTTGACGGCACGGAAAACACTTAACATAAATTTTAATGTTAATCATGGTGGATATTTCAGCGAAATCAACTGCTTTAGAATAATCTGAGTATGAATCGTTATTTGCCAGTTTTCCGGCGCTATGCTGTGATTACGGCTCCATATAAAAAAGAAGGTTCCTGATCATGTCTACAGGGAAAACGCTGCTCGCGCTCGCGCTGAGCACACTGTTACCGGCAAGCGCTGCATGGGCAGCAGCAAATGATACCCTCATCTACTGCTCTGAAGCGTCGCCAGAGTCCTTTAACCCGCAGATTGCCAGCTCCGGCCCGACGTTTGTTGCCAGCTCGCAGGTGCTCTACAACCGTCTGGTTAACTTCGATCCGGTTAACAATACGCCGATTCCGTCGCTGGCCACCGAGTGGAAAGTCTCCGACGATGGCAAAATCTGGACGTTTACGCTGCGTCAGGGCGTGAAATTCAACAGCAACAAATACTTCAAACCCACGCGCGATTTTAATGCCGACGACGTGATTTTCTCCGTCCTGCGTCAAAAAGATGCGCAACATCCTTATCATAATGTTTCGCATGGTAATTACGAATACTTCACCGATGTCGGCCTTGATAAGCTGATCAAAGAAGTGAAAAAAATCGACGACTACCACGTGCAGTTTGTGCTCAATGAACCGAATGCCGCGTTTCTTGCGGATTGGGGGATGGATTTTGCCTCCATTCTCTCTGCGGAGTACGCCGATGCGATGCTGAAGAAAGGCACGCCGGAAAACGTCGATACCTGGCCTATTGGCACCGGCCCGTATGCACTGCAACAATATAAAGCCGACGCGCAAATCCGTTATATTGCCAACCCGAATTACTGGGATGGCCCGGTGCCAACCAAACACCTGATCTTCGCCATTACGCCGGATGTACAGACGCGACTGGCGAAGCTGCAAACCAACGAGTGCCAGATTATTCCCGCACCTTCACCGGTGCAGTTTGATCAAATCAAAAATAACAAAGACCTGACCCTGCACACGGTCGATGCGCTGAACGTCGGGTATCTGGCGTTCAATACGGAGAAAAAACCGTTCGATAATGTGCTGGTGCGCCAGGCGCTGAACTACGCGACCGACAAACAAGCGATTGTGAACGCCGTCTTCCTGGGTTCCGGTAGCGTGGCGAAGTCGCCTTTACCGCCCAATATGCTCGGCTTTAATAAAGAGCTGAAGGACTACGCCTACGATCCGGAAAAAGCCAAAGCGCTGCTCAAACAGGCCGGTCTGGATAAGGGCTTTGAAGCCACGCTGTGGTCAATGCCTGTACAGCGCCCGTACAACCCGAACTCGCGCCGTATTGCGGAGATGATCCAGGCGGACTGGGCGAAAGTGGGCGTGAAGGCGAAAATTGTCTCTTACGAGTGGGGCGAATACCTTTCGGGGATGCGTAAAGGCGAACACGACACAGCGCTGTTTGGCTGGATGTCGGACAACGGCGATCCGGATAACTTTGCTGATGTACTGCTCGGTTGCAACAGCATAAAAACCGGTTCCAATGCCGCGCGCTGGTGCGACAAAGGGTATGATGATCTCGTACAGAAAGCGAAGGTGGTGGCCGATCCGGCGTCGCGCGCCAAACTGTACAGCCAGGCGCAGGAGATTTTCTACCAGCAAGCGCCGTGGATCGCGCTGGCGAACGGTAAAACGTTCTATGCCACTCGCAGTAACGTGACCGGTTACAGTGTGAGCCTGATGGGCAGTGATTTTTCGAAAGCAAAACTGAATTAAAGGAGAGGGTATGTCACACCTGGACGAGGTTGTTGCCCGCGTTGATGCGGCCATTGAACAGAGTGTTATTGCTGGCATGAACGAACTGTTGATTGAATTAAGCGATGACGCCGCGCTGAGTCGTGAAGAACGTTATGCTCAGCAACAGCGTCTGCGCCAGGCCATTGCTCACCATGGTCGCCAGCATAAAGAAGATATGGACGCGCGACGGGAACAGCTGACCAAAGGTGGCGCGATCCTGTGATCAGAACTGGCGTCTGGCCACCAGCCAGGCGCCAATCACCAGCAGTACGGCGCCGCACACCGGGCCGATTAGCGCCCGCACGGGGATCCCCTGACTTCTGACAACATCCATCACCAGCCCGCCAATAAGCTGGCTCGCCACTAACACTGCAATGGTGGTGGCTGCGCCGACATACTGATAGCCGCTGATACTGGCAAAAACAAAAAACGACCCCAGCAGACCCGGAATTAACGTCCACCATTTCACGCTGGCATAGAGTTCCTGAAAACCGGAAAGGCCATATTTAATCAGCAGGATACTGACAAACAGCACAATGCCCACCAGCGAGTTCAGCAGCATGGCGATAAGGATCGTCGACGCTGACTGCGTGATGCGCACCATCAAGGTGTTTTGCACCACCAGGCCAATACCAGCTGCAATCAAAAAGGTGAGCGTCAGTGACTGATTCATGGGAGCGCATCCGGGTCGGTGCGGTTATCCAGTTGCAACTGCATAAACGTCAGGTCCAGCCAGCGGCCAAACTTGGTGCCGACCTGCGGCATTTGCCCGGTAGTGACAAAACCCAGTTTACTGTGCAGATGAATGGAGCCGTGGTTTTGCGCCTCAATACCCGCCACCATCACATGTTTACCGAGGCGTTTGGCTTCTTCGATTAACCGTTCCATTAATGCCAGACCCAGGCCTTTTCCCTGATGCTCCGGATGAACATAGACCGAGTGTTCAACGGTGTGGCGAAACCCGTCGAAGGCACGCCAGTCGCCAAATGATGCGTAGCCGGTAATCACACCGTTCTCTTCGCTAACCAGCACCGGGTAGCCGAGCAGAGCACGCGCTTCAAACCAGGCGATACGGTTTTCCACATCGACGGTCTGGTCATTCCAGATCGCCGCCGTATTGACCACGGCGTGGTTATAAATCCCGGCGATTGCAGCGCAGTCCTCTTTGCCAGCATAACGAATAGTCATGGTTGAACCTCTTCTTTGTACACTATAGTATTACGATATGAATACTATCTCAGACAACATAAATCAACGGATCAGTGCACGAATTCGTGTCGAACGCGAATCCCGCGGCTGGTCGCTCAGTGAACTGGCGGAGCGCGCCGGGGTATCCAGGGCGATGATCCACAAAATCGAGCGTGCAGAAAGCAGCCCAACGGCGGCGCTGCTGGCGCGACTTTCCGGCGCGTTTGGCATCAGCATGTCGACGCTGATTGCACGTGCAGAAATGCAGGAAGGGAAACTGCTGCGCTATGCCGATCAACCGGTCTGGCGGGATCCGCAAAGCCACTATCTGCGCCGCCACGTCTCGCCGAGAAGCGATCTGCCTATCGATCTCGTGCACATTGAACTGCCTGCGGGCAGCAACATCCCGATGCCAGCGTCATCGTATGCGCTGGCGCGCCAGTTGATCTGGTTACAGGAAGGCGAGCTGGTTTTTCAGGAAGGGGATACACGCCACGAAATGAAAGCCGGAGATTGTCTGGAGCTGGGGCCGCCAAATGATTGCCGGTTCATCAACGAAAGTGATGCGCCATGCCATTATCTGGTTGTGCGACTTAACCATTCCAGCTCGTAATGGAAACGCACTCCGCGCTGTCAGCGACTAGTATCAATAGTTAGTCTGACAAGCAGAGGAGTGCAGAATGAATCAACAATCTCACCGCAACCGCCGCTGGGTGCTGGCGTCACGCCCGCACGGCGCGCCGAACGCGGACAATTTCCGTCTGGAAGAAGACAGCATTGCTACCCCTGGTGAAGGCCAGGTGTTGCTGCGTACGGTTTACTTGTCTTTAGATCCTTATATGCGCGGACGCATGAGCGATGCGCCTTCCTACACACCGCCGGTACAAATAAATGAAGTGATGTGCGGCGGCACGGTAAGCCGGGTGGTGGTGTCGCTGCACCCGGACTTTGCCGAAGGGGACTGGGTGTTGGGCTACAGCGGCTGGCAGGACTATGACATTTCCGGTGGTGAAGGGTTGGTGAACCTGGGGGCAAACCCGCAGCACCCTTCGTGGGCACTGGGTGTGCTCGGTATGCCGGGTTTTACCGCCTATATGGGACTGCTGGATATTGGTCAACCGAAAGCCGGAGAAACGCTGGTCGTTGCTGCCGCTACCGGGCCTGTCGGCGCGACCGTTGGACAAATCGGTAAACTGAAAGGTTGCCGTGTAGTGGGTGTCGCCGGGGGCAGTGAAAAATGTCGCCACGCTGTGGATGTGCTGGGTTTTGATCACTGCCTCGATCACCATGCGCCCGATTTTGCCGGGCAACTTAAAACCGCCTGCCCGCAAGACATCGATATTTATTTTGAAAACGTCGGTGGAAAAGTATTCGATGCCGTGCTGCCGTTATTAAATACCGCGGCGAGAATTCCGCTTTGTGGGCTGGTGAGTGGTTATAACGCAACCGAACTTCCCGCCGGGCCCGATCGTATTCCGTTATTAATGGCCACGCTGCTGAAAAAAAGAATTCGATTGCAAGGGTTTATTATTAACCAGGATTATGGTCACCGCCTTAACGAATTTCAGCAAGAAATGGGGCAGTGGGTGAGTGAAGGAAAAATCCACTATCGCGAACATCTGACTGAAGGGCTGGAGCACGCGCCGGACGCCTTCTTCGGCCTGCTGGAAGGGAAAAACTTTGGCAAAGCGGTGGTCAAAATAGGCGCAGAAAGCTAAGCAAACGATGGCGGTAAAAAACCGCCATCATAAATTGTGCAAAATTTTAAAAAACGTCTTTAATTATACAAGCATAAGGAACTGATGACCTTGTGAAGGCGGTTCCTGGTGGTTGTGCATAATAAATAACATTTGTTCTACTTTTAAGCGACAATCCAATACCAGGCATGTGTTTATATAATATATTCTTTGCGAAAAGATCACGGACACGCTACCAGGCTGATAATAGATAAGAATTTATACAGGATGCAAACATGCTTGATTTGGAAAAAGCGCAGCGGACCAGCCTCACTATGCAAGTCGAAGCCAGTCTGAAAGGTGCGCTTATTATTGGCGCCCTTAAACCTGGCGCACGTCTCATTACGAAAGAAATAGCAGATCAACTTGGCACCAGTATTACACCGGTGCGCGAAGCATTGTTGCGGCTGGTCTCCGCAGGTGCATTGCATGCCACGCCCGCGCAGGCGTTCCTTGTTCCGGAAGTCACCCTTGAGCGTTACAACGAAATCAATTTGATACGGAAAAACCTGGAAGGTATGGCCGCGCGTTCCGCCAGCCAGAATATGACCAAAGATAAAATCAGGGAGTTGCGTATTCTGGCGGACTCCTTTCATGAAGCGTTAAAAAGTGGCAACACCGAACAGACACTACAGGCCAACCGCGCATTTCGCTTTAGTGTTTATCAACAAGCGGGAATGCCAACATTAACCGCGCTTATTGAACAATTATGGGTCCGGATTGGTCCCTGTTTTAATTATCTTTATCCGTCTTCGGCTGATTTATCACGCGGGCATGATTACAGCGACCTGCTTGCCGCCCTCGAAGAGGGGGACGGTTTTGCCAGCGAGCGCGCGCTATGGCGAGCCATAGATGAGGGCGCAACCATTATCAACAAGCAGTTTCACCGCTGAGTGATAATTGATAAAGCCAATGATTTAAAGCCAAATATACATGCTCCCCGGCGAAAATTTGCGTAAGGGGAGCATCTGCGTCACGTTTTCCACTGATAAGACCAGCTTAAGGCTGAAATCCTTGCATATCGTGCCGATAACAAATGTTGGCGCAGTTAGGCGCTAACATTTGGTGTTTAGCAAGGAGTCCGGAATGTCATTTAGCCAGCGGTTGAGCAATATAAAAATCAGCAGAAAGCTGTCAGTGGGGTTTGGTCTGGTGTTATTTCTGGTTGCCATCGCCACCATCCTCAGTGTGTTGCGCTTTAAAGAAATACGCGACGTCTACGAAAAAACAAACCTGATGTATAACATCAACATTGAAGTATTTCAGGCGAAGATAAACCGCCTGAAATACTTTTATGGTGATGATAAATCGGGAGAGGTGATGTCGAACTATGTCCGTCACGCTTCCGAGTTAACCGCCAGCGCAGACGCAATGTCCTGGTCTGCCTCTGAAAAGCAGATCATCAACGATGTGGCGGGCCACCTTAATACGTTCCAGAGCAGCATTGGCGAGATGCAGAAAGCCACTGGCGACCTCCGCACGGTGCGCGACGCGTTGGACAAACTCGCAGCGAGCGATCTCTCCGCACGTTACACCGCGCTTATCCATACTCCGCTTGCCGATACCAGCCTGATGACGCAGGTTTACGAACAGCTGTTCGCTATCAGTACCGTACGCGATGCGGCACTGGTGGTGCGTTATAGCCCGAGCAAAGAGTCCCGCGATGCGCTGGATACGCGTTTTAACCAGACGCAGAAAAGCGTACAGGCGCTGGCGAGTCAATTGCCGGCAGACCTGAAGTCACCGCTGCAATCCCTGTGGGATGACACGGTGAAATACCGCGATCTGAGCGTGAACTACTTTACCGCCTGGCAGGCGCTGAAAGTGGCGGAAGATAAAGTCAAAGTTGGCGGTGACAACAGCAGCGCTTCGCTCAAGCAGATCATTACGCTGGTTAAAGCCCATAATGATGAGCTGGCGTACACGTCCAGCACCATTGCGGCGATCATCGGTGTGATTGCGATTCTGATTGGCGTGATCGTCTCCTGG
Organism: Kosakonia sp. ML.JS2a; assembly: GCF_025642095.1. Taxonomy (GTDB): domain Bacteria; phylum Pseudomonadota; class Gammaproteobacteria; order Enterobacterales; family Enterobacteriaceae. The sequence continues at coordinate 2,598,245 of NZ_CP106754.1, forward strand.
TGGGTTATCCGTCAGATCACCCGTCCGATTGACCGTAACCTGGCACTGGCGGAACGCATTGCCAGTGGCGACCTCAGTTCGCATATTCAGGCGCAGAGCAAAGATGAGCTGGGGCAATTAACCGGCGCCATGGGGCGGATGAACGACACCCTGCGCGACATGATCCATGAAGTGCGCAACAGTGTGAGCCAGGTGTCGCGCGCCGCGACGGAAATCGCCGAAGGCAACACCGATCTCTCTTCCCGTACTGAGCAGCAGGCTGCCGCCGTGGTGGAAACCGCCGCCAGCATGGAAGAACTGACCGCAACGGTGAAAAACAACGCTGATAACGCCCGTAACGCCAGCAGCCTGGCCGCGCAGGCCTCGAAAACTGCCAGCGAAGGCGGCAGTGTGATGCGCGAAGTGGTGAATACCATGGGCGATATTCACAGCAGCTCGAACAAAATTGCCGATATTACCGCGGTGATTAACAGCATCGCTTTCCAGACCAACATTCTGGCCCTGAACGCCGCGGTGGAAGCGGCCCGTGCAGGTGAACAAGGCCGTGGATTTGCGGTGGTGGCCAGCGAAGTACGCAGCCTCTCTCAGCGCAGTTCGCAGGCGGCGAAAGATATCGAACAGCTGATTAGCGAATCCGTCTCCCGTATTAACATCGGCAGCGAACTGGTGGCGAAAGCCGGGGAAACCATGGATCAGGTGGTGCAGTCCGTGACCCGGGTGAATGACATTATGGGTGAAATCTCTTCCGCCTCCGAAGAACAAAGCCGCGGTATCGAACAGATTGCCCGCGCAGTCGGCGAACTGGACAGCACCACGCAACAGAACGCGTCGCTGGTCAGCGAATCCTCATCCGCCGCAGGTTCGCTGGAAGAGCAGGCGCGCCTGCTGGAAGAGCTGGTCGCCACATTCCGTCTTGAGCAGGGTGGCGCGAAACCCGTTTCCACAGGGAAACCGACGATCAAGCCGAACCTGAAAGCAAAAGCGGAACCCCGTGAAACCGCCGCCAGCGAAGAGGGCTGGACGACCTTCTAAACACGTGATGAGCCAGTAAAGTAAAGCCCGGTGTGCCATGCCGCCGGGCTTTATGCTTTATACCCTCTGGCAGAGATCACCCGCCCATCGACGGGTGACCCGATTCCCGCATTACTCGAACTGATAAGCCACCGACAAGCCGACGCCGTAATTGCGGCCTGGAGCCGGTTCGTAATAACGTCCATTCGACTCGTTAACGATCACCGAACCGACATATTCGCGGTCAAACAGGTTATCGATACGCCCGAAGATATCCATCATCCAGTTGCCATAGCTAAATTTGTAGCCGGTATTCACGCCCGCCACGGTATAAGACGGCGCTTTGGCGGTGTTTTCATCATCCGCCATTATATCGCTCATATACCGTACGTCCGCACCGGCGTACCAGCCTTGATCCGGGATCCACCCCAGCGATGCAAAGCCCATATTCCGGGCGATACCCGGCATACGATGACCGTTACAGTCGGCGTCGTTGCACACCTCGCTACGGTAGGTGGCATCCAGATAGGTCCACGCCACTTTTGCCCGCCAGTTTCCGGCAAACTGCTGATCCAGCGACAGCTCTGCGCCCTGGCGACGGGTTTTCCCGGCGTTTTTATAGGTCGTGCGACCTCCGCTGCTGGTATCGGTGACGATCTCGTTATCCGTATCGGTACGGAACAGCGAAGCCGTCAGTAACCCGTTACCGATACGGGTTTTACTGCCGATTTCTACCGTATCGTTGGTCGATGGTTTCAGCGCAAAGTTCAGCCCGCTCTGGCCATCGGAACGGTAGGAGAGTTCATTAATGGTGGGGGTTTCAAACCCACGTCCGGCGGCGACATACACATTCCAGGCATCGGTGACGGCATATTTCAGCGACCCTGCCGGGAGCCATTTATGATAATTCGCCTCGCCACTGTCATCGCCGTTCTGCGCGGTAATGTAGTGATCGTTGGAGTCAAACCACACGGAGCTGTACCGTACACCGGCTTCTAACGACAGCTTTTCAGTTAACTGCCAGCCGGTTTGCAGATAGGGATCAACATTCCACATCAGATTGCGCTCGTCGCGGCGCAGATTGCCTTCACGCCCGTAGACAGGCGTCGTGCCGCGCATCACAAAGTTTTCATAGCCTTTGCGCTGTTCGGTCATGGTTTCGTAATTCAGCCCACCGGTAAACGTCACCGGGACGCCCAGCTCACCGCGATGCGTCCAGCGTGTATCGATCCCCTGATAGTGACGCGTCAGGTCGATCACGCCGCCAGCATGCTGCGCATTCAGCTGTGGCGCCCGGGGAATCGACTGATATTGCGTGGTTTCACGCTCCCCGGCATACATCATCACGCTCAGGTCATCCTGCGTGCTGAGCTGGCGCTCATAGCGTAAACCCGCCTGGGTTTGTTTAATGGTTTTGCGCGTGTCGTACTGTTCGGCGCGTGGAGACTGGCGCGGATTATTCCGCCACTCGGATTGGGTTAAGCCTCCCGCATCGTTGGCGTTGATATCCACGCTGTTAAAAATCAGGCTCAGTTTGCTGGCATCATCAATGCGTACGCCCAGTTTGGCATTCGCCAGATTTTTACGCGCACCGCTGCGATCGCGATAACCGTGCGTAACAAAACGGGTGCTGGAGACGGTGTAATCCACATCCCCGGCATGGGTGCCATCACCCATCGCGCCGGTGGCTTTCAACCCATAGCGCCAACTGGCGTCACTACCGTAATAACTGCTGGCTTCAATCGTCGCCGGTTCACGCCCGGTTTGCGTGGTGACATTCATCACCCCGCCAGAAGCGTTACCGTAAAGTGCAGAGAACGGACCGCGCAGCACATCAATACTTTCCACGCTGTTGAGGTCAATATTCGATGTCTGCCCCTGGCCATCCGGCATGGTGGCGGGGATGCCGTCAACATACAGGCGAATACCGCGCACGCCATAGGTTGAGCGTGAACCAAACCCGCGAATCGACAATTGCAGATCTTGCGCATAGTTCTGGCGGTTCTGCACCTGCAAACCGGGGACGCTGCCCAGCGACTCAGACAAATTGACCCGGGGCGTGGCCTGGCGGATGTCATCTCCCTGAACAACGCTCACTGCGGCGGGTGTATCCAGCTCAGAAACGGTGTGGGGTGTGGCGCTGACAATCAGGGTTTGCTCATCGGCAAAAGCCGAAGAGGGCACCACTGCCGGGAGCAGCAAGACCGGCAAAGTGAGCCTGGTGGCGGAAATTATATTCATGGCGGAACCGGGTTATAAAACGAACCAAATGGAACATACGGCAATATGTTAAATCGTATGTAAATTATTTGAAAACATTAAGCGCACATTACGTTAATTACGAGTGCAGCAAAGCGGCTTGCTGACAATTTATCGCTCCACATTACCGTCATTAATGATTACTATTCTCACTTATAACAATAAGCGAGGCTTCGGCATCGCGCACGGGAAGCGTGTGAAAAATAACAATCTTGTTAATCAAAGGGAGTCGTCATGTCTTTACGTCATTTATGCTCGCCGCGCCTGAGGAATTCTCTGGTCCTCGGCTCACTGCTGCTGGCGGCATCATTCACTACACAGGCAGCCGAAGAGATGCTGCGCAAAGCGGTCGGTAAAGGCGCTTATGAAATGGCCTTCAGCCAGCAGGAAAATGCGCTCTGGCTGGCAACCGCGCAAAGCCGCAAAACGGATAAAGGCGGGGTGGTGTACCGTCTTGATCCGGCGACGCTGGCGATCACTCAATCCATTCACAGCGATCTGAAACCATTTGGCGCGGCGATCAACACCCGCACGCAAACCCTGTGGTTCGGCAATACCACCGACGGTTCTGTGACAGCCGTTGACGCCAAAACCGGCGATGTGAAAGGGCGCGTAGTGCTCGACGCTCGTAAGCGTTCAGAAACCGTAAAACCGCTCAGCCCGCGCGAACTGGCGGTCGATGAAACCACCAACACGGTGTATATCACCGGGGTCGGGAAAGAGAGTGCAATCTGGGTCGTGGATGGCGACACGCTGAAACTGAAAACCACCATTAAGCAGACCGGCACCTACAGCACCGGGCTGGCGGTCGACACGGCGGCGAAACGTCTCTATACCACCAACGGCGATGGTGAACTGATCACCGTCGATACCGGCAAAAACAGCATTATCGATCGTAAAAAACTGCAAGATGATGGTAAAGAGCATTTCTATCTGAACCTGAGCCTCGATACCTCAGGTCACCGTGCCTTTGTGACCGATTCCAAAGCAGCGGAAGTGCTGGTGGTTGATACCCGCAAGGGCAAGGTGCTGGAGAAAGTGGCCGCGCCGGAATCACTGGCAGTGCTGTTTAACCCGGCACGTAACGAAGCCTACGTCACCCACCGCGAAGCCGGGAAAGTCAGCGTTATCGACGGCAAAACCTACAAGGTCGTCAAAACCTTCGACACGCCGACTCACCCTAATAGCCTGGCGCTCTCAGCGGACGGAAAAACCCTGTTTGTCAGTGTGAAACAGGCCTCCAGCCGTGAAAAAGAAGCCACTCAGCCGGATGATGTGATCCGCATTGCGCTGTAATCACACCATCGCTTAAGCTCCCTACGGGGAGCTTTTTTATGGCTGACCGAAGCGTGAAGCGTGGTGTTTGCGCATAAAAAAGCCTGCGCGGGCGCAGGCTTATTCACGAAAAGGAACGGTTACGAGCGTGACGGTTCTTCAACCAGCGGCGCTTTGGTTTCTTCGCTCGGCGCAACCGGCGCAGTGCTGTGGATAGCCTGTACGCGTTTGCGTACGCCAAACCAGCCAGCAACCAGCAGAACCGCGATCAGCGGGATAGAGCCGATGGTGTAAGTCCCATTCGGGTAGTCAAACGCCATCAGTACCAATACGCTGAACAGGAACAGTAGGGTCAGCCATGACGTGAACGGCGCGCCCGGCATCTTAAAGCTCACATCCGCCGCTTTACCTTCTTTGATGGCTTTACGCAGACGCATCTGGCAAACCACGATAAACGCCCACGATGCGATAATGCCCAGCGATGCGACGTTCAGCACGATTTCAAACACCTGCGACGGCACCAGATAGTTCAGGAACACCCCAACAACATACACGCAAATGGTGACCAGAATCCCGGCGTAAGGCACGTGATGACGGCTCATTTTCGCCATGAATTTCGGTGCGGAACCGCCCATCGACATCGAGCGCAGGATACGACCCGTAGAGTAGAGACCCGAGTTCAGGCTGGAGAGCGCCGCGGTCAGCACCACCATGTTCATGATGTCGCCGATATACGGCACGCCCAGTTTGGAGAAGAAGGTCACAAACGGGCTCTGACCTGCCTGATAAGCGTTCCACGGCAGCAGCAGTACCAGCAGCACCACAGAACCGACGTAGAACAGGCCGATACGCCAGATCACGCTGTTAATGGCTTTCGGCACCATATTCTGCGGATCTTTACATTCGCCCGCCGCGGTGCCGACCAGTTCAATGGAGGCAAAGGCGAAGACCACGCCCTGTACCAGTACCAGCGCAGGCAGCAGACCGTGCGGGAAGAAACCGCCATTGTCGGTAATCAAATGGAAGCCGGTTGTGCCGCCGTCCAGCGGTTTACCGGTGCCGAGGAAAATCGTACCGACAACCAGGAACACCACAATCGCCAGCACTTTGATCAGCGCAAACCAGAACTCCATTTCGGCGAACCATTTCACGCCGATCATGTTCATGGTGCCGACGATCGCCAGCGCGCCCAGCGCAAATACCCATTGCGGGACATCGCCAAATGCGCCCCAGTAGTGCATATACAGCGCCACGGCGGTGATATCCACGATACCGGTCATCGCCCAGTTCACGAAGTACATCCAGCCGGCAACAAACGCGGCTTTTTCACCCAGGAATTCGCGGGCATACGAGACAAAACTGCCGCTGGAAGGGCGGTGCAACACCAGTTCGCCCAGTGCGCGCAGAATAAAGAAAGAGAAGATACCGCAGACCAGATAGACGATAGCCAGTGACGGCCCCGCCATCTGCAGTCGGGCGCCTGCGCCCAGGAATAAACCGGTACCGATTGCGCCGCCAATGGCGATCATCTGTACCTGGCGGTTACCCATAGCCCGGCTGTAGCCCTCTTCGTGAGAGTTAAGCCAGCGTCGTTTTGCCGCGTGATGATCGGCAGCGTGGTTGTGATCTTTTTTCATTGTTTACCTGTTCACCTGTCTGAACCTTGCTGAGTTCCTCAACCTTCGGGATGGCTAACCAAACGATTGCCCCGTCGGGTAAACGCCTTGTCTTTCCAGTCATTCTGCGTATGGATAAGACAAAACATGGCGCAGCATCGTAACCGCAATCGATTAACGACGCAAAACATACCCACCAGAAAGGCAGCGACTATTAGTGGAAATTGTGAGGTCACCGGTGTCAGGTAGCGGAACTGATTCATAATGGCGAAAAATGCAACAGAAATAACCGTGAGCAGCAAAACGAATTTTAACAAATCAGAACAGTCGCCTTCTTTAATCCATAAGCATCAACAATGACTGCAGCGCGCGCATGTACTTACTTTGCAAATTTTTTGCTTATTTAATGTAAATTAATTGTTTCACAGCAAATTCAGCGCGTCCTAATAATAAAAGCCTCTTTTCTAACGTGAGTGCGCTGCATGTCTTATCGTCTGAGTCTGCTGGATAAAAGCCCCATTGCGGAACATGAAACCGCACAGGACGCCCTGAATCGCACGCTGCAACTGGCCCAGCTTGCGGAGAAATGGGGCTATCACCGTTTCTGGATAGCCGAACATCACAACACCGCGCAACTGGCCAGCCCGTCACCGGAGCTGGTTATCGCCTGGATCCTCGGTCAGACCCGGCGTATTCGCGTTGGCTCCGGCGGTGTGATGCTGCAACACTACAGCCCGTACAAAGTCGCGGAAAACTTTAATCTGCTGGCAACCCTCGCGCCGGGGCGGGTCGATCTCGGCATCGGCAAAGCGCCGGGCGGATTACCGCTCTCCACCCGCGCATTGCAGCAGGGCGTGCACAACGACGAAAAGGGCAGCTTTGCCGATCAACTGGCGCAACTGGATAACTGGCTCTCGCTGGCGAAAGACGACAGCGCCGAAGAGACGGTGCTGCCCACGCCATTGCCTGCGCAGCGTGCTGAGGGTTTCCTGCTCGGCGCCAGCCTGGAGAGCGCCGAACTGGCGGCCCGGCTGAACTGGAACTTTGTTTTCGCGGCGCATCTGAATGGCGATAAAACGCTTCTTCGTGACGTTGTCACGCAATGGCAGCAACAAAGCCCGCGAGACACCCTCGTTGCCGTGCAGGTGATTGTCGCCACGACGCAGGCGCAGGCCGATGCGCTGGCGCAACAAGTGGAAGTCTGGGGCGTGGAGTTAGCCAACGGTCAACGGGTTAGCGTCGCCAGTGAAGCGCAGGGGCATGCGTTCGCCCGTCAGGCAGGAAGTCCAGCAGTGCGTATTGCGCGCCGGGAACCTTCGCTGATTGCCGGCACGCCGCAAACGGTGCTGGCAGGGCTGGATGCTCTGCATCAGCACTATGGCATCCATGAATTTATTATCGATACCCCTATTACTGAAGGGACAGCGCGGATCCGTTCATTGCAGCTGCTGGCGGAGGCTTTCGCTGATGCGCATACCTCCCAGGAGGTGGCAGGATGAGTTTTGCCGGGCAACTGATCAACTGGCGGCGCGAGCTGCACCAACATCCTGAACTCTCATTACAGGAGTTCGAAACCACCCGCCGCATTCGCCACTGGCTGGAGAGCGCAGGATTACGCCTGCTTCCGCTGACGCTGCCGACCGGCGTGGTGGCTGAAGTGGGCAGCGGAGAAAGGGTGATCGCCCTGCGGGCGGATATCGACGCCTTGCCGATTGATGAAGCCGTCGACGTTCCTTTTGCGTCGCGTAACCCTGGCGTGATGCACGCCTGCGGGCATGACGTTCACACCAGCGTGATGCTCGGCGCAGCACTGCTGCTGAAAGAGAAAGAGCCACAACTGGCCGGTCGCGTGCGCATTCTGTTTCAGCCTGCGGAAGAGAATTTCGGCGGTGCGAAACGGTTGATCCAGGCCGGTGCGCTGGACGAGGTGAACGCCATTTTCGGCATGCACAATGAGCCGGGATTACCGGTGGGCACCTTTGCCACGCGCGGCGGGGCCTTTTATGCCAATGTGGATCGCTTTTCGCTGAAGGTCACCGGTAAAGGCGCGCATGCCGCGCGTCCACACGAGGGCAACGACGCGATCCTGCTCGCCAGCCAGTTGGTGGTGGCGCTGCAAAGTATCGCCAGCCGCAATATCAACACGCTGGACTCGGTGGTGCTGAGCGTCACCCGCATTCAGGGCGGTAACACCTGGAATGTGCTGCCGGAAGCGGTGGAGCTGGAAGGGACGCTGCGGACTCACCAGATTGCCGTGCGTGATCAGGTAAAACGCCGCGTTAATGAGATTGCCGCCGGACTGGCGCAAGCGTTCGATGCGGAGATTGCGGTCACCTGGTTTGAGGGACCCGCCGCGCTGGTAAACCATGAACGATGGGCCACCTTTGCCCGCGATGTTGCCGACTGGCACGGGTATCGCACCGAAGAGGCCGACCTGCATATGGGCGGCGAAGACTTTGCGGTCTACTTACACCATATTCCCGGCGCGTTTGTCAGCATTGGCAGCAACAGCGAATACGGCTTGCACCATCCGGCGTTTAACCCCGATGAGCAGTTAATTGAAGGCGCTGCGCGTTATTTCGCTCTGCTGGCGGAAAAAGCCTTACTCCAACACTGATGTGAATGTCTTTATCCAGGGCTCCGGCCCCGGGTCACCTGTTGCCTGAAAAGGAGGATGGATTATGTCTACAGAACGACAACTGCGGCTTGGCACCATATTACATGGTGCATCAGGAAATATGTCCGCGTGGCGTCACCCGGCGGCAGTCGCGGACGCCAGTATTAATTTTGACTTTGTGCTGGAAACAGCGCGCATTGCCGAACAGGGTAAACTCGATTTTTTATTCGTCGCCGACGGCTTATATATTAATGAAAAATCGATCCCGCATTTTTTAAATCGTTTTGAACCCATCACCGTATTATCCGCACTGGCCAGCGTGACTCACCATCTGGGCCTGGTGGGCACGCTCTCCACGTCATATAGCGAACCGTTTACCGTTGCCCGACAGTTTGCCAGCCTCGATCACCTGAGCAAGGGGCGTGCGGGCTGGAACGTGGTGACCTCACCACTGGAAGGCTCCGCGAAGAACTTTTCCCGTGCGCAACATCCCGATCACGCTCTGCGGTATCGCATTGCCGATGAATATCTGGAGGTCGTGAAAGGGTTATGGAATTCATGGGAAGAGGACGCGTTTATTCGTAATAAAGACAGCGGGCAATTTTTTGATCCCGCGAAATTACATACGCTCAATCATCACGGCGATTTCTTTCAGGTTGCCGGACCATTAAATATTGGCCGTACGCCGCAAGGGCGACCGATTATTTTCCAGGCCGGGGCGTCAGACGATGGCAAAAAACTGGCGGCGCATCACGCCGACGCCATTTTTACCCATCAGGAGACCCTGGAAGAGGCGAAAGCATTTTATCGCGATGTGAAAACGCAACTGGAACAGTATGGCCGCCGCCACGATGAGCTGCATATTTTCCAGGGTGTCAGCGTGATCGTCGGTGACAGTGAAGAGGATGCGGAGCAGCAGTATCAAACCACGGCGGCGCTGGTCTCCATCAACGATGCGCTTAACTATCTGGGACGTTATTTTGAGCATCATGACTTCAGCCAGTACCCGCTCGATGCACCTTTCCCGGATATTGGCGATTTAGGGCAAAACAGTTTTCGCAGCACCACCGATGAGATCAAACGCAACGCCCGCGAGCGTCAGTTGACGCTGCGCCAGGTGGCACTGGAAAGCGCATCGCCGCGCCCGCGCTTTTCCGGTACGCCGCAGCAGGTCGCCGACGGCTTACAGCAGTGGTTTGAAAACTATGCCGCCGACGGTTTCATCATCCAGGGCGGGACGCCAGACACCTTCCCGCGTTTTGTCGACAAGGTCGTTCCCCTGTTGCAGGCGCGCGGTCTGTTTCGCACGCAATACCCCGGCACCACACTGCGTGAAAGCTTAGGTCTTCCGCTGCCGGTGAATCCCTTCTCACAACAATAAAAGATGAGTTAAAGCTATGCAGAAAACATCGCTATTGCTGGCCATGATGCTGGCGCTTACGCCGCTGGCCTGGGCAAAGGACGTCAATATCAACGGCACGGGCGTCAGCCTGGAGGCCAATAAAACGCCGATCACGACGGCGAAAAATGCCGACGCCATTGCACAACTGCCCAAGGATTACCACTTTGTCACGCCGGGCAAACTGACCGTTGCCGTTGCGGCGTTGAACTCACCGCCGCTGACCGTGTTTGCCGATGACAACAAAACCCTGCTCGGCAGCGAGGTGGATATCGCCCGCCTGGTGGCGAGCAGCCTGGGGCTGGAGCTGAATGTGGTACCGACCTCGTGGGAGGACTGGCCGCTGGGCGTGACCTCGGGCAAGTACGATGCGGCAATCAGCAATATTACCGTCACCAAAGAGCGTAAAGCGAAGTTCGATTTCGCCACCTATCGCAAAGATTCGCTTGGCTTCTACGTCAAATCCACCCGTGCAATCAAGCAGATTGAGCGCGCGGAAGATATTGCCGGATTGCGCATTATTGTTGGCTCTGGCACCAATCAGGAGGCGATCCTGCTGGCGTGGAACGCTGAAAACCTGAAAAAAGGGCTGAAGCCGTTTACCCCGGTGTACACCAAAGATGATGCGGCCCAAACCCTCGCGCTGCAATCGGGTCGCGCCGACGCGTACTTTGGCCCGAACGTGATCGGTGCCTGGAAAGCGGCATTGACCGGCAACACCAGGCTGGTTGGCAGCGTGGACGGCGGCTGGCCGAAAGCGGCGCACATTGCGGTGACGCTGCGTAAAGGCAGTGGTCTGGTTGAACCCGTGCAAACCGCGCTCAATGGCGCTATCAAAAACGGGGATTACGACAAGGTGCTCAATCGCTGGGGCGAAGGGGTGGAACGTATTCCGGCGTCGGAGATTAATCCGGCCGGACTGGGCGATTAAGGAGACGGCAATGCGCGAACGATTCCGCGACGTTTCGCCAGAAGCGCAGGAGCTGCAACCCATTTTAACCGGGCTGTTTGGCGAATACGCCGCACGTTACGGCGACTACTTTTCCCGCGATGCGGAAGTGGAGCTGACCGAATGGTATTTAGCGCCACAGGGGCTGTTTATTGTGCTGGAGCGCAACGGCGAGATCATCGCCACCGGGGCTTACAAACCTTTTGATGCGCAGACGGCGGAAATCAAACGAATCTGGACCAAACCCACGCTGCGTAAGCAGGGGCTGGCGGCGCGCGTGGTGCAGGAGCTGGAACGCCGGGCGCAACGTGCGGGCTACCGCCAGATTTACCTGACCACAGGCTTTCGCCAGCCGGAAGCGGTGCGTCTCTACCTGAGCCAGGGGTATCAGGCGCAGTTTGACCTGAACCGCGATCCGGAAGAGTTCAGTCAGCCGCCGTTTGATGGTCGGTTGCGTTTTACCAAAGCGCTGCTGGCAGAAAAACTGAGTAAAACCGCCTGAGGAACGACCATGAAAAGTACAGAAACCGTGAAAGTGGTGCCTGCACGCTATCCGCTCCGCACCGTCGGTGCGTTTGTCGCCCTGTTTGTGCTGGCCGCCATTGTGCAGTCGGTGGCCTTTAACCCGCGCTGGGAATGGGCAGTTTTCGCCCGCTGGTTTTTCGACCCGGTGATCCTCGAAGGGTTAGGGCAAACCCTGCTGTTAACCCTGCTGGGTACCGCGCTGAGTGTGGTGTTCGGTGGTTTGCTGGCGCTGGCCCGACTCTCCGCATCCTGGCTGTTAAGCAGCCTTGCGTGGGGCTATATCTGGCTGTTTCGCTCACTGCCGCTGATCGTGGTGTTGATCATTTTGTATAACTTCTCCTACCTCTACGACACGCTGTCGCTGGGCATTCCGTTTACCGGCATTGCGTGGGCGCGTTATGACACCATTAATGTGCTGGGGCAATTTTCCACCGCAGTGGTCGGGCTAACGCTGGTGCAGAGCGCGTATACCGCCGAAATTATTCGCGGCGGTTTTCTCGGCGTCGACCACGGGCAGTATGAAGCCGCCGCTGCGCTGGGGCTGCCTGCCTGGCGGCGCACGCTGCGCATCATTTTACCGCAGGCGCTGCGCACCATTTTGCCGTCCGGCTTTAACGAAATCATCAGCCTCGCCAAAGGCACAGCGATGGTGTACGTGCTGGCGATGCCGGAACTGTTCTACACCATTCAGATGATCTACAACCGCACCCAGCAAGTGATCCCGCTGCTGATGGTTGGTGCCGTCTGGTATCTGGCGATCACCAGTGTCTTGTCCGCGATTCAGCACCTGGTGGAACGCTGGCTGGCTCGCAGTGAACGACGTTCGGCCATCAATCCGTCGCGCGTTCGCACTCCCTCTGCCGCCACGGCGCGCATACCGCAACCCCAGGAGGCTGTGCATGCCAACCTCTCTTAATGGTCATATCTCGATTACCGGCATCAGCAAATACTTCGGTCGCCACAAAGCGCTGGATGAGGTTTCACTGGAGATCCCACCGGGTTCGGTAACGGTGATCCTTGGGCCATCCGGGTCGGGGAAGTCCACATTATTGCGCGCCATTAACCACCTGGAGCGTGTTGATGAAGGCTTTATCCGGATCGACGGCGACTACATTGGTTACCGCCTGCAAGGGGACAAGCTGTATGAACTGAAAGAGAAGGAGATCCTGCGCCAGCGCGTCAATGTCGGCTATGTGTTTCAGAACTTCAATTTGTTCCCGCATTTAACGGTGCTGGAAAACTTGATTGAAGCGCCCATCGCCCATAAAAAACTGAGCCGCAAAGCTGCCATTGAACAGGCTTACGAACTGCTGGATGTGGTGGGGTTACGGCATAAAGCAGATGCCTGGTCGCGCCACCTTTCGGGTGGGCAACAACAACGTATCGCCATTGCCCGTGCGCTGTCATTGCGCCCGCGCGTAATGTTGTTTGATGAACCGACATCCGCGCTGGATCCGGAACTGGTGGGCGAAGTGCTGGATGTGATCAAAAAGCTGGCGCGCGCTGGGTCGACACTGGTGGTGGTCACGCATGAAGTCGGTTTTGCCCGCGAAGTTGCCGACCAGGTGGTGTTTATGGTTGATGGCAAAATTGTTGAGCAGGGCAGCAGCGACGAGGTGCTGAACCACCCACAACATCTGCGCACCCGGCAGTTTTTATCCCGGGTGCTGTAAGGAGCGACGATGAAACAAGGATTACTGGCGCTGCTGTTGATCACCACAGGCAGTTTCGCCGCCGGGCAGATTGATTTACAGGCCAATGAACAGCCGATAACGGTACCGCGAGATGAGGCCGCCATCGCTAAAATCCCGGCCAGTTACAGGTTTGTCGAACCCGGAACATTAACCGTGGCGATCTCTGCGCTTAATTCGCCGCCGCTGGCGCTGCTCGCCAGTGATAACCGCACGCGTATTGGCAGCGATCCGGATATTGCCCGCTTGCTGGCACAAAGCCTCGGCTTAAAACTCAAACTGATGCCCACCGCCTGGGAAGACTGGCCGTTGGGCATCACTTCCGGTCGTTATGATGTGGCGCTGGTGAATATTGCGGTCACGGAAGCGCGCAAACAGAAGTTTGACTTCGCGACCTATCGCGCTGATTCGCTGGCGTTCTCGGTGAAATCCTCCAGTGCTATCCCGGCCATTCGTTCGGCGCAGGATCTCTCCGGACGCAAAGTGATTGTTGGGTCAGGTACGAATCAGGAGCGCATTCTGCTGCGCTGGAATGAGGAGAACCGCGCCGCCGGTCGGCCCCTGGCGCAGCCGATTTACCTGACGGACGACGCCTCCGGTACTCTCTATATTCAGTCCGGGCGCGCAGATGTGGTGTTTGGTCCACAGTCAGTGGCGGCGTACAAAGCAGCGCTAAACGGTACCACCAAAGTGGTCGGTCTGGGGCCGAAAAAAGCCTGGGTCGCCACAACCACCAAAAAAGACAATGGGCTGGTTTACGCCTTGCAGGCCGCGCTGGATGGGGCCATTGCGCGGGGTGAATATCAACAGGTGCTGGCGCGTTGGGGAGAGCAGGGGGAGGGGGTCGAACGTTCGCTGGTCAACCCGCCGGGGATCACGTACGACTAGCCGACAAAAAAACGCTGTTCCGCCGGGAGTACAATGCGCGGAACAGCGTGGCGCAGGAGAACGCCAGGATCACACTCAGGCAGCGGAAGGCGTCAGAGTGATACGCTCCAGCGAGCCAACAATAAACAGGTAAGAGAACAGGCCAATCAATCCCATTGAGCCAACATAGAGAATGGCGTAATCAAAGGAGTGGGTGTTGGCGAGGATCACGCCAATCACCAGCGGGGTGATAATGCTCGCCAGGTTACCGCACATGTTGAACACGCCACCGGCAATCCCCAACACCTCTTTGGGTGACGTGTCGCTCAGCACGCACCAGCCGAGGTTGCCGAACCCTTTGGCGAAGAACGCCACACTCATGGCGGCAATCACCACCACTTCCGAGCTGGTGTAGTTCGCCATTACAATCACGCAGGAGAGCAGCATGCCGCAAATCACCGGGAACTTACGCGCGGTGGTCAGGCTGTAGCCGCGTGTTAACAGCCAGTCGGAGAACACCCCCCCCAGCAGCCCGCCAACAAAGCCTGCAATCGCCGGGATACTGGCGACGAAACCGACTTTCAGAATCGACATGCCTTTTGCCTGGTATAAATAGGTCGGAAACCAGGTAAGAAAAAACCAGGTGATGGAGGTCACGCAGAACTGACCAATATAAACGCCGATCATCATGCGGTTAATACAGACGCTTTTAATCTGCGCCATGCTGATTTTTGCCGGGCCTTTTTTACTGCCTAATGTCGGTTCACCGCCACCCTCGCGAATATAATCAATCTCTTGTTGGTTAATCGCTTTATGGGATAGCGGGTCGCGCACTTTCACCAGCCAGAATATCCCCAACACCACGCCAATAGCGCCGATATAAAAGAACACATAATGCCAGCTCAGATTATGCAAAATAAGCGTCATTAACGGTGTGATAATACCCAGAGAAATATATTGCGCTGCCTGATAGACAGCCGTCACAAAACCGCGCTCTTTGTTCGGAAACCACTGCACGCTAAGACGGCTGTTGGCCGGAAAGGCCGGGGCTTCAATCGCCCCCATCATCAGGCGCAGCACCACCAGTACGATGAGCGGGCTGGCATAAAGATAAATTGTGCCCTGAAACATGGTCACGACCGACCAGCCGATTAATGCACAGCCATAAACCAGTCTGGAACCATATTTATCCAGCAGCCAGCCGCCGGGAATTTGCATAATCACGTAGGAAATACCAAAAACTGAAAAAGCGAGCCCTAATGCTTCCGGATCAAAATTTAATTCTTTACTCATGATCGGCGCAACCACCGAAAGGGTGGCGCGGTCGGCATAATTAAATACGGTGGCAAGAAATAAAAAAATAAGGATGCTGTAACGCACATTGGTGCGTTTAATTATTGTATTCATCACAACTCCTCGAAACAGGGTTGAATGTGGTGTAGGGAACAAAAAAAGACGGGAGGGATCTCCCGTCAGAGGTTACGACTTACGGACGTTTGCCAAATTCACAGCTGAGCTGTGTCCAGGCGCGAGCTTGTTCACTGAGGGTGAAGCCCAGACCATGACGGTCGGACACGTACATGCGACCGTCGCGCAGTTCCAGTTGCTCGTTGAACAACGGGTTCAGCCATTCGAAATGCTCCAGCCACGGCTCCAGCGGGTAGGCCGCCGACAAATGCAGGTGCACTTCCATCGCAAAGTGCGGTGCCAGTTTACGGCCATGTTTTGCGGCTAAGTCCATGATTTTCAGGAACGGCGAGATCCCGCCAACGCGCGGCGCATCCGGCTGCACAAAGTCGCTGGCATTCCCCAGGATCAACTGTTCGTGCTCGCGGAAACTGGTGAGCATTTCCCCGGTGGCAATCGGTGTATCCAGTGCGGCAGCGAGCTGCGCGTGACCTTCAACATCGTAGGCATCCAGCGGCTCTTCAATCCAGATCAGGTTGAATTTCTCCATCTGGCGGCCCATGCGGATAGCGGTTTCGCGGTCCCATTGCTGGTTGGCGTCCACCATCAGCGGGAAGTCATCACCGAGCGCTTCACGCACGGCGGTCAGACGGCGGATATCTTCTTTGGTATCCGGCTGGCCGACCTTAATTTTGATCCCGCCGATGCCGTTTTCCCGCGAAATGATGACATTTTTCAGTACCTGATCCAGCGGGGTGTGCAGGAAGCCGCCGGAGGTGTTGTAGCACTGTACTGAATCGCGATGCGCGCCCAGCAGTTTCGCCAGCGGCAGGCCTGCGCGTTTGGCTTTCATATCCCACAGCGCAATGTCGATAGGGGAGATAGCCTGTACCGCCATGCCGCTACGCCCGACAGACGCGCCAGCCCACAGCAGTTTGGTGTAAATCTTATCGATATCGTTAGGATCTTCCCCCAGCAGATTGTCGGCGATCTCTTTGGCATGCGCGTAAATGCCCTGGCCTCCCGCACGTTTGGAATAACTGAAACCGACGCCTTCAAATCCATCGCGGCTACGAATTTCCGCAATGATGATCGCCACTTCGGTCAGCGGTTTCTGGCGGCCGGTCAGCACTTTTGCATCGCTCACCGGAGTGGCAAGCGGCAGAAAGGCGAGGGAGAGTTTTACCCATTCGATGCGATCGCCGGTTTCGGCGGCGGTTTTTACCCCTGCGGCTTTGGCATAGGTTACAGCATCGGAATTCGCACTTACGGTCATGATTAGCTCCTGAGGATAGTATAAATGTTTGCGCTAACATTTTTAGATCCGACGAAATGTAATGACCAGAGTTCTGCGCCAAATATGTACAATCGATCACAAATCGATGCGGCAGAAGGGCACTTATTGTTAACGCGATCACATTTTACATTCTGCTGTTACGCGCGAACGGTAAAAATGATAGCGTTAACATATTAGCGACAAAACATTATATAACGCACTGATTTATGAGGGGAGAGCGGCAATGATGGGAGAACGCGGTATAATACAAAAATAGAGGCGGAGAACGCCGAATGCCGTTTAATTCTTTGTGAGTGACCATGTCGAAAACATCCCGTTCCATACCGCCGCGTGCGCCAACGCTT